>CAXHCA010000072.1:0-32848 GCA_964015035.1 uncultured Saprospiraceae bacterium
AGAATCCCACCTGCTCAATCTTTTTTTGGGGACAAACCTGAACTGCACCCCGTCAGGGGAAAGCCTTTATTAAGTGCATGTTTGGAGGTAGTCCCCGAAGTATATTCGGGACAAACTATTTTTCGTTCTTTGACAAAATTCGTGGTCAAGCTAAAATATAAATCAAAAGTGCCTTTAGAAGCGTTGGTTTATATTTTTGATTGACTTTGAATCACGGAATTTGTCAAAGCACCCTGTTTTTTTGGCTATTTTTTCGTCCGTCTCGACTGAGCCGAGATGCACTCAAAAATGAGCCTCGCGAGCACCCAAAACCTGCGATTTTCGCTGCTAAAGCACCACCTCCAAACATGCGCTAAGGCTTTAATTTGAAAGCATGTTGTTAAGTCAACCCTTCTGATTGTTCGTGTGTTTCCAAGTAAGTATGTGCCGATAGGCCACTCATTTCTTATTGTAACTTTTACTTTTTACCAGAAAATTTGATGAAGATATTGCCTAAAGACCCATCCTATTTGCTTGAGAAACTTCAATCGTTTGAAGCATTCAATGGCATTAAAGAAGAGCCATTGCAGTGGCTGATTGAAAAATCGCGCTACGTTTCTTTTAAGGCAGGCACTACCATCTTCGAACCAGATCAGAAGACAGATTATATGCAAATCGTCATACAAGGGCGCTATGCTGTTACTTTTGAACAAAAGGGGAAACGCCGCGAATTGGGGGTTTGGGGAGAAGGTTATGTGACCGGAGTCCTGCCTTTTTCCAGAATGACTCACGCTCGGGTTCATGGGACAGTTATTGATGATTGTTACCTCCTGGAATTGCATCGCGATTGTTTTACGGAAATGGTCAACATCAGCTACAGCTTAACACAAAATCTGGTAGGATTAATGTCAAACCGGATTCGGGAATTTTCTCAAATGCGGTCCCAAAACGAGAAGCTAATGTCCTTGGGTAAGCTCTCTGCGGGTTTGGCCCATGAATTAAATAACCCGGCCTCCGCCATGGTGAGGAGTGCTGATGAGTTATACCATAAAATTCATACCACTCCGGAAAAATTTAAAAACGTCATCACGATGCGCATTACCCCGGAGCAAACCGATGCGGTGAATGAAATCATGTTCGACAAAATCAGGAATAAGGAGCACCAATCAGATCTTGGCCTGCTGGAACGAGAGGAATTGGTAGACGATTTATTGGACTGGTTGGAAGACCACGATGTTGAAAATGGGGATGATATTGCCGATACCTTTGCGGATTTTCAAGTGACTGTTGATGATCTGGAGAAGGTAGACGAGATCGTGAGTGGCAAAAGTATTCCTGGACTCATGTGGTGGATTGAGAGTACCCTTAGTTTGGAAAATATAGTGGGCGAAATCAAGGAATCTGCCGACCGGATTGCGACTTTGGTCAAATCCATAAAAGACTATTCCCACATGGATCGTGGTGTTTCCCTTGAGACAATCAATGTACATGACGGCATCAGGAGTACTGTGATTATGCTCAAGCATAAGTTTAAAACGAAGCAGATTCAGATTCAAAAGAAATTGAGTGAAGACCTATCAAAAATCAAAGCCTATCCCGGCGAGCTGAATCAAGTTTGGACCAATTTGATTGTAAATGCATTGGATGCCATGGAACCGGGAGGAATGCTGACAATCGAAACCTACCCTGACCGGGAATTTGTTTGTGTTAATATTTCAGATACGGGATCGGGCATTTCTGAAGAAAATATAACCCAAATTTTTGATCCTTTTTTTACAACGAAACCTTTTGGCGAAGGCACTGGTATGGGCCTTGACATTGTCAAAAGAATTATGGACCGGCATAATGCTGATATTAAAGTAGAATCGAAGCCTGGTAAAACAACGTTTAAGCTGTGTTTTCCCGCAGCAGGTTAAATCAATCTTATGTCAGAAGAAAGAAAACCCATCATTTTTTCGATTGATGACGATCCACAAGTGTTGCGGTCCATCAAACGAGACTTACGTTCTGCCTACAAACAAGACTATCGGATCATCAGCACTGAATTAGCAAATGAAGGACTGGATGCACTGGTCAAACTCAAAAAGAAGGGTGAAGAAGTGGCATTATTCATTTCTGACCAACGCATGCCGGAAATGTTTGGCGTAGATTTTTTGGAACGCGCCAAAGAAATTTACCCCAAAGCCAAGCGAGTGCTGTTGACTGCTTATTCGGATACTGATGCGGCCATTAAGGCGATCAATGAGGTTCAATTGGATTATTATCTAATGAAACCATGGGACCCACCAGAGGAAAAACTCTATCCGGTGATCAACGATTTATTGGATGACTGGCAAGCTGAATACAAGCCTGAGTTTAAGGGTATTAGCGTAATTGGCTATCAATATTCACCCAAGTCGCATAAAATCAAGGACTTCCTGGCCGGTAATTTGCGTCCCTACCAATGGTTAGATATTGAAAGTAATGGTAAGGCCGGGGAACTACTAAATTTGCACGAGCTGGAGCGCAAAGATCTGCCCGTGGTGGTATTTGAAGATGGCACTTATATAAGCGATCCATCTGTGCAGGAGTTGGCGGGGCGGGTTGGCCTTAATTCTGTGGCACAATCCGATCTTTATGATGTGGTCATCATTGGCGCTGGACCTGCTGGTTTGGCGGCAGCCGTATATGGCGGATCGGAAGGGTTGAAGACTTTGTTGATTGAAAAAAGAGCGCCAGGTGGACAAGCTGGAACCAGTTCACGAATCGAGAATTATCTCGGATTTCCGAAAGGACTGAGTGGCTCTGATTTAGCGCGTCGGGCCATCACGCAAGCTACCCGTTTTGGTATTGAATTTTTATCGCCACAGGAAGTCATCGGTATTGAAGTTACGGGAAATTACAAAAAAATAGTACTGGCGGATGGTAGTCAGGTCAATGCCAAAAGTGTGATCATTACCACGGGCGTTGATTATCGAAAATTGCCGGCAGAAGGAATAGAGCAGTTTTCGGGAGCAGGGGTGTATTACGGGGCCGCAACGACAGAAGCGTTCTCTTGTACGGATCGGGAGGTGTTCGTTGTTGGTGGGGGGAACTCTGCTGGCCAGGGAGCTGTCTATTTATCAAAATATGCCAAGCAGGTGACGATCTTGATCCGGAGAAACGACCTTAGTTCATCCATGTCTTCTTATTTGATTGATCAGATTAATGCAATCGACAATATTAAGGTGGATGGCGGCAGGCAAGTGGTCAAAGCATGTGGAGAAGATGGCCGATTGAAAAGAGTTGTGCTTCAGAATGTAAAGGATGAGTCGACTTATGAATTACCGGCAGATGCTTTGTTTATTTTTATAGGTGCGCGTCCGGTGACCAGTTGGCTTCAGGATGATATGATTTTACGCAACACCAAAGGTTTCTTGGAAACGGGCAAAGAGCTTTATCGATACAAGAGCTTTCCAAAAATATGGAAACGTGATCGGGAGCCTTTTTTACTGGAAACTTGCCAACCTGGGGTTTTTGCAGCCGGCGACGTGCGTGCCGGCGCTATGAATCGGGTGGCTTCCGCAGTAGGAGAAGGTGCTATGGCCATTAAGTTTGTACATGAATACCTAGCAGAAATTTAGGCACTATTTAAACATTAATGAAAATTCGTTTTTGGTATAAAACCCAGGCGATGCCCCAAAGCAATAATACATTGACAATACCATAGGCTAAAGAGGCATTTAAATCCGACAGCCACGATAAAAAGAGCAGATCATAGAGATAGGTCTTAAGCGCCACGCTGCTTCCATCGGGGCCTGCAACTTGGAAAAAGTAGCTAAGTTTGGCTATCAGGCCAGACATGATAAATACAAAGAGTGCGTTCATGCCATAAATGACAAATGGTTTGCTCCAACGCTTGTATTCAAGTACATCCACCAACCAATAGATGACCCCCAGACAAAGCAATGCAATTCCTCCTGTATATAACACGTAGGAACTGGTCCAGATTTTTTTATTGATCGGAAAAAATAGATCCCAGAAGAGGCCGAGAAAAACTAACAAAGCTCCAATGCCCAATATGCCGGTTAGCTTTTTATAATTTCCCTGTTCAGATTTGATCCAAAGCCCCGTCAGTACGCCGATAATGCCAGTCACGATTGCCGGTAAGGTGCTTAAGAAACCCTCCGGATCCCAAACCTTCGACTGACTCCACAAATGGTTGGTGCCCAAAACCAGACGGTCGAACCAGGCACCAATATTATGCTCTGGTTCGAGGTTGGCGGGACCATAGCCTGGTACGGGAATAAGGGCCATCAAAATCCAGTAAACGAAAAGCAAGGTAGCACCGATGTAAAGTAACATGCGCCAACTACTCTTCAAGAAAAGCAGGGCACAAACGCCATATACCAAAGCAATTCGTTGTAAAACACCGGGAATGCGTAAATGGCTGAAATCGTAGGCCAGGTAGCCAATGATGATCATTCCCGCGATACAAATTAGCGCTAGATAACCCATGATTTTACGCCATCGAGTTCCGTGAGCCGTATCGCGATTGTGTTTCTGATTAAAAATTTCTCGGGTGAAGAGTGCAATCAATAAGGTGGTCAATAAGGTATAATGAATGGGGCGATAAGGGCTTGTTGCTTCCGTTCCGAAATATGGGAAAGCGGACAAAAACAATCCGATACCAAAAATCAATACCACCCGAAGCAGTATCTTCTGTACGATTTTGCTAAGATCATCTCCCCGTTCCAACCGCTTGCCAAGGGCCAGTGGAATGGCTACCCCAACGATAAATAGGAAGAATGGAAAGACCAGATCAGTAGGGGTGCAACCGTGCCAGTCAGCATGTAATAAGGGAGAATATACATGAGACCAGGAGCCAGGGTTATTGACTAAAATCATTCCCGCAATAGTCAGTCCTCGAAAGACATCCAGGGAAATTAGACGTTTGTTTGGATCCATGGCATTAGGCTTTAATGATAATCGTTTGCTTCAGAGCATGTTTGGAGGTCAACCTTTGGGCTGTAAAACAGCACTTTTTCGCCAGCAAATCCGACCTCCGAACATGCTCTCACAGTAGTTGGGACTTCAGGCTGGTAAATATAAAAAATAGGAAGGGTAGATTCTGGATCGGTCTGAAAATAGTAGATAATGATCGTCAAAATGTGTCATTTGGTCGGAAGTTTTCGTTCAAAGCGCAGCCTTGAGGAAATTTTAGGGTCTTTAGGGTATTCTACTCATTCACCAAAATTACTCATAATGAAAAGATTCTCTTTCTCACTGGCATTAAGCTTATTCTGTATTGCTTCTGTATTTGCACAAAAGAACACGATTAAAGGGGACGGCCCCGTCGTAACTAAGGAATTAAAGCTGGACCAATTTGACGGTATTGGTCTCGGACTTGTCGCCACCGTACACGTGTATAAAGGACCCCAGAAAGTAACCATCGACGCTCAGCAAAACATCATCGACAACCTCAATATGGAGATTGAAAAAGATGGAACCTGGGGCATTGGCGGAAAGGACCGGGTTAATTTCAAGAATTACAAGGATATTGTGATAAATATTACCATCCCAACACTAGACGAGTTGTCAATTGGCGGTTCCGGGGCCATTATTGCACATGATGCCTTTACAGGAATAAAGCATTTGGAACTCAATATTGGCGGTTCCGGTAAAATAGAAATGGTCGGATCTGCCAAAAAAGTAGCGATTAATATTGCCGGTAGTGGCACGGTTGAAGCCAAACGCCTCAATGCTCAACAATGCGAAGTGAATATCGCCGGATCGGGAGATGCATTGATTGATGTGGCTGATGACCTGGAAGTCTCTATCGCTGGTAGCGGTGATGTACGCTATAGCGGACACCCTAGAGTAAAAAGCAGTATAGCCGGTAGCGGACGCGTACAGACCATGAATTAATTTTAGCTGCTTTATCCTGTCGAATCACTCCGAATGTTTGTTTGGTTTGGTCATTTCGGAGTGATTCGGTGGTTAGCTAATCAAACTCCACCCCCGCAATTTCTTACCGTGCTTTTCCATGTACCAGCGAATGGGGTGGTGCTCTTTCTTTTCTAATTTACCATCATTGTCCAAAATTCGGGCGGCAATTTCTCGTGCAGTTTGTAAAATGCGACCATCACGGGCCAGGTCTGCAATTCGGAAATTGAGAATGCCACTCTGTTGAGTACCTTCAATATTGCCAGGCCCACGAAGGCGGAGGTCCGCTTCCGCAATTTCGAAACCATCATTGGTGCGCACCATGGTTTGAATGCGTTCCTTCCCTTCTTTACTCACCTTAAAGCTCGACATTAGGATGCAGTAGGATTGCTCCGCGCCACGACCTACCCGGCCGCGCAGCTGATGCAATTGCGACAAGCCGAAACGCTCGGTGTTTTCAATGACCATCACGGAGGCATTGGGCACATTAACCCCCACTTCAATCACGGTAGTTGCTACCATAATTTGAGTTTCTCCTCTAGCAAAACGCTGCATCTCGTATTCCTTGTCAGCTGCCTTCATGCGACCATGCACGATACTGATCTGGTATTCAGGCATTGGAAATTCGCGTTGTAGTGCTTCTGAACCTTCTTCCAGATTTTTTAAATCGAGGGTTTCCGACTCTTCGATCAATGGATAAACCACGTAAATCTGCCGTCCCAGGGCGATCTGCTCGCGCATGAAGCCAATCACCCGCATTCGGTGGTTCTCGGTCCGATGTATGGTTTCAATCGCCTTACGACCGGGAGGAAGTTCGTCAATGACCGACACATCCAAATCTCCATACAAGGTCATCGCCAAAGTACGGGGAATCGGGGTGGCGGTCATCACCAAAACATGAGGAGGGTAGGGTTTGCTCTTAGCCCATAGTTTGGCCCTTTGTTTAACGCCAAAGCGGTGTTGTTCATCAGTAATTGCGAGTCCCAGGTTTTTAAATTGCACGGGGTCTTCAATCAGTGCATGTGTACCTATCAGGATATGAATGTCGCCAGCGGCCAATGCAGCCAGGAGCTTTTCTCGTTTTTTACCCTTTACACTTCCAGAAAGAAAGGCCACCTGGATGCCCAATCCCTGGATGTACTGACTAATTGATTGATAGTGTTGTTGGGCCAGAATCTCGGTGGGCGCCATCAGGCAAGCCTGAAAACCATTGTCGAGCGCCATGAGCATCACCATCAATCCTACGATTGTTTTCCCACTGCCCACATCACCTTGTAATAAACGATTGAGCTGTACCCCCGATCCCAGGTCGCGCCGAATTTCCTTGATCACCCGTTTTTGGGCGCCAGTTAATTCAAAAGGCAGCTTTTCCGAGAAAAAACGATTGAAATAATCACCGATGGTACCAAATGTGTATCCCTTTACTGCGCCCTTACGGCGCCGTTTGATTTGCAAAAGGCGTAGTTGTAAAAAGAATAATTCTTCAAACTTGAGTCGGTTAGTAGCCGCATTGAGGCTTTCCTGGTCTTTCGGGAAATGGATTTGCCGAATGGCTTCAAAACGGGACGGAAATCGCAACTTTTGCACGAGGTATCCCGGTAGGTTTTCCGGCAAATCTTGTGGCGTGAGGCGCTCGAAAAGGGTCTTCATCAATCGACGCCTGACCTTGGCATCAACGCCCTTGGTGTTGAGCTTTTCCGTGCTGGGGTAGACCGGTGCGAAAGTAGCGGCTCTTTGGGTGTTTTCTTCGCTAACCACCTCCATTTCCGGATGGGCAATGTTTAACTGATTGCGAAAAGCATTGATTCTGCCAAAAACAACATACTCCTGACCAACCACGAGGGCCTTTTCTAGCCAATGGACACCGGTAAACCAGACCAATTCAATGACTCCCGTTTCATCCCTCAGTCGTCCAACAAGCCGTTTTTTACGCCCCTCTCCAACGGTTGTCAAGCGGCGTAAGATCCCCCTTAATTGTACCTGATCACTATCAGAACTGAGATCCGCGATGCGGTGAAAACGGGTTTTGTCCACATAGCGCATCGGGTAGTGCTCCAATAAATCGCCTTGGGTAAAGATTTGCAGTTCTTTTTTGAGCAATTCCCCCCGCTTAGGGCCTACTCCCTTGAGGTATTCAATTGGGGTGTCGAGTATGGATGGATTGGCATTCAAGCAAGCAAGAATTTAGACTAAACAACTTGCTTACAAAAATAACATTTTTTAGCGTATACTTTCTCATTTCGGGAACTAGTTTATGACTGAAGTGTTGGTTATAACAGGTAATTTTTCTACCGTCGGACGGTTAGTCTGAATACAATAAGGTATATTTGCACACATACCGGCACGTCAGTGCTTGAAGTACAAATTTTGAAATATGGAAACAAAGAGACAGAAGCAGGTGGCAGAGACGATTAAGCGGCATTTCAGCATGGTGCTTCAACAGGAGGGAACCTACATTTTTGGTGCGGAACCTTTGGTAACGGTAACTTCGGTCAAGATGACTCCAGACCTTAGCCTCGCCAAAATCTACCTAAGCATTTATAATACGGAAAATAAGCAGGCGGTTATCCTTGAAATGGAAGATCAGCTGACTCAACTACGGCAAGCATTGGCCAGTCGTGTACGGCGACATTTGCGCCGGGTGCCTGAAATCGCCTTTTATGAAGATGAAACCCTCGACGAAATGTACCGCATCAATGAATTGTTCAACAAGCTGCATGATGATAACCAAATGGGGGAAGCAGAAGTAGAGGAATAGTTTTGCAAACACCATAGTCGTGCAAACCTCCCCTCTGTGGGCCTAATTATTGCCAAGCTATTCCTCCTTAATCACATTTATTTTTCGAGCAAATTCGGCGGTCACTTCCATTGATTTATCCTGGATTTGCAGACCAATGCGATGGCCTTCTTTTTCCCGAATCGAAAAGAGGGTGTCAGGTAATAACCCTGCCTTCCAGAGTTGGGCGCTGATGTGTTCATTCATTTGTTGTTGAGCAATGCGGGCTTTTTGTAAAACCTCCAGTCGACTCAATGGAAAAGAAGGGATGCCGAATTTACCGGGAATGGGCGAACCATGAGGATCGGTAGTGGGGTAACCCAATAATTGATCTACCTCATCCAGCATTTCGTCACTCAACAGGTGTTCATATTTTTCGGCTTCCTCGTGGATTTGCTCCGCCGTTAGCCCGATCTGGTCTACCAAATAGGTTTCCCACAAGCGATGCGCACGCATCAACCGTTTGCCTTCCCTTAGCCCTTGAGGGGTTAATGCAACTTGCTGCTTTTCCCACATTCCCCTTTGGCGCAAGCGATGAATGAATGACCTTAATCGAATGTTATTCATTTCCATCTTGTTTTCTAAGTTGGACAACGTAAGTTCTCCCTTTTCCTGGAGCCGGGCTGCGTGTTTGAGTAAGTCTTCCAACTTGACTTTTTGATTTAGTTTTCTGCGATGGAAATATTGAAAGACAAGCCCTCGCTCGGGGGCAAAAAAGACCGCGATCAGATAAAACAAGGTGGCGGTGACGGCCATGGCCGGGCCAGGGGTGGTTTCAAAAATGATGGCAAAAATAAGCCCCAAAATAGCGGAAAATAAACCAATGATGCCCGCCATGACAATCACCCAGCGTAGTTTGTTGGACAATAAAAGGGCCGTGGCTGCTGGTGTAATTAACATCGCAACAACCAAAATAACTCCTACCGTTTGTAAGGACGCCACAACGGCAAAAGACAAGAGCAACATCAAGAAGTAGTGGATCATTTTTACGGAAATACCCATGGTCTCGGCAATGATGGGTTGGAAGGTGGTCACAAAGAGGTAGCGATAGAAAACGGCGATACTCAGTAAAACGTAAATCGTAATGACTCCGGTAAGGTACAAGTCAGTGTCGGCTACACCTAACACATTGCCAAACAAAAAATCTTTGAGATCCAGGTGAACCCCTGCATTGCGGCTGATCCAGGAGATCCCCATCACCCCGATGGAAAACATGGCCGTAAAGACAATGCCTACCGCAGCATCGTTTTTTGTTTTGACATTGTGCTGAATCCAGGTAATACCGACAGCCGTGACTAGCCCGGCCAGTACCGCGCCTGTAAAAAAACCCAAGGCACTGTAACCGACAATCATATAAGCAAAGACTACACCAGGCAAGATGGCGTGAGAAAGGGCGTCACCCACCAAAGACATATTGCGCAATACAATGAAACATCCCAATACCCCACACATCAAACCAACCATACTGGATGCTAAAAGGGCGCGAATGGCCCATTCTTGTTGAAGGATTTCAAATAATTCGCTCATACCTGAAGGGAGTTATTTTTTATTTCAACAAAGTTAAAAAAATATTTAGATTAATCTAAAAGAAGATTTGCGAAAGAAAAAACCGGTATCAGATTTCCGATACCGGTTAGGGGTTTGTGCATAGCCCTTTCCAAGTTTACACTGTAGTGGAAAGTATTCTTCGTTGGCCCCTTAGTGCAGGTTTGGAGCTTGCGCCTACTGCCCATACCCAGGCGGGACCGTATGGTCGGGCCTGTATCGGGCAAACCAAAGATTTAATAACCTGGCGTTGTCTTTTGATATTCATCCCGGCTCAGCCGAAACTCATATAAAAATATTCGCTGGCGGTTCTCTTTTTTATTCGTTCATAGCTAGAACCCTAAGTGCTTGTTTGGAGGTAATCCCTGAAGTATATTCGGGCAAGCTATTCAGGCTGCAAATCACAGGTTTTGGAACCTCACTTCGGCTATTTTTTCGTCCTTAGCGCTGCTAGGTACTCAAAAATGAGCCTTGCGAGAACCCCAAATCTGCAATTTCCGCTGCTAAAGCACCACCTCCAAACAAGCACTAAATCCCTGATTGTCGTGACGAATCCGACCTCCAGACATGCTCTTAAAATTTCAACCCTGCACTTAGGGTCAAGACATTATTTTTTCCGGAAGAATCCTTGAAATAATCTTTCATGCCGATTTCGTAATTCAAATCGATGGTGAGGAAGAGCACGTCTACGCCGACACCAATATTGGCACCATAGGTCAGGCGGTTTAAATCATCTACGCTCAAGTCGAAGTTTGGTCTTTCTTTGACCCCAGCTACGTAGGTGGGGACGATTCCCCCCTTGGCATACAGGTCAATTAGTCCCCCTTGTCCAGTGAGGCGAACGCCAATATTGACGGGTAATTTAAGGGCCTGAATGGTCGTTTCATCTTGGTTTCTGAAGATATCTGGATCATCAAATTCCTTGTAAAGTGCTGCGGTATAATTGTAGTAGTGAAGGCCAGGATTTAGGAAAATAAATCCATTGCCAACCCGCAAATCTGCCCCGATATTCCAGCCGGCGCGGGCCTCCGTAGTCATATCTCGCAATTTGGCATCTAGCGCGGATACATTGACCCCTACTTTAGGATTGATACTGACTTGTGCAAAAAGTTGAGCATTGATTGCTACAAAAGCGACTAAAAGAAGATACTTCACAGATGGTCTCATGGCTCTTGGTTTTTATTAGCGTAAAACGCTGCTGTGTGTTTTATTCAAGATTGAATGACACCCCTAAAACGCTTGCCTTGAAACAAACCAATGTGAAGGAAATCGAAAATATTTGTTAATGTTTCTTAAGAGGATCTCCACAGGTACTAAAAACGGACTCCTAGCATGCCGGTGAAAATGTTGTTCTTGCTTTTCTCACCGTGAAATAGATTGATCATGCCCTTTTCGTAAAAGAAATCTAAGGTGACAAAGAAAATGTCAACACCAAGGCCAAAAGCCGGACCAAAATTGAAGCGATTGAGGTCTTCTCCTTCGAGCGGAAAGGCGGATACAGCGGCGGTGGAAAAGTGATAGGCCATGGCTACGCCTCCTTTTAAGTGAAAGCCCAAAAGGAAATCCTCTTCGTGTAAAAAGCGGTAACCCAGCATAATGGGGACGCGAATGCTGTGAATTCTACTTTCGGCATCCAGGCGGACGGCTGGGGCATTCTCTCCCTGTTCAAAAGTATCTGCTGTGAACAGATGGTAGTAGAGTCCCGTAGCAGTAAATAACTTGCCATCGCCGATGCGTAAGCCGAGGCCGGCATGTAAGCCCACCCGCGCGTCCTTCGCCAATTTTCCAAAGCCTCCAGAATTGGCCCCGGATGCTCCAATGGCAGGATTATAGGTGATTTGTCCTTGCAAGGCAGAGCTAAAAAACAGGCTGGAAGCCAATAAAACATAATAGAAAAAGCGCATAACCATTGAATTTAAAGATTGCTGAGCAGTTGTTTGAATTCCTGAGTGCTTGTTTGGAGGTGGTGCTTTAGCAGCGAAAATTGCAGATTTCGGGTTCTCGCAAGGCTCATTTTTGAGCCCGTCTCGGCTCAGCCGAGATGGACGAAAAAATAGCCGAAGTGAGGTTCCAAAATCCCGGTTTTACCGAGACTGAATGATTACCTCCAAACAAGCACTGAAGGGGTAAATTCAAACAGCTGCTTAATCCGGCCGGAATTATCGGCATTGCCCGTCGGCAATGAAACCTAATACTTTGGTGATGATCAGTTGAGCTTCGGTTCCGTCTCCCTCCATGGCGGGGAGCTCTTTTACAAAACCCTCCACTTCGACATAGACCGGACTGCCTGCTTCTTTTTTAATTTGACCATATTGACGCTCCATCTCCATATTGGCACCTAAGAATGCTACGGGATAACGCTTTTGTGAAACACAATCTTCAAACAAGGCCGCATCGGCCATATAGCGGTACATGCCGGCGTATTTTTTTACAGCTGTATCGCAACTGCCTTCTTTGGTGAGACTAATCACTTCATCGACGTATAAAGTTTGTTTTTTACCGATGCCATCAGGTTGATTGGCCGACTGGTACTGGCCCTTTAATACGGCATAAGCCCGTTGGCCTACGGCATCACCCATAGTCTTTCGATATGCACTTTCCAGTTTGGGAAAGGCCTTGGCCATTGCCACGGGGTGGCGTTCTCCGGTAGCACAATCAATAAATAATGCCGCATCGGCCATATAGGCAAACTCCCCGGCTACCGTTCCCGATTTTTCGGGTACCTGCCAATCGTAGGAAGCGGGACGAGCTTCGGAGTTTTCGGTTATTGCCTCACCTCCTTTTGCCGTGGCAGCAGCAGCTTCTGTAGCACCAGGATCGATGGATGTTTGGCTTTGCCCTTTAGGATCGTAAGGGATGAACGTCATAGAACCTCCATCTGATTTAAACACCAATTGATCTCCGGATTTAGAGAGCACATTTGATTGCTGCAGCAATTGCATGAAATCGCGCTCAATTTCCATCCCATCAACACACGCCATTTCGGTCTGATACATTTGCGCAGTGCTCAATTGATTGCCCTCAAGGGTAAAGCTACCGCCAAAGGAATTACAACCGGTATTGCCCGTGATCTTACCTTCTGGTTCAAACTTGAGCCAAGGGCGTTTGGCTTCATCGGTCGTACTTGAGGCGCCATCAAGCTGGTAGGTAATGAGTTGCCAGCTAGTGCCGCTGAGATCAGGAAGGGAGGAAGCTGGTGGGTCGCAACTGGTTAATATAGAACAAAATACGAAAAGTGGCAGAAACGTCTTGTAGATCATTTGGCGTTATTTTTTTGCAAAAATAAGCTTTTTCTGCCACTATTTACCAACGCTAACCCAATGTACCCTACTGCAAAATGCCGGAAGGAATCGACAATACCGGCGTGGTGGTATGGTAGGACATTGCCTTGGTCTTGCTATAATTAAAGAGCTCTTGAAGCCAGGTCCTTTTGTGGGTCACCATGGCCAGAATATCGATGTGATTGGCCGTCAGGTATTGAGAAAGAGCATGCTGTAAATCGGTACCATCCAAAGAATGGAATTCGATGTTTTTATTTTCAGCATAAGCTGTTTTCATCCCTTCAAGGCGATTGGAAAATGTTTCAGTATGGGAAAGGTCTACGTGTACGCAGTGAACCTTGGCATCAAAAGCCTTGGCAAATTTAAGGACCTCCTGCAATCCCGCTTTTTCATCCTCTTGAAAATTCAAGGTAAACGCAAGGTTGTCAATAACCCCGTCAAAAGTACCATTAATGGGAATGGCCAATACCGGGCAATGAGCATTTTCCAGCACTTCACCGGCAACACTACCCAGGAAAATTTCTTTAAGTCCGTGAGCCCCTGTCGTTCCCATCACAATCAATTCGGCCTCTTCCCTTTTTGCAATCTTCAAGATGGTTTTGACGGTATTATCTCCCTCTTCGAGCACGTGATCAATTTCCAGATGCTCAAGCCCTTCCTTTTGTGCAATTTCGCGCAGTGGGGGCATGGCATCCCGATAGTTTTCGAACTCATAGAGGTCAATGGTGTTATAAAAAGACTCCATAACGTTGGGGATATGTGCGGCCCCTCTAATCTCCGGGCGTTGGAATACGTGGAGGGTGGTGACCTTAGCTTGCCATTGTTTTGCAATACGGAGGGCATAAACAAAGGCATTCAAGGAAGCATCAGAAAAATCGGTGGGGAACAGGATGTTTTTCATACGATTTGGATTAATCAATTTGGTAATTTTAACAAAAAAAAATGGCAATTTTCGGTTCTTATCCTAAAGTATTTCCAAATTTAAAGCTGCATTAACATTCAAACGATGATCAAGATCATTTGTTTTATTGAGCATAATCAATCAATACAGGGACCTTATGGTCTAATTTTGAATAAAAAACAACCGATGGGTAGGGATAAATAGACCTTTGCAGTCTTTAATTTATGTTTGTGGCTGAAAACCTGGCCGCCAAACGGGTACTTACTCAAACAATCACATCACCCTCTTTGACTATCCAAAGGGATCAGAGAATCAAATCGAACGACCATGAAAAAAATGTTTTTTTACTTCCTGTTATCCATAATGTCCCTGCCAATCACTGCGCAACAAATGCACCAAAACACCCTCAAACCTGAAGCATATCAATTGTATCCAACCCTCAATGAAATGTATGGCTTTGCTATTGGGGTTTATAACGAAACCGCTCTGATCATTGGCGGTCGAATCAGAAATGATGTGCCCAGTAGCAATCAGGATGATTTTCCCAATACGGAGATTATTTTGATTGATTATAAAAAAATGAGGGCCAGCGCCTTCACCAGTGGAGGTCTGGAGGGCATTTTGGGAGAACAAATGGCTGCAACTGGGTTTGGTTATTACCAAATAGAAAATACGCTATACATTACTGGAGGCTATGGTTATAGCCATAGTAATGGCCAATTTATTACCTTCCCCTATCTAACAGCGGTGGATTTACCGGGAGCAATCGGTGCGTTATTAAAGGGAGAAAGCCCGGTGGATCATTTCTACCAATTGTGTGAAGAACGGCTCGCTCTATTTGACACGGAATTAGATCACAATGGGGATGAGTTTTTCTTGATCAATGGCAAACAAGCCTATAAAACAGAACCATTTGAGGATAACGCGCGATATGAAGAAACGGGATATTATGGACAAGCCCGTACCTTCCGAGTACTGGGAGAACCCAGCAATATGAAGGTGGCCGATTTTAAAGAGTGGAATTCTCCCGAGGCTTTGCAAGAATACTACCGCGATATGCTTCCTTCCAAGGTAAAAAAAGCCCTCATCGATTGGGGGGCTGTACCACCGGTGCAGTAAACTTGATCCAGGCACAGTAAGGATGCACTTAGGGGCCGCGAATTATTACGTGGTCTGGCTCCGGCGAGACAAAGAGGCCGCCAGAGGCATCTATTATTAGATTTTTGCGGAAGTAATCGGATTAAAAAACCGATCATGCAGGAAAAAATGTGCCGCTGCTACACCGGACAATGAATGTTTTCGGAAAGGTGATCTGTTTGGGAAAAATCTGGTGAAATCATAAAAACCAGGCGGGACTATTTCATGCAACAAAGCCTGGTTAGCCCTGGCGAAGGCGGCAACCGGCAGTCTTTTGGGGCAATTGCTTTGCCGAAAGAAATATACCCTCAGTGCTTGTTTGGAGGTAATCCCTGAAGTATATTCGGGCAAGCTATTCAGGCTGCAAATCACAGGTTTTGGAACCTCACTTCGGCTATTTTTTCGTCCGTCTCGGCTGAGCCGAGATGCACTCAAAAATGAGCCTTGCGAGAACCCAAAATCTGCAATTTTCGCTGCTAAAGCACCACCTCCAAACAAGCACTCAAAAAAAAACGCAATTTTTTCTAATCATTGTCATCGCTAAGGGTGATAAATGTTATTGTTAGCGGATTCATTTGATAATATCTTTGTAACAGATAAAGAAACATGGTCAATTGGGTGTTCAATCAGTAATTATTTGCTGATCGTTTAAAACATCAGCTACGCTGTCGCCCGGGTCGAAGGACCGGGGCGGCAGCTTTTTTTTTCGCCTAAATCCCCTCAACCGCCTCAACCCTCCCTCTCTCCATCACTCAAAATAAAGCCACTACCATATACATTGGTAATTTGCACATTGGGGTCATCAGCCAGGTATTTGCGCAATCGCGAAATAAAAACGTCCATACTTCTACGGGTAAAATAATCGCTATTGTTCCAGATAGATTTCAGCACCTGTTGTCGGGAAAGGAGCTGGCCCTTATTTTGACAGAGCAGTTGAAGCAACCGTCCTTCGCGTTCGGTGAGTTGACGGTGTTGGTCACCTAGGCAGAGTTTTTGATTGCTAAAATCGAAGGTGTATTGACCGATCTGGTACATTTGCGCATCGAGCGGCAGTTGGTTACCCCGTCGCAAGACCACTTTGATGCGGGCGACCAGCTCTTCTTCATCTACCGGCTTTACAATGTAATCATCGGCTCCAAGTTGAAATCCCTTTAATTTATCAACTTTCAGAGACCGGGCTGTGAGGAAAATGAAGGGCAGTTGGGGCTCTTTCCGTCGCAGCTCAGCAGCGAGGGTAAACCCATCCATTTCCGGCATCATGATATCCAAGATGCAAAGATCAAATGGTTTTTTATTAAATGCGCCCAGGCCTTGTTTTCCGTCTTTGGCCCAGGTTAGTTGAAATCCCTTCATTTCCAGGTATTCCTTGAGGATGTATCCCAGCGTGTCGTTATCTTCAACCAGTAAAATAGATTTTTGCATGAGGCGTTAATTTTGAGTTTTTGAGACCGGCAGTGTTAAAATAAATTCAGCGCCATGTCCCAGGCGACTATTCACCGATATTTGTCCCTGGTGCAACTTGATGATGTGTTTGACATAACTTAGTCCCAGCCCAAATCCCTTTACTTCGTGCAGGTCACCTGGAGAAATCCGGTAGAATTTTTCAAATATTTTGCGCTGAAGTTCTGGTGCGATGCCTACACCATTATCAACAATGTGGATGGATATTTTGGCATCATCCTGCATGGTTGTTATTCTGATGACTGGTTTGTTTTTGTTGTATTTGAGGGCATTTTCCAGGAGGTTTTGCAGCACATTTTCCAGGTGGTTGGCATCGCCTAAGACGTGATGCTTTGGGGCGGAGAGATCTAGGTGCAATTGACCTCCTTTAGTTTGGAGTTTTAAATGATATGGCGCCGAAAACTCGCGAATCAACCGGTGGATGTCCAGTACCTTTTTTTCCAGTTGATAATGACCGCTTTCTAGGGAGGCCAATTCCAAGACATTTTCCACATGCTTTTTGACCTGGTTGTTTTCCTTTTCCAAGAGGTCGAGGTATTCAACCGTTTTGGCATTGGCATTTCCCATCGACCGGCGCAATAATTTGCTGATCACAGAGATCGAAAAAACAGGTGTTTTGAGTTCATGAGTCAGGTTGTTGATGAAATCATTTTTGACGCGATCCAGTTTTTTTTGCCGATTTAGGTTAATGATCAGCAATGCCAGGCCTGTTGCCAACAAGCCAACAAAGAGAATAGACGGAATAATCAGATAGGCGAGTTGTCCCAAAAGGAAATTAAACAACTGATTGACGGTAAGATGGAAGTACAGGTTACAGTGGCATTCTTTGCGAATATCGCCCCTCAGTGTTTGGGCAAATCTTTCGTAGCGAAAATGCTCCTGCTCAAAATCAGCAGTGGAAAACAGGGTGTCGCTGGTTGGTGTACGATCGATAAAGGCAAAGGCATATCTGACTTGAAGATCGGCTTGTTCAAAGATCTTGCCCAGAAGATGACGAATGCTGTCTTCCAATGCTCCTTCGTTTACCGGCTTTTGTTCCTTCACGTAGTGCAGTTGAACAATCTGGTGACGAATGTTCTTGGAATCATTTAGCTGGCGGTCAAATTCCTTTAGCGCCGCTTCCATCCGCTGATCAAAACGGTTCTTTTCCAAGATAATCCCCACCTGCAATAGCCGGTACTGGATGAATCCTAAGCCCGCGAGAGACAAGATGACCAGTGTGATGGTCAGCCAATTTTTCATAAGTACAATGGGGATGTGTTAATTTTGAATGTATTCAATACTTAAACGGCAAATAGGGCTAAATTAATCATTCAAAATGGCCTTTAACCTTTTATTGACATTCGTTGAATAGGTTGAGGCAGGTGAGGCAGATATAGAATGTCTCGTCCTGTAGGGACATTTGGGGGGGGTATAGGAGGCAGCGCAGCGTTAAGAATAATTCACAGCCTTGATTTTTGTCTTTTTGTATTCAGACAAAAGCTGCCGGCGGAGGTATATGCGATTAGGGCAATAAAGAGGATTATTTTAGCCTTAAACAAGGGAACAAATGACAACTGCACCCGACTGACTACCTCCAAACATGCCCCAAGGGCTCAGCGGAGCATAAATCGTGGGTTGATCCATTGGGAGCAGATTGATTTTTTGGATGAATCGTGTAAATTTCTCACCTCATATAGCTGGTTTTGCAAAAGGATTTTACCTTTGTAAAAGTTCTTGAAGAGGAATTTTTACAATGCCAATTTAATTGCCAGACAAAATGAGAAACCGCGTCATTATTGAGAATGTCCTTCCGGAAATTGATTGTGGACGGTACTTTATCAAGCGAGTGATCGATGAGAAGGTGACCGTAACTGCCGATATCTTTGGAGATGGTCATGATGCCATTCGAGCCTCCCTGCACTACAAACACGAGGGAGAAAAAAAGTGGACAGAAGTTTATATGACAGACGAATCTAATGACGTTTGGATGGCTTCTTTCCATTTGCCTAAAAAGGGTTTCTATTCCTATAAGGTCGAAGCCTGGATAGATCATCTACTCAATTGGTACAAGGGTTTTCTCAAAAAGCACGAAGCTGGCCAGTCCATGACAGTGGAACTCAAAATTGGTGCTGAAGTTTTGCAAAAAACGGCAGGAAATTATACCAAAGCCAAGGCTGCACCACTGACTAAAATGGCCAAATTGCTGGCCGATGAATCGGCTTATGATCAGGCCGTTGAGGCGGTGTTGAGCCCGGAATTTGAACAATTGGTCCAGAAATTTCCGATGAAACAATTTCAAACGGTTTACGACAAAAACCTGCGGGTTAGAGTGGGCCGAAAAAAGGAATTGTTCAGTACCTGGTACGAGATTTTTCCCCGTTCTACTTCGCAGAAAGCCGGTACACATGGCACTTTTAAGGATTGTGAGCGCCTGCTGCCTCGGATTGCGGAAATGGGTTTTGATGTGCTCTATTTCCCCCCAATACATCCCATTGGTAAAGTCAACCGAAAAGGTAAAAACAATGCGGTTGTAGCCAAACCGGGGGAACCAGGTTCTCCCTGGGCAATTGGTAGCGAGGAGGGTGGACACAAAGCCATACATGCGGAGTTGGGCACCTTAAAGGATTATCAGGATTTGATCAAAAAGGCCAAGACCTATGATATCGAGATTGCTTTTGATCTGGCTTTTCAGTGCGCTCCGGATCATCCCTATATCAAGGAGCATCCGGAGTGGTTCCTTTGGCGACCTGATGGAAGCATCATGTACGCAGAAAACCCTCCCAAGAAATACCAAGATATTGTTCCCATCAATTTTGAGTCAGAAGATTGGGAAAACCTTTGGAATGAATTGAAATCGGTCATTCTCTATTGGTGTAAAGCCGGCGTTTCCATCTTTCGCGTAGATAACCCACACACCAAACCCTTCATCTTCTGGGAATGGGTGATCGGTGAAGTACAAAAAGAATATCCCGATACGATCTTTTTGGCAGAAGCCTTTACCCGCCCTAAGGTGATGGCTGAATTGGCCAAAGGCGGTTTTACACAATCTTATACCTATTACACTTGGCGCAATAATAAACAAGAACTGGAGGAGTACCTTTACGACTTAACGCGCTCCGAAAGCCGGGAGTATTTTCGCCCTAATTTTTGGCCCAATACGCCAGACATTCTCGCCTACGAGCTTATGAATGCAGGCCCCAATGCCTTCTTACTGCGTTTGTTGATGGCAGCTACCCTTTCTTCGAATTATGGGGTGTACGGTCCGGCCTACGAATTTTTGGAAAACAACGGCAATCCCAACGGCAAAGAAGAATATTTCAATTCTGAAAAATACGAAATCCGCCACTACGATTGGGAACATCGCAATCGACTCACGGATGCCATGAAGAAGGTCAACCAAATTCGCAAAGAAAACCCTGCGCTACAGACAACCTGGAATATTCACTTTACCCGCACGGATAATGACCAATTGATGAGCTTCATTAAATTTAATGAAGATCGCAGTAATATTATCTGGGGCATTGTCAATTTTGATCCTCGTCATACGCAAACCGGTTTTGTGGAAGTCCCCAAAACCCTCCTGGGCATTGAAGGGCGGATCAACTTGAAAGTGAGGGATTTATTGACCGAAGATTCTTACCATTGGTTTAACGACTGGAACTACGTGGAATTGAATCCCAATCAATATCCCATGCACATCTTTGTCCTGGAAAAATAGGGATTAAATCACGATATCTTCAAGGGCAATTTGGTGCTATGGTGGCCAATCCTCCCTTTAGTTTACGATGGGACTCCTCGGAAGCAATGGGCGCAGATTTCCGATTTAGGAATTATGGATTAGCGCCTAAGTCGGCAGCAGACTTTGCTTTCCTATTGCATGGCTTTCATTAGTTAAGCGACAACGGGACCATGGCCATCATCCTGCCTCATGGCGTGCTTTTCAGAGGAGGTGCAAAACAATGGATAAGAACCAAACTGCTCAAAGACAGAAACATTGATGCCGTCATTGGTTTGCCTTCCAATCTGTTTTTCTCAACGGGGATTCCCGTTTGTATCTTAGTGTTGAAAAAGTGCAAAAAGGATGATGATGTGCTCTTCATCAATGCCAGTGAGCACTACAAAAAAGACAAGAGGCAAAACCATCTGAGAGAAAAAGACATCACAAAAATTGTTGACACCTACAAAAACCGACCGGAAGAGGTGGAACGATAGGCGCGTAGGGTTGCCATGGAAGAGATTGAGGGAAACGATTATAACCTCAACATTTCCCGTTATGTAAGCACCGCCAAGCCGGAAAAGAAAATCGATTTGCAGGAGGTGAATCAAAAGCTGATGGAGATAGAAAAGAAAGCTGCTAAAAGTCGGGAAGAACATAATCAATATTTGAAAGAATTGGGCTTGAAGCCAATATAGTTGCAAAGCCAACACAACCGCAAAAACCGAGCAATGAATGAAAGAAAGATAAGAGAATTTATACTATCTTGAGTGGTCTGTAAGGATGGCAGATTTGTTCGGATTAGGCTAGGCAGCGATGCTCGCAGGAATCTTGTTGCAGGCCTCAGCCCAGCATTCTTGAGCACAAAAAAAGAGACTATGAAAAAGTATTATTTTACGTTATTTCTTTGTTTGTCGACCGCAATTGCATTTTCGCAAGAAAGTAAAAAGGATTACACTGAAGCGTTCAAGCTTGTAGAAGTATGGCTGGACGCTCAAAAGGATTTTGATCAATTACCTGGTTTAACCGCAATTGTTATTGAGGACCAGGAAGTACTTTGGTCTGGTGCTGTTGGTCTTTCTAATGTTGAAAAGAAGGTCAAAGCCGAAGCATCAACACTCTGTAGTATTTGTTCAATATCCAAGTTGTTTACTTCGGTTGCCATCATGAAATTATACGATGAAGGAAAGCTTCGCTTGGATGATAAGGTGAGTGATTTACTACCGGCATATCAACTTGAACAGAAATATCCAGAAAGTGGCCCCATTACCATCAGGACATTATTGACGCATTCTTCCGGGCTTCCCAGAGAAGCGGCCTATCCCTATTGGACGGGGCCTGACTTTCCCTTTCCAAGCAAAGCGCAAATTGATTCAAAATTAAGTGAACAAGAAACCCTCTATCCGGCCTCTACTTATTTTCAGTACAGCAATCTTGGACTTACGCTCTTAGGGGAAATTGTTGAGGAAATCTCCGGAATTCCCTACGATGAATATGTTCAGGAAAATATTCTAAAACCACTGGGCCTCACCAATACGCGAACAACGTTGCCTGAAGATTTATATGGAACAGAATTGGCCATCGGCTACAGTGCCATAACGCGAATTGGTAAACGTGAAAAAGTCAATTTCTTCCAGGCCAATGGAATTACACCGGCTGCTGGGTTCTCCTCAAACGTTCAGGATTTAGGGAAATTCGCTTCCTGGCAGTTCCGATTAAGAGATTCTACAATCACCGAAATATTAAAGCCTTCGACGCTTAAATATATGCAAAATGTACATTGGACAAACCCTGATTGGAAAACTACTTGGGGACTAGGTTTTGTTGTGTATAAAGGGGCAGATGGGAATACATGGGTTGGTCATGGCGGAAGTTGTCCAGGATATCGATCCACACTTCAAATTGACTTGAAGAATAAGAGGGCCTATGCTGTTATGATTAATGCCAATGGCACTAACCCTGCAAAGTATGTAAATGGAATAAATGCAATCCTTAAGAACGTGAAGGGGGCAAAAAAAGAAGCCTCCACGGATGAAAAGAAAGAAAAGAAAAACCTACAGGAATATGTTGGCTATTACAGTCCAATGCCGTGGTGGAGTGAGGAGTTTATCTCAACTTGGGACGGAAAGTTAGTTGTCCTTGGATTGCCCTCGGAAAGGCCTGGAGATTCTATGACTTTTTACAAGCATATAGAAGGGGATACATTTCGTAGGATTAGGGATGACGAAGAACTGGGGGAGACACTCGTCTTTGAACGAGATGAAAATGGAAAAATCATTCGTTACAAACAACACGGAAATTATTCCAGGAGAATAGATAAGTAAACAAACGCTTACAATAACGGCCCAAATGCGTTAAGCGGATGTTTGGAGCTTACTCTTGCCGAATGTCGCCGCGCCTTGAGTTGTGCTCAATTATATAAGTGCTTGACAAAATCATAGCGTTAGAAATGAACAAAATCAATATTGTAAATCGCGAGATGACACCTGAAGAACTTGAGCAGGTGGATGCTGGATTTAATAAACTTTCACTTGAGGAAGGTGTGGCGCTAGAAAGTTCAGACAGAATCAGCTTCGTGGCATTAAATGAAAATGCTTTTATCGGGTGTTCGTCAGGTTTAGCATACAAAAATGGTGCAGATTATTCGGGCTGGTTTTATCTGACGGATCTCTTTGTGGAGAAAGAATATCGTTCTCAGGGGCTGGGTACCGAGCTCTTGAAAGCACTAGAAGAACAGGCAAGATCTATTGGGGTAAAATATATCTGGCTCTGGACTTCAGGTGCTGAAGCACTAAAGTTCTATCGAAGACAAGGGTATTATATTTTTACGGAAATGGAATATTGGTATTCAGATGGAAGCAGTCGAGTGGGATTGAGAAAGAACTTGTCAACTTTTATCGGTGTTGATTCGTGATAACTGATTGATAATCAGGATATTTTATTTTGTCGATAATTGATGCAAGAGCGGGCAAAAGATGAGCAGCTGCAACAACGTATTGAGAACATCTGCAAGATAAAAGGGGTCGCTTTTATTACCGTCTTAGCCCTTATTGCTGAAACCAATGGGTTTGAACTAGTAATGCATAAATCCCAATTGGTCTCTTACGCAGGCTATGATATCGTGGAGCGTCAATCAGGGTCCAGTATTAAGGGCAAAACCCGAATATCAAAGCAGGGAAACAGACATATCAGGCATGCCTTACACTTCCCAGCTATTAGTGTAGTAAAATACCACGAAGAGTTTAAAGCTCTTTAGTGCTTGTTTGGAGGTAATCCCTGAAGTATATTCGGGCAAGCTATTCAGGCTGCAAATCACAGATTTTGGAACCTCACTTCGGCTATTTTTTCAAAGAAATATTTGGATACTAACATAGCATCTCTTAGCAGCAGCGCAGCGATACTACATCCCTCCATTTAGTGACAAGAAAGGATCAAAAAAAGGGTGCCTCACAACCACAGCCAACTAACGCACTATATTCTCCAAGCTGGGTTGCAGAGACACCATTCCTCACTTTGTCCAGTCATCCGGTTTGATCACAAACCGTTTTGGGCAGCACAATCCCGAAGACAACTGGTCGGAAGTGAATATTAGCCAAGTAAAGCAAAGTCTTCAGCGACAATTTCAGAATTATAGCGGGTGATTCCGTCCTTATCTTCATAAGAACTATACACCAATCGACCGCGGATAGCTACGCCTTTTCCCTTCTTAAGGAGCTTGCCCATATTTTCGGCCATTTTGCCCCAAGCGACGATCGTATGCCATTGGGTAGACTCTGTTAGGTCTCCCTTTTTATTGCGGTATTTTTCATTAGTGGCCATTGGAAAACGAGTCACGGTACGGTCTTCATCCAGCGTTTTGGTTTCAGGGTCTTTACCGAGATTGCCAATTAAAGTGATAGAATTTTTTACACTATTCATGATTTTTAATTTTAATTGTGAATAATTTAAGTGCATAACAAGTCCCTTCCGATGATGATCGGTTGACAATAGTTTTCAGTCTTTAAATCAGGAAGAGAAAGGCGTTTTAACTAATTCGATAATACAGTAACTTACTTCAGTGCATATTTGGAGGTAGTCCCTGAAGTATATTCGGGCAAGCTATTCAATCCCGGTTTTACCGGGATTTTGGAACCTCTTTTCGGCCATTTTTTCGTCCGTCTCGGCTCAGCCGAGATGCACTCAAAAATGAGCCTCCCGAGAACCCGAAACCTGCAACTTTCGCTGCTAAAGCACCACCTCTAAACATGCGTTCAATCTTGGCGGGTTAACTTGGCTTTTAAAAAGCACATATCTCTTATTTCAAAAGTTCGGAACTAATTCATTAAATGGAATTCGGTCACTACGATTTCCGAGAGGTAGCGTTTTTTTCCTTCTTTGTCTTCGTAGGTACGGTGGGCCAGTTTACCTAATACGACAATCCTTTTGCCCTTTTGTACCATTACACTCATGACTTCCGCCACGCGCCCCCAAGCCACCAGATTATGCCATTGTAAGTCAAATTTCTTTTCGCCATCTTTGGTCTTGTAAACCTCCTTAGTGGACATCGATAAGCGGGCTATTGAATTGCCATCTCCTAGGTCCTTAAATTCTACATCTTTACCTACATTGCCCATGAGTTGTACTTTGTTAATCAATTGTTGCATGATACTTGATTTTAAGGTTAACGAAATTAATTGTACGTCGAAATGATTGACATTGCAAAGATGTAGGTACCGGCAAGTTTTATTCGTTTTTTAAACATTTAGATACGTTTGTAAACGTATTTAAACGAATACAAACGTTTGTAAACGGATAATAAACACACAATAATCTGTAAATCAATAATTTATACAAAAACAAGAAAAAGAAGTAAAAAAAGGTTTTTCAGCAATATTTTTTGATTGTTTTGCCGTTTGTAAAACTCAATGGCTGAGTTCGTAAAGCATTTTAATACAACATGGGGTTGAAAATTGTACTCACAGTGGCTTTCGGGGCGCAGTTGCGACCTGTCTCGAAGTCGGTCGAATACAATTTGTTTAGAAGTCGGATTTGCTGGCGAAAAGCATCGTTTTTTTGGTAAAACAAGGCGTTTTTTGAAATGCATATCGGCTGAGTCGAGACGGATAAGAAAAAGAACGATGTGTCTTCAAAAAGTGCTGTTTTATAGCCCAAAGTTTGACCTCCAAAATATGCACTTAATTAAAACGGCCTACCCTCCCCTGATCAAATTCACCAACTCATCTGCACTCAACTTCGCACTTTGTTCAGCGCCAGAGAGCAGACTATCGGCTAAGTCTCGCTTATCGTGGTGCAGTTGGACGATCTTTTCCTCAATCGTATTTTCACTGACAAAGCGATACACGGTCACCGGACGTTGTTGGCCAATGCGGTGGGCGCGGTCACTGGCCTGGTCTTCTACGGCCGGATTCCACCAGGGGTCGAGATGAAGAACATAATCGGCAGCGGTGAGATTGAGGCCGGTGCCTCCGGCTTTGAGACTGATCAGGAATAGTTGGCCTTCACCACGTTGGAACGCTTGCACGGCTTCGTCGCGCTTTTTGCCCGGGGTTTGGCCGTCGAGATATTGGTAGGAAATACCTTTGGTTTGCACCCATTCTTCCAATAGCCGCAGGTGTTTCACAAACTGGCTAAAAATAAGTGCTTTGTGTCCATTATCCAGTAGTTCCTCAATGGTTTCGCCCACCAAGGTCATTTTGGAACTGGACAATTCAATTTCTGGCTGAATCAGTCGCGGATGACAGGCGGCTTGACGCAAACGGGTAAGCTCCGCCAATATCTGAAAGCGTTTTTGAGGACCATCGGCGGCTTCGATGCCTTCGAGGGCTTTTTGCCGCAAGGCTTCATAAAAGGCTTGTTCTTCACTGGATAATTCTACACTTAAATTGACTTCCGTTTTTGGTGGTAATTCCTGCAAAACATCCTCCTTTCGTCGACGTAAAATGAAGGGGCGAATCAAGTGCCGCAATTGCTGACGACGTTCGTGATCATCATCACGGGTAATGGGGCCCGCAAAACGGGTATTAAATTGCTCCAAGGATCCTAACAAACCGGGGTTGAGGAAATGATACAAATTCCACAATTCTCCCAGGTGATTTTCAATTGGTGTACCGGTAGTAATCAAACGAAAATCTCCCTGTAATTCCTTGGCGGCCTTAGAGCGCTTGGTTGCGCGATTTTTGATGGCCTGGGCTTCGTCGAGCACAATGGTCGCAAAGCTTTTATTGGCCAATTTATCTTGTTCATAAGGTAGCAAACCATAACTTACCAGTAGTACGTCATAAGGGCCCAAAGCATCAATAACCTGTGCCCGATCACCGGGACCGAGCAATTGAGGTTTAAGCGTAGGCGCAAATTTTTCGGTTTCCCGCAGCCAATTGCGGGTTACGGAAGCTGGAGCAACCACCAAGGTGGGGCCCTCTTCGGCACGTGCTACAATCACAGCCAGTGCCTGAATGGTTTTACCCAGTCCCATATCATCGGCAAGACAAGCCCCTACGCCCCAATTGGCCAATTGCATCAACCAGCGGAAACCATCCAGCTGATAAGGTCGCAATTCAGCACGGAAAGTGGTCGGCACCTCGGGGCGAATGCGACGAGAGGCATTCAATCGTTGACGGGTTTCGTTCCAAGCTTGGTCCTCCTTAAATTCTGCCAGCAGATCGCTCACATCTTCCAGCATACCGCTGGCCAGCGGATGGAGGTGCAGTTGCTCTCCTTTGCCCGACATCACCGCATCCAGCTCTCTCAACTTGCGCCGCATGCGTTCCGTAAGGGCCAAAAACTGGCCATCACTCAATTGTATAAAGCGACTGTCACTGGCCCCCACCCGATCCAGCAGCTCTTTGAAAGTGAGCACTTCATGTTCGCTGACGCGCAATTCTCCGGTCACCTCAAACCAATTGCGATCCCCTTTAACTTGCAAGAAAAGATCATCAAAATCCACTTGACCGGCCAAACGGATGGGCTCCCCCCGCGGATGTTCCACAATGATCTGTCCATCAGCCATTAGTGGTTGTAATTCCAGCAGGATATTGAGGCAGTCTTCCGTTTCTTCCAGAGACCACTCGTATTTGATCGATGGCAGGTGTTGCAAAGTCGGGCAGGCATTGATCACACTCTGTGCATTATTTTTCTCCCGATCCAGGCGCCTTTCGGCAATTTGTTGTTGACCGGAAATTTCAGCCATGATTTTTTCACGACCAATTCCAGGCTTCAGGTACGGTGGGTGCGTTTTAAAGGGTTTGACAAAAAACTCCAGCTTAAAGGCCTCCCCTACCGGCAATAAATGCACATAAGTCATCGGATCACCGGAAACAGTTGGAATATGATCCAGCTCCCCTGCCAGCTCGGATTGTACCGGCAACAAGCGACTAAGATTCGTCAATACTTGCTCTACCCGTTTACGGGCACGTGCCGGAATCCGCAATTCCTCACCGATCTGTCGCTTGATCTTGGCCTGTTCTTCGGTCACTTCCAAGATGACATAACGGGTGGGCGTTTCCTTAATCGTTAAAATGCCACTATCTTCAAATTCATGGCTAAAGCGCAAAACTACCTCACTTTCAGCCTCTTCGACTAATAACTGAGGCGATTGCTTCACCAATTCCACGGCGATTGTCGGGTTGTCCTTTAAATACAAATGTGGATGACCAACCAAGGCAGCAATCGCCGTTTCAAAATCAATGATCCAGGTCTTCTGGTAGCGCCAGTTATAATAATGCATCGTCTCCCTGATGGCCTTAATGACTGCAAGGTCCTGCTGCTGCAAATCTTCTACACCTCCTTCTTTCAAACGCTTCAAAGCCACCTTCCGGCCAGCCGACCATTGGCCATTTTTATTGACTTGTTGCTCTTTGGGTTCCAGAATTTCATTTTCAAAATCAACCAACCACACCAATCTTTTTTGTGTCGTTTTTTTCTGTTTGACCCGCTTATCTTGCCCCAGTCCCGATAGAACTTCCAATGCTCTTTCCCATACTTCCAGCCGAGGAACTGCATCCACAAAACTCTTGATCGCAATTTGTTTTTGAAGGTTTTTTCCTTTCTTTTGCCAGTGTTCACGACGTTCACTCAAACCATGTACCCGGCCCAGAATAAAGGACATTTCCATACTCAACCACCGGTATCCAAACTGGTCCAGTTTTTCGGTCAATTGCTCCATAGTCCGAATGCTTTCCGGCGTCAAATGATAATCCAGCCACAAGGCGCTATACCCTTTGCCCAACCAGTCAAAAATATGCCCCTTCGTTGCACTCAACCCTCGTCGATGCTCATCGCTGGCGTCATCCCTATTCTGCAAATAGGCCACACTTCCCACCAAAGCATGTTGCATTCCACGCGAAAAAATATGGACTTGATGCTTACTGTAATCAGCAATTTTTTCTAAATAATTTCCCTCTGCCAAACGAAGTAAAGCCATAAAATAAAAGAGCGCACTCAGATCGGATAAATAAGGGCTCTTGCTTTTAATTTCCCGTCGATAAACCTTCAATCCCGCCTCAAATAATTCAATCCCTTTTTTATCTTCCCCTTTCAGAATGGCCAATTCCGACTCCATGATCAGGCGCTGCCATTTGGTTTTTTCAAACGGCAGCAACGTTTCGGCTTTCGCCAATTCTCCTCTCAATAAATAGAGGATGTGCAAATTCATGCGAAAATCAGAACCGGTGACCAACGACAATTCTTCATGACCTTCCAGAAATCCCAACAAAGGAGCCATATTGTCAGGAGTCTTCAACAATCTTTCCAGCTCATCACTGATACTTATGTCTTGATAAGGCAAGGCAAGCTCCCCAACCCATTCCGGATCAAAGGGGCCAATGACGGCAGACATAAAATAGCCAGCTTGCGATTCCTGGGGATACCGATGGTCGGCAACCCCCATCAATTCCCGGAAACG
This sequence comes from uncultured Saprospiraceae bacterium, assembly GCA_964015035.1. Lineage (GTDB taxonomy): Bacteria > Bacteroidota > Bacteroidia > Chitinophagales > Saprospiraceae > BQJU01. The sequence continues at coordinate 29,581 of CAXHCA010000072.1, forward strand.
GTACTCTTCACCACTAAAAAAGGCGAGACGAATTTCCATCAACAAGTCTTCCTTGCTACCATAATGCCAAAATCCACTCCACCGCCTTTTAGTAGGAAGCACCACTTCGGCAATCGTTTTGAAATCGACCTGCCGGGAAATGTACCGCATCACCTTCAATCGGATAATTTTAGGTACCGCATAAGTGCCATCACCCGCTTCCTCCAACCAGCCAAGTTCCATTAGATGAGCCAGATAGGGCTTGATATTGGCTGTATTAAACTTATTTCCGGTCTCTGTTCTTTCCCCCAATTCATTCAATTGACTAGCGACATGAGACATCCGGGCCCCCTCGTATTTGATCGTTACCAACTTTAGCAGCGCTTGTTCTGCTCTTGAAAAACTCGCAAACTCTTTCAGAATATCCTCCTGCATGTACTCTTTTTTTCCTGGTTGCAAAGATAATCGCAATCCCCCTTAAAATGACACCTCTTTTTTAATAAAAGCAATAAATTCTTCAATAATCAGGCATTATACTACATCCCTTTGAAAGGAAAAATTTAATTAGCTAAATTGTTATCATTCTTCTAGTATTATTTTTGAAATAGCCAAACACCTTTTTTCATGAAGTTACTCCTTACCATCGCACTTATATGTCATTTTTCTTTGTTGGCTCAGGCCCAACAATGGATAGATACCCTTTATACCATCGAATCTTTTTTAGATATTGAATATGGTACAGCAACTGACTTTGCAGGTAATGAACGTTCCCTAAAGTTGGATATCTCCGTACCGGTTGATGATAGCATTCCGGCTTGTGGCAGACCATTATTGATCGCCATTCACGGTGGGGCATTCCTGGCGGGCAGTAAAAATGACGGCGGCATAAAGTCACTACGGGAGGATTTTGCCCAACGGGGGTATGTCACGGCAGCAATTACCTATCGCCTGGGTATGTTTCCCCCTGAAAATGAGATTCATTGTAATATAGAGGGGTGGGACTGTTTTAATGTGGCCGATACTTCTGAGTGGTTTAGAGCATTATACCGCGGCGTGCAGGATACCAAGGGAGCCATCCGGTATTTGATCAATCGGGCGGATGAATACCAAATCGATCCACAAAATGTCTTTTTAGTAGGAGAAAGTGCCGGTGGTTTCATCGCACTAGCAACCGCCTTTTGGAATGAACCGAACGAAATTCCAGTGGATGTTGGAACATTAGACGCTGTAAATGCGCCGCATGCTATTTATGAGAATCAATGCATTCAGGGCTTACAATTGGATACCAGTATTGCTTCTATGCAGTTTGACCGACCCGATTTGGGAGCCCCCGATGGTCCGCTCAACCCCTCTGAAACGGAATTTCGAATTCGGGGCGTTGGTAGTTTTTACGGGGGCATGATGGGCAATTATTTTGATTTGGAGACCGATACCGTTTTTCCGGCACTCTACCTTTTTCATCAACCCAATGACTTGCTTGTTCCTTTTAATTATAATCGATTGCTTTCAGGATACATGCAATGCGCCATTTCGCTTGCGGGCTGTGGCTACATTGTCAATCGGCCTTATGTGTATGGCGGACGGGGCATTGTCAATTTGATTGATACGCTTATCGCAAATGGGGCACCGGCCCCGGAATACCAGTTTGAACAAACGAATAACACTGCCGACTGTCTGTTCCAAATCATCAATCCCAGCTTGGCTGGCCACGCCCTGGATAGCTACTGGATAAGGAGCCGCAATATGGCGACCTTCTTCGGCGCTCAAGTCGATTGTACCGAGATCATCGATCAGGTAGATGAAGTAGCTTCAGGTTTGTCATGCAAAGTTTTCCCAAATCCTGCTAAAGAAAAGGTCATACTGGAAATGTCGCAAGCCATTGATATCAACTATGTACAATTGATTTCCCTTGCCGGAAAAACGGTCTTAATTCAAGAGGTCGATCAGATTACACAACAGGTTGCTATTGACCTGAAGGGCCAGGCAGCTCCCGGATTGTATGTATTAAAGGTTCATAGTCCGGCTGGCGATTTTTTCGAAAAATTGATCATCCGCTAGCGGGAGGTATTTAGCAATACTTTTTTTGTTAAAACCTGATTTTGGAAACTGGCTTTTAAAAAATATAGACCGCTGGGAAGATCGATGACCGGCACAGATTGCCGAAGGTCATCACTGCGTAAGGTGCGTAGTACTTGCCCGTGCAGGTTCACCAGTTCCAGCTTTTCGGGCCGTTGCGTAAGCTCCAGGTACAGCCAGTCTGATGCCGGATTGGGGAAGACTTTCATCCAGGAATCATTGGCAACAGGGGTGTCCGTATCGGTAATGGTCAGGCCAAAATCAGACATGCGTGCTTCTGTAGCATTTAGCACTTGGCGATCATTGACATCTGACTCATTGTGATGCGCCACTAAGGCGACTACCTTAAACTGACGGCTATCATATTCGCCGGGTACGTAGTAATGGTATTCCTGTGAATAAGTCACACCGACCTCCGGCGTTTCCGGGATGATGCCCGCTGTTCCCCACGGACCATCCAAAATGGCGCGTGCCACGTTGAGTTGTTTGTACCCATCAATGGGGTTGCCCAGCCCTTGCAACGGGTGTCCTTCCACCTCATTGAAATAACTGGATTGATCAAAACCAAATCCGGTGCCACCAACCACCGAATCTTCCAGCATAATAACGGAAAGCCGATAATCCCCGGAGGGAGGAACCTCCTCAAAAATAGCGGAGACGGTAAAGGTGTATCTTCTGGAGACACTGTTATAGCTGACATCATTTACCGATAGGTTGACGTAATAAGGCTCATCTGACTGTTCCGCCACCAGATTTGGCCAGGCCCCCGAATAAAAGGCCAGGCCATTGCCATTGCTGCGCCGGTCAATCATACCACTCGGGGTACCGCCGGTGCCGGAGGCATCCCACAGCACATCACTTTGATCGTTATCAAAATAATAGTCCATCCAGTGCGTCGGTTTGTGATGATTCACCCAGATGCTGCCGGGGTACTGCTCCAGCAGGTCCTTGACCACCAGAGCCGCATTGGGGCAACTGCCACAAAAAACGGAGGTAAATTTTTCAATGAGCACTCGCTTTTGGGCGAATGAGTAAAAAGTAAGGGTGGCCACAAACAACAAAGTAAATAATAGACGCATAGTGGATGATTTATTCCCACAAATTAAACCTTTTGATCAGGATTAGGGTAATCATTTTGATAAAATCCGGTGTGAATGTCGCTAAGTGCTTGTTTGGAGGTGGTGCTTTAGCAGCGAAAATTGCAGATTTTGGG
>CAXHCA010000073.1:0-32601 GCA_964015035.1 uncultured Saprospiraceae bacterium
GCCCAACAGGACAGTACGGTGAGGATAGTGGCGACCAATGATTGTGCCGAAACCATAGAAGTAGTGAATCCACCGGATTGTCCGGAGTGTGACCTGGAAGTCATGATATCCGTTGGTGATACGACGATTTGTCGTGGAGAGCCGGTGACTTTGGAAGCCATTGTAACGGGAGGAACGGAGCCATATACCTATAACTGGAGTCCTGGCGGTGAGACCACTTCAAGCATTACGGTTAACCCAAATGTGGCGACACAATACACCGTCAATGTAGTCGATGAGGAAAACTGTGAGGCGATTGATTCTACCAGTATCATGGTAATTAATGATCCGGTGATTACCAATACCAGTATTTTTTGTGGACCGGGAATTGCAGAATATACGGCTCAATTTACGGTACAGGGTGCAGATTTTGTGACTATAAATGGGAACCCAATGTCACTGATGTCAAATTATACCTATAGCACCACACTGGATTCTGCGATTGTTATTGTGGCCGGTAATATTTGCGACACTACTTCACTTATGGTTGCCGGTGATTTTCTCAATTGTTGTGATTTGCAAGTAAGCTTAACCGATACGCTCGTTTGTGACGGTCAAAGTCCCACTTTAGCACCTAGCGTCACCGGAGGAGTACCAGCTTATACTTTCGCCTGGTACGATAATGCCGATGGAAGTGGCACGCCTTTAAGTGAAGATTCACTTTTTACAGCTCCGGCCAATGGGACTTATTACGTTTTTGTAGACGATCAGAATGATGATTGTCCGGGAGAAGTGGCTTCTTCAGTAGTCGTGATCAGTGAGTTACCTATACTGGCTATCGATAGTATTTACTGCAGTGAAGAAGTCGGCTTTTATACGGTAACTTTTAGTACCCAAAATGAGACTTTTGTCATTGTTAATGGCAATGATTTGCCGGTAATGCCTTCTCCTTACAGCTATACCACAATACTGGATTCCACAATAAAAATTGAGGTCGGCAATCTTTGTGATACGATATCTGTTAGCGTCAATAGTGATAATCTGGATTGCTGTGATCTGGAAGTGATACTGGAAGATGTGGCGGAATGTGAAGATTCTACGACAATCTTAACCCCTACAGTTTCCGGAGGTTTGCCAGACTACACTTATGAATGGTATGATAACCCTGAAGGTAGCGGAGTGCCACTAGGGACGATGATGTCATTGGAAGTGAATAATAGTGGCATTTATTATGTATTTGTCGATGACCAAGATCCCTTGTGTCCACCGGTAATGGATTCAGCTTCTGTCACTATAGGTGCACCAGTGGTGAGCATTACCACTGCTTGTGGCCCTGAAAGTGGATTTTATACTGCTATTATTACCGTTAGTAATGCAGACTCCCTATTTATTGATGGGGTGTCCTATCCTGTTGATGGGGCTTCGGATACCATCATCTCACCGCTTACGCTTCCGATACCGGTAGCTTACAAAAATGGATGTCTCACTGGGGCAACTTCCGTTACTCCTCCGGAGAATTGTTGTGAGCTGACTGTTGAAGTATCCGATACTACAATTTGTCTGGAGGGAAATGTCACGCTGGAAGCAAATGTCTCAAATGGAGTTCCTCCCTATTCCTATAATTGGAATACCGGTGCAACTACTTTTAGTATCCAGGTTGATCCGGAAGTCACCACTGATTATTCGGTCACGGTTACTGATTCGGGGCCGATGGATTGCACAGCAATAGATACCGCGACGATTACGGTTGATCAACCTTTTGTTTTGGTAGTTGACAGTGTTTATTGTGGGCCGGAAATTGGAATGTACACGATCGAATTCACAGCGCTAGGAGCCACTTCGGTTTCTGCAAATGAAGAATCGTTGCCCATCATGGCAAGTTACACTTATTCGGCTATGCAGGATTCCAGTGTCACCCTATTTGCTGCGAATGCCTGTGGCGATACTACGGTTATTGTGGCCCCCCCCAATTGCGATTGCGATTTGACTGTGTCTGTTCCAGATGCGACCGTATGTCTGGCGGAAACGCTGGTGATAACGGCCGAACCAAATGGCGGGGCACCTGAATTTGCATACTTGTGGAGCAATGGAGCGACTACGGCTTCCATTACGGTGACTCCGACAGCTGATATCAATTATATCGTGACGGTCACGGATTCTGAAAATTGTGAAGCGGTTGATACGGCCATGATCAATATTGTGCTACCACCCTCATTGACTATGATTTCCAAGGAATGTGCCGATGACTCAATGAGTTACACGGTGGTCTTTTCCACCAATGCTGCCAATGTAACAACTTCGGCCGGTGTACTGCTTTGTAATAATGGTATGTGCGAAATCACCGATATTCCGCTGGGCGTAATCGTAGTGATTACGATGACCAATGAATGTGGCATGTTGAGCCTTCCATTGGACCCACCCAATTGTTGTAATATTGCGGCTACTCTGCCAGATTCTACCATCTGTGTGCGGGACCAGTTGATTCTCGCGCCAACCATCACTGGAGGTACACCAGATTATACCTATGCCTGGAGTACAGGGGAAACTACCTCTGAAATATTGGTTTTCCCGGCTATAACTACTACATATTCGGTAACCATCACCGATGCGGAAAATTGTACAGCTACGGCATCCTCAACCATTACCGTAAATCCGATACCGCACATTCGTTTGGATTCAGTGAATTGCGCAGATGACCTGGAACACTATTTAGTCTATCTTTCCACCCAAAATACAGGTGATTTTGTGGTCAGCAGTACAGGAACTATTCTTATCGAAGGACCGCCAGAATACTTGATTGAAGTGCCTAATGATTCTATTTTGACGGTCTATGCCTCTAACGATTGTGGTGTTGATTCTTTAACAATTTATCCACCTAATTGCCCTAATTGTGACCTTACTGCATTGGTACAGGACACGATTATTTGTGCTGGGGGAACGGCAACCTTAGAAGTAGAGATCTTGGGTGGATCAGGAGATTACGTGGTAGAATGGTTTGATAATGCTGACTGTGAAGGACCCGCACTGGGAACCGCAGTGGAACTAGTCGTGGCGCCATCTATGACCATGACCTACTATGTTATGGTCACCGATACCTTGATTGATTCTTGTTTTATAAAAATTCCTGGAACGGTTTACATCAAACCAGCCCCAGCGCTCGAGGTTTTGTCGATACAATGCCTTGAAGATAGTCTGAATTATCAGGTCACTTTGGTGGCCAATAACACCAATATTTTATTGGCCAGTATAGGTGAAATTGATGCGACTGGTGCACCGGAATACGTATTGACAATTCCAAATGATTCTTTAGTCACCATTGTGGCCATCAACGAATGTGAATCAGATACCATGACGATCAATCCACCGCCGCCTTGTCCCTACTGCGACTTATTTGCGGAAGCGACCAGTGCTAATATTTGTGTTGGAGAGACGGCCACCCTCACCGTTTCGGTGATGGGGGCGAGTGGAGACTACAAGGTAGAATGGTATGACAATATCGATTGTATTGGTGACCCACTGGGAATGGATACGTTGCTCATGGTTAATCCTATTGTGACGACCACCTATTACGTCATGGTAGCGGATACGACCATTGAGGCTTGTGTACTAAAAGTCCCTGTTGAGGTCATGGTTGACCCCATTCCGATGATTGCGATCGACAATGTGGAATGTGCCGAGGATAGCTTGAATTATTTGGTGACTTTGACGGCAAGTAATACCGATTCATTGATTACCAGTATTGGTTTGATTGATATTTCTACCATCCCGGTTTACACCTTGGTTATTCCCGTTGATTCCAGTGTGACAGTTATTGCCTTTAATGACTGTGGGGCTGATACCGTTTTGGTCACCCCACCACCTTGTGATGGTTGTAACCTAATGGTGAGTGTAACCGATACCGTGGTCTGTGTTGGGGAGCCTTTCACATTGGAAGCCGCGGTCACGGGAAGTGAAGGATATGTCATTGGCTGGTTTGATAATGAAGATTGTGAGGGGGATCCACTTTCCAGTGAATTGACCTTGACGGATACCCTTACGGAAACATTCACTTATTATGTAATGGTTACCGATACCCTGCTGGATTCCTGTATGGTGAAAGTGTCAACGACGGTCGAGGTGTTGCCGTTGCCAGACATTAGTGTAGACTCTGTGCTCTGTGCCGGAGATGGCTTGAATTATGTAGTGCAGTTTGCTACGCTCGGCGCGGATGAAGTCATGGTAAGCACCGGTGTTTTGGACTCTGCGATCAACTCCATTTTGGTGCCACTGACTGAATCTGTAACAATCACAGTGAGTAATAATTGTGGTTCAACTGCCATTGAAGTGACTCCCCCGGATTGTTCGGCATGTTTGGTCGATATTGCAATGGAAAATTTAACGACTTGTAGTGGTGAATTGGTGACCTTGACTGCTGAGTCATTGACAAGCGATCCAATACAAGACTTTAAATGGTATGATAATCCTGCCTGTGAAGGAGACTCATTAGGTATGGGGCCGGAACTGAACGTGATGCCTACGGTGAGCAGCACTTATTATGTGATGCTGACCACAGAGGCCGGATTGACCTGCAAAGACTCCATATTGGTCAATGTGACACCAATTTTTATTGCCAATGAACCTGCTTGTTCTTCAGATTCTACCACCTTCTCGCTAGAGTTTACCACAAATCCAGAGAATATTTTGATTATGATTACAGAAGGAGTTCTAGTGGATTTAGGCAACGGCGATTATCTGATTGATGAGATTTCCTCTAGTGAGGTGGTGAACATTGTCGTAGTCGACACTATTTTGGGCTGTATGATAGATACCACTTATACTGCACCGGAATGTTGTCTCAATTGCTTACAGGAGCGGGATATAACCGCTACTGCGGATGGCCAAGAAGATGGCACGACTATTCACTTTGGGACTACGGTTTCGCTCAATGTAGAAATGCCTGATTGTCCAGGTTGTACCTTTGAGTGGTCAGGGCCAAATCAGATCAGCGATCCTACTCGCCAAAATCCGGAATTCAAGCCTTTTGATGGTATTGAACCGGGTAATTACACCTTCACGGTGGATGTGACCTCCAATGGCGAATGTTGTCCAACCCTGCGGGATACCGTTTCGGTTCGTGTCATTCCTTTGTGTGAGGCAGCGGTCTTTGTGCCCAATGCCTTTAGTCCAAATGGTGATGATGTCAACGATGTCTTCCGCATCCGGGCAGCGGCGGTAGATGAGGTATTCCTGGCTATTTACAATCGCTGGGGCGAAAAAATTATAGAATTGCATTCTACCAAAGATACCTGGGATGGCACCTACGGTGGTAAAACGTTACCATCAGATGTGTATGGTTATTACATGACCGCCCGATGTATCAATGGAGAGGAAATATTCCGAAAGGGCAATATTACCTTGCTCAGATAGCGCGGCGATAAAAACAACCTCATCCTTCTATTTTTCAGGGTGAGGTTGTTAATACCTTTGTGTCACTTTTTTGCTGTTTCTTAGAGCAACCAGCGTGTCCACGAGATTTCAGAACTTTGGCAATCTGGCCTTTTTGTAGCTTAGAGTATGTTTGGAGTGGATTCTATTTGAAAATCAGCAGATTAGGGTTTTGGTCAAGAGGTCAAATATGAGTCTCGGCTGAGCCGAGGTGAATATTTTAGCTCAACGCCAGGTTCCTACTATGTTGTTTTTCAGCAGGAGCAAGCTCCAAACATGTTTTTAGCTATGCCATTGAAGAGAATACCATAAGGCTATTGGAGGCAATAGTATTCCCCCTTGGTGGTTGTGTTGAATGACTACCTCCGAAGATGTACTTAAACTATTCAAACAAGGTTCCTGTACGCCCTGGAGGTACCACATCAATGTGTCGATAAGCCTTTTCAGTAGCCTCGCGTCCTCTGGGGGTTCGCTGAATGTAGCCTTCCATGATGAGAAATGGCTCATGGACTTCCTCAATCGTTCCGGCTTCTTCACCCACCGCGGTGGCGATCGTACTCATACCCACAGGACCACCTTTAAACTTGTGGATAATGGTATGCAAGATTTTGTTGTCCATCTCATCCAGACCACCTTCATCTACATTGAGGGCGGTCAGTCCAAATTGAGAAATTTCTAAATCGATGGTCCCATTACCTTTTATTTGTGCAAAGTCGCGAATTCGCCGCAATAGGGCATTGGCAATTCTTGGTGTACCTCGGCTTCTCCTGGCAATTTCGCTGGCCCCATCCTTGGTGATAGGCACATCTAAGATACTTGCCGAGCGATGGATGATTTTTTCCAAAGTAGCGGTGTCGTAATAATCGAGATGGCAATTGATTCCAAAGCGGGCACGCATCGGAGCAGTTAGCAGTCCCATTCGCGTCGTCGCCCCCACTAGGGTAAAAGGGTTCAATGTGATTTGAATACTTCGGGCATTCGGACCACTATCGATCATAATGTCAATGCGGTAATCCTCCATAGCCGAGTACAAATACTCCTCCACAACCGTATTCAACCGATGAATTTCGTCGATAAAGAGCACGTCACCCTCATCCAGATTGGTCAGTAGCCCGGCCAGGTCGCCGGGTTTTTCCAGCACTGGGCCGGAAGTCATCTTAAGTTCTGCCTCCAATTCGGTGGCAATAATGTGCGAAAGAGTGGTTTTCCCCAAACCGGGAGGGCCATGCAACAAAACGTGGTCTAGGGCCTCCCCGCGTTGTACCGCTGCTGCGATGAATACCTGAAGGTTATCCACAATCTTTGGTTGGCCACTGAAATCGTCCAACGCCTTTGGCCGTAAGGATTTTTCTACTAGCTTTTCCTCATCGCCCAAAAAATCTCCGCTCGCGTCTAAATTAGGATTCTGCATTGCGTCTTGTTAATCATTTACACCTTCTCCTTGCCAGATGACCACCCCCACTTTATTGGCGCCAATTTTACTCATACATCGACTAGAGGAGGTATCCTCACTTTCACAAATCAAGGTGCCCTGGCAATCGTAAAGGTAGTGCTTTTTTCCTTTGAATAGGTACGCCCAACTATTGGTCCGATAACGATATTTTACAATTTGTAGAGGAGCGTACTGGTCAATCGCTGCCACCATCCAATCCACCTTTATTGCATTTTCAATGTTGAGACATTCTTGTTTTTGGGTGCTTTCTTCGTTTAGCAGCTCAATACAGGTCACTTCTACAGTCTTGTCTTCCGCCATACAAATACTCGCCATCGCTTCTGCTTCCTGGTAACCAAATTTGATTTCCTGCCCCCCCTGAAGGGTGAATCCTTCCGGTACTCTGGTCGGTAAAAGCTTTTCACCCGATTCGGTGATGATCAAAAACTGGCATCCGTCTAGTCCGCGCATGTCTTTGACGGTTCCTACGAACTGGCAGGCGGCATTGTTTTCTTGGGGTTTGGAGGCATTACAAGCGATAAAAATGGTCAGGAAAATGGTAAATGAATACTGGGCAATAATTTTTAGGTATTTGGTCATGGCTAAGCATCAGTTTATTTACAATCTCTTGAATAAATTATTACATTTGTGCTGCTTTTACAAAACCTTTGGGCAGCTCCGCTTTTTTTGGGTTCATTTATTCTCAAAACCATTGATCTAAAGAGCCTCCAGCTGTCTATACAAAATACAACAATAAAATGAGTGGAACAAAAGTAACGATTGAAAATGGGAAATTAAAGGTACCCAACGATCCGATCATTCCATTTATTGAGGGCGATGGTATCGGTCCCGATATTTGGGCCGCGGCAGTACGTGTATTTGATGCTGCAGTGGAGAAAGCTTACGGTGGCAGCAGGAAAATCGTTTGGAAGGAGGTATTGACTGGCCAGAAAGCTTTTGATACAACAGGTGAATGGTTGCCCCAGGAAACACTGGATGCCATCAAAGAATACCTCATTGCCATCAAAGGGCCATTGACTACGCCAGTAGGAGGAGGAATTCGCTCTCTGAACGTGGCCTTGCGGCAAAAACTGGATTTGTATGCCTGTGTGCGTCCTATCCATTATTTCACGGGGGTACCTTCTCCGGTTAAACATCCCGAAGATGTAGAAATGATCATTTTCAGAGAGAATACCGAAGATATCTATGCCGGTATCGAATACCTGAATGGTACTGAAGAAGTAGACAAACTGAAAAAATTCCTGATCGAAGACTTGGGAGTTAAACAAATCCGTTTTCCTGATACCGTTTCGCTGGGTATCAAGCCTGTTTCTAAAGAAGGTACAGAGCGCCTGGTACGTGCTGCAATTGAATATGCACTTGACAACGACAAGCCTTCAGTTTCCTTGGTACACAAGGGGAATATCATGAAATTTACCGAAGGTAAATTTAAAGAATGGGGCTATCAGTTGGCGGAGCGCGAATACGGGGATAAAGTATTTACTTGGGCACAATACGATCGCATTGTAGCGGAAGAAGGTGCTGAAGCAGCCAATAAGGCTCAGAAAGAAGCCATTGACGGTGGTGCAATTTTGGTAAAAGACGTGATCGCTGATGCTTTCTTGCAGCAGATTTTGACTCGTCCAAAAGAATATTCAGTAATTGCTACCCTCAACCTGAACGGAGATTATATCTCTGATGCACTGGCCGCTCAGGTAGGTGGTATCGGTATCGCTCCCGGTGCCAACATCAACTACATTACCGGATGTGCCATCTTTGAAGCAACCCACGGTACTGCACCTAAATATACCGGTTTGGATAAAGTGAATCCAAGTTCAGTAATTTTGTCAGGTGAGATGATGTTCCGCTATATGGGGTGGAAAGAAGCCGCGGATTTAGTGGTGAAAGGAGTAGAAGGTGCCATCTCTGCAAAGAGAGTAACTTATGACTTCCACCGCTTGATGGAAGGGGCTACCTTGTTGAAGTGCTCTGAGTTTGGTGAAGAAGTGATCAGCAGAATGTAATTGTTTGTAACTACCAATTTTAATTGGTATTTCCTATAAAAGCCGGTATCCATCCTATTGGGTACCGGCTTTCTTTGTGTGCATGCCCCCAGATAGTCTGGGGTGCTCTATTCCCCGCGCGCGCTGCTCAGCTGAGATCGGTGTCGGCTGCACCGGCACTACCTCTTCAGCGTTTCGGTTCGATCCAGACAATTTATGCAGGGGCGGGGCAACAGCTGACTCCCAGAGTGGAATTATCCGGCTTTCCAAACATGCTCTGAGTCACAACCTATAGTCAGTGTCAAAATTCCCCAAAATAGAAGTATTTCTGCATTTTTTATGGTCGAATGTTTGTGCAAAAATTACAGGCCCCACCTGGCTTTTGGACTAATTTCCTGGCTGGAAAACGCTCCCGCTTGGTATTTAAAATAGGCAGTCACACCAATCATGGCCGCATTATCAGTACAGTATTCAAATTGGGGGATGTAAGTATTCCAACCTAATTCTTTTCCTTTTTCTGTCAGTGCTTTACGCAATGCTGAATTGGCGGAAACTCCACCCGCAATGGCCACTTCTTTGATGCCGGTTTGTTCGGCGGCCAGTTGTAGCTTATTCATCAGAATACTGACAATACGCGTTTGCACCGAAGCACAAATATCCGCCATATTGTCCTTGATGAAATTTGGATTTTCCTTCAGTTGATCACGCAGAAAGTACAAAATGGAAGTTTTTAGCCCACTAAAGCTAAAATTGAGATCAGGAATTTGTGGCTCCGGGAAGTCATATACCGCTTTTCCTTCCTGAGCATACCGATCGATAATCGGCCCGGCAGGGTAGTCCAATCCCAAAATTTTACCTGTTTTGTCAAAGGCTTCCCCCGCCGCATCATCGATGGTGTGGCCAAGGACTTCCATTTCCAGCGGCGCCGTAATTTTCATGATCTGGGTATGGCCACCCGAAACGGTCAGGCACAAAAATGGGAAGGCAGGGTGGGGGTGCTCCGCAAAATGGGCCAGCACATGTGCTTGCATGTGATGCACTTCAATCAGGGGGATCTCCAAGCTCAGTGCCAAGGCTTTGGCAAAGGAGACTCCTACAATCAGCGATCCCATCAAACCTGGGCCTCTGGTGAAGGCCACGGCCTTTAATTCTCCTTTCGACACACCAGATTGCCGCAAAGCTGCATCTACTATTGGGATAATATTGACCTGATGGGCCCGGGAGGCCAATTCGGGTACTACACCGCCGTATTGGTGGTGTACTTCTTGGTTGGCGATGCAGTTACTCAGTACTTTTCCGTCGCGAATTACAGCGGCAGAAGTATCATCGCAAGAGGACTCTATGGCTAAGATTGTTATACTCATCGGTCTGCAAAAATAAGCGTTGTTGTAAGTATTGCTTAAATTACCTAAAGTTTTGTTTTATTTTGTCCTTCTTTTATTATAAAATTGCCAAAGCTAATGACTCGATTTTTGATAAAAAACCTTATTATTGCGTCAAAACAAACCGAAAAATGAGATTAATCATCAACCTAGTTTTACTTGTAATCGTAGCTGTGCTGGTATGGTTACTGTACAGCAGTATCCGTGAGCCTATTGCTTTTAGCGCGGAAAAACAAAGGCGTGAAGATGCCGTGGTCGCTAAACTGACTGAGATCCGAACGGCCCAGGAACTCTTCCGTAGTATCAAGGGAGGTTTTGCTCCTACTTTTGACAGCTTGTCTTATGTGCTCAAGAATGATAGCTTTTCTATTATCAAGGTAAACGGTGATCCGGATGATCCTACCCTCACCGGAGTGATTACCTATGACACCCTAATGAGCCCGGCTATTGATTCTGTCAAAGTGCTGGGGATTAATCTTGACTCTTTACACTACGTACCTTTTGGTGGAGGACAGAGCTTTAACATTCAGGCAGACACGATTACCTATCAATCTACTACGGTAAATGTGGTCGAAGTTGGTGTTCCACGCAAGGTATTTATGGGGGACTACGGAGATATTCGTTTTGCCAAGTATGATCAAAACTATGATCCGAATAAGCCAATCAAATTCGGAAATATGAACGCACCAAACCTTGCAGGAAATTGGGAACGTTAAGATTTAAAATAGTAGAAGAAAATCTTAGTAAGAAATTTTCATCGACAAAAGAACTGTCCATCCTCATCGGGATGGACAGTTTCGCATATATAATCAATGATGAAAATCTCTATGTTCAAATCCTCAAGGAATATACTTTTAAACCGCTCCAACCCAATCAGGACTGGTCCAAGACAATCGGTCCAATCATTGAAGAAGATGCACACCTCAAGGCTTCTTTCAACCACATTTGGGTAGGCGTGGATCATCAGGTGGCCACCCTGGTTCCGAATCGGCTCTTTCACCCCGATCAAAAGTTGGCTTATTTAGAAAACCTAACCGAATTGCAAGATCAGGATGAATTGGTCAAAGATGATCTGAATCATCTGTCGGCCAAGCTGATCTACCCATTCAATAAAACCCTACAGGCAACCTTTCACAAGTATTTTCCGGGTTATCGAAGTTACCATTTGGTGACGACCCTGATCAGAGCACTGCGTGTACATACCGCCCAACAAAATGGGTATCATTTGTTTGTCTTGTTTCGGTCCAATTCCTTGCGGGTCGTTTTGTACGATAAAAATGATTTGTTGTTCATTAATCATTTTTCCTACCAATCTGCTACGGATGCGGTCTATTATTTATTGATGGTCATCGATCAGTTTAGCCTGAGCACAATGGAATTACCCGTTTATGTGGCGGGGCATTTGCTGAAAGACTCGGAAATTTTCCGATTAATGGCAAGGTATTTAAAATCCATTCGCTTCCTGACGGCGCCGCCTCAGTTTGACATGGGTAGCCAACTTCAACGGTACCCTGAATATTTCTTCTACGATTTATTAAGTTTGCGCTTAGGAGATTAATCCATCAACGCGGGAACCAAAGCGATGCTTAGCTGGTTGATCCATGAGTGTTTTCTTGCATTGTCCTAAAATTATGATTTGAACACATGAGAATCATCGGGGGTAAATTTAAAGGGAGAAGGTTTAATCCTCCGGCCAAGAACTGGCCGACGAGGCCTACCACCGATTTTGCCAAAGAAGGGCTGTTTAATATCCTCTATAATGAATTCGACTTTGCTGAAATTAAAGTGCTTGACCTTTTCGGAGGGACCGGCAATCATAGCTACGAATTCATCTCTCGGGGCTGCACCGATGTGACCTATGTGGATAAATTTCCCGGTTGTGTCAATTTTGTACAAAAAACAGCTCGGGAACTGGATATCAATGATGCGTTGCGGATTGTGAAAGGTGATGTGTTCAAATTTATCCGGCACAATACTGCACAATTTGATTACATCTTTGCCGGTCCGCCGTATCCGTTACCGACCTTGGATACCATTCCCGACCGAATTTTTGAAGCCGATATGCTCCTGCCGGATGGCTGGTTCGTCTTGGAGCACAACCCTAACCACAACTTTCAGCGCCATCCCAATTATTTTCAGGAGCGCAACTACGGAAAAACGATTTTCAGTTTTTTCCGACAACAGCAATCAACTCCACAGGATGAGGAAGAATAGTCCTGCAAGAAAGGGAGAGCTGAAAGCCAATTGATTCCAAATCACAAATTTTAAGAGAAGTAAGGTTTTTAATATAAAACCTGTAAATTTGGCCGCTAAAATTGGAGGGCTGTCATCCTTTACTGGAAACAGAATTTTTATTTTTCGTATTTCATCATAATCTGTAAGAATGGATATTACCACTATCATACAATCAGGAGTGATCAAGGCGGTGCAAAGCCTTTACAACGCCGAAGTAGGTGACGACAAAATCAATGTCACTACCACACGCCCTGAATTCGAGGGAGATTATACCGTGGTAGTTTTTCCATTGACGGCCATTGCCCGGAAAAAACCGGAACAAATAGGTGAGGAAGTCGGTGAGTTTTTGGTGGAAACCATCAAGGAAGTGGAAGCCTACAATGTGATCAAAGGCTTTCTCAATCTGACGGTGAGCGAAGACTTCTGGCGGCAATTCCTACTGGAAATCTATCCTAAGGATGATTTTGGCAAACATGCCACTACCGGAGAAAAGGTGATGGTGGAGTTCTCTTCTCCCAACACGAACAAACCGCTGCACCTGGGGCATATCCGGAATATCCTGTTGGGCTGGTCCACCGCCAAAATTATGGAAGCTGCCGGACACGAAGTGGTCAAGGTGCAGGTGGTCAACGATCGGGGTATTGCCATTTGTAAAAGCATGCTCGCCTGGCAGAAATTTGGGGAAGGGGCTACGCCGGAATCAACAGGCATCAAAAGTGACCACTTTGTCGGTGATTATTACGTGCAATTTGAGAAAGCGTTCCAAGAAGAATACCGGGCCTGGCAACAGACAGAAACCGGAAAAGCAAAATATGAATCTGATAAAAAGGAAGGACAGGGGCCAGAAGCCTTTTTTAAAGCCTTTAAGGATGCCTATTTTAATGAATACAGCCAGCTGGGAGCCGAGGCCAGAGCTATGCTGTTGAAGTGGGAAAAGAACGATGAGGAGGTGATCGCCTTGTGGCGGAAAATGAACAATTGGGTGTACGAGGGCTTTGAGGAAACCTACACGCAGTTGGGGGTGCATTTTGATCAAAATTACTACGAGTCGGAGACCTACCTGTTGGGTAAGGATATGACGGAAAAGGGATTGGAAACAGGTGTTTTTTATAAAAAAGAAGATGGCTCGGTTTGGGCCAACCTGGAAGATGCAAAGCTCGACCATAAAGCCATATTGAGAAGTGATGGGACCTCCCTCTATATTACTCAAGACATTGGAACGGCCCAAAAGCGGTACGAAGACTTTGGCGTAGACCGGATGGTTTACGTCGTAGCCGATGAGCAAAACTACCACTTTAAAGTACTCTTTGAAATCCTGAAGCGGTTGGGAGAGCCTTATGCCAACGGCATGTATCACCTGGCTTATGGCATGGTTGATTTGCCTACGGGGAAAATGAAATCACGGGAAGGAACGGTGGTAGATGCCGATGACTTGATTGCCGAAGTCATAGCCGAAGCAAAAGAAAATTCTAAAGAAAGGGATACAACTTCTGATCTCTCTCCGGAGGAACAACAGGCGATTATTCACAAGATCGGATTGGCGGCACTGAAGTTTTTTATCATCAAAGTGAATCCTAAAAAACGGATGACCTTTGACCCAAAAGAGTCGGTAGATTTGAAGGGGCAAACCGGACCTTACGTACAGAATGCTTATGTGCGGATTCAATCGGTTTTGCGGAAAGGCATGACACCCGATCCTGTCATAGCCAATCAGTATGGTTCGCTGGAAGATTTGGAGAAAGAATTGCTGGGACAATTGTACGAGTTTCCCGGGTTGATTTTGCAGGCGGCTCAGGATTACGATCCATCGGTAATTGCCAATTTTTGCTACGCCTTGGCCAAGAATTACCACCGGTTTTACCACGATCACTCCATTCTAAGCGCAGACAGTGAGGCGGCTCAGCATTTCCGGATTATGTTGTCAACGGTGATTGCCAAAACGCTGAAAATGGGTATGGAATTGCTGGGTATTGAAATGCCGGAGCGGATGTAGGTGAAGGGAGTGTTGGGGGAAAGGAAAACGATTAAAATTTTTAAAAGTCCTAAATATGAATGGCGAAAAGAAAGCTTCTTTAAATTTCATCGAGCAAATTATTGAAGAGGACATCAGCAATGGCAAACATGCTGGTCGGGTACACACGCGGTTCCCGCCCGAACCAAATGGTTATTTGCACATTGGCCACTCCAAGGCTATTTGGATCAATTTTGAGTTGGCTAAAAAGTACGGTGGCAAAACCAATCTCCGCCTCGATGATACCAACCCTACCACGGAGAAGACAGACTATGTGGATAGCATCAAGAACGATATTCGTTGGTTGGGGTACGAATGGGAAGGAGAGGAGTTGTATACTTCTGACTATTTTCAGCAATTGTACGATTACGCCATTCAATTGATTAAAAAAGGACTCGCTTACGTAGATGATTCCACCCCGGAAGAGATTGCCGAAATGAAAGGAGATCATACCAAACCTGGTGTGGAGAGTCCTTATCGCAACCGCTCTATTGAAGAGAATCTGGATTTATTTAAGCGCATGCGTGCCGGAGAATTTCCGGATGGTTCCCGCGTCTTGCGGGCTAAGGTGGATATGAAGCATGTTAATATGCATATGCGAGATCCATTGATGTACCGTATTAAAAAGGAGCACCACCACCGTACTGGTGATGAATGGCCCATTTATCCGATGTACGATTTTGCGCATGGGCAATCAGATTCGATTGAAGGCATTACCCATTCGCTTTGTTCGTTGGAATTTATTCACCACCGGGCCTTATACGATTGGTTTATTGACCAACTGGACATCTTTCCATCCCGGCAAATTGAATTTGCCCGGATGAATGTGGCTTATATGGTCACCAGTAAGCGCAAGCTATTAAAACTGGTCGAGGAAGGTCATGTGAATGGATGGACCGATCCGCGGATGCCCACACTGGCCGGGTTGCGACGGAAAGGATACCCGGCAGAAGCCCTACGCAATTTCTGTGAGCGCACAGGGGTGGCCAAGCGCGATAATGTGATTGAAATTGAACTCCTGGAATTTAGTGTCCGTGAGGTGTTGAATAAAACGGCAGACCGGGTCATGGCGGTTTTGAATCCTTTAAAAGTAGTTATTACCAACTATCCCGAAGGGCAGGAGGAGTTTATGGAAACGGAGAATAACCCCGAAGATGAGACTTCAGGAACCAGGAAATTGCCTTTTTCGCGGGAGTTATACATCGAGCGGGAAGATTTTCTCATCGATGCGCCGCGTAAGTTTTTCCGCATGAAGCCAGGTGGTGATGTGCGGCTGAAAAGTGCCTATATCCTGCACTGCGAAGGGTACGAAACCGATCCGGAAACCGGTGAAGTGAGTGAGGTACATTGTACCTATTATCCCAATAGTCGTAGCGGTGAAGATACCTCAGGGGTGAAGGCAAAAGGCACAATTCACTGGGTGTCTGTACCTCATGCCAAGAAGGCTGAAGTGCGCCTGTATGACCGCCTATTTACAGATCCGGCCCCAACTTCTCATGAAGACAAAGACTTTTTGGAGTTTCTCAATCCCAATTCGCTAAAAGTGATTCAAGCCTATGTTGAGCCCAGTTTGATGGAGGCAAAAGTGGGAGCACAGATGCAATTCATCCGCAAGGGATATTTCTGTGTCGATGAAGATTCAACGGATGACAAAAAGGTGTTTAACCTAACGGTAACCTTGAAGGATTCCTGGGCAAAAGCACAAAAGAAATAAGAGAAATACTATCTTTGGGTCCGTATGGAAAAGGGTCGAGTCATATTAGACGAAAAGCGATTTGCGCTGACAATTGAGCGCCTCTGTCACCAGTTGATTGAGGAGTATGATGACTTTAAAGATACCTGCCTGATTGGTATTCAGGCCGGCGGGACCCAACTTTCTAACAGGATCAATAACCGCTTGAATGAAATTCTGGGGGAGACCGGCATGCCTTTTGGCAAACTGGATATCACCTTTTATCGCGATGATTTTCGCACCCGCTCTAAGCCGCTGGCGGCCAATGCAACGGAGATGGATTTTATTGTGGAAGGGAAAAAGGTTATTTTGGTAGACGATGTTTTGTATACCGGAAGAACCATCCAAGCGGCGCTAACGGCACTGAACCACTACGGGAGGCCAGTCAATGTAGACCTCTTGGTTATGATCGACCGACGGTTCAACCGGCATTTGCCCATCCAATCCGATTTTACCGGCATGCGCATTGATGCCTTGGATGAGGCCTATGTCAAAGTTGAATGGCGCGAAGTAGAAGGAAAGGATCAAGTACTCCTTTTTGGACAGAAAAATGATGTTGCATAAATAATGGCTACAATTCAGCAATTAAGCACCCGCCACGTGCTCGGTATTAAGGACCTTACTGCCGAGGATATCCATCTTATTTTTGAAACGGCGGATAATTTTAAGGAGGTCATCAACCGTCCCATCAAAAAAGTGCCTTCCCTGCGGGATATTACCATTGCCAATATCTTTTACGAAAATTCCACCCGGACCAAGATTTCCTTTGAGTTGGCCGAAAAGCGCCTGTCGGCAGATGTGGTCAATTTCTCCGCTTCTTCTTCTTCCGTCAAAAAGGGAGAAACCCTGCTGGATACCGTCAATAACATCCTGTCGATGAAGGTGGATATGGTGGTGATGCGTCATCCTGCTCCGGGAGCCCCGCAGTTTTTGGCCCGCCATATTGACGCCAACATCATCAATGCCGGTGACGGTACCCACGAGCACCCTACACAAGCCCTGCTGGACGCTTTTTCCATGCGGGAGCAATTGGGAGACCTGCAAGGCAAGAAAATCGCTATCCTGGGCGATATCGTGCATTCGCGAGTCGCTTTGAGTAATATTTTCTGTCTGCAAAAGCTGGGCGCTCACGTCAAGGTTTGCGGACCACCAACCCTCATTCCGAAATACATCGAAGAACTGGGCGTAAGTGTGGAACACGATGTGCGCAAAGCCCTGCAATGGTGTGATGTAGCCAATATCCTCCGCATCCAGTTGGAGCGTCAAGACCTCAAATATTTCCCCTCCTTACGGGAATACGCCCAATATTTTGGCGTCAACAAAAAACTTTTGGACAGCCTTGATAAAAAGATCGTGATCATGCACCCCGGACCCATCAACCGCGGCGTAGAAATCACCAGCGATGTGGCCGATTCCGAGCATTCCATCATTCTGCAGCAAGTAGAAAACGGGGTAGCGGTGAGGATGGCGGTGTTGTATTTGCTGGCGGCTAGCCGGTAAGGTGGGATGTGGAGGTATTGGAGCTTAGGTTCTGAATAGAATTATCGTTGTTTTTTTCAAAGAAGACAGTATGGTAATAGTCTGGTTTGATCTCTCTGCGCAGGAAGAAGGTATCATTGACTATTGTGTCTTTCATTAGTGATGATATAACCTGCTGATGGGACGTGTCCTGTGAAGGAAGGTTGGTGGTCTGATCCTGGTCATCTTTATTTTGGGCGCAAGAGACGAGAAACAATAAGAGTCCAATAGGAACACGCCCCAATCATAATCCTCCGGTTAATTTAAATGATTTCCCCTAAAAACCCCTACCTTCACTGCATGTCAACAACTATTAAAGCCATCATCACCGGAGCTACCGGTATGGTCGGAGAAGGCGTTTTGCACGAATGCCTGCAAGATCCGAATGTAGAGAAAGTATTGGTCATCAACCGCAAACCTTGTGGGGTGACTCATGCCAAGCTGGAAGAAATCATCCACCAGGACTTTTTTGATATGTCCCCAATTGTGGAGCAGTTATCGGGTTATAATGCCTGTTTTTTCTGCCTTGGGGTTTCCTCGGTGGGCATGCAGGAGGCCGATTATTACCGACTGACGCACACCTTGACCATGCACGTGGCCAAAACGATGAGTCAACGCAATCCGGCGATGACTTTCTGTTACGTTTCCGGAGCGGGCACCGACAGCAGTGAAGAAGGGCGTTCCATGTGGGCACGTGTCAAGGGTAAAACCGAAAATGACTTGATGAAGCTGCCTTTTAAGGCTGTGTATGCCTTTCGTCCGGGGTTTATTAAACCGATTCAGGGCTTGTCAAATACCCTTCCTTATTACAAATATGTACTTTGGTTGTTTCCGCTGGGGCGCGCCATTTATCCGGCGGCTTTCTGTAGATTGACTGAATTGGGCAAGGCCATGATCAGGGTGGTAGTAGAGGGATACGACAAAAAGGTGATCGAAGGCAAAGACATCATTGCGCTTGGGCATTAAAAAATTGGATTTTTTCCCTATGTTTATCCCTTGAACCCGCAGCGGGTTAATTACTAAACAGGGTGTATGGAAGACCAAATCCTTGGGACCCTCAGGGCCTATACCAAAGCCTTTTATGAAAAAGACTTTGATGCGGTGCTGACTTATCTGTATCAGCCGGATATTGATCAGTTATATCAATCCATGTTGCGTATGATGGACCTGATGACCCCCTTTGGGGAGCAGGCAGGCTTTTTACAGCTATTTCCCGATGCGGAAGACCCGGAAGACATTCGGGTACTGGGGCCACAGCGTTTTTTCAAAGAATATTTTTCAGCCATGATCGGACAGGTGCAGACCAAGCGCTTGAAGGAAGTGATTGCCTCGTTGGAAATTGAGGATTGTGATATTCGGGGTAATCAGGTGATGGTGCTGTACTCGTTTGTCAACTTTATGACCGGTCGCGAACGCATTGAGCGAGAAGATACCTTGGTTAAGGTCAACGACAGCTGGCGATTGCGACTGCGTAGTGGGTTGGAAGATACGGTTGATAAATACCAGCAAGCCATCGACAATTACGAGGCACGGAAAGCCAAGGACAACCCTCGACCGGATATTTCGGATGATGAAATGGAACTGTTTGAGTTGTACGGCTACCGTGATTTTAATTCGGAAGAAACCATCATCGAACCGCGCTTTCGGGCAGCGGGAGAATTTAGTTGCGGCCTGGCGCCGGTTAAGGTGTTTTCCAAATTTGGGTACATTGATAAGTTGGGAGATTTTGCCATCACACCGGAATTTGACAAGGCGGATGTTTTCAGTGAAGGATTTGCCAAGGTCGGACTCAGGGATGACGAGCTGGATATGCACTACGGTTTTATCGATATCAATGGGGATTGGGTGGTACCAGCGATTTATGACCGTGCGGAGGCTTTTTGTGAGGGAATGGCGGCGGTTTGTCAGGATGACCGCTGGGGCTTCATTGATCAAAATGGGGAAGTGACGGTGGAAATCAACTATTTGGGGGCCAGCAATTTTGAAGATGGACGGGCTTATCTGACTCGGATGACTTTAGCAGGGGAGGAGACACTAATGATTGACTTGGAAGGCAATATTCTAGACCGGTGGATGAGTTGGGAAGAAGAGGAGTAGGTTAGAGATTTTGGTTTATGGGGTTTATGAGGGGAGGGACGCACGATACTTCAACGTGGAATAGACGGAGTATTGAAGTAGGTATTGGAACAGAAAAATTTAGCTTATCTTCGCAATAAAAAAATGAGTGCATCCGCAGAAATGCCTTATTTCATCCGTCCTTCTATTCAATTGAGTTCGGCGGAGAAAAGAGAAGCTTACCAAGAGGCGATCGCAGGTATCGAAGCCAATTTACAAGGGGAAAATAACATGATTTTGAAAATGGCTACGATTAATTGCCTGCTCAAGACTTATTTACCTTATTATTATTGGGTGGGATTTTATATCGTAGATCAGGGGAAGCTAATTGTTGGCCCTTATCAGGGGACGTTGGGATGCCTTTCTATTGAATTTGGTCGTGGGGTTTGCGGTAAGGCTGCGGCCGAGCGCAAAACCCAATTGGTGGTGGATGTAGATGAATTGGAACAGGGCAGTCAGCATATTGCTTGTGATCCCAACAGTCAGTCGGAAATAGTGGTGCCTGTGCTCAATGCTGACGGACAATTGATTGCTGTGTTTGATGTTGATAGCACGGAAAAAGGATCTTTTGATGAAATTGATCAGGCGTACTTAGAGGAGTTGATGACAAGCTGCTTTGCCGAAGCGGAATTGGAGGTGATTTATCGCTTTTAAAGATAGCTGATCGAGTGTTTCTTTTGGACAGGATTTACAAGGTTTACAGGATTTTTTTAACAAGATTAGTTTCAAAGTGAAATAAATCTTGTCTCAAAAGCTGAAGCTATCAACTTATTTTTTCAATTGGTGTTGACAAACTTTCCCCGGCGATCCAACCGCCGGTCCAGGCGGCTTGGAAGTTGAAGCCACCAGTGATGGCATCAATATTCAGCACCTCCCCGGCAAAGTACAGGTTGGGCAAGATTTTACTGCCAAATGTCTTGAAATTAACCTCCCTTAAATCAATGCCACCAGCCGTGACAAACTCTTCTTTGAAGGTGCTTTTGCCATTAACTTGATATTGTGATTGGCCCATTTCCCGCACCAGAGCATTTAATTGTTTCTTGCCCAAATTAGCCCATTGTTGGCCAGATGAAATACCAGCTGCTTCCACCATTCTTTGCCATAATCGAATGGGGAGTCCCATCTGAGGATTCCCTAAGATCTGTTTTTTGGGACTGGATATTTTTTGCTCATTTAAGTGCTCACGAATATTTTCTTCAGTATCATTTGCCCAGTTGACTTGAATGGTGAATTGGTAATTTTGCTCAGCCAGTATTCGGGCGCCCCAAGCAGATAGTTTAAGGATGGCAGGGCCACTCATGCCCCAATGCGTGATTAGCAAAGGACCGTTGGCGGACAATTTTGAACCTAATACTCTTACTTCCGCTTGCGGCACAGAAATACCGGGTAATCCGTCTATTCGTTGGTCTTTGATGTTGAAGGTAAATAAGGAAGGGACCGGAGGTATGATTTGATGCCCCAATTCACTCAGCATTTTCCAGATTTTGGGATTGCTACCCGTAGCCAACATGAGTTTGTCGGCGTGCAAGATTTCATCGTTGGCTGTGATCTGCCACTGGCCTTGATCGGTTGCCGGAGGAATGATCTCATCTACGCGGTGTTGGGTTTTGACTTCGATGCCCAGTTGGTGGGTAGCTTCCAGCAAACAGTCGATGATACTCTGGGAGCGATCGCTGGTGGGGAACATACGGCCATCTGCTTCGATTTTGGTGGGCACGCCTCGTTTTTCAAACCAGTCAACGGTATCCCCACAACAGAATTTGTGAAAAGGCCCCTTGAGCTCTTTGGCTCCTCTGGGATAGTTTTTGACCAATTCAGAAGGCACAAAACAAGCATGGGTCACATTACAACGCCCACCACCCGAAACCTTGACCTTTCCTAAAACATCCCGGCCCCGCTCCAGAATCATGATTTTGGCCGTAGGGTTGAGTTCAGCGGCGCGAATGGCGGCAAAAAAGCCCGCTGCGCCACCACCAATGATAATGATTTGTTGATTTTTTTTCAAGGTATACAATTGTTTAAGTATCGGGGGTACTGATTTTTAAAAGAACCTCCGGGATTGGGCAAAAGGCCGTCGATTTCAGCTTCGGTCAACTCAAAAAGGAGATAAGTACGCCTGCCGCTACCGCCGAACCTATCACACCAGAGATATTACTCGACATCGCATATTGCAATAGGTGATTGTGGGGATCGTGTTTTAACGCTATTTCGTTGGCTACTCTCGATGCCATAGGCACTGCACTTAATCCGGTGGCGCCAATGAGGGGGTTGATCTTCTTTTTAGCAAAGGCATTGTAAATCTTGACGGCCATAATACCTCCGAAAATGGAAATCGCGAAGGCTATAAAGCCGCCGACAATGATCATTAAGGTGTCTTGATTGAGAAAGGTTTTTGACGTCATCGTGGCGCCAATGGTCAGTCCCAAAAAGATGGTTGCTGTATTCATAATCGTCTCTGAAGCAGCAACAAATAAACGATTGGTATCGGAGCCAATTTCCTTTACCAAATTGCCAAAAAGTAACAATCCCACCAGTGGAACAGAAGAAGGAACCAGTAAAGCGATGATGGTGCCTAAGACAATGGGAAACAGGATTTTAACCGTTCTCAGATTTTTGATTTCCTGTTTTTCCGGATATAGACGATCCTGTTCTTTCATATTGATTTTTAGTTCCTTATCGGAAACGGTAAAGCGCACTACAAAAGGGATGATGACCGGTACCAGGGCCATGTAGGAATAAGCCGCGATGGCAATGGGGCCGAGCAAGTCAGGGGCTAAAATGATAGAGGTATAAATTGCCGTAGGGCCGTCTGCACCACCAATGATGCCCAGAGCGCCTGCTTCTTGGGGCGTGAAGCCAAAAAGAATGGCGGAAACCAAGACCGTAAAGATGCCAATTTGTGCCGCAGCGCCAAAAAAGGCCAACCGCAGATTGCGGAGCATAGGGCCAAAATCGGTCATTGCGCCCACCCCCATAAAGATTAGCGGAGGCAACAAACCCGTCTTGATGAGGGCATAATATAGCATATTCATAATGCCATATTCCTTGCCGATGGTGACCAGCGATAATTTGGCTAAGTCTGGTCCATTTTCTTCAGCAATAGTTACCACACTCATGTGGCCATCTGGAAAATTGGCTAGCAATATGCCAAAGGCAATAGGGACCAACAGCAAGGGTTCATATCGTTTTTTAATGCCCAAATAGAGCAGGAGAAAACCGAGTGCCAGCATCAATAAAACGGTGGGGTCTTCCTGCAGCTCCCCAAAGGCGGTCATGTCGTACAATTTCTGTAGCATAGTCAATTTTGGGCTTATTTTATTTTCAAGATGACATCATCCTCTTCGATTTCTTCACCATGCCGAGCAGTAATCTCCAGGACCATTCCTGATTTATCGGCGGTCACAGCATTGATCACTTTCATCGATTCTATGTAAGCCACAACCTGCCCTTCTCGAATTTGATCGCCTTCCCTTACTGGTTTTTCTGAGGCATCCTTGGTCAGGAAAAACTTGCCTTCCAGTGGTGCTGTAATGGTTTGGTAATGACCATTTGTATTGGATTTTGGCAGGGTTGCGATTGGCTGTTTTTGCTGTGGCGTTGCGGTATCTGATGGAGCATCATAGCTGACAGTGACCTGAAATTTTTCTCCATCCACATCGATCTGCATGACCTTGGGTTGCGGTGGTACAGCGGTAGCTGTAGTGGGGGCTCCAACCGGTGCTGGTGTGCCGACTTTTGCGGCTTTGCGCTTGGCCAGGTCATCCAGGAATTGCTGTTTGGCCTTTCCTGATTTGTATGCTTCATATTGAGCGGGATGCATCGCATACTCCAATAATTCTTCATCGTCTTCACCTTGTTCCCAGCCCTTTTCTTCCATCTTTTTAGCGTAAGCGGGCAATTCATCAGGGTACAAGCTAACGGGGTCTCCGCTAAAGAATTCGCGATTTTCTGTTTGAGCTTTTTCCAGAATTTCATTACCCAATGGCCCGGGAAGAGAACCGGCTTTGCCCAAGAGCATATTCCAGGTGTTCTCGTCGATTTGATGCCAGCGTGGTTTTCCTTTGACCTGAGCGATGGCATTCATCAAGGATACATTTTTGACGTACTGACTATAAGGGGTGACCAGTGGAGGATAACCCAGTCGGGGCCATGCATACTCAACTTCCTCAAAAAGGAGGAGTAACAACTCCTGCTCGGTCATTGGCTGGCGATTGTTTTTATTCAACCATTTATTCAAACTTGCCAGGTTTTTCTCCAAATCCGCCATCAGACTACCCATCATCCCGCCGGGTAGGCCCGGGCCAATGAGCAGCGAATTCATAAATCGGTTTTGTGGGTTGATGTAATAACCGAGGAAGTCATCAATGAATGCTTGCGTTAGTCGCCGGACTTCCATGTAGGCCTTTTGGTTTACTTCGGGAACCGTGAAACCGGCATCCTTTAACATCGCTTGGATGGTGAGCAGATCAGCGTGGCCGGTTCCCCACGATAGTGGTTCCATACCTACATCAATGATGTCGGCTCCATTCCGGGCTGCTTCAAGGGAAGAGGCAACGGAGAATCCTGGAGTGGAATGGGCGTGGTACTGCACCAGAATATTGGGGTGTCTGTCCTTGATACCCTTGATCATGCGTCCAATTGAGGCGGGACGTCCGACGCCTGCCATATCTTTGATGCAGATTTCCTGAGCACCTAATTCTACAAACTTATCGGCAAGTTGCACATAGTATTCTACCGTATGGATAGGAGAATGGGTGATGGACAAGGCCCCTTGCGCGATCATGCCGCCTTCACGGGCATATTGAAAGGACAAGGCCAGATTATCGGCATGATTTAGACCGTCAAATGACCGGGAAATATCGGTTCCTTGCTTTTTCTTGACCTTAAACATCAATCGGCGTACATCTGCGGGAACGGGGTTCATGCGCAAACCATTTAGTCCACGCTCCAACATTTGGGTTTGAATACCAGCTTGATTGAAGGCTTTGGTCCATTGGCGGACCGATTGATTGGGGTTCTCCCCAAAGAGCAGATTGATTTGTTCAAATCCGCCTCCATTCGTTTCTACGCGAGCAAAACAGTTCATATCGACGATGGCGGGGGCAACTTGTACCAGTTGATCGACCCTTGGCATATACTTGCCAGAAGATTGCCACATGTCTCGGTAGACTAGGCAGAATTTAATTTCCTTTCCCATAATTCAGTTTTATCAATTTTTGTTCTTAGACAAAACCCGGGATCAAACTAAAATGTGAATCTCAATTGCCTGTCCGCCTACACCGAAGCTTTAGCGGAGGAGCAAAGGAGTGGTGATTTACATTTTCGAATGACTCTGAATCCTGAGATTTGCCTAAAAACCTCAATTTATTGGTCAGAGCAACATTTGCTCGTGGCTGTCTATCGGTTTTTGGGATGAGGGTCTATAGGGCGAATATGCTGAATGCTTCCCTGCCCCTGAGTAAATATTTCTACTGCTGCGGAAATAGCCGCTATTTTCTTTGGTGTGATGGGGTGCTCCGCAGGAGGGATAATGGATGGCGTGGTGAAATAGCGATTGACGATTGAGATGAGCCCACGACCGGTGAGTACCACCAGACTGAGTACAACAAAGACCGTAATCATACCAACCCCTAAGAGTATAAATGCCGTTTGCAGATCTTCGGACATCATTTGCTTCAAAATTTTGACGGGTCACAATTTAAAAAAAATGAGCGGAATATTTAGATTAGGCAAAAATTCTATCTTTGCCCCTCATAAATTATAGGGCATTTAAGATTATCAGATGATGAAACAGGCGATTAAGGTATTCAAATTCGGTGGGGCTTCTATTAAGAATGCAGATGCCGTTAAAAATGTAACCAATATTTTAAAAACTTTCTCCGATCAGCGATTGGTGATTGTCGTTTCGGCTATGGGAAAAACGACCAATGCGCTGGAAGAGGTGGTGGATGCCCATAAGGAGAATACAGGTAAGGCCGTAGAGTTACTTAATGCGATCAAGTTGCAACACTACCAAATCTGCGAAGCCCTCTTTGGCCCGGAACATGAGATATACGCCAGTGTCAATGATACTTTTGTAGAGGTAGAGTGGGTTTTGGAAGACCTCCCTCACGAGAATTATGACTATATGTACGATCAGATCGTTTCTGTTGGTGAGTTGGTGTCTTCCAAGATAGTACAGGCTTATCTGAACAAAGAAGGACTGCCAACCCAATGGCTGGATGCCCGAGATGTGATCCTGACTGATGATATCTTCCGGGAGGGGTGGGTGCAGTGGGATGAAACCATGGAACGTGCAGAGAGATTGGCCAAACCGATGACCCAGCAACCAGGATTTGTATTGACTCAAGGTTTTATTGGTAGCACAACTGAAAATTTCACCACTACTTTGGGCCGGGAAGGCTCAGACTATACCGCCGCTATATTTTCTTTCTGTTTGGATGCCGAAAGTATGACCATTTGGAAAGATGTTCCCGGTGTGCTAACCGCCGATCCGAGATTATTTGATCACGTAACCAAAATCGACCGGCTGTCGTATCGGGAGGCCATTGAAATGACGTATTATGGTGCAAAAGTGATTCACCCCAAGACCATTAAACCGCTGCAAAATAAGAGCATCCCGCTATATGTGAAATCTTTTATTGAGCCAGAAGGAGAGGGAACCTTTATCTCCCTGGAAGTAGACGATACTTACCCGCCAATGGTGGCTGTTGAGCAAAATCAAGCCTTACTCCAAATCTCAACAAGAGACTTCTCTTTTGTAGCAGAGCACCACATGAGTTTATTGTTTAAACTAATTGCTGATTTGCGCATGCAGGTGAATATGATGCAAAATACCGCTATTAGTTTTGTGGTTTGTGTCAATGACATCGACGATAAAGTAGATACTTTTATTGAAAGGGTTCAAACGGATTTTAAAGTCATTCTGGATCGGGATTTGGAGTTGATCACCGTGCGGCATTTTCAAAAAAATGTACTGGAAAATTTAAGAAGGGGCAAAATTATCCTGTTGGAAGAACGCTTGCGCAACACGGTTCAGATGGTTGCACGGGATGTGCCGGTAATGCAGCGTAAAGCCAAACAGGATTAAATGATCAGCAAACCGGTAAAAATTACTAAATTAGGTCCGAAAGCTGCTATTTATGAAAAACAACTATAAAGTGGCCGTATTAGGACCAATTCCCTACGATCACATCACCACCAGCAACGGTACTGTCATTATCAAGTATGGCTGTGCTACTCATCCAACCATCGCACTAGCCAAGTTACTGGCTGGCCGAGGCGAAGTATGGCCGGTTTCCCATACTCGTAAAAAAGATGCACCAGAAATCAAGGCTTTACTTCAGGATTACGAAAATGTAATGACTGCCACTATTTTTGACGAAATGGACCAAGGGGATGTTATCCAATTGCGGTTTGTTGATCAAAACAATCGTTTGGAGAAACAAACGGCTTTTATGCCACCCATTCGTCCGCATGATGTTGATTTGGTGCTCGATGCGGATGCTTTTGTCTGTGTGC
Source organism: uncultured Saprospiraceae bacterium (assembly GCA_964015035.1). GTDB lineage: Bacteria > Bacteroidota > Bacteroidia > Chitinophagales > Saprospiraceae > BQJU01. The sequence goes on from CAXHCA010000073.1 coordinate 27,353, forward strand.
CTATTTCCGATTATGAGGTGCCACTGGATACCTTACAATACATCAAGGAATACCGTACGAATAATGGATTGATCATCTTCGATGCGCATGGGCCTACTACGGCCGTGACCACCACTGGTGACCGTGTGCGTCGGTTCTGGATCGAGCGGGATCTTTGGTTACCTTCCATAGATATTTTGAAAATGAATATTGAGGAGGCGAGTTGCTGCTGGTTTAAAAAGGCCTATGAACCCTCTGAACTGGAGCAAGAATACCGGGATTTGACAGAGGAAGAAATGATGGATTTTGGTCGTCATGTGCTCAGTTTTGGTGTTCAGGCTCTCTATATTACCCTGGATTCCCGTGGTTGTATGATTTTTTCTAAAGAAAATGGTCAAGTCAAGGCCGAATTTGTAGCTTCTGTAAGAGTAGATGAGGTGATCGATACGACGGGCTGTGGGGATGCATTTGCCGGAGGGTTGGCTTATGGATTTTTGGAAGACCATGCTGATTATATTCGCGCCGCTCAATTTGCCAATGCGCTGGGGGCTCGACGTACACAGGGAACGAGTTTCGAAGTCTTTCAGTCACTGGAATTAACGAATGAACTCATTCGCCACAACTACGGAGAAGCAGCAAAAGTTTAGTCATGTTAGAGGGATTGCACACCTTCATCAAAAAGCACCAATTATTTTTTCCGGGTGAACGAATACTTTTGGCAGTTAGTGGTGGTGCTGATTCGGTCGCCCTGTCGCATTTGTTTTCGAAGGCAGGCTTAAAATTTGGCATTGCACATTGCAATTTTCAACTGAGGGGAAAGGCCTCTGATGGAGATGAGGCATTTGTCCGCAATTTAGCTCAAACATTAAATTCTCCGTTTTATAGTACGCGATTTGATACCCAAAAGATCATGGCTGAGCAAGGTCGACCTATGCAAGTCACCGCTCGAGAATTGCGCTATGAATGGCTGGAAAAAACCCGACAACAGAAGGGGTACCAATGGATTGCAACGGCTCATCATCTCAATGATAGTATCGAAACGGCACTCTATAACTTTACCAAAGGCAGCGGCATCCGAGGACTTCATGGAATTCCTGTAAAAAACGGATGCATCATTCGTCCACTATTATTTGCTTCGCGAACAGATATTGAACGTTTTCTTGACCGCAATCAATTTGCTTTCCGGGAAGATGTTTCTAATCAACACCGCAAGTATAGCCGCAACCGACTCCGACTGGATGTCGTGCCAACATTAAGAGAAATCAATCCCGGATTGGAAAAAACAATGCAGGACAATTTTCAACGAATCAGAGAAACAGAGTGGCTTTTTGATTATGCGGTTGCTCATTTTAAAGACCGCTGGATGCAAGCAACAGATTCGGGAATTGTGGTTCAATTAGATCCCTTACGGAAACATCCCGCAGCAGCTACCTTGCTCCACGAATGGTTATCGGGTTATGGTTTTTCTATGGACCAATTGAGGAATGCCCTGGATGCCAATACTCAAACAGGAGCGATGTTTTATTCGGCGACGAATCGATTGTTGGTAGACCGTGATCGATTGCTGGTTGATTCCAAAAAACAAGCGGATCGCGATTTCAAAATAGAACCTGATACAAAACTTCTTGATTTGGGAGGTCTAGTTTTACATGTCGAGTATCAAGACGGTCAGCCCGCTACTTTTTTTTCGCCAGAGCTAGGGTTTCAGGTAGATGTTCAATATCTCATTTTTCCGATAACGGTAAGACACTGGAAAGCAGGAGATGTCTTTCAGCCGTTGGGGATGAAAGGTCACCAAAAAGTACAAGACTTTTTCTCCAACCTGAAGCTTTCCCGTTTTGAAAAGGAGAAGACTTGGTTGTTGGTCAATGGTGATGAGAGCATCATTGGTATTTTGGGTTACCGTTTGGACGATCGGTTTAAAACTACTCAACAGACCAATAGCCATTTGCAACTAAGAATCATGAGGGCCGATCAAAAGGTGGAGCGATAAGCCCTGAGCCTTACTTTTTTGCCTCTTTCTGTTAAGGTATCGTCTTCAAACTCTAGTTGAATACCCGAAAACAAGCTTAGATCCGGGCGTTTGTGTGGTGTGATAATAACCAATTGGGGGCTGCATTGAAATAATTGATAAGCCAAGGGGAAAAGCGCTTTCGTCGGACAAAGATGCATTGCAAAACTACAGATGATGGAGGAAAAGTTGCCTGAAAGATGTCCTTTTATGACGGCTTCAAAAGAATGGGGTAGACAAGTTTTATCAAACCGCTGAAAATAGGCATCCCCGGTAAATGGATCACTGGCAGTGGGTAGTGGAAATCCAAGTTCCTGAATGACCTGACTCACTTCGCCACTGCCACAGCAAAAATCTAAGACATTCTGATAATCAATGCGATATTCGTTTTGTTGCAGCAACTGCTTGACCTGTTCAAAGTGTGGATTTTGATACTCAGCTCCGTGGGTTTTGTAATATTCCTTTACGCCTTGTTCCGCATAATGGTTGCGAATGGCATCTCCGGAATCCAACGCCTTTGACATGATATAGATTAGTTATTGGCATCCAATCGGTCGTATCGTTGTACTTTTTTACGGCCTTTTAAGGGCATATAGCGATACGGTCTTTCCTGGATATCGGTGATGAGGGAATCGGCTCGTTGGCTTAACCCATTCAGGTTGTTATAAAGCTTTTCATCCTTAATCAATTTGCCCAATGATCCCTCTCCACTATTGATTTGGCTGACTAATTCGGACATGCCGTTCAGGGCACCGTCTGCGGTCTTGATGGCGGCTTTCAATTGTGTGATGGCCGCTTGCGCTTCGGCCATGGTCTCTTTAAGATCAGCCTCCGCCAAATCCTTTGAAAGGGTATTGGCATTGTCAATGATACCCGCAATGGCATCCTGTTTTTCAGCCAATGCACCGGTGAAGGTATTGAGGTTGGCCAGCGAGCCATCGATATTGTTTGAAGACTTACGTAATAAATCGTCTACTCGGCCAGTTGCGCTATTGAGATTGGCCATGGTACTTTGCAAATCTTGAATACTCTTAGCCAGTGGAGAATCACTATTTGGATCTAAGAGTTTTTCATCGAGGCTGTCTAATACCTCTACCAAACCAGTCTTCAGCACCTCCAAATAGTTCTTTAATTCCTCAACGCCCATCATTGAGGCCAAAAGACCACGAGTTTCTCCTTTGATAAAGCTGCCACTTTCGGCGCATTCGCTGCCTTGGCAGGGTTTGTCGTATTCCAAAACAATAACCTGTCCACCCATGAATCCAATCGATGTGATAGCCGCAACGGTGTTTTTAGGGATATTGATATTCTTATTCAAATCGAGGATCACCAATACCTGCTCATTATCGTCGGGTAAGAGCGTGATATCTGCAACACTACCCACGGAAACACCGTTAATACGGACGGTGGTACCAATCTGTAAACCGCCAACATTGTTGTACAAGACCTGATAGGTATTGGATTTGACCAGTATATTTTTACCTAGGATAAATTTGTATCCCCAAAAGGCAAGGGCAATGGTGACAATGGCCAAAAGACCAATCTTTACTTCGTTTGACATATTATAGGGTTTAAAAGAGTCGCAAATGTAAGCTTTTGTCGCGAATATTTCGACAACAAGTTCCACCTGTAGAAAAGCGACATACCTACAACACCATTATTGGGGAAAGGGTTTTAGTGCTAGTGAATCCCTAGTTCCTGTTTGGCTTGTTCCAAGGAAATTTTGCGACCATTTTTGTATACCACAATAAACGCATCAGCAAAGCCTTTGTTCTGCAACTGGAGCTTGGCTTCCAATGCTTCGTAGTAGTTGCTAAAATTGCGAGCCTGATATTTGAACATATCATTTTCAGGCACAATTTCTACGGTGTACCCGATATGTTGCCATTGGGCCTGCTGGGTATCAATAGGTCTGGGAGAAGCCGCTAATTGTACCGCAAAGCGGATATTGTTTTGGTTTTGTTGAGTGGCAATTGTTGAGGGGGCAGTTGCCTGAACCGGCACATTGGTCGTTACCGGTGATTTTACCGTCAACTGAGTCATATTATCTGGCGCTGAACCTCCTTGCATCGGAATGATTTTTCGCTCCCGGTAAATTTCCGGATTATCGTAATTACTTGGATAAGAGGGCGTTGGTGGCGGTGATTTTATCGTTGTATTCGCTATTGGAGTAGTGGCAATTGGCGTCCCATTATTTTTATCCTCAATCAATTTTTTCTCCCAGGCTTGTACTGGTTGAGAAGGGCTGTCTGCCCGAGTTTGCGCCGGTTTACTAATCGTTTGGATGGGGGTGTTTTCTCTTTTGACGGCTACCGCTTTTGGGGTTGTGCTAGGCGGTGGCGTTGCGGCCTTCTTTTCCTCTACTACAGCCATGGCAATGGGGGCGATATCTGGTGGTGTCTTAAAATCACCGGTCTCCACCATGATTTTGTATTCTGCAAAAGCAGAAACAATGGCATCGGCCATGATTTGCTGACCTTCATCCGTTTTCAAGAATTTTTCCTCCTTATAATTACTTAAAAAACCGGCTTCGACCAAAACACTAGGCATGGCCGTTTCCTTCAATACGACAAAGCCAGCCTGCTTTACTCCCCGGCTTTTTCGGGCGGCATCCGAGCCAATACGGTCCTCGACACGATCGGCGAATAAGATACTTTGTTCCAGGTATGCATTTTGGTACATACTGAGCATGATGTGCCCTTCGGCTGAGTTGGGATCGAAATCGTAATTTTTCTCGTAGTTGTCTTCTAACAAAATGGCGGCGTTTTCTCGTTTGGCCACTTCGAGATTATGCTGAGCAGTATGTAGGCCCATCACGTAAGTTTCTGACCCATTGGTGGCGGAATGACCGGGCATATAGTTGCAGTGAATGGAAATAAACAGGTCTGCATTATTGCGGTTGGCAATGGCCGCCCGTTCGTGTAGCGGGATAAAGACGTCCGAATCTCGGGTCAAAATGACGTTCAGGTCGGGGAAATTCAGCTTTAACCCGGCGGCTACTTTTTGAGCAATAGCTAAGGCCAAATGTTTCTCCCGAGAGCTGTGTCCCAAGCATCCGGGATCGTGTCCGCCATGCCCCGGATCAATGACTACGGTTTTTATCCGGTAATCTGTTTCGTCAATATTAGTTTCTTTGATAACTTTGCCCACCGCTTGAAGCGCGGAGAAGGATGCTTTGGGCGCTGGAAGCTGTGCCTCTGGGGAGCAAAGTGTTGCCACAAAAGGGTATTCAAAGGATAATGAAATGTTAAACCCCTTA
>CAXHCA010000074.1:0-32315 GCA_964015035.1 uncultured Saprospiraceae bacterium
AACCCAAAATCTGCAATTTTCGCTGCTAAAGCACCACCTCCAAACAAGCACTTAATGCTATAGGCCCGATTCGACCGGGCTTTTGATGTCAATTATTTCTAGATTCATCCACTAGTGCCAAAGAATATTGGTTTATTTCTTAGGAAAAAGAACATCCTTGAGCGAAAGATACAAAGCCGCAAAAGTTGACAAAATAGCGCCTAACATAGCTAGATACGGTCTTTCCAGTTGAAAATAAGCATCCAGCTTTTTCCCGCCCAGGGTCCCGACTAAAATGATAATGGCCATTTGAAAAGCCATACCCGAATATTTCATATAGTCGTCTACCCGTTTTCGAGTTTTGGGCTTTTCGTCTTTAGACTCCTGCTGGTTTGGCATGCTTTCCTTTGGCATCTTTTGCGTTATCCTCAAATCCTTTATTTCCAGCGATATTCATTTTCTGACTACTGCCGCCCATATTACAAGTGACATTAAATACCCCTCCAGGTTGGACGATCAGTTTACCCGTTGTTACATCGCCTGTAACCTGAGCACTTTCGCGAACATTCAACAATTCTTCGACGATCATAACGCCCTCAAAACGGCCTTCTACCACGGCATTTTTACACTTGATTTCACCTTCTACAAAACCAGTGGGGCCAATGATGACTTTAGCGTCACAATTCAGTTTTCCCTTGATGGTACCATCGACACGGATATCACTTTGTGCCTTCACGGATCCTTCCACGACCGTACCTTTAACCATACTGTTTAAAGAGTGGGTCGAAGGGGAAGCCACACTTGCGCCTCCTTTGTTTTTTGTCTCCTCCTTCTTGTTGCTGTTACCAAACATGCTCATGCTATAGTGTTTTAATTAAAAATTTGCTTAAATATTTTAGTCCATTGACAAATCTCCTGACTCAGAGTAATGCAAAAATATAGATCGAGAGTTCTCCGCCACTTTTGCAATTCTATCAAGTGAAGCACTGCTGTGTTTCATCCTACAGAATCGCTCGTTCATTATTTATATTTTTGCATGACCGCGAAATTTGTCAAAGAACAAATATTTTAAAAAAACGGGGAATAGCCAACTGTTAGACTGCCGGATGAAGATTAGCTTAATAGGACTGGTGTTTAAAATTACCGACAGGAAAAATTCAATAATTAATCTAAGGTAAAACTTTTTTTTGTCACTTGAAGACAAATTAACTAAAAATCCGTCTCACCCCAGTTCTGAAAATTCATCATTTTTAGCCCCTCAACTGATGGCATTTCCTGCAAAAAAACAATATCTCACAGATTTTCAACCTGTGAGATATTATTAGGATACGTAATTTTAAAAATCTTGTTTCAGTATCGCCTAGAAATTAGGGCAATATACTCCACGACGTACCGGACCACAAATTTTATACACCAAGGCAAATTCAAATCCACCGTTGGCGTTACTAGCAGGGCGTAGTGGAGAAACGTTGATATCGTAGCTAAAGCCCAAGCTGAAACTGTCGTAGTCAAAACGGGTAGAAAGGATCGCAGCATCGTTCAATACCCCGGTCTCAATCTTGTTGGAAATACGGGTCCACAAACCAAACTGGAAAGCTTGGTAAGCATTTCGGCCCCGGCTCAACAGAAAGCGGAAGCTCGTACCGGCATTTACCTGGAAAGAAGGTCCCTGGCTCATCACAATGACACCTGGCAATAAGCCGAAGCGGTCGCTGACCAAAAATTCACCACCGCCATGAAAGGTAAAACGGTTGTACAACAAATCCTCCTCTGCACTGCTGAAAGACTGGTTGGAACGGTTAAGGTGGTGGAATGATCCTCCTAGATAAAGGTTATTGTTCTTGTCGAAAACCATAAACCACAACAAACCGGCAGCCATATCGGCGAAGATGAAATTATCGCGGTCAAAACCATCTTCCATCGGATCGGCAGTTTCATCAAAACCACCTAACCCATCGTGTTGGGTCCCCCAACGAAGTTTGAGGAAGTCAATACTTCTCTGGGCTACGCCACCTTCGGCGCCTACTACGAGGTAATGTCCGTCATTGCGACCTCCGCCCATTTTCTTACTGTAGGCCAGCGATAGCTTTCCAGTCAAGGTGGAAAAGTTTGCCTCACCAGCGCGGTCACCCCAGAAAGTACCTCCGATACCGAAATAGTCATAGCGGCCTACGGGAATCCGTTGGTCATAGGAAACGGAATAAGTGCTGTAAGCGTTTGATTTCAGTACACTAGCCCATTGATTGCGGTAGTTGGCCGTCAGGCGAACGTTACAATTCATCACACCCGTCATTGCCGGATTGAGATTCAACGGAGAAAGGTAGAACTGGGAAAAGTGGATGTCCTGTGCCGAAAGTGAGAGCGTGAAACACATCACCAGACAGGCAACGAAAAAAGATTTGATACTCTTCATAGAAATGTCCATTTGTAAAGCTGCTTTCCTACAATATATTTTTAATTAATAAGCTACAATATTAGCGAATGTCGTTCAATTCGACACCATAAAATCTGTTAAAAGACAACAATAAACCAGAATTGTCATCTCCATGCCACCCGAAAAGGATCGCTCAACAGGAAAAAATTAGATAGAATAAATGTAGATTTCCGTCTTGTCGTTGCACTGAGACCAACCGGAAGAAATTACCGTTGGAAAGTAGTCCAGGTTCGAGCCTCCTATTAAACAGGACCCGAACATTTGCATAAACGCTGCCCAAAGATAAATTATTATTTACAAAAGCCCTTGAAAATCGACCGTTTTTAAATTCTTGCTTGAATTTCTTCTCACAAGCGCTTATCTTTATCGGCATGATTGATCAATCTCCCCCCATTATTGATTGATTCAATCGGACAGCGAAACCCTTCACAACAAACATCACCCCAGATAGGTCTAAGTACTGCGTTTAATGTAACTCATTAAACAAAATAATTATAATCCCTGTGTCATGAACAAGATTCCCTTTATCTTATCCCTATTGCTTTGCACCTTATTGTCTCATTCCATCCAGGCTTCTGTCCATTTTATTGATGCCCAATTGTCTGAAGTAAGTGCTATGGCTGCCCGTCAAGGCAAACTTTACTTCGTACATTTCTCTGCGGAGTGGTGCATGCCTTGCCAATGGATGGAAAAAAATACCTTCACTGATCCGGAACTGGCCAATTATACCGATAAGAACTACCTGGCCGTGAAGTTGGACATTGATCAATCCGAAGGTTTGCATTATAAAAAGCAGTACGAGGTCACGATCCTTCCCAGCATTTTGATCTTTAATGCCCAAGGCGTTTTGATCGATCGAATTGAAGAATCATTGGATGCTATTCATTTTCAAGAACGATTGCAGGCCAATGACAGTCCAGGCAACCGCCTGACCGGGCAGCAGGCTTCTACTAAACTGGTGTCTAGTGTATTACAAAGCCCTAAAGCTAACCTGAAGCTTTCTCGTCCTGCCCTGATTCCAGAATCACCGGGCACCAATATCAAATACCAACCACAAATACAGACACCGCCACCACCGCCGCCGCCAGTGACCAACTATATCGCTTCTGCCGCCCCATCTACCTCCACTACCTTTGTGCACGAACCTCCTAAGCCAATCCGCCTCAACAACCAACCCAATTGGGCGCCGCGCTCGGAGAAAGGATATGGAATTCAGGTGGGAGTCTTCAACGATTACAGCAATGCCGTCAAGAGGGTAAGCCAACTAGAAGCCACCTTTGAGGTTCCAATTAACCTCTATGCACAAAAGCAAAATGAACAAATGGTCTATAAGGTTGTGGTCGGATTGTTTAGCAGCCAGAGTAAAGCCAAACAATACCTGACTTACCTCAACCGCAACGATCTGGAAGGTTTTGTGAGAAACCTGGATGAATTTTAAAAGAGAAATTGTCTGAAATTTCCTTACTTACGCACGAAGCATTGCGGCTTTTTTCGCCCCGGACCTGCCAGATCCGGAGCTCAAAAAGAGCCTCGTCAATAACCACAAGCCTTCATGCTCACGAACAGCAGAAAACTTTAGACCACTTCAGAAAATAGCCGAATGGTCAATGACAAAATCGTTATAAATACCATCATTACATTTATCATGATGATATTTATAACGATTTTTTAAAATGAGAAAGCGCTTATCTTTGCGGTAAAAAACCGTTATGCCCAGCCTTTTAATAACCAATATCAAAGCGCTCATTCAATGCCGCCAACAAGCACCAGCCAAAGTAAGTGGCCGGGGAATGCAACAACTACCTACCCTATCCCATGCTTACTTACTGGTAGAAAATGACAAGATTGCTGCTTTTGGTTCCATGCAGGACTGTCCCGAAAGAGCAGATCAGGTCATTGATGCGACTGACCGGATGGTATTTCCCAGCTGGTGTGATTCGCACACCCATCTGGTGTTTGCCGCCAGCCGAGAATCCGAATTTGTAGACCGCATCAATGGCTTGAGTTATGCCGAAATAGCCGAAAAGGGAGGCGGCATTCTCAATTCTGCTCGTCGGTTGCGAGATATGCCTGAAGAAGAACTCCTGGATGCTGCCCAAAGAAGGCTGGAGGAAGTAATGCATTTTGGTACCGGAGCCATTGAAATCAAAAGCGGCTATGGATTGAGTGTAGATGGGGAATTAAAAATGCTGCGAGTGATCCAAAAATTGAAAGCGCAAAATGCCCTCCCCATCAAGGCCACCTTTTTGGGGGCACACGCCTTACCCATAGCTTACCGCAACAATCGGGAGGAATACATCCAATTGATCCTGGAGGAAATGTTACCACAAATTGCGGATCAGGGACTAGCCGATTACATCGACGCATTTTGCGAGAAGGGCTTTTTTAGTGTAGCAGAAACTTCTCGCCTTATCGAAGCTGGGGCAAAATATGGCCTCAAAGCCAAGATTCACACCAATCAATTCAATTGTATGGGCGGCATTCAGGCCAGTGTAGCCGGTGGTGCCATTTCCGTAGACCACCTGGAAGTGGTTAATGACGAAGAAATTCATTGCCTGCTCGGAAGTGAAACGATGCCAACCTTACTGCCTTCCGCCCCTTTCTTTCTCAACGACCACTACCCTCCTGCCCGAAAAATGATTGACGCAGGGCTCCCGGTGGCCTTGGCAACAGACTTTAATCCGGGGTCTACACCATCCGGCAGAATGTCTTTTGTGCTCTCTTTAGCTTGCATCAAAATGAAAATGCGGCCGGAAGAAGCCATCCAGGCAGCGACCCTCAATGGCGCGCATGCTATGGAATTAGATAAAAAACTGGGTTCCATCACCCCGGGAAAGCTGGCTAATCTATTCATTACCAAACCAATGCCCTCTATCGCTTACCTCCCATACGCCTTCGGCAGCGACTTGGTGGACCGAGTATTTATTAATGGAAAAGAAATATAAGTACATGTTTGGAGGTGGTGCTTTTCGCCAGCAAATCCGACCTCCAAACATGCACTAAAAGTGTTAACGTTTTTTTAACAGATAATAGGAATCCGCAATTTGAAGTTTCTATTACAAATGCGTTTATACCAATATTAAGAAGATATTGGTTTTCCCAAATATCCGAAATCATTCTCCCTGCAAAACAACGTTGAATCTTGGCAAATTCAATGCCGGTAAAACCACTGATCTTCCAGAGCAGCGGAGGCTAGGCATTTGTCATTACCAATTATTAAGTCACAAAACACACCTTTATGCGAAACACATGCTGGGTGCTGGTAGTGCTATGCACTACCTTAAACCTCAATGCTCAACAATTGCTGGGACCAGATGGCTTTTATTACCACGCTGATGGCACACTTGGTGAAAATCCGGTTATTACAGGGCTTCCATTTCTAGATTTCGAAACCAATGCCGCCAACAATGGAGTGGCCAGTATTTCTGTGGTCGCTCCGGAGAGCAGCCCGCAGAATTCATTCAGTCAAAATCCCGCTTTGCCGGGGCGTGGCCTAAGCCAATGGGATACGCGGCTGGATTATGTGCCCTGGTTGCGTAACATTTCTCAAGGAAGTCCTTTTCTTCTCGACGGGGGAGTAATTCATGCGCTGGGCAAACAACACACCGCCGGTTTGCGTATCCGCTATTTTGACCTGGAAGGTAACCAACGGGATGCCCAGGCCCCTTACCTGAAATACCAGCTTTCCATTTCCGGAAATTACGCTTACCAGATCAGTAAGAAATTTTCGATAGGCACGGGAGTCAAATATTTTTACAGTGCCCTTGGCAATGTATCTTCCGGATTTGCCTTAAAGCCGGCCAGTGGTTTAGCCTTTGATTTGGGCGGACATTTTCAAACCCAAAAAGAACTCAATGCCAGCAATACTTTGCACTGGAATGTCGGAATGGCCATAACCAATATTGGATCTAAAATCAGCTACGTAAAAAACAATGATGAAAAACTAGATTATTTACCCGCTGCACTCAAAATCGGCACGTTGATTGCCTGGAAAAAGCTCCTTAAAAACGATCGCTCTCTTGATGTAAACTTTTCTTATCAGGCTTCCAAGTTTCTGGTGCCTAGTCCCGGGTCCAATGCAGATAAAAACAACAATGGCATAACCGACTATCAGGAATATACCGTCCCGGAAAGCATGATCCACTCCTTCAGCGATGCCCTCGGAGGCAGTAAAGAAGAATGGTGGGAAGTCACCCATCGCTTCGGGCTGGAATCCTGGATGCAATGGAATGATCGCCTGAAAACGGCGATCAGAGGGGGCTACTGTTATCAACACCCTTATAAAGGAGGTTTGGAGTACGGTACGCTGGGCCTGACGGGGCAATATCGAAGGGTTTACCTCGATTTGGCTTACATCTATTCGATTGGTCATGGAGCAGAAGCCCTAGATGGTACCTGGGTAGTAGGAATCGGCTGCCGAAAAGACTTATAATCAAACTACTCTCTATCAGTATTCATTACGAGGAGGCGCCAATTGCAGGGAGAACGCCTCCGATATGAAAGGGGATCAGCCTCGGCTGATCCCCTGTTTTTTATTCAGTCTATGATTTTTCGACTTGATCGAAGGCTCTCTTTTATTTGGCGAAAGCCTCGTTGACAATGCGCTGCTGCTGCTCGTCGTGGGCTTTTTTGTAGCCGGTTGCCGGAGAAGCACTCGATTTTCTACTAATCAGACCAAGTTCTACATTCAAGCCAATTTCCTTACTCAGGAAAATGGAGTTGATATATTGCCAACTTCCCATATTAGAAGGTTCTTCCTGTACCCAAATCACCTCCTTGGCATTGTTGTATCTTTTTAAGATCCAATGGAGTTGGGTGGCGGGCAACGGATACAATTGTTCCAACCTCACGATGGCCACATCATCCCGCTTGTCCTGCTTCTTGCGGTCCATCAAGTCATAATAAACCTTACCCGTACAAAGCAGCAAACGCTTCACTTTCTTACCGGAGCGTGGTCCAATCGTTGGGTCATCCAATAATTCCTGGAAATTCTTGCCAGTGACAAATTCTTCCAGATCAGAAACCACTTCGGGATGCCGCAACAATGACTTGGGAGACATTACCACCAACGGTTTGCGGAAAGGCCGCTCCAGCTGTCGGCGCAACAAGTGGAAAAAGTTAGCAGGTGTCGTCACATTAGCCACCGTCATATTAAAATCGGCGCAAGCTTGTAGGAAGCGTTCCAATCGTGCACTGGAGTGCTCCGGTCCCTGGCCTTCGTAGCCGTGAGGCAACAACATCACCAAACCGCTCATGCGCTGCCACTTGGTCTCTGCGGCAGTAATATACTGATCTACAATAGTTTGTGCGCCATTGTAAAAATCACCAAATTGTGCTTCCCAGATCACCATAGAGTCAGGGGTGGCCAAGGAATAGCCGTATTCAAACCCAAGTACCGCAAATTCCGACAATAAAGAATTGTAAATCCGGAATTTCCCTTGTCCCTCGGCCATTCCATCCAACCGATTAAACTCCTCCTGTGTCTTGGTATCCGTCAGTACCGCATGTCGATGGGAGAACGTACCTCTTCGCACATCCTGACCGCTCATGCGCACATCCTTGCCATCCAATAAGATACTACCATAAGCCAATAATTCGGCCATGGCCCAATCCAGTTTATTGTCATCCAGCAACTTCTGCTTCGACGTCAACAAACGATCCACCTTTTTCAGTTGAGTGAATCCCTTGGGCAGCGTCATCAAGTGCTTGATAATCTTATCTCTTCTTTCAGGAGTAATCCCCGTTGGTGGAGACACCTCAAAGTCAGCCGGGTCTGTCGTTTTTTTCAACTTCCGCCAGGCTTCTTCCGGTGCCTGGTATTCGTAGTCCAACGGTTTTTCTTTGACTTCATCCAGGCGTTCCTGCAAGTGATTCCAAAACACATGCTCCATCTCATCGGCCAAATCTTTCTCCACATCACCCCGTTCTACCAGACGCTCGGAGTAGACTTCCCGTGGATTTTTGTGGTTTTTGATGATCTTGTACATCCCCGGCTGGGTGAACTGTGGGTCATCGGCCTCATTGTGGCCATGCTTCCGGTAACAGACCATATCTATAAATACATCCGAGTTAAATTCCTGGCGATACTGCAAAGCCAATTCCACGACAAACAATACCGCCTCCGGATCGTCACCGTTGACGTGAAAGACGGGAGCCTGTACAACATTGGCAGCACCTGTACAATAGGTAGAAGAACGTGCATCATCAAAATTCGTGGTAAAACCAATCTGATTGTTGATCACAAAATGTAAAGTTCCGCCAGTATAATACCCCGCCAGATTACTCATCTGGACCGTCTCATAGACCACACCTTGGCCCGCTACCGCCGCATCTCCGTGAATGAGAATCGGCAAAATGCGGTCGTAATCACTATTATATAGGATATCTGCCTTGGCCCGTGAAAAGCCCTCTACCACCGGATCGACAGATTCGAGGTGAGAAGGGTTAGGTGCTAACTTAAGGTGCACCGTCTTACCGGTTGGTGTTTCTACCTGAGAAGAAAATCCCAGGTGATATTTTACGTCTCCATCTCCAAAACTCAAATTTGGGTTGGAAATGCCTTCAAATTCATTAAAAATCTGGGCATAAGTCTTGCCCATGATATTGGCCAGTACATTCAGACGACCGCGGTGAGCCATCCCTATGATAATCTCCTCCACGTCCAATTCTGCCGCCTTATTGATGATACCGTCCAGCGCCACAATCGTGGTTTCGCCGCCTTCCAGTGAAAATCGCTTTTGGCCAATGTATTTCTTACCCAAAAACTCCTCAAAGACGACTGAGCCAATCAATTTCTCCAAAATCCGGCGCTTCTTTTCCAGTGGAATATCAAAAGCATTGTCCGGATGGTGTTGCTCAATTCTGGTACGAATCCAGCGGCGGCGGACCCGATCTTCGATGTGGTGGTAGTCAAAGCCGATGTTGCCACAATACACCTTACGCATGTGGGTAATGATCTCGCGCAGCGTCGCATTTTCCATCTGCACTTCCCGTCCAGAGACAAATCGGGTATCCATATCGGCTTCCGTCAATCCAAAATCTTCCAGATTGAGGTTGGGATGCCGATCCCGACGAGGCCGGATGGGATTGGTGGTTGACAATAAATGGCCCCGGTTTCTAAAAGCCTTGATCAGGGAAAACACCTGAAATTCTTTGACACTTGGTGCCGCTGTAGCGGTCCCGTTGCTGCTATGTCCATTATTGGCATGGGCAAAATCAAAACCGGAAAAAAACGCCCGCCAACTCTCCTCCACTTGCTCAGGGCTTGCCTGATACTTCTCGTACATCGAATCGATAAAAGCAGGATGAGCATTGGCTACAAAAGAAAAATCGCTCATAATTGGTCTTTATATCTTCTGAAAGTTATTTTTATTAGAACACTTAAAAACCGAAAAGGAACAATATCCAAGCCGATTTTATTGCACTCCTACGTATAAATTACAAAATTGGTGCAATTAAAGAGGGCTTTGGGAGAAAAACAAGTTTTTAAAGCAAATCTTATCGAAGATTTTGAAGTAGTCTATATTTTTTGGCTGCCGATAAGATCAAAATATTGATTTTGCTGTCGAGCAGGCTTTTGAGCCGCATCCCCTGAAGCCCGTTCGGGCAGGCTCTGGAAGGTAGTGGGAGAAAAAAAGAACGATGTGTCATCAAAAAAGTGCTGTTTTGCAGCCCAAAGGTTGACCTCCAAGCATACTCTAAATCGCAGTCCAGGTGAAAAAATATAGAAATTGGAAAAGAAAAAGCATCCCCACAATCTCCGGATGTAGATACCTGTAGGCGTAAAGATGTAAAGCAAGGGCAAAGCACTATTTTTCTGATTCATGGGCGAGGGAGAATATATTTTCCCCCAATATTAAACCAGTGCAGCCGAATCTTTACTTGGAGTGAGGTAAGTTTACCGGCCAAGTAAAGATTCGGCTGGTGGTGTGCTCTAGTTTAGCTTGAGGGAGTAGCCGCATTAGACATATACTACTCCCAATGGATGGACAAACACTTATTGGTACCGAGACCCAAAAACGAATCCCCGGCGACCACAGGTACTTTTGGCAATTCCCCCTACCCCAAAGCTCAACTCCAGATATAGGGTGGCACGGAAAGGATTGGTGGGTTTATAAGAATCGTAAGGCCGGTAATACGCAGGAAAACCATCCTTCTCCCCTTCATCGGAGACCAGATCGGTCAGGGCATACTCTAAACGCATCCCTATTTTGAAAGTCGACACTTCCGACCCAAATAGGAAACTCCCCAATCCTGCCACAGCAGAATAGTAAGCATCTTCATATTTGCTATCGATATCCTCCAAGCGGGTAGGACCAAAGGTTTGGTCAATCTCACGAACGGTGGTCATCTTAGGCCCCAATTCAAAATAGGCGCCTCCTGGCGTATAAAACCGGTATAATAGATATAAATCTAGTGCATCCCATTCCAATGAATTGGTTAGATTCTCCCCCAATAGATTGTCCAGAAAAATAATGTCTTGCTGATGTTTGGTAAAAAGTGCTTCGATGTTGATCCCACTATAATCGCCAATATTGAGCCCTACAACCCCACCATAACTAATCGCGGTATTCAATTGGTATTCGTGAGAATTGTCGTTGGCAATATTACTATTCAGGTATCCAGTGAGTCCAAACATAGCCTTCCCTCCAACTTCCAGCCACAGTTGGGCGGACAAACTAAAGGCAAAACAGGTCAATAATAAGGTCAGTAAAGTGGTTTTTTTCATTACATGTAGTTTTTTAAGTATCAATGTAAAATAAACTTCTTGCGCAGATCCGAGATAGAATAAAAAGAACTATTTTTAGCCCTGCAATGATCCCTGCATAACAAGCTTAGTGCCTGCTTGGAGATAATCATTCAGTACCGGTAAAACCGGGATTTTGTAACCTCACTTTGGCTTTTTTTCGTCCCAAACCTTCCGGAGCCGGAACTCAAAAAGAGCCTCGCCAATAACCACAAGCCTTCATGCTCTCTGACAGCAGAAAACTTTAGACCACTTCATACATATTGGATACATTCCAAACAAAAAACGCTGTTTACTAATTGGAAAAAGTTAAAAGCTCAAATTGACCATTAGGATATAAAATCAAAAATAATTAATTCAACCTTTTCTTTTTTTCGAAAAAAAGGTATCTTTGCAGTCCGATTTTTTGAGTGGAAAATTTATTAGAAGAAAAATCATTGTATGGCACACCATAAATCAGCTAAGAAACGGATTCGTCAGGACGAGAAAAAACGTTTGCACAACCGTTATTACAAAAAAACGACTCGTACTGCCATTAAGAAGTTACGAGAGATGGAAGAACAAAAAGAGGCAGCTGAATTTTTGCCTAAGGTTATTAGCATGGTCGACAAACTGGCTAAGCGTAAAACCTGGCATAAAAATCGGGCTTCAAACCTAAAAAGTA
Organism: uncultured Saprospiraceae bacterium; assembly: GCA_964015035.1. Classification (GTDB taxonomy): domain Bacteria; phylum Bacteroidota; class Bacteroidia; order Chitinophagales; family Saprospiraceae; genus BQJU01. The sequence continues at coordinate 11,824 of CAXHCA010000074.1, forward strand.
AATTGACTCGTTTTGTCAATAGCCTAAACTAGGCAGATCGTTTATTAAATGGTCCCTAGAGCGCGTGTATTTTCAATAAGAAAGTACACGCGTTCTTTTTTTTGCTTGCACGAACGAACATTCATTCGTATCTTCGTCAATCACAGGTGGAGCAGGATGGAACGATTTTACCCCTAGCACAGCCCCATCGAAACAAGTATAAAAGTAAATCAGTATTCATGCCCAGATTTTATTCTTTGCGCGTCAACGATATCCAGCGGGAAACCGCAGATTGTGTTTCTGTTGCTTTCCAGATTCCCGAGCAAAATCACGATGATTTTCATTTTATCCAGGGCCAGTACCTTACGATAAAAGCGGTAATCGAAGGAGAAGAAATCCGACGCTCCTACTCCATTTGCTCTAGTCCCACCGACAAAGAATTACGGGTAGCTGTTAAAAAAGTGCCCAAAGGCCGATTCTCAACCTATGCCAACGAAAACCTCAAAGTAGGCGATATACTGGAAGTGATGCCTCCCATGGGCAATTTTTATACCCAACTAGATCCCAAAAACAAAAGACATTACGTGGCCTTTGCGGCAGGAAGCGGTATCACCCCAATCATGTCGATCCTCAAAACGGTCCTTAAAACCGAACCCCAAAGTGCTTTCACCCTCTTCTACGGCAACCGCGCGACCGATTCCATTATCTTTTTAGAACAATTGGAAGCTTTAAAAAATGTGTATCTAGGCCGATTGAGTGTGCACCATATTCTCAGCCGGGAGCACCCCGGAAGTGACCTCTTTTATGGCAGGATTGACCAAGATAAATGCCGTTCTTATTTTCAGCATCTCATTGATATTAAGGATATCGATGAGTTTTTCCTCTGTGGTCCGGCTCCTATGATCGAAGGAGTGAGCGATACCTTGCAGGAACTGGGAGCTGACAAGAAAAAAATCCACTTTGAGCTATTCTCTTCCGCCGGCTCAAGTGTAGCTCGTCGAGACATTAGCAATGTTCCCAAAATTGAATCTTCCATCTCCATCAAACTAGATGGCATCACTCACCACTTCCCACTCTCCAGCGATGGCGACACCATTCTCGATGCGGCTTTGAAGGGAGGGCTCGATCTTCCTTTTGCCTGTAAAGGAGGGGTTTGTTGCACTTGTCGGGCCAAGCTGATCGAAGGTACTGCCGAAATGGAAGTGAACTATGCCTTGGAAGCCGAGGAGGTCGCAGCAGGATACATTCTCACCTGTCAATCCCATCCCACTAGCAGCAAATTGGTAGTTGACTTTGACGTGTAGTGCCATGATTATTTGGCATCTTTTTCTACCTTTGAATGTATGGAAGTGAGCAAAAGTAAAAAACAAACCATTCTGGAAGCAGCAGCTGAATTGTTCCGAGACCGCGGTTACGTTGCTACTTCCATGCGTGATTTGGCGGAAGCCGTCAACCTAAAAGCTTCCAGCTTATACAACCACATCAGCGGCAAAGAAGAAATTCTGCAATTGATCTGCTTCCAAAATGCCCATCGCTTCCTGGCGGGCATGAAAAACGTTGAAAACCAATCTACAAGTTATACCGATAAGGTTCGGTCATTGATTCATTTACATATTCAGATTGCCACCGAAGATTTTACTTCCATTACGGCCTTCAACGATGAATGGCGCCACCTTTCTGAGCCCGAACTGGGTAAGTTCAAAGAACTTCGCCGAGAATATGAACAACGGTTTAAGAACATTATTCAAGAAGGAATCGATGCCGGAGAATTTGCCGATCTCGAACCTACCATTGCTCTATTCACAGTCATTTCCTCCGTGCGTTGGATTTATGATTGGTACAAACCAAACCGCACTATCAACCTCAGCCAATTGGAAGATCAGGTGGCCAGTATCTTATTGAAAGGTATTCGTAAATAATTATCTTTAGCAATAAAGTTTTTATGCAACCGAAATTCTGGCTGACCACCTTGCTTTCGCTACTCTTTATTCCTCTACTTTCTGCTCAAATTCCGGCCAATCCGATTGGACTGAATCCTCCCGGATTAAAATGGCGCCAAATTAATACCGACAAAGTACAGGTGATCTTCCCCACCGGATTAGATAGTGCCGGTTTGAGGGTGGCCAATACCGTTCATTACCTCTGGGACCACGGCAATACTTCCATTGGCGATCAAATGCATAAAGTGACCATTCTGTTACAGAATCAGACCATCGTACCCAATGGCTTTGTTACCGTTGGCCCTTTTCGCTCAGAATACTACATGACCCCTCCACAATTCAATTGCACCACCGACTGGTTGGATTTGCTGGCTATTCATGAATACCGCCATGTCAAACAGTTTGGCAACAGCCGACATGGATTGACCAAGGTAGCAAAATCCATCTTGGGTTCTTGGGGGTGGGGAGGCTTGATGGCCACTGCCCTGCCCCGCTGGTTTTTTGAAGGTGATGCGGTAGGCACAGAAACTGCGCTGAGTCGTTCCGGACGGGGTCGAATGCCGTCTTTTGATATGGAATATCGATCACTACGGGTGGAAGGATTGCACTACGGCTACGAAAAAGCCAGTGCCGGTTCCCTTAAAGATTTTGTGCCCGATTGGTACAGTCTGGGGTACTATTTAACCACCCAGGCCCGCCGGGAATACGGCGCTGATATCTGGAAAAAAGTGGTAGATGACGCCGTGCGATATCGGGGGGTGTTCTACCCCTTTAGTCGCAACTTAAAAAAACACACCGGACTGACTACCAAATCATTGTATCAAAAAACAATGTCTACTCTTGATCGTATATGGGCCATCGAGTCGTTGGCGAAAAACAAGGCTGCTTCCCCGACACCTATTCACTCAAAAAGGGCAAAGACCGTTACCCAATACACCAATCCACATCAATTGGCCAATGGGAAAGTCATTGTAGAAAAGCGGGCCTACAATGAAATCACCGGTTATTATGAGATCGACACTGAAGGCAAGGAACACTTGCTCACGCGTCCTGGCGTATTATTTGCACCACCAAATTCAACCCTGTCGGTTCAAAATAACAAGCTATGTTGGTCCGAGATGGGTTTTGACCCTCGCTGGTCCAACCAAAATTTTTCGGTGATTGTGATCTATGACCTGACCACCGGTAAAAAGCGCCGTCTTACTCATCGCACCAAGTATTTTGCCCCCGCCTTATCGCATGATGGCCAGCGCATTGTAGCCGTGGAAGCCAATGAGCAACTTCAATATCAATTGGTAATTTTAGACGCTCAAAACGGAGAAGTTTTGCAGTCTCTGCCCAATCAGGGCAATTGGTTTTTGAGTTTTCCTCGCTGGACCGAAGACGACCAAGCCATTGTGATGGTTGCCCAAAAAGGAGAAGTCAACCAATTACAGCGGCAGCTCATCAATACCGGCAACATCGAGGTATTGGTAGCACCTACAAATCAGCAAATCACCCACCCCTACTCCAGTGGTGAGGATATTTATTTCTCTGCCACCTTCACCGGTATCAACAATATTTTCCGGGTCAATCAAAAAACGAAGCAATTGTTTCAGGTTACGGATGATTTGCTCGGCGCTTTTCAACCCAGTGTTTCTACTGATGGGCAACAACTTTTGTACAGTCGTTTTTCCGCTAAAGGTTACCAGGTGATTCGGAATCAACTCGAGCTGCAAAAGCAAGAACCCTTAGCCCAATTACCTCCCTCCGATCTACATTTTTACGAACCGCTAGTCGCCCAAGAAGGCGGAAGCATTTTTGACAAAGTGCCCAATGAAAGTTTTGACATCAAAAAGTTCAACAAATGGAGTGGCCTTCTGAACTTCCACAGTTGGCTCCCTCAATTCGATCCACCGCTAGTCGGTGCCACCCTGTTATCCGATAATAAATTTAGTACCCTTTCTGCGGCAATTAGTGGGTATTACAACCTCAACGACGCCGAATGGTCCGTTGTTGTCGGGTTGACGTATGCCGAACTATACCCCTTTATCAACCTGAATTACAGCCACTTAAACAGATCCAATAACTTTTACCGGTTTGAGCGTAGTTCTGAAATCGACACCTTGATTTACACCAACTTTTATACTGAATCCTGGAGCGAAAATCGGTATACGGCGGGGCTAGCTTTGCCGCTCACTCTTTCCAAAGGAAATGCGTTTCACCGCCTCAATCTGAACGCCAATTACCAGTACACCCCAATAGACATTGCAGGAAATTTAGACCATCCGGACAATATACGGGATACCCTAACCGGCTCCCCGCAATTGCTCAATGACCTGGCCGGTATTTTTCGTGCTCCGATTGAGGATACCAATTTAAACATTGTCGATCTGCGGCTTCGGTGGCAAAGTCTGCGGCGTACTGCTATCCAGCACCTCAACCCTCGCTGGGGATTGCTAGTCGATGCCCGCTACCGAACCGTATTGGGCGATCAACCAATCCAAGCCGATAACCTGTTGATCAGAGCCGATCTCTATTTGCCTGGCATCGGTCGCAATCACAGCTTGTATATCAATACTGCCTTCCAAAAAATGGACATTCTGGATAACTATCGATTTTCCGATTTCTTTGTCTATCCCCGAGGGTACGATGCCCTTTTAGGAGATAAAAACTATAAATTCGGCATCAATTACAGTTTTCCCATAGCTTATCCCGACCTAGCCTTGGGCAGTCTCGCCTTCTTGAAAAGAATCAAGGCCAATATTTTTTATGATCAAGGGTGGCAAAAGGGTGGGCAACCCTTCAATTTCGACCGAACGGCCAGATCTACCGGCGTAGAATTGCGGATAGACTTCCGGGCATTTCGATTACTGGAAATTGACCTTGGCGTCAGATATAGCTATCTTTTGGACCAGGATAGGGCCCCCACTGGGCAAGTCCATCAGTTTGACTTTCTGCTAATCAGCATTAGTGAATAACGGCCTAATTCCCTTCACCTGCCGGAGCATTTAGCAAGGAATCTTGGCCAAGTTCTACCCCAAGGCTATCTCGTAGAAGTTCCAGCCGTAGCAGGCTATCCTGTTCGAGGGAATCTTGCAGTATTTCCTCCGGCGACTTAATGCGCATGGGGCAAGCCAGTTGCTGAGCTTCCTGGGGTGTAAGTTTTGGAAATGCGCCTCCCTGCCATTCCTTGAATTCGTCATTTTTTAAGACTTCGCGCATAAAATAAGCCCAAATCGGCAGAGCGGTATTGGCGCCTTGCCCATTTTGAAAATTTCGGAACCGCACCAATGGAGAATCCCCTCCTACCCAGGCGCCTGCCACCAGTTTTGGCGTAAAGCCGATAAACCAGCCATCCGCATGGTTTTGGGAGGTACCGGTCTTTCCCGCAATGGGGTAATTATACAATCCGTATTTCCAACGGAGGCGACTGGCCGTTCCCATAGTCGACACCGATTCCAGCATATGGGTAATCACTCTGGCCCTCTCGGGTACCAACACCTGCACCGAATCCTGCTGACGGAAATCGACCAGAATGGTGCCATCACTGGTTTCTATGCGGTTGATGGCAGTTGGAGGTACCCTGGCGCCCTGATTGGCAAAGACGGCAAAGGGTTGGATGAGTTCATAAAGAGACATTTCTGCCGCCCCCAAAGCGATTGAGGGTTCACTAGGAATCTCTTCCGTGATGCCCATAGCACGAGCCAGCTCAATCACCGGAGCAACGCCGGTTCGCATGATCAAATCAACCGTTACGACGTTGACCGAATTGGTCAGGGCGCCCTGCATGGAATAGGAACCACCATATTTGCCGTCTGCGTTTTGCGGAATCCAATCGTCAAGATCTGTACCATCCGGCTTAAAATGAGGCTCCGGGTCATCCTTTCGAGGATCTTTGATGGACCAATCCCCTTTAGCATATTCGTGATAGACCAACAATCGATTAGAGAATTGCTCGCAAGGATCAATGCCGCTTCTCAAGGCTTGGGTATACACGACCGGTTTAAATACCGATCCCGACTGACGACGTGCCTTCACGTGATCATACTGGAAAAAGTCATAATCAATTCCCCCGACCCAGGCCCGGATAAACCCAGTATTGGGCTCCATCGCCATAAATCCGACCTGCAACAACCCCAGATGGTATTTAATCACATCCAATGGACTCATATAAACCTCCTTTGCGCCATCCCAAGTAAATATCGTTACCGTATCAGGTTGTTCAAACCGCTGCTGAATAGCGGCTTCAGAAAGCTGTTCGGACTTCAGTTTTTGATAAAGGAGAGAGTTTTTCATAGCAAACTCAATGGTGGTCACATCGTGCCATGGTGCCGTAAAGCCATCCCAGTGTTGATCAAACGTACGCTGTATCTCACTCAGGTGTTTCCGGATTGCCTCCTCTGCCTGCCGTTGCAACCCCGCATGGAGCGTAGTATAGACCCTCAAGCCATCCACATACAAGTCATACGGCTCTCCATTAGGTTTGGTTTTGTCCTTCAATACCCGATCCACTTCCCGACGCACAAATTCGCGAAAATACGGGGCAATTCCCTCGTTCTTAAATTCGGGGTCATAGTGCAATTCCAATGGCAATGCCTGTAGCGAATCCCCAACTTCGGTGGTCAGATAGTTGTTTTTTTCCATTTGCTGGATCACTACATTCCGGCGTAGCAGAGCACGCTCCGGATAACGCATTGGGTTGTAATAAGTGGTGCCTCGTAGGGTGCCAATCAGCACAGCCCCTTCCTCGACTGATAGTTCCGAGGCCGATTTGCTAAAGAATCGTTGGGCCGCTACGTCAATGCCAAACATATTATCGGGAAAAGGTACGGTATTGAGGTATAAGGCCAATAATTCCTGTTTAGTGTAGGCCTTTTCCAACCGTCGAGCGGTAATGATTTCCCGGATTTTATTCACCAATAAGGATAAGACCCAATAGTCTTTTCTTTTTAGTAGATTTTTTGCCAACTGCTGGGAAATGGTGCTCCCACCGCCACCGGATCGATCGCCTTGCAAAATAGTGCGGTAAAACACACGAGCCCAAGCCCGGTAATCAATACCATTGTGCTGAAAATATCGCTCATCTTCAGTAGCTACCAATGCCTGTAAAACCGGAGCGGGGATACTATCGAAAGGCACTAAAATTCTGTATTGATTATAATAGCGGCCAAGCAGTACCCCATCTGAAGAGTAGAGGTCTGAAGCTGCATCCGTTTGCAAGTGAGCGAGGGCTCTCCTGGAGGGTACCGTCAAGGAAACAATGAAGATAAATAATTGCAAAACAATTAAGAATCCCAAGAAACTCAATCCTATCCTTTTTGTCCATCGGGCTAATCGTGGCTTGCGTTTGGCGAAAGCCTGCCATCGCTTCTTGTTCCGATCAAGATACGACCGGAGGAAGGTTTTTGTGCTTTGTTTGAAAGATTGAAACTTTTGCTTCAACATAAAATTGAATCATCATTGATCCTTACTCCTAGAAAGTTGGAAGATAAGGAAGGCGGTTATGAGTAATAGGAGGCTCGGTGTCAAAATTACGTCCATAGGGATATCATCACCACTACTAACGGATGATTCCATTTGGTTATTATTGGACCATTCCCAAATAAAATAACCTATCCATACCACGACCAGGGCAGCATAGATCAATCTGTTGCGCATAGCTCTGTTTTAAGTATATTGGATGTTTACCATCCACCAGTTAGCACAATTTTGACTACTTCCTTAGAGGATCTGACAATCGATTACTCCTAACTTTTAGTATCAAATTCTCTTGGTCTTTGTGTTATTTGCTATAAAAAAAAGAGATTACCTACTTACTTTACCTTGACTGACCAGAAAAAGGTTGTAGTTGGCCAATCAAAAAATACCGGAAATTGGGAGTTTCCTATAAAACCTAAAGTAATCATTGGATCATATTGTTCAAAGTGGCAATAAAGATAAGATTTCCTATAAAAAATCATTCATCTTTGATTCAGAATATCTACTGATGACCGAGTTCCAATAAAATTGCGGCTGCTGCACTTAGGGTTTCCCCAAAAGCAAAAAGCCCTTCTTCGTGACCAGCCATGACAAACAATTTACCATTTTGCAAATTGGTTTCTCTTAATAGTTTGACAATAGACTGAGCCATTTCAGGTGATCCATAACTCACCGATTCGGGAGTTGTAGGCAACTTATGTAATAGCTTTTGCCAATACTCGAGGTGATGAACGTGGATTACGGCATTGACCCAAGGGCATTCCTGATAGATCACCGCATGACTCATCGATTCAGAAGAAGCAACAATAGGGCCTTGGCAATGCAAGGTATTTTTGGCTATATCTACGTCGGTAACCAGACTGTAATGTTGGCCATTCAATTTTGGAAAATTTCCTGTGGCGGAACCGCTGATGACAAACTGATCAGTATCTTCCCACCTCAAGCTAATATTGCCAAACCCAATACCATTGTCATAAGCGCCAATAAATTGATGCTCGTACATCACATCTCGCCAATAATTGAGGTTTTCTAAGCGGTCCCAGGGTAATGGCTCCGTTTGGGTCCATACCGGATTAAATTTGATATATCCTTCGTCGATCATCATAGCTACTCTCCTTATTTTTGCGCTGGATATAGCGCTAGGATAGCGGATTCATTTGCGGCGCAAATTCCTCTTTCGGTAATCAACCCCGTAACCAATCTTGCCGGAGTAATATCAAAACCGTAATTGAGGGCCGGGCTACTTTCAGGCGTTAATAAAACCTTTTCCAATCCATTTCTCCCTTTGCCCTGAATGAGTCTCACTTCATCTCCTGAACGCTCTTCGATAGGGATTTGAGAAAGGCCATCGGTCAATTGAAAATCAAAAGAAGTGGCCGGTAATGCTACATAAAAAGGGACTTGATTGTCAAATGCCGCCAATGCTTTAAGGTAGGTTCCTATTTTATTGGCCACATCGCCGGTACGAGTGGTTCGATCGCTACCGACAATGACTAAATCCACCAAGCCATGCTGCATTAAATGGCCGCCCGTATTATCCGCGATCACGGTATGAGGAATGCCCTGCTCCCCCAATTCAAAGGCCGTAAGGCGAGCACCCTGATTGCGCGGACGAGTTTCATCGACCCAAACGTGAACGGGAATGCCATTTTCCTGCGCCCGATAAATGGGTGAGGTGGCCGTTCCATGATCGATACAAGCCAGCCATCCGGCGTTGCAATGGGTCAGAATGTTAACAGGTTGATTCGGTTTTTGCCGGTGAATAGCTTCTATTATTGAAAGTCCATGCACACCAATTTGGTAACAGAAATCGACACTTTCTTCAGCCAGTTCGGCCGCAAAAGTGCGAGCGGCGGCCACTTTTTCAGAGAGGCTTTGTTCCTGATCAATAGCCGTTTTCATTCGCCGTAAGGCATTAAACAGATCGACCGCAGTGGGTCGCGTTTGTTGGAGCAAATAAATGGACGACTGTAAATAAGCATCTAGTTCCCGGGTTCCCGGGCCGTGGTACAAGGCCAGATACAAACCATAAGCAGCCGTTACGCCTATCAAAGGAGCGCCACGAACATGCATTTCACGAATGGCCCGGGCACAATCCTCTACAGTACGCAAATCTTCAATCACCAGTTTGTGTGGTAAATGCCGCTGATCAATGATCTGCACCAGGTCTTCTGCTTCTAGCCAAATGGTTCGATATGGATGGCCATTGATTTTCATACGCTATTCAAAAATAATTGATTCATTGACAAAATTCGTGATTCAGCGTCAATCAAAAATGAAAACCAAGGCTTCTTTTAGGCGTTTAGGATTCACATTTTAGTTTGACCACAGTTTGTCCCGATTTTATGTCGGGGAAATTTACCAAAGAACGAAATGATTAAGAAACAAAGGTAAGCCCCTTGCCAAGATCAATTGGGAAATCACAGAAATTTTACATAAAATTAATATCCCTTGATCACCAATAGACCATAGTCCGAGATTAATGCGTGCGATTGATGTCAATGGCGGAGCCCTTTACCCATTGAAAAGTACGTTTGGTTCAATGGTCATTAGAAAAATGACCCAATATGGCTATCTTAATAAAAATATGAATGCGATTATGAAAAACACACCATTACAACTGCTGTCTTTGTTCATTGTACTTTGCACCACAACGCTTTTTGCTCAGGATGACTGTGATGAAGCGCTCACAGCCGTGGAATTTAGTGAAAACCAATTGGAGCAGTTCACCTTGCAGGGATATGGATTGCTGGATGAAGGCCTGAGAACCCGGCTTTATTCGGAAGACAGCACCCTCGTGAACGTGGTCTTTGCCAGCAGCCTTTGGATTGGGGGAGAAACCGCTTCGGGAGAAGAGCTCATGCAATCGCCGACCTACGGAATCATCGGTCCCAGAGCCATTCCCGGGCCTTTAAACCCGGATGATGCCCAGCCTTTCACCGATGTTTGCCAGGCTTTTGATCGTTTTTGGTTTATGACGAGCAGTAACCTCGCACTTTTTCTGGAAGATTTTCAGGACAACGGTGTGCTGGACAACGAACACTTGCAGGTGATGTCCTGGCCCGGACGTAGTAATCCTTTTTCGTTGCAATTCAATGGCATTGAATTACCGGATGTACCGCTGGCTCCCTTTGTTGATCATGATGGAGATGGTTTGTACAATCCAGCAATGGGGGATTATCCACAGGTAAAGGGCGACCAAATAATGTGGTGGATGTACAGTACGCCCGGCGTTTTCCCCCTGCAATACAGCAACACCTGCTATGCGTTTGCAGAAGATCTGGAGGCAGGGGTGTTGGACAAAACCGTTTATTTTGAATTAAGCATCACCTCGTTTTTAGAGGAGCCCATCGTCAATACCCGTACTGCCTTATTTGTCGATGCTGATATAGGCTGTTATACTGATGACTATGTTGGTTGTTTTCCAGAAGCCAATCTAGCTTTTGCCTACAATAAGGATGCTGTTGATGGGCTGGCAGATAGTACCTGTATCGGAGGAGTAGCCCGCTTTCAGGAAGAAATTCCGGTGTTGGGTATAAAGCTATTGGAAGGGCCAGTGAGTGATCTTGGTGAGCCCATTGAAATGACCTCATTTTCCGCCTATGTAAGCAATGGCGTTGGCTCCCCGCCTCCACAAATTACCAAGCCCAACAATTTTTTTGAATTCTACAATTACCTGAGTGGGCTCTGGCGTGATGGCACCCCCTATACGATCGGTGATCTCGGATATAGCGGCACGGAAACAACGAGCTACTTATATCCCGGAAACCCGGCAAATGATGAAGAATGGTCACTTTGTTCCATTAATGGCCCTACTTTGGACTATCGTATGTTGCTAGGGTCTGGAGACTTTCAATTTGATCCCGGAGAAACGATCCATTTAGGTTATGCCTTCTTCTTATCGGATGGTTATACCCTACCCTGCCCTGATCTATCAGCCCTTATGGACGATTGTTCCCGCATTATGGACAAGTATCAGCAGTTGACCGCCGCTACCTGGGAAGTCATGGAGGTATCAACGCTACACGCTTTTCCCAATCCCACCACAGGAAACTGTCGGATCAGTTTGGAGAATAAGGATGACTTACTCCAAGATATGGCCTTATTCAACTCGGTTGGGAAACGGGTAATTAATCAGTCAAACATTGGCCACAATCAGGTTGATCTGCCCATGCAACATTTGCCGAAAGGCATCTATTATTATCAAATACAAACGAAAAACCACCGATTGGGCAGCGGAAAAATTATCCTGACCCGATAAATCCAGGTCCTAAAGGGGCCAGAAGGGAATAAATTGTCTGTTTCAGGCGAGTTATATTGCTGCCAAACCAGGAACGAAAACCGGGTATAGCCTTGAATTTGCGCAACAACGACTGGTAGCAAAAGAGCCGCATCAATTGGGTAAGTTACTCTTCGCTGTCCCCTAAGCCAAGGTGTTTTGGGAGCGATGAACTTAATTCGACTTCCAGAAATAGGGCGTGAAAAGCACCAGAATGGTAAACAACTCCAGGCGTCCCAACAACATTAAAAAGGACAAAAAGATCTTGATATGAGCAGGAAACCAAGCAAAGTTGTCGACAGGTCCTACCTTTCCAATGCCTGGTCCCACATTTCCGAGGGAAGTGGCCACCGCACCGATTGCCGTCATAAAGTCGATCCCCATTACCGAAAGGGCAATTGAACCAAAGATAAAAATAATCATATACAGCAGCAGGAAGATAAAGATGTGGGTTATGACTTTCCCTCTGACCACCTGCCCATTGAGATATAAAGGCACAATGGCTCTGGGGTGAAGAATGCGTTTAAACTCAAGGATAGAGTTCTTGAAAAAGACTAGGTTGCGAATAATTTTAATGCCCCCACTGGTAGATCCGGCACAGGCCCCAACAAACAATAAAATAAAGAAAAACATGGTCAGTCCCGGACTCCAGGAGGTATAATCCGCCGAAACAAAACCCGTGGTCGTAATCAAAGAAACAATTTGAAACATGCTATCTCTGAAGGCATGCTCAAAAGATCCGTCCGTTAGTTGGAATACCCATAGGCTTACCAGAATCGACAAAAAAATGACTAAAAACAAATAGGCCCGAAACTCATCACTCTTCCACACTTTTTTAAACTTTCCTTTTAGTCCAAAATAAATCACGGTGTAGTTGGTTCCCGCAAAAAACATAAAAAGGATCACGGTGTAGTGAATGAGCGGAGAGGTGTAAAAGGCCATACTGGCGTTTTTAGTAGAAAACCCCCCGGTTGCCATGGTCGTTAATGCGTGATTAATGGCATCGTAGAAGTTCATGCCCAAAGCAAACAAGATAATGGTGAGGATGAAGGTCAAGGCCACATAGATGATCCAAAGTCGTTTGGCCGTTTCTTGTATTCTCGGGTGTAATTTATCGGAAGTAGGGCCAGGTGCTTCAGCCACAAATAATTCGATTCCGCCAATGCCCAACAGGGGAAAAATGGCCACGGTCAGTACAATAATTCCCATGCCACCGATCCATTGAGTCATACTTCGCCAAAACAAAATGCCTTTCGGGGTTGCTTCAATATCGGTCAGGACACTGGCGCCGGTGGTGGTCATTCCCGAGACGGTCTCAAATAAAGCATCGGGAATATTGGGGATAACCCCGCTAAAGAGATAGGGTAAGGTACCAAAGGAAACCATGGCCAACCAGCCCAAGGCCACAATCAAATACCCTTCCCTTTTGTTGATTCCTCGTTTGTCCACCCTCGGTATCCACCAAAAAATGGATCCAATCAAGATGCAGCAGATTCCCGAAAGAATCAATGGCATTTCATCATTGCTGTGAAAGTAAAAAGAGAAAGGCAGGCAGAGTAACATAAACCCGCCAATGATCATTAACAAAACTCCGATTACCCGTGCAATGGGGCGAATATTGATCATTAATTAAAGAGTTTTTCAAGTTTATTGATGGCTTCAGGCAATGCAAAGACAATGACCTTATCATCGAGTTGCATTTGAAAGTCTCCGTTTGGAATGAGGCTTTCCTCCCCGCGAATCACACCACCGACTAAGGCGCTTTTCGGAAAATGTAAGTCTTTTAATGGTTTACGCGTCAACTGATTATTCTTCGTCACCACAAATTCTATCACCTCCGCATCAACACCGTGCAGACTGGTAATTGCCTCTACCTGTCCTTTGCGCACAAAGCGGAAGATGTTATTGGCCGCAATCAGTTTCTTATTGATCAATGTATCTACTCCAATATTTTGTGAAATGTGGATATATTCCTTATTTTCTACCTGGGCAATGGTTTTGTAGACGCCGTGGTTTTTCGCCGTCAAACTGGCAATAATATTCGATTCTGAATTCCCTGACAGTGCCAAGAAAACATCCATTTCCCGCAAGCCTTCCTCCGCCAGCAAGTTGACATTACTGGCATCTCCATTGATAATCAGGGTCTCTTGCAAAATTTGCGCCAGCTGTTTACAGCGTTCTTTATTTTTCTCAATCAAGGTCACGTTGTATTCCTTTTCCAATCGTTTAGCCGTGGCTACCGCCAAATCAGTACCACCAACGATCATGATATTTTTGACCTTAATGCTCTTTTTGCCAACCACGTTGACTATCCCATCAATGTCATCTTTTTTGGTGATAAAGTAGATATGGTCGCTGCGGCGCAAAACGGTATTGCCGCGAGGAATGATGGTTTGATGACCTCTCAATATAGCAATGGGGTGTAAGGTTACATCGTCGGCTATGCCGTTAATATCCTTGATTGCGGTATTTACTAAGGGGGAATAGTCATCCATGGTGATCCCCACCAAATTGATCTTTCCGTTTTCGAACGCAAAATGATCGGTAAAAGAACACTGACTCACTAGCCGATATATCTCTTCTGCAGCCAACTGTTGAGGGGAAATGAGGGTATCGACTCCCAAATCCTTAAATATGGCGCGTTGTTCTTCCGAAAGGTATTCGTGGTTAGAGACTCGGGCGATGGCTTGCTTGGCCCCCATCTTTTTCGCCAGGATGGCACTGACCAAGTTCGTCTTTTCTGAGGTGGTCACCGCCAAAAACAATTTTGCTTTTGCCACTTCGGCCTCCTGCAGGGTATCAATGGAGGTAGAATCGCCCGTAAGGGTCAATACATCCAAGTGAGTAGCGGCATAATCCAGTACATCCTGGTTTTTGTCAATCAGCACAATGTCCTGATTTTCGTAGGCCAATAATTCCGCAAGGTGAAACCCAACATCTCCGGCTCCTGCTATAACGATTTTCATAGAGTTTGCAATATTTATGCAATATTAGCAAAAACTTTGCAACCAGCTCCAAGATGTTTGAAGCACCGTATTATTTGAGATGAGCGAAGGAAAATAATTTCCTTAAATCAGCTTTATTCTCCTTAGCAAAGGGTATTTTCGCGCCTCTGGAAGCGTATTTCTGTGCTTTTCAAAGAAAATGATCAATACAGATGAAGGTTTTAATGGTTTGTCTTGGAAATATTTGTCGCTCTCCTCTTGCCGAGGGCATCTTAAAACACAAGGTCCGGGAAAACGGTTTAGCATGGACGGTTGACTCGGCGGGAACCGGTTCCTGGCATATTGGAGAATTGCCGGATGTGCGGTCTATTGCCGTAGCCCAAAAATATGGCATCGACATTACCGATCAGCGGGCCCGGCAGTTTCAAGCTACGGATCTAGAAGAATTTGACTTGGTATTGGCTATGGACAGTTCCAATTATCAAAACATATTGCGCCTGGCCAATAAACATGAACACAAGGAGAAGGTAGCCCTGATCATGAATTTCGCACAACCGGGCCGCAATGAAAACGTACCCGACCCTTACTGGGATGATCAGGGATTTGAACGAGTATTTCGCATGCTGGATCAGGCCTGTGATCAACTGATTGAAAAATTTGGAGTACCTGGATAGGTTAAAAAATATAATTTTCCAAGCCAGGCTTTCGTTTGTATACACGACGCTCTATGTTTTGTGGTTTTTTAGCCGTTTTTTAGAGATTTTATGCCTCAAAAACAGCCCAGGAAGGCGGGGAATGGGCAAATTTACGACCGAATTGAAATTTTAACTTGATTATCCATGCGGCATTGCAACACGATGGCTATTTTTGTCGCTCATTCGACCAAGGCTAACCCCTACAGAGGCAGCGAAACCCTACAGATCGGGTATCTTTTGCCTGAAAGACAGCATTAAAATCATCGGTTTTGAACCACCATTTTTCAGGTATTCAAAGCCATTTAAGATAAAATCCCAATAACGATTGCACGTCAATTCAATTTGAAAAAATGATCAAAAATTTATTCCCATTGCTAGCGTTCACCCTTTTGGTTGGTCAACTGGGGGCGCAGAATGCACAGAACATTTCCATTAATGGCCAATTGAGTCGGACATCGGCAGGTCCCCGAATGTGTAACGAGGCAGGTACCATCACCTTTGATTACGACAACTTTGTAGGTCAAAGTAACGATTTTACCGGTGAAGTCATCTACCTCTGCTTCGGAGATGCACTGCCGATTATTCACGATGGCAACCAGGATCTGACCGGTGATCCACAACTCAACACCCCTGCCGGTATCGGTTACGCTTTCTACGATTGCGCGCCCACTGTTGGAGGGCCAGACCTGGCGTCAATTGTTGCCGATCCTTGTTTGAATCACACCAATCCAATTATTGTTAATGGGACACCGATCCCGCAAACCAACAACATTTGGGTAGCAGTGGAAAACATTAATGGCAACCTGACTTTGATGAATACAGGTGCGCTACAATCCTCGTTTAACGGAGGGGTTCCTGCACCGATCCAGTTTTGGTTTGCACCAATTACCATCGACAACTTCGGTGCACTGGGTTTTGAAAGCTCAGCAGGAGGTCCTTCCGGCCCTTGTGTTGATGTCAATGAAGAGGAAATGTTCTCTGTGGTTTACCTCAACGAAATCACCGTTTCCGAAATCAACACTACCGCCGGTGCCACCGGTTGCATCGGTAGCTTCCGGGTGAGAGGCGGTATGCCAGAGTGGAATCAATCCCCCGCAGAGGCTTATGATATCAGTATTACGCTATCAACCGATCCTTCTATTCAAGGAACCTTCAATAATACACCGAATCACGATGATGTGATCACCTTTTCTGTGCCTCAGGATGGGGTGTACAACATTACCATTGAAGATGGAAAAAGCTGTGGCACAACCTTTACCATGGATATGTCGTCTTGCCAAACGGTGACCTTCAATATGCCCTTGGAAAACATGGTGCCGGGCACTAATGAATGCCTGGATGTGACCGTGGAAAACTTTAACAATGTTGGTTCCATGCAGTTTTCCATCAACTGGGATCCTGAGGTATTGGATTTCACTCAAGTGACCGGTTTTAACCCCGCCATGCCCAATCTGGATGGTAGTAACTTCTTTGAGGTAAACCCCGGGGTAGATGGCATTCTGACTTTTTCCTGGAATGACCTTTCTTTTAATAACGTCACGCTCGCCGACGGAGAAGTCCTTTTCCAGCTTTGCTTTGATGCCATAGGTGCATTAGATGATTGTAGCCCGGTCACGATTACCAGTGACCCAACTCCCCTCGAAGTGGGCGATTCCGGGACTCCTCCGATTCCGTATGGCGTAGTCATCAACGGAGGAAAGGTGATCCTCAGCAACGATGTGCTCTTTACCTTGCTTGAACAAGATAGTGTCACTTGTCCGAATGATTCAGACGGCTCTTTTACCCTAACCATGGCGGATGGTACGGCTCCTTACCGCTTTTCTTGGAATACCGTTCCACCAACCGGCCCTGACAATGGGGTTTTTGTGATTGGACAAGATGGCGGTTCGTTTACGGTAAACGACCTGGATGCAGGCAATTATCAGATTACGGTGGAGGATTCTTCTAACCCGATGAATATTGTAGTGGATACGGTGGAAGTATTAGCCGGCCCAACTTTAGGTGTCAACCTGAACCCGACCAGCCCTCTCTGTTTTGGCCAAAGCAATGGTGCCGTTAGTGCCACAGTGTTGATTGACGGAGTCATCCAACCGAACCTTGATGCCTTTAGTTTCAATTGGAATACCACACCACAAGATACGTCAGCCTTAGTGAACGTCTCCTCTGGATTTTACGCCGTAACAGTGACCGATGCCAGCGGATGTACTGCCGAAGCAAGTACAACGCTTTCTCAACCGGCGCAACTAACGGTCTTAGGGAGCAATACCTTTGTTATGGATGCCAGTTGCAGTGGTTCTATGGACGGATCGATATCGATTACTGCTACCGGAGGAACAACTTCCACCGGCAATTATTTCTTCCAATGGGATAATGGATTGGGCAGTATTGTCGCCGGTTCTTCGCAGGTAAGTAACCTTGATCCCGGCACCTATTGTGTAACGGTGGTCGATGACAATGGCTGTGAATTCATCGATTGTTATGACGTAGGCGCGCAAAAAACTTTGTCGGTCGTTCCTGTAGTCACAGATGTATCTTGTAACAACATCTGTGACGGTCAGATTTTTGTAACCGGTTCTACGGCTGGTGCAGCTGCAGATTTGCCATATACCTTTGCCTGGAATACGGTCAATACCCCTCCCAACAATACCAATACCACGAGTACCATATCCGGACTTTGTGCCGGCACCTATATTGTGACGTTAACCGACGCTGATCCTTCCGGCTGTATGATCATCGATACTTTTGAGGTCATCGAGCCAGCACCTCTGCAATTGAGTATTTTGGAACAAGTGAATGAAACCTGCGTAGTGGGAAATGACGGTAGCATTACCCTTGGCGTTACGGGTGGAACGGCCCCTTACAGCTATTCTTGGTCACACGATGGTACCTTGCAGGATTCTATCGCCACAGGACTTTCTGAAGGAACCTATACCATTGATCTGACCGATAATAACAACTGTACCGCAACCCTTAATGTAGACATTCTTGCGCCTACGCCACCTATGGTGGACATGCTAGATGACGACTTTGTAAGCTGTCCCGGCGATACGGATGGCACCTTGACTGTAGTTGCTACTCCAGGCGGTGCACCAATTGCCGGATACATGTGGGACAATGGATTAAGCGGTGCCACAATCAATAACTTGAGCCCTGGTATTTATATCGTAACGATTTCTGCTGAAGATGGTTGTGAAACAATCGACACGGCTGCTGTAATCTCTCCTGATCCACTCATGTTGGACAGCATCAGCCTGGATTTGCCCAACTGCCCCGGCGATAACAACGGTATCGTGGCCGTATTTGTGAGTGGCGGCACTTCGCCCTTTACCTACACCTGGTCAACAGATCCAGGTAACCCGGTGAATAATAACCTCTTACCGGGCTTGGCAGCCGGCTCTTATCAGGTCACGGTGAATGATGCCAACAATTGTGAGCCTTTAATCATCAATATCGACTTACCTGATCCACCATCCATTGAGGTCATGATCACGGATAGCACGATGGTGAGTTGCCCGGATGATACCACCTGTGATGGTGGGGCTACAGCGACAGCCTTGTATAGTGATGGCACTACCGGTTCCTTCAACTTCACCTGGGATTCTGGTGAGAGTGAATTAGGGGTGATGTCCTCCACTGCCTCACAGCTTTGCCGAGGGGCACAAATTCTCACCGTCGGTGATGGCCAATGTGGTGTGACTGTCGATTTCAGCATCGCCAGCCCGGAAGAAATTACGGTGGCGGTAGATCAAGATAAACCAAGTTGTAACGGTTTCTCAGATGGTTCTATAACCTTGACACCAAGTGGGGGTACAGGTACCTTTGACTTCCAGTGGGTGGGGTTCCCGGAAACCTCCAATGTATTATCTGGTTTGCCTATGGGCAATTACACAGCGATCATTACTGATGCCAATGGATGTACCAAAGAACAACTGACCGCACTCAGCGAACCAGATGAACTGATCCTGACTTTAGATCCAGTCCGCAGTACCCCTACGGTATCCTGTAATGGCGATATGGATGGTATTTTTGCGGTGGTGTACAATAGCAATGCCAATATCAACCCGGTAGGACCTAATCCTTTTACCTGGTCGATGAATATAGCCCCGGCAACCTCAGATATCGCCACTAATTTGGCGGCTGGCACTTACTATGTGACCATCACAGACACCGAAGGATGTCAGGATTCCTTAAGCTATACCGTTGGTGAACCCGCCCCCATTGTGTTCAGTGTTGAGCCTCCTGAATCACCACTCTGTTTTGGAGAACAAACCCTCGTCTTCTTGGATACCGTATACGGCGGAACGGGAATGTCCCTTAGTGACTATAGCTTCATCATCGACAATAATGGATTGACTTTCCCTGCCGACCAGGGTGCTCCGGTATTTGGTGGCAACCACATCATTAGCGTGGTGGATGCTGCTGGATGTACCGATGAAGTCGATCTATTTATTGATGAGCCTAGTCCAATCGTGGTCAATTTGCCTACAGAAATCACAGTAGAATTGGGAGACACCTTGACTCGACTAATGCCTGCAGTTTCCGGCGGTACGCAGCCATTCTTGTCTTATCTCTGGACACCAGCTGATTTTCTGTCTTCGGATACGACCTTGAGTCCATTTATTAATCCACTAGGAAATCAGGATTATACCCTGGTGGTGACCGATCAGAATGGCTGTACCGGAGAAGCCAATATTTTTGTAGAACTGGATGCCAATCGAAACGTATATATTCCAAATATCTTCTCGCCTAATGGCGATGGTCCTAATGATGAATTCCGGATATTTGCGTGTCGTGGTGTCGAATCGATCAACTTCGCGCGTATCTACGACCGTTGGGGAGGACTAGTATACGAAGCCGATGAAGTCGGTGTGGCTTGTGAAGGCGGTGCCCCATTGTGGGATGGCCGTAAAAATGGCAGACCGATGAATCCAGGCGTTTACGTCTACATCATCGAAGTGACCTTCCTGGACAACGTCACCCTACTCTACCGCGGAGATGTTACCCTCTTACGGTAATTCGATTTTGTGACTTTTGAGTGAATAAAAAAGCCGGTACCTCCAAGTGGATACCGGCTTTTTTATTACAACTAATTTTTTAAAACCAGCAGGGTGCAACGGGTGCAGTTCAGGTTTGTCCTCAAAAAAAAGATTGAGCAGATGGGATTCTATTAATTTGCTTCGTCATTATTTTAGAT
>CAXHCA010000075.1:0-31982 GCA_964015035.1 uncultured Saprospiraceae bacterium
ACTGAATAGCTTGCCCGAATATACTTCAGGGACTACCTCCAAACATGCACTAAGGCCGTAGCCTACAGTTATTCATGGAAAAACATCAGGATTCAGACTTTGTTCTGGGATCTTCTGGCCAAAATTCCGAGGGTTGATCAGGTTCGGAAGGCTGCCCTTCTGCTACTTCTATAGTCCCTCTCTCCATTTCCGGATAAGTGGCCTTCGGCTCCTCATTTTCGGGGTTACTAAAAAAGCTACGCTGAAAGATCAGAATATTGATGACCCCAATGGTAATCGACATATCAGCGATATTAAAAACCGGCCGAAAAAACAGGAAACTTTTGCCACCCCAAAAGGGTATCCAGTGGGGAAAAACGCCTTCAAACATCGGGAAATACAGCATATCCACTACCTTCCCGTGCAGAAAGGTGGCATATCCCCCGCCTTCGGGGAGTAAGGTAGCCAGTCCGCTACCGTGGTAAGATTCTGAAAAGATCAGTCCGTAAAAAGCGCTATCGATAATATTGCCAATGGCGCCAGCCAGGATGAGGGAGAAGCTAAACAACAGGCCAAAGGTAGCCCGATGGATAATCAGGTGGCGAATGTAGTACAGCAATCCTCCCACAGCAAGGATACGAAAGGAACTCAAGGCCAATTTGCCATATTCACCTCCGATGCTCATGCCAAAGGCCATGCCGTTGTTTTCGACAAAGTGGATCCTGGCCCAATCAAAGCCAAGCAGATGGATCTCCTCGCCGATGACCAGGTTGGTCTTTACCCAAAACTTGAGCACCTGGTCAACCAACAAGACCAGAAATACGATAATAGCTACTTGATAGGATGCTTTCAAACCGATAATTACTTTACTAGGTATGAAACCTATTTTTTTCGATTTTGTTTTGCGGCGATGCTAAGTGTGGCGTGTGGAACGGCACGCAAGCGCTCTTTTGAGATCAGCTTACCCGTTTCCCGGCAAACACCATATACCTTATTTTGGATGCGAAATAGTGCATTCTCCAGGTGTTGAATGTGTTTTTTTTGCCGAGCAGCCATACTGATTAACCGTTCGCTCTCCACCGTCCCGATCCCATCGTCCAATCCACGGACTTTGGCGTCCGGATTGTCAGCCATATCAGACAACTGTTTTTCGTAAAAATCAAGCTCTTTTCTGGCTTGGTCGAGTTTATCCTGGATCAGGCTCCTAAACTCTTCCAACTCTTCGTCAGAATATCGAGTCTTTTCTGTTTGCTCACTCATGCTGTTATAAAAATTGAGTTTTCTTATGATTTTGGGAATAGTAATTAATTTTTTCCAATAATTCCCTACCTCAGCCAGCAAAAATACAAATCGTTCTTTGACAAATTTCCCCGATGTAAAATCGGGATAAGCTATGCCTAAGCTAAAATGTAAATCAAAAGCGCCTTTAGAAGCGGTTTTTTACATTTTAGCTTGGCTCTAAATTACGGGATTTGTCAAAGAACCATACAAATATTGCAGCCAAGAGAAATATATATCACATATAACGTAATCATTTGTAGTTTCGTTGACAACCTGGTTTGTAATGCTTGTTTGGAGGTAGTCCCAAGTCCTTTTTGGGATAGGCTATTCAGGCTGAGACAAGCACCTAAGCCTCGTCAAAGATTTCCTCATCCTCCCCGTTATCGCTCGCGTGTTCTCTTTTTACCACCACATCCTTGTGCATATCCAGATACTCTTTACGTTGTCTGGCTATGTCGATCGCCGTAAAGATCGCCTGACGGAAAGAGGCTGGATCCGCTTCATTTTTTCCCGCCAGATCGTAGGCGGTCCCGTGGTCGGGAGAAGTACGCACTCCCACCAATCCGGCCGTATAATTCACGCCTTTTCCAAATGACAATACCTTGAAAGGAATCAGGCCCTGATCATGATACATGGCCAGAATTGCGTCATATTTTTTGTATTGGCCAGAGCCAAAAAAGCCATCTGCCGGAAATGGCCCCATGGCCAGCATGCCCTTCTTCTTACACTCCAATATCGCTGGCCGGATAATTTTTTCTTCTTCTTCTCCTAAAAGTCCGCCATCTCCCGCGTGTGGATTCAACCCCAGTACTGCAATGCTGGGGCGCTCCAGTCCAAAGTCCATCTTCAGGGAGTCTTGCATAATTTGCAGCTTGCGCAAAATGGCTTGCTTGGTGATCTTCGCAGCAACATCTTTCAGCGGCAGGTGATTGGTGACTACCCCAACGCGCAGATTGTCGCTTACCAAAAACATCAGACTTTCTTCTGCGCCCAATTCCTTGGTGAGGTATTCGGTATGTCCGGGAAAAGGGAAATTGGCCAATTGCATAGCATGTTTGTTGATTGGCGCAGTCACTAGGGCATCAATCCGTCCGGCTCTCAGATCAGTAGTTGCCATTTCCAGAGCGGTAAATGCATATTTACCACTTAGATCACTGGGTTTGCCCAAAGTAATATTGACATTCTCCTGCCAGCAATTGATGATATTGATTTTATCGGTAAACAGGTTCTCCGCCGAACGAGTCGGTTGAAAATGGAAATCGACACCAACGATATTTTTATGGTAAGAAACAACTTTGGAGGAACCATAAATGACCGGAGTACAAATTTCTGCCATTTCGCTTTTCGACAGGGTCTTCAGGATAACCTCCAATCCTACTCCATTAAAATCGCCAATCGTAATGCCTATCTTGAGTTTACTCATTTGCAGTATCTTTTTATATACTTTCCATAAAAGTGGCACAAATTTAAACAAATTAAACGAGCAGTGCTCCATTTGTATTTTTAATACCATTCCCCTGCACTGCTCTTCAATCGATTGTACCTTGGAAAAGCAGAAAAATTGGCTTTTTTTGCCGTAATTTGCAGTCCTTTATGAAAGCAAAAAAGTCATACGGACAGCATTTTCTCAATAGTGAAAATACCGCTCAACGCATTGCAGATGCCCTGACGCTGACCGACCAATATCAACGGGTCCTTGAAGTGGGGCCAGGACAGGGAATGCTCACCAAATATTTATTGGAAAAACCCTACGAATTATTGGTAGTAGAAGCGGATCGGGATATGGTCAAGTACCTTTCCTGGCATTATCCGGCATTGCGGGAGCACATTATCTCCGCTGATTTCTTGAAGGTGCCGCTTTCGCAAATCTTTCAGAATGCACCCTTTGCCATCATCGGCAATTTTCCTTACAATATTTCATCCCAAATCCTTTTTAAGATGTTGGAATATAAGGAAAGTGTTCCCGAACTGGTGGGCATGTTTCAGAAGGAAGTGGCCGAGCGGGTCATCGCGCCCCCCGGCAGTAAAACCTATGGCGTGATCAGCGTGCTGGTACAAGCCTTTTACAATGGAGAATACCTCTTTACGGTCGATAAGAGCCAGTTTAGTCCGCCGCCAAAAGTGCAGTCAGCGGTTATTCGGCTCATCCGCAAGGAAAAGATGGAACTGGATTGTGATGAAAAATTGTTTCGCAAGGTAGTGAAGCAGGCTTTTAGCCAACGGCGCAAGATGTTGCGCAATACAATGAAGGCTTTCGCCAAAAATCATCCGATGCTGGAGGAAGACTTTTTTCAACAACGCCCGGAGCGACTGTCGGTCCAGGACTATATAGACCTGACCAACCGCATTGATGCGCTGGGCTAACATATTTTTTAATATCCCAAAAGGAAGAACATGAGTTTAGAAACACGCATTGCGGAAGACCTGAAGGCTGCTATGAAAGCTAAAGATCAGGCCGCCCTCCGCGGAATCAGAGCCATTAAAGCGGCTATTCTGCTAGCAAAAACGGATGGCAGCGGGAAAACGATTGACGAGGAGGCTGAAATTAAGATGTTGCAAAAACTGGTCAAACAACGCAGGGACTCTCTCGATATTTACCAGAAGCAAGGCCGTGATGACCTTGCGGCCACCGAGCAGGAAGAAATTGCCATCATTGAGCGGTACCTACCCGAACAACTCGGTGAAGCCGAATTGGAAGTGATCATCAAAAAAATCATTGAACAGACCGGCGCTTCTTCTATGAAGGATATGGGGAAAGTCATGGGGGCTGCCAATCAACAACTGGCGGGCAAAGCAGACGGCAAGACCATCTCTACGATAGTAAAAAAGCTGCTGCTCTAGTTTTGACAAATTAAACCAAATTATAAAATGGACAAGAATTTTCTTCAAGAACTCGGCTTACAAAAAGAGAATGCCGGTACTAGTACGGGCATGACCTCCAGTAATTCGGGACAGTACATTGAATCTTATTCCCCAGTAGATGGGGCATTCATTGGTAGTGTCAGCCAAACTACTCGCAAAGAATACGATCAAGTGATCGAAAAAGCACAAGCAGCCTTCCTAACATGGCGCAAAGTTCCTGCTCCCAAACGTGGAGAAGTGGTTCGCCAATATGGAGAGGCATTGCGCCAACACAAAGATGCCCTGGGCCGCCTCGTTTCCTATGAAATGGGAAAAAGCCTCCAGGAAGGCTGGGGTGAAGTACAGGAAATGATCGATATTTGCGACTTTGCCGTGGGCCTTTCCCGCCAGCTGTATGGCCTGACTATGCATTCGGAACGGCCTAACCACCGGATGTATGAGCAATGGCATCCACTGGGTATTGTCGGCATTATTTCGGCCTTCAACTTTCCGGTAGCGGTATGGTCATGGAATGCGATGATCGCCCTGGCTTGCGGAGATGTCTGCGTTTGGAAAGCCTCCGAAAAGACACCACTATGTGCTGTTGCCTGTCAAAATATCCTGCGGGATGTGCTCAAGGCCAACGATGTTCCTGAAGGGGTAAGTAGCATTATCAACGGTGATTACGTGGTTGGAGAATATATGACCAAAGATACCCGAGTGCCTTTAATTTCTGCTACGGGCAGTACGCGAATGGGTAAGATTGTAGGCGCTACCGTGGCAGAACGCCTGGGACGCAGCCTCCTAGAGTTGGGCGGCAACAATGCCATTATCGTTACCCCCAATGCCAACCTGGATATCGTATTGACCGGCGCATTATTTGGTGCGGTGGGAACCGCAGGACAACGTTGCACCTCTACTCGTCGACTCATTATCCACGAAAGCATTTATGATCAGGTAAAAGCAAAACTGGCTAGTGCTTATCCTCAACTAAAAATTGGTGATCCCTTGGATCAGAATAACCACGTAGGCCCGCTTATTGATAAAGATGCCGTAAAAAACTACCTGAGCGCACTTAAGAAAGTGAAAGATGAAGGCGGCCATTTTGTGATCGAAGGTGGCGTTTTGGAAGGTGCTGGTTACGAAAGTGGGTGTTATGTACAACCCTGCATTGCTGAAGTAAAAAATCACTACCAGATCGTCCAGCATGAAACCTTTGCACCGATCCTTTATTTGATTAAATACAAGGAACTGGAGGAGGCCATAGCGATGCAAAATGGGGTGCCTCAGGGCTTATCTTCTGCTATTATGACTGATAGCCTGCGCGAAGCAGAGTTCTTCCTCTCCGCAGCGGGATCTGATTGCGGTATTGCCAATGTCAACATCGGAACGAGTGGTGCGGAAATCGGTGGTGCTTTCGGTGGAGAAAAGGAAACCGGCGGTGGTCGCGAAAGTGGCTCTGACGCCTGGAAAGCCTATATGCGCCGCCAGACCAATACCATTAACTACAGTAAGGAATTGCCGCTGGCTCAAGGTATCAAGTTTGATTTATAAGGAGGTTGGTTTTAGGTTTTAGAAAAAAAGCTTCCTCTTTGCTTCAAAGTTTCTACCGCCTAAAATTTTTCAACCAATTCACTCAAAAAAAGAAGGGGATCAACCAATGGTTAATCCCCTTCTCCTATTATGATTAAGTTAGTTTATTTCAAATTCTTCACTCCTCTAACCAAGAGGGAAACTTCGTTATGCAGTACTTCAACAAAACCACCAGCGATATCAAAGTTGATGGTTTTACCCGGATCGTCTACTTTGACCATATTGCCGGATTCTTCGTCGAAGACGCGGTGTTCGCCTATAGCAGTAACGATCTGTACTCCACCGGCATCCAGTGAAGATACAATGGGCGCGTGATTTTTAAGTACCTGAAATTGCCCCATATTACCGGGCACTTTGACCGAAGTGATCTTACCATGGAAAACTTCCTGATCGGGGGTCAATACGGTTAAATCCATCATATCGATATCCTCCATAATATTTTAGTTTTTACAACAAATTCCATGAACGGCGTGGAAGGTAGAAAGATTTTCTCACTTTTTCTTTGCTGCACGCTTTTGCGTTGGAGTTTGTCTAAAAACACTATTTAAGGAAAGAAGCAGCCTTTCGCCAAAAGAAAGGCTGCTTCTATTATTTAGCTTAATTAGGCAACTTCAGCCAACATTTTCTCACCGGCTTCGATTACGTCATCGATCGTACCTTTCAGGTTGAAAGCTGCTTCTGGATATTGGTCTACTTCTCCATCGAGAATCATATTAAAACCACGGATGGTTTCTTCGATAGGAACCAATACTCCCTTCAGACCGGTAAACTGCTCTGCTACGTGGAATGGCTGTGACAAGAAGCGCTGTACCCGACGTGCGCGAGATACCACCAGTTTATCCTCATCACTCAATTCTTCCATACCGAGGATGGCGATGATGTCCTGCAATTCGTTATAACGCTGCAAAATATTCATTACGTCCTGTGCACACTTGTAGTGTTCTTCACCGATAATAGTTGGTTCCAGGATACGGCTGGAAGAATCCAGCGGATCCACTGCAGGGTAAATACCCAAGGAAGCAATTTTACGACTTAGTACCGTGGTGGCATCCAAGTGAGCAAAGGTTGTTGCCGGAGCAGGGTCAGTCAAGTCATCCGCAGGTACATATACCGCCTGTACAGAGGTAATAGATCCACGCTTGGTTGAAGTAATCCGTTCTTGCATCAATCCCATCTCAGTAGCCAACGTAGGCTGATAACCTACGGCTGAAGGCATCCGCCCCAACAATGCCGACACCTCAGAACCCGCCTGGGTGAAACGGAAAATGTTGTCGATAAAGAACAGGATATCACGACCACCGGTTGGGTCATTCAGGTCGCCATCGCGATAGTACTCCGCAATGGTCAGTCCAGAAAGGGCCACCCGTGCACGTGCTCCGGGAGGTTCGTTCATCTGTCCAAATACGAAGGTTGCTTTAGAGGTTTTCAAATCCTCAGCACTTACCTTGCTAAGGTCCCATCCACCTTCTTCCATAGAGTGCATGAAGTCCTTACCATAATTGATAATGCCAGCTTCCAACATCTCACGCATTAAGTCATTTCCTTCGCGCGTACGCTCACCTACACCGGCAAACACAGAGATTCCATCATATCCTTTAGCGATATTGTTGATCAATTCCTGGATCAATACGGTTTTTCCTACGCCCGCACCACCAAAGAGACCAATTTTACCACCTTTCATGTAGGGCTCGATCAGGTCAATCACTTTAATACCGGTATACAATACCTCTTGCTCCGTAGACAAGTCTTCGTAAGTAGGTGGTTTTGCATGAATCGAACGAGCATCGTCTCCTTTAGGCACGTTGGGCATTCCGTCGATTGCTTCACCAATTACGTTGAACAAGCGGCCTTTGATAGCCTCGCCGACAGGCATTGCGATTGGTTTACCAGTGTCTGTCACCTTCGTGCCACGAGTCAGTCCGTCAGTTGAATCCATCGAAATTGCCCGCACACTGTCTTCTCCTAAGTGTTGTTGAACTTCCATCACAAGCTTTTCACCGCTTGGTTTGGTAATTTCGAGGGCATTCAGGATTTCCGGCAGTTTCGAACCTTCCGCCGAAAAACTCACGTCCACGACCGGCCCGATGATTTGCTTGATTTGACCGATATTAGCCATAATGTATATCTTATTAGAGATTGAAGATTAATGGTTCTTAAAAATCGGCACAAAAATAGGCTTTTGTCTTGATAATCAAAAGAAAAACCGAAATTCTTCCCCTCTAATTTTATCAGTTACAGGCAGTTGTACTTATTTCCAAAATGTAAAATAACGGCCATCACGATACTAACCGAACAGATGGGTTTTACCTTGTTGAATTTAAAGAAGAAAATTTTGCAAAAAAATACTTTGTTGGAGAAATTGTTTTGTCAAGTCCAAAAAATGCAAGAATCACCAGGTTAGGGTGACGATCATCATCATTCTATTGCAGCCGATCTGATACTTTTGAAACAAGATTTGAAGGGATTGGGACTGGATTTGAAAGCATTGTTGACGCCCGATGATTAGTTGTGCATCAACTTGTTAGCGCCATTTTATCCATCATCTTTTTCGTCAAAAAAAAAGAAGTTCTGAAAAGAAAAGATTATCTTAACGAAAATTGTCCACCATTTTATGAACCTAAAGTCTACATACCATGATGAATGAACCTATCTCCAGTATTATGACTCGCAATGTCATCACCGTTCGGCCGGAAGATCCACTGATCGCCGTTAAAAACCTACTTTTCGAGAAGCACTTGCACCACATTCCAGTAGTGGAAGGAACCAAGCTCGTAGGAATTGTAACGTCTTACGATCTTTTCAAATTGGGCATCCCGTTTGAAGAGTACAAAGACCGCAAGGTAGCTGACGTAATGACCAAACGAGTAGCAACGCTTTCTCCAAGCAATAAGATTGGCGCCGCTGCAGAAGTTTTTCTGGAAAATCTTTTTCACGGATTGCCCATTGTTGACGAAGACAGAAATCTCGTGGGAATCATCACTACCCATGATGTATTGAAGTACGAATTCTATAAAGAATACCCTAATCACAAAGAATTGTGGGCCACTACGTAAAACCCGAGTACCCAAACAGAAACAAGCCATTTCAATGATCGCTATGTAGTAGGATTTCGGAATGGCTTTTTTTCTTCTCCCTATACTCGCACAAAGCGGACGCTACCTCTGTAATATAGCTGACAAGGGGTTAAAAAAATTTGTGCGAACTCCAAAAGCAAGCTATCTTGCAAAACACAGCACTAAATGTGCCAACTGCCTCATCATCAGAAATCTGACTTTTCCCAATTTTTGGTTTAACATTTCGGGATTTACACCTTAATTTTAAAGAATCAATGAATTTTAATGCATCAAGTTATGGCTGGAAAAAAATTTACACTTAACGATTTTAAACAAACTGCTCTGACCAATGAGCAAACTACTTCCCTTAAAGGCGGAAATGTAAGCTATCCTCATGATAGAGTTGCGAGTCAAAGCACTCGGATTTCTTGGGAAGGTTTAGATATCCGGATCAATGTACCGACTGAGGACCCTGAAGTTCAGATGATGGACCTTTCTCGTAAGTTTATCGCCCTCCGTTAGATTGGTGTCTTTGATATTTTTCCTGGATGACCTCAGCGAAGGTGATTTTCCTGATTTTACTTTCGAGCCAGGCCATAATATTAAAGTATCTGGTCAATAGATTTCTGGATAAAGGGTCGTGAGAAAGGTTGTCGAAAGATTTCTTAATCTCTGTAAACGCCTTTCTCACATCCTGTCCGGAATAGGCTTCAGAAGCTTCTCTAATAAAGTGAATCAACTCCCGTTCAACATCGTGTAGCCGATTGCGTTTTTTCAAAAAGCGATAGGTTGACCGAATCAGTGATTCGAGCAATACCGTATTGCCCAATTCGTAGTGAATAATCAGATTGAGCATCCGCGCCACTGACTGTAAATCCATGCGTTCTACATCCTTAGCTAACCCCAGCCATTTATTCAAAAACTCCAAGGCCTTTTCGTAGTCGCCTACCCCAAAGTAGATATAAAAATAATTGTAGTAAAAAGAGTTGTTTTCAAAATAGGTGGCATCAAATTTTTTGCGCTCCTCAAAGTGATCACGTAAAGCCGAAAGGCCCTCCTCAAAAGTCCCTTGGTCAATGCACAAAGAAAACTTACTCTGATAGTATTGCCGATGTATTTTAAGCTCGTCATCCAGGTTTTTAGGGGTGATATTCCGGAGTTTTTCCAGTGTTATCTCTATTTCTTCGTACTTGCCCAATTCGCCACAGCTCCGAATAAAATTGCTGATGGCAGAGATGTATTCTGAGACGTCTTCCCGCAGAAAATGGGGCTGGGATTCCATCAATTCCAACAGCGACTTGCTGAGGTCGTAAAACTGTTGAAATTCGCGCAAAGCGTAAGCATAAATGGCTGCCGTACGGTAGTAAATTACTCGGGTCTGGTGCCCTCCTCCGACTTGCACTTCTTTAAGAAATGGCCAGTCGATAGAGTTGGTCAATTTTTCCTCCCAACTGGCCTTGCCCAAAGATGGATCCTTACGCAAGTTGACCAGTAGGTTGAAGAAAATATTTCTACTTTTATGATAATAGTTGATTTGGGTGTGAATGAAAATTTCCTCTTCGGCAATTTTGCTCAAATTGCGGTCTAGGTATGCGATGTTTGTTTGCGCATAGGCAATTTGTTTTTCCCAGTCAAGGAACTCCAGAATAGAATTGTATTTCTCATATTTACGCGCCAGTTTTTTACCCTTGACAATGATTTCCCGGCAGTCTTCATAAAGGGATCTTCTGTACAAAACCCGAACACTTGACAACATGCTTTTCAAGCGAAAATCTACTGAGGTTTTTTCATCATAAGATTGCAAACTGCGCAAGATCAATTCATACAGATAGGCTTTGAGCTCGGAGTACTTTCTACTGTGGATCGGTTCATTGGGATAAACCAGTTGCTTAAGGGCTTCCTCATCAAACGATTCTTGCATCTCAATAGCATCAAACAATAATAAATATTTATTGTCCTTGCCACTATCCCGATTGACGAACAACTTGAAGTAGCGCTTCTCAGAACCCGAGAGTGATTTGATCAGCCGAAATAATTTCACCGATGGTGTCTTGGGCATTTTTTTATGCTTAAACTACGATTTTTTACAAAAAAAAAGATGGCAAATAGGCCTTGTTTGCCAAAGATACAATTTTTTGAAACCTGACATATTCTAGTTTTTTGGATTGTTTTACAGCCACAGTCTCCTTAATATTGGGGTATCAACTGTAAAGGAATTTTCCATTTCTTGGAAAGTTTTCCGATTAAGAATACCACATAACAGACTTACCATGAGTACAAAAGCGCTTGGAATAAGAGGGGCTGTAGCTACCCGAAAAGTAATGCCCCGCGTCGCGACCTTCAGTCGGAAAATTGCGTTGCCTACCCTGGAAGGCATCATTTTTGAAAGAACCCAACAGATTATTTGTCTGGAGGCTCAAGGCAATTACACCAGTATTTTGTTTGCCAATTCGCGCAAACTGCTGGTTAGTAAAACACTGGGAGAATTGGAAAACATGCTGAATGATGGCTGCCGCTTTGTTCGCATACACCGCTCCAGCACCATCAACCTCGATTATCTACACAAATACATTAAAGGAAAAGGAGGATATGTCATTATGGAGAATGGTGATAGTATCGCCGTTTCCAATGGGAAAAAACAAGACTTTATGGAGGCCATCCGTATTTATTTTGCTTAGTGCATGTTTGGAGGTGGTGCTTTAGAAGCGAAAGTTGCAGGTTTTGAGTGCTCGCGAGGCTCATTTTGAGTGCATCTCGGCTCAGCCGAGACGGACGAAATAATAGCCGAAAAGAGGTTCCAAAATCCCGGTTTTACCGGAACTGAATAGCTTGCCCGAATATACTTCAGGGACTACCTTCAAAGCACTTAGTACAAAACAACCGTTTCAAATGGGTATGTTATTCTCATCTGCCCCCTTAAGGTCGGTAACAACTAGAGCGATTGCTCCAAAACGGTTCATTGAAATCGGACACTTATTAGCCAAAATTGAGTTATCAACAGGAAATAATTGATAATTTGCGGCATTTAAGTAAAGAACTGACGCAAGTAGTTATCCACAAAAGGTAACCAACAAGCAAATGCGCAAAGATATGAACCGACTCTTTATCCTTCCTCTTTTGCTCCTATTACTACAATCAGGTTGCAGTCAACGACCGCCCCTTTCGGGAAAATTGGAATTTTCTCCTGATGGGGATTGGGGCAATATGGTTTATCTGATTCAGCCACGGATGCTGGATGAGGTGGCCGCTAGTTATACCGGAGCTGTTATTGATTCCGCGGAGGTGCAGGCTGATGGAAGTTTTGCCTTTGAGCAGATGCCCGATACTCCGGAATCGATCTTGCTCGAACTGGTTGTTCAACGGAAAAAGGAGCGCTTTTTAAACCGATTGGATAATGATGATCCCTTGATGGCCAATTATTTTCCCATCATTTGGAAAAATGGAGAATCGTTGGAAGTAGTGGCTTCGGTAGCCCAATTTCAACGTAGTTTTGCCATAAAGAAACCCTCTCCGGAAAATGCGGCCTTGCTTGAATTGAGGGATATTCGGCAAGCGGGTTTAGAAAAATTACTGACCCAAAATCATTCAGAAGCGCATGATGAGGCGGCACTGCTTGAAAAAGAAGCGGCCGTTTTGGATTTTCAAAAACCATTGATGGATTTTGCGGAGCAGTCAAATGATTTGCTCCCGGCGCTGATGGCCATTCGGTGGGTAAGCCCTGAAAATGATTTTGAGCGGATTCCGGAATTTCTGTATACTCAATGTGAAAAATGGAAGGCCCAAAATGCTGATCATCCCTGGGTAGTGCAACTTTGCGAAAAAGGCAACCGGGAGCAACTTCCTATCTTACAGGGAGATCCATTGCCTGATGCTTCGCTGCCAATGCTGGCAGGAGATACTTCAACGCTTTATCAACTGTTGGGCGAACGCCTGACCATTCTCGATTTATGGGCTTCCTGGTGCGCCCCTTGTCGCCGCGAAAATCGGGATGTTCTGGTGCCGGTATGGTCAGATTTTCATGAAAAAGGCTTACAAATCATCGGCTATTCACTGGATGGTAGTGAAAATGCCTGGAAGAAAGCGATCGAAAAAGATGGCGCCTACCGCTGGGTACATGCCTCACATTTGCAAGGTGATGATGCCCCATTTCTGCAAACCTTGCGCCTCCAGACCATTCCTGCTAACTTTATTCTGGACGCCCACGGTACCGTACTTAAAAAGAACCTGCACGGGGCGGATTTGGTCCGCTTTGTGGAGGAGTATATGGGGCGGTAGGGATTGGAGAGTCACCCTCATCTAAGATATTCGCGTCCCTGTCGAAAAGAGTGTTCTGATTCAGCTGGATTAAATTTATTGGAGATAAAAACAAGATGAAAGCCGTCATTGCTACAAAATATGGCCCTCCTGAAGTGCTGCAACTTCGGGAGGTTCCAAAGCCAAAGCCCAAAGGTAAGGAGGTGTTAATTAAAATCCACGCGGCAACTGTTACGGCAGGCGACTGTGAGCTGCGTAGTTTTAAAGTGCCCCTCTTTTTATGGATACCACTACGGTTGGTAATGGGGGTTTTTAAACCCCGAAAAAAGATATTAGGGCAAGAGCTGGCCGGAACTATTGAAGCGGTTGGAGGTAAAGTCACCCGTTTCAAAAAAGGTGATCGGGTAGTGGCTCCTACGATGATGCGTATGGGCGCTTACGCGGAATACATTTCCCTGCCGGAATCATATCCCATTTTACATATTCCCGAGGAAATGGACTTTGATGTTGCCGCCACGATTCCCACCGGGGGGATCAATGGCTTACACTTTATAAAAATGGTAAATATTAAGCCTGGTGAAAGGGTGCTAATCAATGGTGCAGGTGGAAGTATCGGGACTTATGGAGTGCAGATGGCGAAGTCGTACGGGGCGGAAGTCATAGCGGTGGACAGCGGAAATAAGCTGGAGATGCTAAGCATGCTTGGGGCGGATCAGGTCATTGATTACCAAAAGGAAGACTTTACACAAAATGGGCAAACCT
The DNA here is from genome assembly GCA_964015035.1 of uncultured Saprospiraceae bacterium. Lineage (GTDB taxonomy): Bacteria > Bacteroidota > Bacteroidia > Chitinophagales > Saprospiraceae > BQJU01. Next base: position 13,764 of record CAXHCA010000075.1, read on the forward strand.
ATGATGTAATTATTGACATTGTAGGCAAAAGTTCCTTTTCACGTTGCCTGAAGATACTTAATCCCAATGGGCGCTACTTTTTGGGCAACCCCACATTGACGGATATGATACGAGGTGCATGGACTTCCAGAAAGACCGACAAAGAGGTGTTGTTTAAATTTGCCGGCTATAAAATGGAGAATATGGCTTTCCTGCGGGATTCAATTCAATCGGGGAGGTTGAAAGCCGTTATTGATCGGTATTATCCCTTAGAAAAGCTTGCCGAGGCGCACGACTACGTGGAAAGAGGGTTTAAAAAAGGTAATGTGATCATCACTATAGCTGAAACCGTACATACTTAATCGTCTTACCCAGCGCCAAATGCATGTTTTCATAATAGGTTTTGTGCTCTAATTCAGGCATGGGGAGCGGCTTTGCATAGATGTCATCATCGTGATAGAGCAACTTGATTTCCGGGTGTTCTGCCAGCGTTTCCAGTGTAAACTCATAAAGATTGGGTTCGTCCGTTTTTAAATGCACCAATCCTTCCGGTTTCAAAATTTTGCGGTATTCGGGCAAAAAACGCGAAGAAGTCAATCGTCGACTAGCCTTGCCCTTGCGCAAGAAGGGATCGGGGAAGGTAATCCAGATTTCGCTCACTTCGCCCGGCGCAAAAAAGTGGGCAATCTGTTCAATGCGTGTTCTTAAGAAAGCCGCATTATCTAGTTCTTCCTGTAGGGCGATGCGTGCTCCTTTCCAGATGCGTGCCCCTTTGATATCCACACCAATGAAATTTCGGGTTGGATTTTGACGGGCCAAGGCCAAGGTGTATTCACCCCGTCCGCAGGCCAATTCCAAGGTAATGGGGTGGTCATTTTGAAAATGCTCGGCGGCCCACTTGCCACGTAGATCGACAGTAGCGCCATCCTTGCCAATTAGTTCTGGTTGGCGTGGATCAAAATTTTCGTAAACGTTTGGAAACGAAAGTACTTCCGAAAACTTCTGTAATTTATTCCTCTTACTCATTGACGACTTATTCCTTTTGCTGCAAAATTAGAAAAATCCAACCTTAATATCTCCCGGTTGTTAGCAATTCTTGAATACTTCCCATTATTATCCTTATTTTTATGTAAATATTGATACAGTGAGCTATGAAAAACCGGATTCTTTCCATACTATTTTTCTTACCATCAGTGCTATTTGCTCAACAAATTATAGTTTCTGAAGATATTCCTTTGCGGAACGATGCCGCCTATGAATTGATCGGTGAATTAAAGGGGAATATGCTTTTATTTCGCGACCAAAATTTGTCGTATGAGGTACAGGGGTTTAATGAACAAATGCGCATGACTTGGTCAAAGGAACTGGAGCTTGACAAGCGCAATCCAAAAGTACTCGGTATTGCTACTTCAAAGGATGATTTTACTCTTTTTTACCGCTTTCGCGATAAGGGCAATACCATCCTTAAAGCGCATAAGTATGATCCGGCTGCGGAACTCATTGATTCTGCCACAGTTTCCGATTTGGGCTTTTTGTTTTTCACCCCTTCTTTTGAAATTATTCGCTCAGAGGATCGCAGCAAGGCGTTGATTTATTTTGTTGAAAAGCAGGAAATTCTGCGGGCCTTTTCTTACGATATTGACAGCATGCAATTGCTTTGGGAAAAGAGTTTTCCCTTAGAAAACTTCTCCTATAACCACGATTTTCAACAGATTTTGGTGGATAATGATGGCAATATGCAATTCATCCTGATCCGTGATAATTTCCGTTCGCGTCGCAAACCGCATCATTTCGAGGTCGTTGCCCATTACGGAACAGAAGATAAGACCGAATCTTACAAGGTTTATATCGACGAACGGCTGACTTACGATGTTTATTTTGCGTATGATAACCTCAACAAAAGACTGGTGGCCGGAGGTCTTTTCTCTGATCGAAACCCGGAAAAGGCTCTAGGTACATATTATTTGAATGTCGACCCCAAAAATCCGGAGGACCGGGTACTGAATTTTATGGAATTTGACCCGGAGTTTGTCTCCAATATTAAGGGTAAGGAAGTGGATAAAAACAAGGGGTTGACCGAATTGAGTGTGCAAGAAATTGTGCTGCGCCGCGATGGCGGTATTCTGCTGATTGTAGAACAAAACCGACGCCTGGAACGCCTTGGTGGCAATGCGGGTCGGTTTTATGATTCTGGCCGGTTTAGCACCGATTATTATTACGATGAGCTTTTTGTCGTGTCCATCCACCCCGATGGTCAGGAACACTGGAAAACCATCTTGCACAAAAAGCAATACTCACAGGATGACAATGGCATATACTCCTCCTATTTCCTATTTAAAACCCCCAGCAGCCTTCGGTTCCTCTTTAATGATGAAATCCGCCCGGAAAATACTGTTAGCGAATACGTCCTCAATGGGCGTGGAGAATTTGATCGCAATAGTTTGCTGAGTACAGAAAACCTGGAGTTGCGCCTCCGTTTCCGCGATGCCATTCAGGTGGATGCCAACCGCATGGTAATTCCCAGTGAACGCAGAAATCGCTTGAAGTTGGTCCGATTGGATTATTAATTTGTGATGCCTTATCTTCGCTGGAAAAACAAGACATGGAAACAATCCGCAATATCATTGAAGCGGCTTGGGATGATCGTTCCAAGTTGGAAGAAAAAAGCACTATCGAAGCCATTAATCGGGTCATTGAGATGCTTGATCAGGGCCAACTTAGGGTGGCAGAGCCTGTTGCTGATGGTTCTTGGCAGGTCAATCAATGGGTAAAGAAAGCGGTTGTGCTTTATTTTCCCATCCGCAAAATGGAAACCATTGAAGTAGGGCCCTTCGAATTTCACGATAAAATGCTGCTGAAGCACAACTATGCCGCTAAAGGCGTGCGCGTAGTGCCTCATGCCATTGCCCGTTATGGCTCCTTTCTGGAAAATGGGGTGATTATGATGCCGAGTTACGTCAATATCGGAGCATGGGTAGGTGGTGGCACCATGGTAGATACCTGGGCAACGGTCGGCTCTTGCGCTCAGATTGGCCGCAACGTGCACCTCAGTGGTGGCGTTGGCATTGGTGGCGTGTTGGAACCACTACAAGCCTCTCCTACCATTATTGAAGATGATTGTTTCATCGGTTCTCGATGTATTGTAGTAGAGGGAGTGAAAGTAGGCAAAGAGTCGGTCTTGGGCGCCAATGTGGTACTGACTCAGTCTACCAGAATCATCGATGTGACAGGTTCTGAGCCGATCACCTACCGGGGCGAAGTTCCTCCAAGATCGGTGGTCATTCCCGGTACATACACAAAGTCGTTTCCAGCGGGTGACTACCAAGTCGCTTGTGCATTGATCATCGGCCAGCGGAAAGAATCCACGGATAAGAAAGTGTCTTTAAATAGTGCGTTGAGAGAGCATGACGTGGCAGTTTAGAAATTGGACGGACTATCGGTATTGGCACTACGGACAATTGGCCGTTGTATGTGTGGAGGAATTTTGAACGCGGCTTTAGTGGAGTTTTGAGGGAAGTGTTTAAGGTTAGGCAGAGGAGACCGTTTACGAGGAGAAATTAATGATTCGTGTCAGAGACGCTCCCCGCGAGAATGATGAATGAGTGATGGGAAGATAAGTAGTCATTTCAAGCTTGAATCCGAAAACAGCCTAAAGCTTTTTTAGTGTGCAGGAGTTTAGAGAATGGGTGATGTACTACGGCAAGGAGCATTGGTCGGACCTTCCAAAGCCTAATCCAATACCTTTTAAGCCGTACCACTCGAGAAAATCGAGCTGCCGTCAGGGTTCGTTACTTCTTTCTAACCGATAGAGGGTGGGTATAAAAAAAGCCCGCCCACATCCGCCAGGCCGCCAGGAGCTTGCGTACAGCTTGCGCATCAGCACAGAACTGTCAGGGTAGGATGCGTTTGGTTGCATCTACAGAATCGCCGGCGAAGCTTATGAAGTCAATGACATTGCAATTTAATAAAAAGTTTTAATAAACAAAATTAAAAACAATAAATTTTATCACTAACTGGTAGCACTACTAACGTTGCCAATACACCAAAACTAAAAGAATGAGAGCTGTATTACAACGGGTATCAGAAGCCTCGGTTACTATTGAAGGGCAGCTGAAATCGGAGATAGGTAAAGGGATCTTGCTTTTGCTGGGAATTGAAGAGAAGGATGCGAAGGAGGACATTGAGTGGTTGTGCAATAAAATATCGCGGATGCGGATTTTTAATGATGAGGCAGGAGTGATGAACCTTTCGGTGATGGATGTATCAGGAAGCCTCTTGGTGGTGAGCCAATTTACCTTGCACGCCAGTACGAAGAAGGGCAATCGACCATCCTATATTCGGGCGGCGAAACCTGATTTTGCCATTCCGATGTATGAGGACTTTGTAAAACAACTGGCGGTCACATCGGGCTTAGAGGTGCAAACGGGCGAATTTGGTGCCGATATGAAAGTACGCCTGCTCAACGATGGCCCGGTGACGATTCTGCTGGACTCAAAAAATAAAGAATAATGACGCTTGCTGAAGCACAACAAACGGTAGACCATTGGATCAATACCATCGGTATTCGTTACTACAGTGAACTGACCAATACGGCCATATTGATGGAGGAGGTGGGCGAAGTGGCCCGCTATATGTCTCGCCTTTATGGCGAACAATCTTTCAAAAATCCGGAACAATTAAACACGGCTCGCACCGATATGGCGGATGAAATGGCCGATGTACTCTTTGTCCTTATCTGTCTGGCCAACCAGACGGGAGTAGACTTGACGGAGGCATTGCGCAAAAACCTGGATAAAAAAACCAAACGCGACGCGGATCGGCATGCGGGCAATGAGAAATTGAAAGATTGAATGAAATGATCGCCGCCAGGATTTATCGCTTTCAGGAGAATGATTAAATTGAACTCATGCAAACCACGATCCAATTTAAAAATCAAACTTACCAGCTATGGCTAGACCAGCCGCTGGATATCTCTATCCCTTTGCACGAAGGCACCGATGTGGTCAATTGCTTTTATGCACCCCTGCTGGAAACGAGTCCGGTAATAGCGGGGGATTTTATCGGATCAACTGCTCAGGGAGGGCCGGTCAATTTTATGAATGTTCGCCTCAATCCACACGGCAATGGCACTCATACAGAATGTGTGGGCCATATTGCCCGGGAGCCTTACAGCATCAATGACAACCTGAAACAATTTCACTTTGTAGCCAAACTGGTGAGCCTCTTTCCGCAGCGCCTGGAAGACGGCGATCGGGTGATTATGCCGGAGCAAATCCGGGAAGTGTTTACTCCCGGCGAAACGGAAGCGATTGTGATTCGCACCCTGCCTAATGATGAATTGAAACTCCGCCGAAATTATTCGGGAACGAACCCGCCTTACCTTCATCACAAAGCCATTGACTACCTTGTAGAAGGGGGAATCAAACACTTGCTCATCGATTTGCCTTCCGTTGATCGGGAGCAGGATGACGGAAAGTTGCGGGGACACCGCGCTTTTTGGAAATATCCGGGAGAAGTGAGAACAAATTGCACCATTAGCGAATTAGTATTTGTAGACAATGCCATTAAAGACGGCTTGTACTTGCTCAATTTACAAATTGCCAGTTTTGAAATCGATGTGAGCCCGAGTAAACCGGTCCTGTATCGATTGACAAAAATGGACTTAGACAGATAAGCGATTTTTTATCATCAATGCCGAAAACGCAACCAAAATATCATTCTAAACTCTACCGCGACTTCAAGTCCATTGAAGGGGCTGCTCACCACAATATTATTCGCTTTTACGAAAAACATGAAAATGCCATCCGGCGATTGGAGCATAATGAGTTTTATGACTTATTAAAAGATTATGTGACCGCCCTTTACAATAGCGGCGCCTATCGCAAACACCTGTTGATGGTCGATACGGTGATTGAAGCTTCTTTACAGGGCCAGTATCCCACCTATATGGAGCGGGCCATTTTTCGTGAAATGTTGTACCAAAAAGCGGTGTCTTTATTTAATAATCTTCAACTCAACGAAGCAGATTACATCACCCGTGAGCTTATCCGGATCGACCCCTATGACCAGCAGAGTATCCATCTGCTCAAACGGATTCTGCTGCGCGAACAGCCTTCCTATATCCGCACTACCCGGGCGGCGAGTGTTTTCTTGTTTATGCTAAGTGCTACGGTCATTGCCATCGAACTGTTATTCATTCGGCATTTTTATGCGCTATATGCCGATTTTGTAGAAGCCAGTCGAAACGTGATCTTTGGCGTTGGTATCACCTTATTGGCTGGAGGTTGGCTGTACCAACACTGGCAGGTAGAAAAGGAGGTCAATGGTTTTGTTCAGCACAACCGGGAGGAGAAAACGATCAGGAGGTTTTAGCAACAACGATGGTGGTCTCCACTGAATACCACCTGATGATCCATTTCGCAACTAATAAATTAAAGGTCCAGCAAGTCCGGCTCACCAATCGATATGCATCTAAAAATTCCAAACAGGCACTAAGATAAACCGGAATTTCCAACCTCAGGTTGACTGCCGCAAAGGTCAACACAAAACTGCGAATCATCCAAATTTGATGGGGGGTATGGCCTTACGGCGAATGCCCCTGTAGGCTCTGCAAGCAGTATAAAGCAGGCTAGCGCCAAACAGATGAACCCCATTTTGGCGATCCAGCCGCCATTGGCCAGAAAGGCGATAAAGAGGATAATATTCCGAAAAAATCCTTTTGGACATCGTAAATGCGGAAAATTTAACCTGCAAACAATGTGTATATTATACACCAAGCCATAAAAGAATAGTAATTTGGCCGCCATTATGAAAAAGCCGTATTTTATCATAGATTTTGACAGCACCTTCACCCGGGTGGAGGCGCTCGATGTGTTGGCGGAAATCGTCTTGTCTCATTCCTCTGAAAAAGGGCGGGTGTTGGAACAAATCCAGGATATCACCAATCGGGGAATGGATGGGCAGTTAGATTTCCGAGCGTCGCTAAACCAACGCCTAGCCTTGTTGCGAGCACACCGCAATGACATCCACGAGTTGGCGGAGCGACTGAAAAAAGAAATATCGGCTTCTTTTTTGCGCAACCGGGACCACATCACGGCCCTGAAAGAAACGGTATACGTGGTGTCCAACGGATTTATGGAATTCATCGTACCGGTGGTATCTGATTATGGCCTGATGGCCGATCAAGTATTTGCCAATGAATTTCTTTTTGATAATGAAGGGTATGTATCGGGTTTTAATATGGCCAGTCCGCTTTCGCAAAGTGGTGGAAAATCTAAAGTAATTAGTCAATTAGACCTCAATGGCGATGTTTACGTGATTGGCGATGGTGCCAATGACCTGGAGATTCGCAAAGCGGGGTTTGCCAATAAATTTTATTTATTCACGGAAAATGTGGAACGGGAAAAGGTCAAGGCCGAAGCCGACCACATTGCTCCGAATGTCGATGAAATCTTATACGAATTGAAAATGGACAGATCTCTTTCTTATCCTAAAAACAGGATCAAGGTACTCCTTTTGGAAGGTGTACATCCCGTAGCGGTTAAAATGCTCGAAAAGGAGGGCTACCAGGTGGAGGCCCACGCTTCAGCAATGAGTGAAGATGAGCTTTGTGAAAAAATCAAGGACGTCAATATCCTTGGGATTCGTTCCAAGACCCAGGTAACGGAGAAGGTGGTGCAAAGTGCCAAGCGCTTGCTCAATGTCGGCGCTTTTTGTATCGGCACCAACCAAATTGATTTAGAGGCCTGTACCCGCAATGGAGTAGCGGTTTTTAATGCCCCATTCAGCAACACCCGCTCGGTGGTGGAATTGGCCATAGCCGAAATCATTATGCTGGTGCGGAATTTGCCAGATAAGGTCCGTGCCATGCACAATGGCAAATGGGAAAAGTCGGCTAGTGGTGCTCATGAAGTACGGGGAAAGAAGTTGGGCATCGTAGGATATGGCAATATTGGGGCACAACTTTCCGTATTGGCGGAAGCCATCGGTTTGGAGGTCTATTTTTTCGATGTTGCCGATAAATTGGCCCTGGGAAATGCCCGCAAATGTGATAGCCTTGAGGAGCTGCTCAATACCGTTGACATCCTCTCATTGCACATTGATGGACGTCCAGAAAATGACCATATCTTTGGAGAAGAGCAATTTGCGCAGATGAAAGACGGAGCCATTTTTATTAACCTGGCCCGCGGAAAGGTGGTGCAAATTCCTGCCTTGAAAAAGGCTCTTGAATCGGGTAAACTTAAGGGCTGCGCGGTGGATGTCTTCCCTAAAGAACCCAAAAGTAATAACGAGCCATTTGAATCGGAATTAGTGGGTTTGCCCAATACCATCCTGACGCCGCACATCGGTGGCAGTACCGCCGAAGCCCAGGAAAATATCGGTGAATTTGTCCCGAATAAGATCATTCAGTACATCAATACGGGAAGTACGGCCGGGAGTGTCAACTATCCGAATGTACAACTACAGGAAGTTCAAAAGGCGCACCGTTTATTGCACATCCACCACAATGTGCCCAATGTGATTGCGCAGATCAACCAAATACTGGCTAAACACAATATTAATATCCTGGCCCAGTACCTGAAGACGAACGAAAAAATCGGTTACGTCATCACGGATGTGGACAGGGAGTATGGGCCGGAATTGCTGGATGAGTTACGCCAAATTGAGCCGACCATTTGGTTCAGAGTGCTGTATTAATCACTCACGCACTACTTTAAACAAAGTTCCCTTTGTAATCGGATCACTCAATTCCATGCCATTGAGTATAGCCAGTTCTTCAAAGCGGGTCGATGGCATTTTGGCGGCTTGCAATGCCTGCTGAAAAGTACCGCTCTGTGTAACCGTTTCGATCTTGATGCGCTCGGGTTGGCGATTCAGTTTGTCAGGATCGCTTAGTGTATTGAAGCGAGTCATGGTGTTCAGAAAAGTAGAACGGTAGGTATTAAAATCCGTCAAGAGGCTGAGGCCAATAAATTGGTAAATCAAACCATTGTATTCAATCAAATAAGTTAGGGTGCGAATCGACTCTTGCTGTTGCTCCTGTTGAGCTTGGGCATCTTGTTGTTGCACCAAATCGGCGGTCATTTCCAAAGCGGACAGTCCATTTACCGTTATCTTACGGGAATTGACCAATTGCAACTGGTATTGCTGTAAAGTGGCCTCCGCAGCTTCCTCCAGGGTTTTCCCCTGCCCCAATGAGAGGAGCATCAAGGCTTTGCCATCTTCAGGCGCCATTTGCACCTGGATGGGCGTATTTTGGACCACCCAACGGGATGGTGTGGGAAATTGAAATTTCAGTTCCGGATGGTAAAAATTGTTATTTTCCACAAATCCCTGGCGGGGATTCTCACCATATACCAATCCATCGATCATGCGCAAATAGCTATTGCGATTGACTTCAAAACGGGTGTTTTTCATTTTTTCCTGCCATTTTCTCGCTTGTGCATCCACTTTTACATTTCGATCGGCAGGATCGGGGTGTGTGGAAAGGAAAGTGGGAATACGCCCTTCCGGACCGCCACTCAGCCGATCAAGTGTATGGAAAAATCCAGCCATCTCGTGGGCATCGTAACCGATTTTGGTAGAGTATTCTACACCCAGGCGATCAGATTCACTTTCGTTGTCACGGCCAAATTTTAAAAATAGCAACCCTATGCCTTGGTTGGCCACATCACCAAATTGACGAAAGTCTTCGGAGAGTACCATGCCGGCTACGAAGCCTACTTGTGCTAAAATTTGTTTGCTGTATTGTTTTGCCGAGTGGCGAGCGGTAACGTGCCCGATTTCATGACCAAGTACGCCGGCAAATTCTGCTTCATTGTTAAAATGAGCCATGATGCCACGTGTAAAATAGACATATCCGCCCGGTAGAGCAAAGGCATTTACCACCGGAGAATCCAGTATTTTAAATTCGTACTTGAGGTCAGGGCGGTGGGATACTTTGGCCATTTGTTGACCTTTGGCGTTGATAAAAGCCTGCATGGCATCATTTTCATAAACGCCAAATTGCGCCTGAATGCTTGGGTCTGACTGTTCACCCATCGCAATTTCCTGGTTTTCAGACAGGAGCATCAACTCTTTTTTTCCGGTAACGGGATTGACTGCACAGCTGTCAATCAATAAAATTAGGGGCAAGAATAGGAGTAATTTTCTCATGTCGATGTGGTTGTGTTGGTTTGGTATGACCTTATTGGGACGCAGTGGTTACAATAAGTTACTCCTAATTTAACACTCTTTTTCCAATAGATGGGTGCAAAATCTATCAGAACTGACTATTTAACCACTTTCATTGACCCCTGACTCTCAGTAGATTGCCAAGAAACGAGGTAGACACCAGCGGGCCAATTGCGGCTATCAATGTGGTAGCTACGGGTATTTATATTTTTGGTGGCAAATAATTGTTTCCCGGAAAAATCGAATACATTTAGCGCTTGCAATCCACCTGCGGGAAGGATCAAATTAAGGGATTCCTGAAAAGGGTTGGGCGCCACTACTACTGGGGTGGTGCTTTGTACTGGATCACCAATAGCGGATTCAACATCCAACTCATAGCGGCTGAAAAAACGCCAGATTTCTACGGAAGCATTGAAGTCCTGATTGGTCACTCCGATATTGATTGGTGCCCCCGGCCAGGTGTGTTCTCCGCCAAAAATTTTGTAAAAAACCATGTCTATACCTTCGCCACAATCGGTATAATCCAGTCGTTCGGCAGTACAATTATCGTTCACCGATATATTAGGCACCTCCGTGGTATCTGCCGGAGCGCCACAGGTGTTGATGTCTCTCCAAAAAGAAACCAGCTCTTCAATAGGAATATTCGTGGTAGCAGTTCCATTGAAGGGTACGGTTGGGTCAGCGGTTCCATGTACCTGCATCACGGGGATTTGACGTGTGGGATTACACTGTTCGGGAACGCCGGGGGCCATACTCCCCGTAACTGAGGCAATGGCCGCAATACGATCTGTCAGCTCACAGGCCAATGTGTAACTCATAAAACCTCCATTTGACATACCACAGGAATACACCCGATTGAGGTTGATGTTGTAATTGGCTTTCAGGGTATCAATCAAGGCATTGATAAAACCTACATCATCTGTATCCTGGTTGAAACTCCAGCCTACATTCCACTGGCTATTAACGCCGTTGGCGTAACAAACGATAAACATGGCGGTATCTGCCACCGTATTCATCTGGGAATAAAATTCTTGTTCAGAAGCATTGGAACCAAGGCCATGCAGATTAAATACTAACGGCAATTTCATGCCATCCACGTAGCCTGTTGGCAAATGTAGCCGATATGACCGGGAGATCCCATCATAGTCGATAAATTCAGTAACTGTTTGGGCGGGGAGGATTGTAAAGGCACTAAAAAGCAATAGGAATAAAGGAAGAAGGCGATATTTTTTCATGATAGCAGTTTTGGATGTAGGTATAATGTCAAAATTATGAATTTGTTCAGAGAAAATTGGCAGGGAGGTAGAGGCGGTGGAGCCCTTGAATGGGCAGAGGTAGTGGCGAAATGGCGAAGCGGTTGAGGCGGGTGCCGGGGGCATGTATTTGATGATTGAGAATGGTGAATGATTTGCGTCAAACAAAATAAAACCCAAACATGCTCTCAGAAAAAAGGGCAGCTATTTTCGGTGGATAGCTGCCCTTTTTTACTAAATATCCAGCAGTAAGGTCACTGGGTCCTCAAGTAGTTCTTTGACTTTTACGAGGAAGGTGACAGAGGTGCTGCCGTCGATGACACGGTGGTCGTAGGATAGTGCCAGGTACATCATTGGACGGATTTCTACTTGTCCGTTGATGGCTACGGGGCGATCCTTGATGCCATGCATGCCGAGGATAGCCGATTGCGGCTCATTGATAATCGGTGTACTGAGCAGTGAGCCAAAAACACCACCATTGGTGATGGTGAAGGTACCGCCCTGCATTTCATCCAATGACAGGCGGCCTTCTCTTGCCTTGACCGACAATTCTTTAATGTTTTGCTCAATTTGGGCAAAATTTAAAGACTCCACATTGCGTACCGGAGGTACGACTAGTCCCGTTGGCGTAGAGATGGCGATAGAGATATCCACATAGTCGTGGTAGATGATTTCGTTGTCTTCGATGAAGGCATTAACATCTGGCATTTCGAGGAGGACTTTGGCGCAAGCTTTCGCAAAGAGCGACATAAAGCCGAGTTTGATACCGTATTTTTCCACGAAACGCTCCTGGTATTTTTTCCGCAATTGCATGATACCGCTCATGTCCACCTCATTGAAGGTAGTCAGCATGGCCGTTTCATTTTTGGCACGTACCAGGCGCGTAGCGATGGTCCGACGCATACGGCTCATTTTCTTGCGGTTCTCGTTTCTGCTAAAATTTCCGGCAGTTGAGCTGGTTGTTTTTTTAGCCTCAGGTGTCTTTATTGCTTCCGGACGTTCGATAGAAGGAGGAATCGATGTTTTATTGCTGGCGGCCTTTTCTGCATCCTCCTTGGTGATGCGACCATCCCGGCCAGTTCCTTTGACCTCTTCTGGTTTGAGGTCATTTTCTTTCAATATTTTAGCGGCTGCCGGCGATGGATGTCCGGTAGCATAATTGGTGCCCTCTTCTTTTTCTGTGGTTGCGGCTTCTCTCTTCGGCGCTTCTTCGGTTTTTTTCGGCGCTTCTTCTTTAGTAGCAGCGCCATTACTTTTAGCTGCGCTTGTGTCGATTTTGGCGACCAACGCACCGATTTCCAAATCATCACCTTCCGCTGCGACGTGGATCAATTTACCCGCTGCTTCGGCGGGAAATTCCAAAGTTGCCTTATCTGATTCGAATTCACAGATTGGCTCATCCAATTCAATATATTCACCATCTCCTTTCAGCCATTGAGAGAGGGTTACTTCTGCGATCGATTCCCCAATGACGGGGACTTTCATTTCAACAATGCTCATTATATAATCTGGTTTGACGATTTGTGTGCAATATTCCGGGAATTGTTAAAATTAAACAACTTAAAGCCGAAATATATTTAAAGCAGGGCAAAAAAAGTGGTTTTCCTGACAATTTTGGGAGCTATTTGGCGAAAGCCAGAAAGGCTACTGTGGATCAAAACGATAGATTTTTCCCGGTCCCTTCTTGCCTTCATTGGCAATGTAGAGGGTTCCATCGGGAGCAAAACAGATTCCTTCCGGCTGTTCATGGATCTTTTTTTTCATTTTGGCAATGTGCAGTACCCGGCCGCTTGGGTCCAATACTAACATCATTTTTCCTATTGAGGAACAAATATACAGGTGACCAGTGAGGGGATGAATGGCCAAAGCAGAAGGGTGGAAGGAAAATTTGTCATCCGCTTCCAAAAAGCGTTCTGAAAGTTTTTCAAAGCCCTCAATTTCCGGGGCCTCTCGCAAGTATTCCTGAACGGCGGCTAGGGTGATCACAAAAACCGGATCCGGGTTTAACTTTTGGGTTTTTAGCTCAAAGCCATAAATTGCCTTTTCAAAATCATCATCTGGTCCTAGTCCTGCATCGGCTTTGCAGGCCAGGAGCAATTGGTGATGAGTGGCGTCGTATCCCAGGCCTTCTACATCATTCTTTTTGTCGAGATTGTCATCATTGAACTTCTGGGTCTCAATTTCCTTTTTCTGTAAATCAACCTCATAGATGGTGCCGGTGTTTTTGACCACATATACTTTTTGGCCAATGATTTCAATACCTTCATAGTCACCATTTTTCCAGAATTTGATGGATTGAGTTACGGTTCCCGTTGCACTGTCTAACATGAAAATGATACCGTCTTCGTCCTGAACAGCCACCATTTGCTTCCCATCAGCGGTCATGCCCAATCCTGAAATCTCCAATAAATCATACGGCATTTCAAAGGTAGCATTAGGTTGATCCAAGTCGTACTCAAAGGAAAACGGGGTTGTGATGGGTTCGTTTTCACAAGAAGAAATGAGCGTAAGAAAAAAGAATAAAAATAGCATATTGAATATTTGTGGTCATAAACTAGTTGTCACATCCGGACCAAGGATCTGCAAGTAATATCTACCCGAATAAGGAATGATGATTCCTGTCCTGTTTTGTAGCCTGTCAGTGCATGTCTGGGTGTGGTGCTTTAGCAGCGAAAATTGCAGGTTTTGGGTTCTCGAGAGGCTCATTTTTGAGCCCTTAGGGGCGCTAAGGACGAAAAAACAGCCAAAATGAGGTTGCAAAATGCCGGTTTTACCGGGACTGAATAGCTTGCCCGAATATACTTCAGGGACTACCTCCAAACATGCACTAAGTGTCTAATTAGGTCTTGGGGCATAGAAATACGCTTTTAACGAAAGTATTTCTATAGTAGTATAATTTGCCATAGGGGGGGGCTCAAGAGGGCAAAGCTACACTTTCTGTAAAATTATGAATTTTTCTATGTATGATTGAAAAACAGTAATACAAATATGAAAAATTGAAAAATATATCTCAGCTTTGCTTGCAAGACTGCGGCCTTTACGTTAACTTTACCGTTCCAGAAATCCGATGCCCCCCCACCGATCATGGACAACCCAGAAATCACCTTCACTTAAATTAGGAGTTTCAGTTTTTGAAGTCTGCTGAACGAATCACACAAAAAAAGTAGTGTACTTTGGTAATTCCCCACGTATTACAGATGCTTATTAACACAACTATTCCTATAGAAATGATGTAAGTTGTCAAAATCAGCTGTGTAGAATGGAGATTTTGATGGCCTAAACCTCATATTTTTTAACTAAAATTGCTTAGACAGATGAAAGCACTTAACACTTTCTCTTCGTGTTGTACGGGACCAGCGAAATGGTGCCTGACCAGCATGATTATGCTACTGTTTTCAGTGGCAGCCTTTGCCCAACCAGCTAATGATGACTGTGCGGGAGCCATTGCCGTGGATTGCGGTGATGTGATTTCCTCAACCACAATTGGGTCCACCGGGGATATGGTGCCTAGTTGTGGCCTGTTTCCTTCTACCACCGGTGTGTGGTATTCTATTGTAGGAACTGGCGCTGATATTACTGTGTCTACATGTAGCTCCAACACTGGATTTGATACTCAATTGGGTGTGTTTTCCGGTTCATGCGGAAGCTTATCTTGTGTAGCTAGTAATAACAATGATTTCGGCTGCGAAAACAATCGTTTATCTACGGTTACGTTTCCTTCAGCAGCGGGTGTAACTTACTACATTCTGGTAAACGGTACAATTGACTCACAAGGGCCATTCGAACTGACAATCGACTGTGCTGCAAGTCCAATCGAAAATGATGATTGTGATGGCGCTATTGACATTGCCTGTGATCAAACCATCATTGGATCCACCGAAGGTGCATCTAGTGAAACACTTGATTTTTGTGGTACTACTTTGAGCACTGCTCCTGGTGTATGGTATCACTTTGTAGGAACAGGCAATAGCGTAACCGTGACAACTTGTGGTGCTGCAACCAACTTTGACACCAAGATTGGTGTATTCTCTGGTTCTTGTGGTGCTTTGAGCTGTGTAGCAGGTGATGATGACGAATTTTCTTGTGGATTTAGCTCTGTGCAATCCCTAGTTAGTTTCTCTTCAGTGGCTGGTGCAGACTACTACATTTATGTTACCGGCTTTAGTCTCAATAGCGGTACTTTTGAATTGTCTGTAACTTGTGCATCTGCCGTTACTAACGATGATGCTTGTGATGCAACCCCATTGTCTTTAGGTGCAACTCCTTTCGACCTAAGTGCAGCTACCGCACAGGCTGGTGAAGTTAGCCCAGGTGCTGGCTCTGGTTCTTCCAGTTGTGACTCTCAGGATGGCTGGTGTTCTTTTGAAGTAGATGTAGATGCCAGTTTGTGGTATACCTTGGTCGCTCCTGAGTCAGGTTGCGTAAGCATTGAATTGGATGGTGGCGATACCCAATTGGCTGTATGGTCAGTAGGTGATTGTTCCGACTTTAGTACTTATACGGAAGTCGCTGCTAATGATGACGGTGGCCCGGGTACTGCGTCTGCCCTTTACAACCTGCTGTTGGAGCCAGGTGAAACCTATTATGTACAAGTTGATGACTATGCTGGAGGACCAACCTTTGCCAGCGGTAATATCAACTATAGCATCAGTACGGAGTGTGACTTTCCTCCTACTAGTGCACCAACTTGTGAAACTGCAGCTACAATAGATTGTGGTACATCCTTAACAGCTAGTACTGTTGAAGGTGTGGTTAACGACTTGGACAACTGTAATGGCGTTCGCTTGAATACTGCTCCTGGTGTATGGTACGTATACGAGGGTGATAATTCACTTGTTACCGTAAACACTTGTGGACCAAATACAAACTTTGATACCCGTATTGGCGTATTCACTGGTTCTTGTGATGACCTGACTTGTTTGGCTGCCAATGACAACAGCAACATCAACGGTTGTTTGTACGCTGGTCGTGCATCTGAAGTTTCTTTCCCTGCTTTTGTAGGAACGACCTACTACATTTACGTAACAGGTGGCTTCAATGCTTCTGGTACTTTTGACCTGAATGTTGAATGTAGCTTGATCAACGATGATTGTTCTGGTGCGTTCCCAATTGGCTGTGGCGAATCTATTAGTGCTACTACCACTGGCGGTTCTCCTGATGACGTACCCGCTTGTGATGTTTCTTTGAATAGTGCTGAAGGTGTATGGTACACCGTAGTAGGTACTGGACTTGATATTACGGCTTCTCTTTGTGGTTCCAGCTACGACACCAAAATAGGTGTATTCTCTGGTGCCTGTGGAGCTTTGAGCTGTGTTGCCAGTAATGATGACGCTTGTGGCTTGCAATCATCAGTAACCTTCACTTCTGCTGAAGGTGCAGACTACTACATCCTGGTTACTGGATTTGGTAGCAGTGATGGTGACTTTACCTTGAGCGTTACTTGTGAGGAGCCGGCTGTTGACAACACTTGTGGTTTCCCTGAAGTATCCTGTGGTGACGTAGTCACTGGTTCTACTGTAGGGGCTCCAGTATTTGCACCTTCAACCTGTACGACTGCTCTGAATACTGCTGGTGGTGTATGGTACGCCTTCCAAGGTACCGGTGACTTTATCACTGCTTCACTTTGTGGTTCTAGCTTCGATACCAAGATTGGTGTATTCACCGGTTCTTGTGGGGACATGACCTGCGTAGCTGGCAACGATGATTTTTGTGGCGTGCAGTCAGAAGTTGACTTCACTGCAGTTGACGGTCAATGGTACTATATCTATGTTACTGGTTTTAGCACTAATACTGGTGATTATACTCTTTCTATCACTTGTCAGGATCTCGGTGGAGCTGACGATTGTGGCTTCCCAGAACTGCTTTGTGGCGATGCTGCAACTGGCTCAACGGTAGGTGCTGGAACAGCTGACGCACCTCCAACTTGTGGTACAGCACTAAATAGTTCCGGTGGTGTGTGGTACGCATTCCAAGGTATCGGTGATGTCGTAACGGTTACAACTTGTAATCCAGGTACCGACTTCGATACTAAAATGGGTGTATTCACTGGTGCTTGTGATAATATGATCTGTATTGCTGGTAATGATGACGGTAGCCCACTTGGTATAAACCCTGACGCTGCTTGTGTGATTCCTTCAACGGGTTCTACCTTCAACCGGGCATCAACGATTACCTTCACTGCCTTGGCTGGCCAATACTACTACATCTATGTAACTGGCTTTAGCACTAATGAAGGCAATTACGAAGTGAGCATCGATTGTAATGTAACTCGTGATGGCGGCGCTGGTACTTCCTTGAATGTAGCACAGAATGCTGCTTCCGAAGTTAAGGAGTTTGAAGTAAGCGACTTCTATCCAAACCCAGCTTCTACGGGTGCATCTAAAGTGCAAATCATGGCTCCTAACAATGCCACTGGTGCAGTAACCATGTTCGACCAACTTGGTCGCCAGGTATACAGCAACAGCCGGGTTGAGTTGTTTGCTGGACATAACGTATTGGAAGTGCCATTTGGCAATCTTGCCGCTGGTACTTACTTCGTAAATATTCGTATTGACGATCAGAATTTCAGAAAGAAAGTAGTTGTTGCTAACAACTAACTAATCAATTTTAGTTCTGTTGCGCAGCGCTCCCGTTGGGGGCGCTGCGTTTTTTATTTTAGGGCATGATTGGAGGTAGTCCCTGAAGTATATTCGGGCAAGCTATTCAGTCCCGGTAAAACCGGGATTTTGGAACTTCACTTCGGCTGTTTTTTCGTCCGTCTCGGCTGAGCCGAGATGTACTTAAAATGAGCCTCCGGAGAACCCAAAACCTGCAA
>CAXHCA010000076.1:0-30908 GCA_964015035.1 uncultured Saprospiraceae bacterium
GAACCCAAAATCTGCAATTTTCGCTGCTAAAGCACCACCTCCAAACAAGCACTCAGTTGAGCTGATCGGTTAGTGATTTATCAGAATAGCTTCAATTTGCCTTAATCCATACCATCGTTTTATTTACAAAAAGCGAGATATTGCCTTCTTTTTCTTTAACGCTGAGGATTTTCATACTTTCAAAATCATTCATGCGTTATGTAGTATGTATTTTGCGAATAGGTGCCTGTAACTTAGGGCACCATAATCTCCGGTTCAATTTATGCGGCTAATTCTTTTATTTTTTGCGGTATTGCTAACCTTTTGTGATCTGCATGCACAGCGCAATTTTCCGGTAAAGCTGAACAAAAAATGGGGGCTGATCAATGCAAACGGAGAACTGGTTTTAGACCCCGTTTATGATGCAATTGGCGACTTTAAACAGTTTGGATATGCGGTGATGCAACGAAATGGTGGGGTAGGTCTCCTGAATAAGTATGGAGAAGAAATGGTACCACCGCGCTTTGATGACATCAAGGTATTGGATTCCACTTTGGTAGCAGCCATGGAGCGAGGAGAGTGGATGGTCATCAACTTGAAAGGCGATATTGTCCTGGAAAAGGGCTATAGTCGCGTACAATTGTGGGAAAACGGTCATCTCGCCTATTTGTTAAAGGACAAATGGGGGGTGGTGGATAAACACGGCAAGACTGTGGCCTTTCCAATGTACGATGAGATTTACCTGGAGGAAGGGAAATATCTCTTGACCAGAAGGGGAGACCAAATGGGGCTTTTGGCCGAAAATGGCAAGGAAATTCTCCCCAATATTGCCAAAGAGATCAAAATATATAGCGATAGTCTTTTCTTTTACCGGGATGGAAATACCTGGGGAGCGGTCAATCAAAATGGTAAAACCATGATTGATCCTGAATTTGACAGCTATCGCCGCCTTTCCGATGGCTTCATCAAGCTGGTAAGCAATAATCGGTTCTCCATCTATTCTGTAGCCTGTTCCAATATCATTACCGATGGCGATTTTGACGAATATTATTCCTTTTCTCGTAGATATCTAATTGTCAAACGCAAGCGCCAACTAGGATTGATTGACTGGTGTGGCAATAGGGTACTCAAACCCATCTATGCGGAAATTCAATCTTATGACCGCGGACTCTTTAGGGTCAACTACCAAGGTAAATGGGGGGTGGTGCGCGCTAATGATGAACCATTGATCCATTTTGGCTACGATTACATCGCCCCATTGCGCGGCCGAATCTGTGTGGTCAGAAAGAGCAATAGATTTGGGCTCGTCAATTTCAAAGGGGAAGAAGTGGTTAAGCCGCACTTTGATCGCATTGAGTTGGATGGCAATCAGGCAAAGGCTTATACCAAACAGGAAGGTGGAGAAGAAATGCTCACGATGTTGTCATTTGATGAAGAAGGTAACCTGGCAGACAACGATACTTTTACCAAACACTTCCAGATAAAAATTGGCGGCAAGAATAGCCGCAATTCATCGGATGATCTGAACTGGGATGAATCCAATTATCAACTGGCAAATTTTGAGTGGTTCTATTCTCCTCAGGAAGACCGCTGGGGATTGCGTCGGTTGAGTGACGGCAATATTCAAATTGAGCCCAAATTTCACTATGTACAGGTAGAGCGCGATTTGGGCTTTACACTGGTAGGTATTGAAAAATACGGAAAATACGAGTTTGAACGCACCACCTACCGCTTTGAAATGATTTACGGATTGGTCAACAACGAAGTGGGATTGCCGGTAACGGAAGTCGACTTTTGGAATGTCAGCTTTGATGACTTCCGGGCGGGGAATCCGGTGGCGCGCTGCGTTTTTTCTAATGGCCGTCATGGTTTAATTGATCGCATTGGCCGGGTTTTGTTAAAAGACTATGCTTTCATAGGGCCATTTGATCAGGGGGTTGCTCGCATGAGTGTGAGTGGCAAACTGTCGGGCAGTATGAAGAGCAAAAGAAGTCTTGGCAAGTTGAGTGACTACCTGAATGGCTTGCTGTCGCCCAATTATATGGTAGATTATACCAAATACGATCAACTCTTTCGCCATGAGGCCACTTTGATTTGTGAAGACTGTGTCTGGGGATATCTGGATACGACGGCTCAGACCCTGATTTCCCCCCAATATACGTTTGTACAAGATTTTACCAATGACGTTGGTCTGGTGGAATGTGACGACAAATGGGGCATGATCAACAAAAAATCGGAAGTTCTGATTCCCTGTAAATACGACGGCATTCAATTTTTAGAAAACACCAATAACCAGATTGTACAAGTCTATGTACAGGCACCCAAATATGGATTGATTGATACACTCGGCCAATTGACGGTAAGCGCCATTTACGATGAATTAGGTGACTTCTCTGAGGGCCGGTTGGCAGTGATGCGCAACGGGATGTGGGGGTTTGTCAATTCCAACGGACTGGAGGTGATTCCCTGCCGTTTTCGTGAAGTCAGAAATTTTAGCGAAGGCTTGGCTGCGGTGAAGTTGGGCAACAACTGGGGATTTATCGACAAGCAAGGGAATGTAGAAGTGGAGTTTCAATATAGCCGAGCAGGTAATTTCTCGGATGGCTTGGCCTGGGTGTACACCGATAAGGGCGTGGGTTTTATCAATGCAACGGGTGATTTTGAAATTCCGGCGGATTACGACAAAGCCTTTGATTTTAGCCTTGGCGTGGCCCGCGTAGTCAGCAAGGGCAAATATGGTTTGATCGATCGGAATGGCGACAATATACTGCGGCCAAAGTATGGCAATATCGAGGCATTCAACCAATACGGATTGGCCATCGTGCGCTATGGTAATGATCGCATTCGTTATGGAGTCATCAATATTCAGGGTGAAAAGATTACCCGCACTGATTTTGTACAAATCGGCCCCTTTCGGGAGGGTTTGGCGATGGTAAAAGATAAAGACAGCTACGGCTTCATCAATTTGCTTGGAGACTTGGTAGTTCCCTGTATTTATTCCAAAGCTTCTGACTTTTCAGAGGGAAGGGCGGCGGTTTATTATAAGGGCGACTGTGGTTACATCAACCAGACCGGTGAAAAGGTCGTTGATTTTGAATTTTCCCGCTGTCAGGATTATGCTGAAGGCAAAGCCATTGTGTATCGAGGCATGCGTAAAGCCGGGTTAATTGACGATATGGGTAATTTTATTCTCGAACCCAGCGTAGACCGATTGTTGGAGTTTAAAGAGGGTAGGGGGCTTGTTAGAGATGAAAAGTATCGCTTCTATTATATCACGGAGCAGGCCAATCTATACGACGGGTATTATCAGCGAGCCAGCGAGTTTAAACATGGCGTAGCAGTGGTCAAAATGGATGGCAAGTGGGGTATTATCAATCAGAGGGGTATTGAAGTGATTCCGCCCAAATACGATAAGATTGAAAGTTTTAAAAATGGCTATGCGAAGGTGCGCATTGAAGGATTCAGTGGCTTGACCAACCTGAAGGGCGAGCTCATAGCCAAGCCAGATTACGAGCTGATCAGCTACGCAGGAGATGGCTTGTTTAGGGCTGAGCAGGGCGATAAGGTGGGCTATTTTGACATGCAGGGCCATTGGGTTTGGGGGCTTTCAAAATAAAAAGGCCTTCGGGCAAATAAAAACGGGAAATAACATCACAATTGATTATTTCCCGTTTTTATTTTTGGTATTTTAATTGACTCACTCTTTCAATATTCTTAGTGCTGCATGTAAAATATCGGTGTCTTTAAGACTAACGATTCCACCATTCGGACCCGGTTCGATGTGTTTGCCGGTAATTTGCCCTTCCCCAAATTTTGATGCACCGAAATAATTCCTTACGGTTTGCTCCTCGATATTCAGTTCGTTGGCAATCCGGCTTACGCTGCCAGTGGGCAATTTGTGTTTAATTTCCCGAAGTTCATTGAATGTAATATTCATGTCCAAGAATTTGGTTAAGAAATAAGCCACGGAGAAAGTAGGTGGCCGATTGGTCCTTTAAATATATACTTTTTCCAATGTAAAACAAAAAAATAGAGGGAATTTGTAGAGATTAATTTGATGAAACTTTTGATCTGTAAAATTTTATTATAAAATAAAAAAACGTCTTTGAAAATAGCTTCGAAATACAAGAGCCCGGTCAACAATTTGCAGACCGGGCTCTTGGGCTAATGACCAGTTGATCTCTCTCTAGAATCGGGCAGAAACACCTACCAGGACATTTAATCCCAACACCGGGTATCGGTGCCACCGTTGCCGTTTATTATTGGCCAGGTTGTTGAGTTGTAAAAAACCGCCGATGTGGTCCGTAAAGAAATACTCGGCACCTACACTGACGTCAAACAGTGCATTGAGGTTTTCGGCCAGACCTTGCTCATCCTGGTAAGGGACGCCGTTTTCCAGGAAGAAGTCTCCCCTGAAACGCAGTTTATTATCAGTGGTAGTGTAGATGGCCGTTGCAGTGACACTGGTCGTTGGCAAGTGCCAGGCTTTCTCCTCCCGATCGGGAGAGAAAACGTTTTGGTTCAACGTACCGATTACCTCAAATCCTCGAAATAAAGGAGCCGAAACGGTGGCATTGATGTAAAAAATGCTAACGGTATCGTACAAGACCTGAAAACGCGCAATTTCTTCATAATAATCGTCCAACAAAAACATTGCTAAATTGTCAGAGCTTTTGTAGCCGATTTTGGCATTGTAATCTATCCCAAAAGCATTTCCTTTAACCCCGCCAAAGAAATCGTAATAGCGGGAATTTTTAATATCCACTCTGGAAAGAATATAAGGGTTGTAATCACTCAGATTGCGAAAGCTGTTTTTGTGTAAACTTCCACCGGCACCGACATAGGCCGCCAGTAACCCTTCCAAAATATTGACATCAGCCTGAATATCCGGGAAGAAGGAGAATTCATCCTCATTGGAAGCGATATTTACCCCTAGCTTTACCTTAAAACGATCTGCGTGATAGGTGTAGCTCGGTTGGAGATAAAAGTTGTTGAGTGAGGACTTTTCCGCATTCTTGTAGCTCGTGAAGTCGGTGATCAAATTGATCGTCAAAGGATGAGTTTCGTTAAACCATTTGGTAGCGCTCAGATCGATGATGAAGCCGTTCTCACGTGCGGCATAGTCGTCTTGTAGAAAATAAAAATCAATGCCAGCTTTATAATTGAAGTCGGCCTCCGTCCGTTCGCCATTAAAAATACTAGCCTTGCCTTCAAAGGTGGCGAAGTTTTGTTTTACGTCCGCACGGTCGTAACTTAGATTGGTGCCAAATTCCTCATTCAGATCATTATAGCCATAAAAATGAACCGTATTGGAGGAATAACCCAGTTGGCCATTAACCGCAAAGCCCTGCTCGAAATAATAAGTGCCATGCACTCCCAGATCAGTATCACTAAACCTTTGGTTCTCGACCTTATTGTTGTTATTGGCCGAATAATGGCTTAAGTCAATCCCCATATCAAAATTCTTGCCACTGGAAAAATTGTAGGAGCCTAGTCCATAGAGTGCATTGGGTAGACCACCTCCTAATTTAAGGTATCCCTTGTAACCTTCCTGGAGTTTATCTTTAGAAACGGATAGGGGACGAATTTTGGGCGGCAAGTACTCCACCAAGATAGATTTAGTCAGAATATTATAGTCTTGTCGCTGCGTGGTGGTGTCCAGGGGGGGGAGTTCTGGAGTCACCTCAATTTTATCAGCGTTGATTAGGCGAGCATTAAAGCTCTTGATCACGTCAACCTGTTCCGTGGGAAGTCCGTCCTGACCAAACAAAGTCAGCGACAAGGCGGAAAAAATTGCGATCAGAGAAATATATTTAGTATTGATCATTTTTTTAGATTTTCGTTTGATGCCTGTGGTTGATTTGGTTACCGGAAGGTTAGTTGTTGCCATCAAGCAACTCTAGACGGCCCCCTTTTTCCGTTTCGTTGTTCAGGCGGCTGGCATTGTTGAGCTGTTGATTAATGGTGGCCAGTTTTTGCCTTGCAATTTGCACCAATTCCGGGTCTTCATTATAATTTTCCAACAGTGCCTCCAAGGCTGCTCTGGCATTGTACAGATCTCCTTTCTCTGCCAGGATATCTGAAAGCAGGATCACACTCTTGGCCACCCAGTATGGATATCCAGAGCTTTCTTTATTGGCACTGATGCAAAGACTCTGCGCTTTATCCAAATCGCGCTGCTGGTAGTAGATGGAGGCTTTGAGGTAACGCGCTTCTGCCGTTTGTTCATTGTCGCTATTGGCAATAACATAGTTGAACGCAGAAAGGGCATTGGTGTAGTCTCTACGATCAAAAGCGACCTTTCCCAGATAAAAATTGGCTGTTGCCTTTTGCAGTTGGGTCGCATTGGAATTGTTGGCAACCTTGCCTGCCAGGTTGTACACAGCCTCCGTGTTGCCTATGCGGTAAGCACTCCGGAGGGCACCCAACTGGGCTTCAAATCGCATGTCTTCCGAATCAGCGGCTCCTTCCAATTTGGAATATAGGGCAAAGGACTTGGTGAAGTCTTGCGAGTGATTGTAGGCAATAATAGCGGCCTTCTCCAATGATTTTAAATAGAACCGACTTGGACCGCGATTGACTACATATTCGTAATCGGCCAAGGCTTCAGTATATCTACGCAATACACTGTAAGATTCTCCCCGGTGGTAATAAGCAGTCAGCGTATTCCGACCATTGGGAAATTTACGCAGGTAATCGGTATAGGCATCGATGGCACGTGGATAATTGGCATTCTCAAATTGAGATTCAGCAGCTTTGAAGTTGATGGAATCCTTGGCGAAATTGTCTACTTTGTAGCCAGGAATGGTTTCCAAAAAGGCAAAATACTCATCGGCACGACCGAGATCATCCACATAGATTTCTTCCAATGCTGCCAAAGCAAGGTTGGCTTCTCCAGGTGTTGGGTTATTAGAAAAGACCTGCTTGTAATAGTTGATTGCCGTTTCCAAGCTTCCTTGGTTATAGGAGATCAGACCTAGTTGTAATAAAGACTGTACTACAAGATCGGAATTATCGGCATAATCGGTAATCAATTGCCGGAAAGGCGCCACAGCCTTGTTCAATTGACCAATTTCCTGATAGGTTAAACCTAATTGGAACAGTGCTTCATCCGCGTATTCTGATTTGGGAAACTCCCGGCCAATGCGATCCAGCGCCAGAATCTTCTCCGTAGTCCGGCCACGCAGGCCTTCAATGATTGCTTTTTGATAAATGGCGTAAATAAAACCGGAATAACGCTTGCTGATGGCTTCATCGTAGTAGGTGACTGCCTGATTGTACTGGTTGCGCTTGAAGTAACCGTCACCGACACGTAAGGTGGCGTCACCTAAGACTTCGTCTTTGACCTTAGGACTGGCTATAAAACTGCGATTGCGTTTGATACCATTGACCGTTTCTTCAAAGAACTTGATAGAGGTATTAAAATTCTCCTTTTTCAGGTAGTTGTATCCTTGCAGGTAGTTGCCGGTGAAAATGGAGGACTCGTCTGGTAATCCGGTCAACGTTTTACCAAGGGTCAAAAACTGATCGACCAGGCGAATGCTGCTGTCGTATTGTTTTTCCTGGTAGGCAATGTCTCCCAACCAGTAGATGGCCAGCGCTTTGGTACGCGGATCAACAGGAAATTGAAGTGATTTATTAAAATGAGTTTTGGCAGCAACAAGGTCGCCTTCTTTCATCAATTGCATTCCACGATAAAGCGCCACTTTTTGGTAACTCTCTTGAATTTGTGGCGTTTTGTTGGGCAATGCTTCAATCACTTCCAATGCCTGCTTGTAGTCGCGATAGGAGAGGAAAATTTCCCCCATCAATTGCTGGGCTTGCAGGTAATATTTTGATTCAGGGCCGATAGATTGTAGGGAAGTAATGGCTTCTCGCGGATCCTTCAGTTCATAAGACAGCTTGGCATAATTGAATAGAGCCTCCTCACGAATTTGAGCATCATAAACCATTCTTTTGGCATTGGAGAAGGCCGAGCGGGCGGAGCTTTTATTGCCCAATCTTAGAAAGGCATCTCCCAGGTAGTAATTGGCAGATTGACCAATTTCGGAATCAACGCCACTTAGTTCGGCAAAGCTTCGGGCGGCATCTTTATAATGCCCTGTTTGGTATTGGGTGAATCCCAATTGATAAAATTCTTCTTCGCGCAACTTACCACTGCGCTCTGCATAATATTCCAAATAGGGGAGGGCTTTATTGTAGTCGCCGAGTTCAAAGTAAGACTGCCCCACCAATTGGCGAATCTCCTTGTCTTGACGAATGCCACGACTGCTCAATCTCGGTTCAGCGTAAGCAATTAGCTCCTCGTAGCGGCGCTCGGCAAAATAGATTTGGGTGAGGTAATAGGGAATATGTGGCTCGTACCGTTTGGCCTGCTCGGCAATGCGAAATTGGCGGATGGCCTCATTGTAGCTGCCTTCAAAAAAGTAGCATAACCCCAGATAGTAGTTGGTAGGGTAGTAATACTCATTTTCAATATTGGCAATCTCCTTGAAGTTGGATTTTGCTTTGGCAAATTCTTTCTGAATGAAAAAGGAATAGCCCATGCGAAAGCGGACCTCGGCCTTTTGATCTCGACTCATGCCGAAGGTTGGCACTTGCGCATAATATTCAATGGCCTTTTCATATTTGCCGGCATTAAAATAATAGTTGGCTAGCTCGACAAGGGCATCATTGGCAATGGGGTCAGGAGCGTACGACCGGATAAAGTCGAGCATCAGTTTTTCTCCATCTGGCGAATTGAGCTGAACCGCACATTTGGCATAGTTCAACTCTGCTTTGGTCAGTAACAGTTCCGACTCTGGCTCGTTGATTGGCTGAAGCAGGTCGATTGCTTTTTTGAATTCAGTTTGGGCTTTACCAAAAAGACCTTGGGAAAGAAAGAAGTCTCCCTGTTTATAGGCTCGATTGGCCTCGGTGAAGACGGTTGTTTCCTGCGCCATGACTGGTAAAGAAAAAAGCACTGCCAGGAGCAGTAAATACACGGGTTTCGTCATCATGGATGTAATATTGTTTTATCAGAAAGTCAGGCCAAAGATTCTAAATTCTCTTTTAGAACCATTTAGCACATTATCTTATTGCAACGAATTTATAAAAATTTAACTGAATTCCTTGGTTATAAAGCCAAGGATGATACTACTGGGAGTAAACACATTAACGGTATACGTGTACGAAACTAAATTGTTCGATAATCCAAAAAAATACCCTCTGCGAGTGGCAAGAGGGCATTTATGAGATTGATATTATTGCTGATGATGAAGGATGGTGTGCTCAATGATGTCGCAGCATTCTTCCAGTTGAACTTCGGTCATTACGAGGGGGGGCGCAAAACGGATAATGTTTCCGTGGGTTGGTTTGGCCAATAAGCCATTTTTTGCCATTTCCAGGCAAATATTCCAAGCTGTTTCACTTTCCTCCGAGTCATTGATTACAATGGCGTTTAGTAGGCCCTTTCCTCTAACCATATTTACCAGCTCACATTTTTCTACCAGATTCTCCTGAATTCTTTGGCGGAATCGAATACCTAGTGCCTGGGCATTGTCAGCGAGTTTTTCGTCTTCCACAACTTCCAATGCGGCCATGGCAATAGCGCAGGCCAATGGATTGCCGCCAAAGGTAGAGCCATGTTCTCCTGGCTTTAAGGGCAACATGATTTCATCCCTGGCCAAAACTGCAGAAACAGGGAATACGCCGCCAGAAAGGGCTTTGCCCAGGACAATGATATCGGGCTTAAAACCTTCGTGATCGCAACACAGCAGTTTTCCGGTTCGGGCAATACCGGTTTGCACTTCATCAGCAATAAAGAGTACATTCTTTTGGCGACACATTTCGTAGGCCTTTTTTAGATAGCCATCATCGGGTACCACCACCCCGGCTTCGCCCTGGATCGGCTCTACCATGAATCCCGCTACATCGGGGTCTTGTAAAGCCTCCTCCAACGCGTTTAAGTCGTTGTAGGGAATCAGCACATAACCGGGCATATAGGGCCCGAAATCCCGCGTACTCAGTGGATCGGTAGAAGAAGAAATTGCCGCCAATGAACGCCCCCAGAAGTTTCCGGTCACAAAAACAATTTTCGCCTGATAGCGAGGTACTCCTTTTACTTGGTAGGCCCATTTTCGGCAGAGCTTAACTGCTGTCTCACAGGCTTCCACCCCCGAGTTCATCGGCAATACGCGGTCGTAGCCAAAATACTTAGTGACAAAAGCCTCGTATCTGCCCAATACGTCATTGTAAAAGGCCCGGGAAGTCAGCGTTAGATTTTCGGCCTGATCATACATCGCCTTTAGAATTTTAGGATGGCAATGTCCTTGATTTACAGCAGAATATGCGGATAGAAAATCGTAATATTGTTTACCTTCTACATCCCATACATGAACGCCTTTCCCTTTGGACAAGACAACCGGTAGCGGATGATAGTTGTGAGCGCCGTATTTATCTTCCAATTGCATCAGCTCTTGAGAAGATAGGGTTAATTCCTTGATCATGGTTTTATAGTTTAGGTTAATTATGGTTGGTAATGTGTAAAAGCATTGCGGATTCCACCAGATGAGCGCCTTTCTCCTGGACTTCTGCAATGGCCCGGTCAACATCGCCAGGATTGAGGTTGACACCCCGGGTGCCATCTACAATGAGCGAAGTTTTAAAACCCAGTTCCAGGGCATCCAAGACGGTGAATTTGACGCAGTAATCGGCGGCCAGTCCCATGACAAATACTTGATCAACGCCTTTTTCTTTCAGGTATTCGCCCAATCCGGTTGATTTGCGGTGGCCATTGTCAAAAAAGCCGCTGTAACTGTCAATACCAGCATCCGTTCCTTTGGGGAAAACGCGAGTGATTTTTTCGACGTGTAATTCTTTGACAAACTCCGCTCCAAAACTTCCCTGGACGCAGTGCATCGGCCAAAGGATTTGCTGCAATCCATTAAGGTCGATGACTTGCCCCGGTTTTCGCCAAGGGTGGTTGGCGGCAAAACTGCCATGGTCGGCCGGGTGCCAGTCTTTAGTGGCTACTACCAGGTCAAATGTTTCCATCAGTTGGTTGGCTATCGGCACAATCTGATCACCTTCTGCAACGGGTAGTGCTCCCAATGGGCAAAAGTCGTTTTGGATGTCAACCAATATCAATGCTCTCATAATGCGTTATCTTTCAATGATTTCCAAAGTGTCTAATTGGGCTTTTTGCATGTATAACTCTGTAAGTCTCTCCTTATAACCGACTGGTTTCTTACGGGAATCTTCCCAGTTGATGATCAACAATGGCAGCGATTTTTCACTTTGACTACCATCGGTAATCTGTTCTTTCGAAAACCGAAGTGTTTGAATTTCTTTGTACAATACTTTAACGTCTTGATTGATGCTTTGGATGAGGACAGAGTCTGATTTAATTGCATCCAGATGACCTTTGAGGTTTCTATTTTCTTCCAGTTGGCGACTCTGCGCAATGGAAAGAGAATCCAGAATCTGATCCATCTGACCGCTGAGCTTTCCCTGCATTTGCCGGTCAAAATTTTCCAGCTCAATACTATAGTCTGGAATGGCCCTGAAACGGGTATTGCTGATGGAATAGCTATCCCTCATGATTTGTTCGTAATAAGGGAAGGAATCTTTGGGAATCACCCGCTCCAGCATTTGCAATACCAGCGTACTTGAGTCCTGATCCGGCTTTTTAATCGAAAACATATCTTTCAGCTGCCCCCAAACCGTTGCCTTTTCCCGACTGCCTGCTTTGGGTTGGAAAAGGCGGTGTGTCATACAATCTTTGGGGAAATGATCGCTGACAAAACTATTGATACTCTGCTTTTTTTGCAAATCATTGATCACATTTCGCAAGATGAAACCACTGGGCACGATGATGAGCAGACTGAATATCAGAACATTCATACGGGTCCGCCGGGCTTCTGCGATGTTGACATAATCGCGGTAGGGAAATTTTAGCAACCGGATAATGGCGTAGGTGGTCAATGCGATAAAGAAGGAGTTAAGGAAAAACAGGTAAAAGGAATTCAGGGCGATTTCGATCTCATTGTTGGCGATGCCATAACCGGTCACGCATAGTGGAGGCATCAGGGCCGTGGCAATGGCCACACCTGGAATGGCATTGCTTTTGTCCTTACGCGTAGTAGAAATAATGCCGGCCAATCCACCAAAGACGGCGACCAGACCGTCCAGGAAGGTCGGGGCAGTCCTGGCATCAATTTCTGAAGTCAATTGACCCAATGGTGTCGCTAAAAAATAAAGGATACTGGTGGCTAATGCAATTACAATGGCGATGCCAAAGTGTCGCAACGATGAGAAAAGGGTTTCCCGATCGTTAATACCCACGGCCAGGCCAATACCTAAAATGGGCGACATCAAAGGTGAGATCAACATGGCACCGATAATGACGGCAGGGGAATTTAGGTCGAGCCCAAGAGAAGCGATCATGATCGAACACATCAGCATCCAGGCATTGGCACCCCTGATGCGTTTGTTGTTTTTAATAAAAATCACGGAACCTTCCCGGTCCATGCCTTCACGGAGGTCCAGGAGTTCCCGAAACCAATCGCGAATGGCAACCAGCAACGCACGGATCAACCCTCCTATGGAGTGTTGTTCTACATTTTTTGGAGCATTTTCTGGAGTAGGCATGTTTTTACCATTAGATTAAACGACCATCTTGCATTTCTAGCCTTCGGTCACTCATGCCCGCCAACTCTTCGTTGTGGGTCACAATGACGAAGGTTTGATTGAAATCTTTCCGCAGGTTAAATATCAACTGGTGCAACTCCTTGGAGGAACTGGAGTCCAGGTTACCCGAAGGCTCATCGGCAAAGACAATAGCCGGTTGATTCATTAGTGATCGTGCCACAGCGACCCGTTGCTGCTCTCCACCGGAAAGCTGACCGGGCTTGTGTTGCAGCCGTTCCGACAACCCCAAATAATCCAGCAGTTCCTTGGCTCTTTTTTCGGCAACTCCTTCTGATACCTTTTGAATATAGGCCGGGATACAGACATTTTCTAAGGCCGTAAATTCGGGTAACAAATGATGAAACTGAAAGACGAAGCCAATATTTTTATTGCGGAATGCAGCCATCTTCTTTTGTGAAAGTTGATTGACCGCTTCGTTGTTGATGAGTAGTTGCCCGGTATCGGCACGGTCCAATGTACCTAGAATGTGGAGTAGGGTACTCTTGCCTGCACCAGATTTTCCGACAATAGATACAACTTCACCAGCCTTGACGTGCAGGTTGACCCCTTGCAACACTTTTAGGCTACCGTAAGATTTATGGATGTCTTTGGCTTTTATCACAAATTTTCACTTTTCTTTCCGGCAAATGTATACAAATATTACCAGAAAGAACCGACCACAATGGCGCTAATAATCTGAAGAATGGCAGTCAGGCAACAATAATTTTCATACCCTGGCAAATTCTTAAAACCACCTAGGCATTGAAGATAAAAAAAGAGCGAAGTCAAAAGAATTGCTTCGCTCTTATAAGAAATCACCCGACTGTTATTATGAAGGATTAAAAATAATCCTCAAAATAAATCCAAATTTATGGCCTGTTCTTACAGGCGTGACCGGCTATAGGTACCGGTAATGCTCCAAAGTTAGCTAATAATCTACAGCAATTGAAGCATTTGTTAAGGAAATCTTAACTATTGCCAAAATAAAGCAATTTTTAAATTCCGTCAAAATTTTTCTTCAAAGAATATTCTATGCTTGTTCTCGGGAGTAAAACAATAATCTGTTTTAAAAAGTTATGATGACCCAATAAGTGCCAAATAAAAAGCCCTCTCCGTTGAACGAAGAGGGCCCTTATGGATGCTGCAAAATAGTATTTGCAGTATAGTTGTATTATACCTTAGCGGCGCGAGAGAAGCTTTTCTTTCCACTGTCTTTAGCCTTAGGCTTTAGATCTCCGGAAAGGTCAGACATCACTGGCGTAGCGATAAAGATAGAGGAGTAAGTACCAACGATGATACCAATCAGTAATGCGAAAGCAAAACCTTTGATACTGGAACCACCAAAGGCAAACAATACGCCAACCACAAACAAGGTGGTCAATGACGTAATGATGGTACGGCTCACCGTACTATTGATGGCATCATTGATAATTTCCTCTTTATTCTTATTGGAATAGTTATTCAAAAATTCACGGATACGGTCAAATACAATCACCGTATCGTTGATCGAATAACCAATTACCGTCAAGATGGCAGCAATAAATGCCTGATCGATCTCCATGGTAAATGGCAATAAGCCATGGAACAAGGAGAAAATGGCCAAAACGATCAATGTATCGTGGAACAGTGCAGCCACGGCCCCCATTGAGTATTGCCATTTGCTAAAGCGGATAAAGATGTACAGGAAGATCAGCAACAATGCGAAGATCGCCGCATAGAAGGAACTTTCCTGAATGTCATCGGCAATGGTTGGCCCTACCCGGCTTGAACTGGTCACGTGAGTGCCACCTCCGTCGGCATTTTTGAAATGGTTCAGAGTCAGGTCAGCACCGGCAATGGTTTTAACCCCTTCATACAACTTCTCCATTACCACAGTAGATGGGTCTTCTCCCAATTCGTCTTCATCGGCATCGATTAAATAATCGGTGACAACGTTGTATGTATTGTAAGTGTCAACTGCTTTCACAATTGGTTGATTGCCTTCAAAGGCGGTAGTCAATGCATCCCGCAATGCGCTAACATCAACCGATTTATCCTGGTCGAAGGTCACATTATAGGAGTATCCTCCTTTAAAATCTACCCCTAATTCAAAACCTCTGGTGACGAAAGAGCCAAGTCCCAGGGCAATGATGATACCAGAGATGACATAAGCTACTTTACGCTTGCCTAACCAATCGATATTGACATTGGCAAACAGGTTAGCAGAGCCACCGGTTGAGAAACTGATGCTGCGACCTTTACTGGTCCACCAATCGATTATCAAACGGCCAACAAGTACCGCTGTGAATAGAGAGGAAAGGATACCAATGATCAGTACTACGGCAAACCCCTTGATCGGACCAAGTCCGAAATAGGCCAATACCATAGCTGTTAGAATGGTCGTTACGTTGGCGTCAATAATGGCGGAATAAGAATTTTTGAAACCATCGGTAATAGAAACCAGTAACGATTTTCCATCTCGCAGTTCCTCTCGAATCCGTTCGTAAATGATTACGTTGGCATCCACCGCCATACCAATGGTTAGCACGATACCTGCAATACCTGGCAGAGTTAATACCGTACCATAAGAGGCCAATGCACCAAAGATGAAGAAAAGGTTTAGGAACAGGGCAATGATGGAAACAATACCAGCACCGCCGTAATAGAAAATCATAAAGGCCAATACCACACCAAAACCAATCACCAATGCTTTCATACTTCGGTCGATATTCTCCTTACCCAGAGAAGGTCCAACCAATGATTCCTGCAGGATTTCGGTTTTTGCCGGAAGGCGCCCGATCTGCAAGATGCTGGCCAAGTCATTCGCTTCCTGCATGGTGTAACTACCCGTGATTTGGGAGTCACCGGAAGGAATTGGATTGATTACCCGTGGTGCAGAAACCACCTCATTGTCCAATACAATGGCGATTTCGCGGTTATTGTCCTGTGCGGCCTCAGTAGTCAAACGATTCCAGATTTTAGCCCCTGTATTGTCCATTTTCAGTGAAACGGCAATCGCGTTGGTTTGTGGATCTGGAGAAGCACCCGCATCGGTTACATTCTCCCCGGTCAGGGGGGCCTTGCCATCACGCTCTGATTTTAAGGCATACAATTCGTATTGTCCCGTTGATTCTTTGGTTGCTGGATCCTTAACCGGATCTTTAGACCACAAGAACCTGACATCGTTAGGGAAGAAACGGGCGATGTCCTCACGGTTGAGAAATTCCATGACCTGATCGCGCTTGTTCTTATCCGTTACACCCATCACCGCCAGGCCAAGCGCTCCGGTAGAGTTGAGTGAGAAGATATCAAACAAAGGGCCCTGTGTCAAGGAATTGTTTTGATAAATCGTGTCAATACTTGCAATTTCAGTGGTCAAAGTACCCAGTGAATCCGTGACGAAGGTCGTATCAATGCTGGCAATTACCTTTTCGGCCTCTTCACCGTTACCTTCGGTTTGAATCAGCCTTTTGTTGGCTTCCGCAAATCCCTGGCTCATGGCTGCATCATTGATGCGATAGACTTTCCAAAACTCCAGTTCAGCAGCTGCTTGTAGGAAGTTCCGGGCACGTTCCGGGTTGTCGATACCCGGCAATTCCACGATGATCAAATCGCGCTCTGCATCCAATGAAACGTTGGGTTGGGTAACCCCCAATTTGTCAATCCGTTGCTTGAGTAGGTTGAAAGTCAGGTTTACGGTTTCATCTGCTTTTGTACGCAGAATACTGATCACTTGACCATTGGTCGTTTCATAGTTGATCTCATCCCTGAGACCTTCATTGCGTTGGAAGATGGGCGCCAGTGGCTTGCCATCAGATAATTCCTGCCAGGCGTCAGCAAATAAAGTAACATAATCTGCCTGAGCATTTTTTTGAGCTTTGGATGCTTGGTTTAACGCTTCAACAAAAGTTGGATCTTTACTGTCGTCGGCCAGGGCCCTGATGAAATCTCTTAAATTTACCTGTAACACCACACTCATACCTCCTTTCAGGTCAAGTCCCAATGCCAACTGCCGGGATTTCAATTCTTGATAAGTATAAGATTTCAACAGAGGTATTTTAAACACCTCTTCCGTGGACATAGAGTCCAGGTACTCAGCTCTCTTCGCTTTGAAGAGACTGTCTCTCACTAGTTCGTCCCCTATCTGGTCAGACGCCGAACTCGCATAGCCTTCCGCTGCTTTTTCTACCTTTTGTGTCGGCAGAATAAACAGGTATTGAACCAGCGTTACGATCGTCATAACCACAAGGAAGAACTTGATTACTCCTTTTCCTTGCATAACTTAGAAAATTTAAACTTTTGTAAATAAAGCGTTAAAAATAAATGAGTTATCGTGAGACAGGACGCATCCAAACTGACCTCCCTCACAGAAAAACTCCGCAAATATACGCCTTTTACTAAACTTTCCCCCTTTTGGTTCAAAAGTGTTGATAAAAAGATGAGTGAGCAGCTAATGGTCTGAGGAGTGTGTGGCGAATTGTCGGTGGTGAGAACAAGCTGTCCTCTCGGACTTGCTGATCGCTTAGTGCCTGTTTGGAGGAGGTACTTTAGCAGCGAAAATTGCGGGTTTTGGGTGCTCACAATGCTCATTTTTGAGTGCATCTTGGCTGAGCCGAGACGGACGAAAAAATAGCCGAAGTGAGGTTCCCACCTGTGATTTGCAGATTACCTCCAAACACGCACTTACACTTCTTCTACATTCAAGATAAAACCAACCTTAAAGACATTATCAATACTAATGGTGGGATCTTTGCTCAGCATTTTGCGTAAGCGACTAATAAAAACATCGAAGCTTCTGCCGAGGAAATAATCTTTTTTGCCGTAAATCTGCTCAACGGCCAGATCGCGGCGAAGGATTTGATTGCGGTGCAGGCAGAGTAGATAAAGCACCTCATTTTCCTTTTCGGTAATGCGGTTGACTTCGTCCTTATAAACCAATTCCTGACGATCGTAATAAAACTGATAGTCGCCCAGCTGAAATTCGGTAGGTTGCTCATTGGCAATGGGGAGGGTATTGCGACGTAAAATGACTTTTATTTTGCAAAGCAGTTCATCTTCATCAAAGGGTTTGGTCAGATAATCTTCGGCACCCAATTCATAACCTTTTAATTTGTCTTCTTTTAATAGGCGGGCAGTGAGGAATAGAAAGGGAATTTTGGGATTAAGTTCTTTGAGTTTTTTGGCCAGACAAAAACCATCCATGCCCGGCATCATAATATCCAGAATGCAAAGGTCGAAACGCATTTTTCGGAATTGTTGAACCCCGGATTTGCCATCTCGGCACCATTTGACAGCAAAATGCTCCGCCTCCAACAATTCCATTAGTAAAAAGCCGAGGTTGAGATCGTCTTCAACCAATAACAGGGTAGGCGTAGTACTCATGCGTTAGGTTGTTTGGGTAGTTGAAAGTGTACTGTGGTGCCCGGAAGACCATTGGCAGATAATAAGCGGATTTCTCCACCGTGCAATTCCACGATCTTTTTGACGTAAGCCAGCCCCAGACCAAATCCTTTGACATCGGCATGAAATCGCGAAAACTTGTTAAAGGCATCTTTTAATTGCTCGGAATTGATACCAGGACCGTTATCGGCAATTTCAAATTGCAATTCATTGGGGGTATCCTTCAAAATTAATTGAATGAACGGAATGTCCTGACTGTATTTGAGGGCATTATCGATGAGGTTTCGTAGCAAGCGGGAAAAGTGAAACCGATCCACCGGATATTGAATGTGAGTTTCGGGAAGTTGCACCTCCAAATGGGCTGATTTTTCTTTAATCTGCAAATCCATTTCCTTAATCACTTGCTGGACCATATCATTGAGGTCGGTCGGTTCGCGATTAAGGTGGTAATCTTTGCGTTCAATTTGAGACAAGTGCAACACCTTTTCCACCTGCTCCATCAATCCGGCACTTTCTCCCTGGATAATTTGTAGGTATCGGTTTTCTTTAGGTGCTGCCACTTGTTTTTGCAGCAATCCACTGGCCAGTTTAATATTGGTCAGCGGTGTGCGAAATTCGTGTGCCATGTGATTAAAAAACTCCCGATTTAGGTCACTGATGCGTTTTTGGCGAATCAAATAATAAGAAGCCAAGCCGAATAAGAATGAAATAAAGAGCAAAATAACGATAGAGCTGACAAACATGAAGCCCATACCGCTCAGCAGAAATTCGGACCTATTGGGAAAATTGACACCTAGATAATGTTGATCTGTTTCCAGCAAAGGTTCCAGTGAACAACTGTAGGTTTCGGGGGTTGTCTTTTCTACAATTTCAACTTCGTAAGGTATGGTCAGATCGTAAAAGGCTAGGGTTTGAGCCAAAGTGGCATCGAGAGTAGAAGTTTCCAAAAGTGTAGCAGAAGGTAATCGACAGGTGTTTTGGCCATTGGTGATGCCGCAGCTGGCACGTAAAGCCTGCCGATCAGTATTGGTAGCCGCCTTATCTACGGCACTGCACAAGGCCATTTGCACCCGTTGGTTAAATTGCTCCTCCATCAACTTCCGGGAGTGATCCATCCACTTGAGTTGAAAATAGAGTAGGGCAATAATCGCCAAGATTGATGCTCCGATGAGGTATTTAATGCTACGCTCCTTCATCTTTTGCCATATTTTTTCACAAAATAAGCTAAAATCAGTTGCCCGATGCAATGGATTAACAGGTCTTTAACAAGTGGCTAACAGCTCTGCAACAAAGCTTTGTATGGTGCCGCATTACCTTTGTCTCAACCGGTAGCTCAGCGGATCTGAGTGTAAATTTTAAACCATATTACCATGAATGCAATTGTTAAATTTAGTTTCTTTTTACTCGCCTTTTTGGCCATGACCCTCACTGCTCAGGCACAACAATGCCAAACTAAACCGGGGTGTTGCAGCAAAGCTTCGGCCAAAGTAGAAAAGCAAGATAAGGCAAATGTTGCTCAGGAAGAAGGAGCCGCCAAATTAGTGGTCAATGTGACTCCTGCTGCTACGGAGAGAGCCGCGGAAGTGACTACTCAGTTGACAAATTTTATTACATCACCTAACAACAAGAATTGCAAGCCGGTGAACTGTGCGCCTAAAAACTGCACTCCTGCCAATTGTGATCCAGCCCAATGTCAACCGGCTGAATGTAAAAAGAAAACAGGTCAGTTGTAGGAAATACTTTTTGCCTGAATAAGTATTTATTTTTAAGGGAGTAATTGGAAGAAGTAGAGGGAACAAATCCTAACGTGCCAGTTTTTATCCGCGTTCCTTTCTTCTTCCAATTTTCCATTTCCCCATTCCTTCCAACTTTCCACCTTAAATTTTACCTTTACGGCGTAAAACAATTACGCATGTCATTGGAATCTTCTGCTGTATTGGAAACCCAGTTCAAATTTCCGGGTCAGACCAACTTCTACCGGGGTAAAGTTCGCGATGTTTACACCATTGGTGACCGTTTGGTTATGGTCGCCTCCGATCGCATTTCGGCCTTTGATCACGTGCTGCCAAGACCGATCCCCTACAAAGGCCAAGTACTTAATCAGCTGGCAGCCCATTTTCTTGAAGCCACCCGCGATATCGCTCCCAATTGGCTACTGTCGGCTCCCGATCCAAATGTTACCATCGGCTTTGCCTGTGAACCGTTTAAGGTAGAAATGGTAATTCGGGCTTATCTGGTAGGCCATTCCTGGCGGGAATACCAGTCGGGTAAACGCGAAATTTGTGGGGTGCCCATGCCCGATGGCATGAAAGAAAATGATGCCTTTCCGGAACCTATCATTACGCCGGCGACCAAGGCAGAGGAAGGTCATGATGAAGATATTTCCAGGGAGGACATTATTGCCAAAGGCATCGTTTCGGAAGCGGATTATGTACAATTGGAAGCCTACACCAGAGCGCTGTTTGCCAGAGGGACCGAAATGGCTGCCAAACAAGGACTAATCCTGGCAGATACCAAATACGAATTTGGCAAAAAAGATGGCACGATTTACGTGATCGATGAGATTCATACGCCGGATAGTTCCCGTTATTTTTACCTGGACGGATTTGCCGAAAGGCAGGAAAGAGGGGAACGGCAAAAGCAATTGTCCAAGGAATTTGTTCGCGAATGGTTGATGACCTACGGCTTTCAGGGAAAGGAAGACCAGTTGATGCCCATGATGCCCGATGCTTTTGTAGAACAAATTACGGAGCGCTATATCGAATTGTTTGAAACCATTACCGGTAAGCCCTTCGAAAAGGCAGATACGACTGATATTGAGTCGCGGATTTACCAAAATGTGTTGAAAGCACTATAATCTATGACTCAGCGGCTTCCATTTATCTATTTTCGGCAAAGCCCCCGGGGCGGGCGTGGTATTTTTACCCTGAAGGAAATTCCGGAAGGAGCGTTGATTGAAATTTGTCCGGTCATCGTACTTCCCGAAAAAGACTTGCCGCTCATTCATCAGACCTTTCTACACGATTATTATTTTCTTTGGGGTGATGACGAAAAACAATGTGCTATTGCCCTCGGATTTGGCTCCCTTTACAACCACGACTACCACCCCAATGCCGAGTACGTCATTGATGTAGAGCAACAATGTATTGATATCTACAGCTTGCGAGACATCAAACCGGGGGAAGAAATTACCCTAAACTATAATGGTGATCCCGAAGAACAAACTCCTGTTTGGTTTGATCAATAGCGTTGTTTCGCTATGAGAATCAATTGCTTCCATGTTCCTGCGGAAATTCCTGTAATTTGATTGTATCGGACTATACTGCTCATTCGTAATCGATCAGATAAAATTCCAAACATGATCTTACAGGCCTGCATAATCTTTAAGGTATTGAAAATGCGATCCCAACTTTCCATCCTGAGCAATGGTGGCTCTTTCCAAAATGGCACTTTTCGGTTTTAAGAATTCCGGTAAGATTTTTTCCACAAACATCTTCCCAAAAGCAGTTGACGCATCACGGGGCATTTCGCTCGGTAGATTGTCAATGGTCATCATATCTATAGTGTTCTCCTGATATGGTGTGGTTTCG
Organism: uncultured Saprospiraceae bacterium; assembly: GCA_964015035.1. Classification (GTDB taxonomy): domain Bacteria; phylum Bacteroidota; class Bacteroidia; order Chitinophagales; family Saprospiraceae; genus BQJU01. The sequence continues at coordinate 21,618 of CAXHCA010000076.1, forward strand.
GTACCCGTCTGTGGGTCATAGCCAAAAACGGGATGCGCAATGGTGGAGGCTTTTAGTGTGGAAGGAATGGAGGATACCGGCGCAATATCGCAAGTAATATCAGCAATAGTTTGGATATTAAAATTTGGCTGCTTCATTTCTTCGGCAGTGAAAAAAGCCGGTGAGTCATTGTCCCAATAAATGCCGTTGATCATCAAGTCAGACTTCTCTGAATATGGTGAAAAAATGCTTTTGTATAGACTTGGATTTTTGTAAAAATCATCCTTGGAAAAGGGGGCACCATCAATGCGGGCAGTATAGTGACGGCATTCTAATTGAGTGAAGACTGCCTCTTGGTAATGCTGTTTGAGGTATTTAGCTGGCTCCACTTGCCGGATGCCCATATCACGCAGTACATCGGCAGCACCTTTACCTACCCGTCCCGTTCCCGTCAACACAATGCGGATCGGCGGCAATTTTAAGGTTGTATATTGTTGTTTGGCCTCTGCATAATCAAAACAATCCTTCATGCGTTTCAAGGCGAAGGCGCCAGTGCGCTGCCCATAAGCCCAAATGGCATTATAAGCGCCTACCATCCCAGCATAATAGCCAAAGGCAATCAGTCGCCGACCCCGATCACCGGTCATTACTTCATAGTCGATCATGCGAATGTTCTTCTCCAGGATTGCCCGAAGTAGATCCCGATTATAAGCCTGTTTTTTTATGGTATGAGAAAAAAAACAGTAGGTTTTATCGGGAATGAGCAGAGGGATGGGGACTTCTTTCACTCCCAGCAGAACATCGCAGTCTTGCATGTTTTCGCTCATCGGTACGCCTTCCTGGAGGTACTCCTCATCCGTAAAACAACGGATAGGGGAGGGCTGTACTGTTAGTTTGACTTTTGAATAATCCACCAAGATATTGGCACATTGTGTAGGGTTGAGTGGGACCCTGGCATCGGGGGGAACTTTTCCTTCTCTAATGATTCCTAATTTCATGTGTTATTGGTTAGGTCAAGGGCAATAGTGGTGGCCCTTATGGTTTGCTTGAAAGATTCACAAAAATAGAAGAATTTTATTGCCTGGAAACTTTTTTGCCCCGATATTGGTTATTACCTTTGAACGCTTTCCCAAAAGAGGGAACCACAACTGGGGACGTACTGGAATCGACAGGATCGTTTACTGGTTAGTAAGCATGCCGGAGCATTCTATTTCACTCCGTTAACAAATGACTAGAAACCTTTTTTATATGGCAACAGACAGTTCGCCATGGCTGCCTAAGACTAGGTCTTAGAAAGCCTTTGTGCCGTACGCTTGACGCCTAATACACAGCGTGCCGCATATCAACCAACCCTTAGGCTAGCGTTATGACCGGCTCCGATCATGCCGCGAAATTCAGGAGATAAGGGTCAAGTACGGGAGGGTTTCCAATCCTATCGTGACCTCGAAAATTCAATTGGAAAATAAGCATGTAGAAAGCTCTCTAGTGCTTTCGCTGGACGCGAGTTCGACTCTCGCCGTCTCCACAAGTCTAACAACAAAGCCCTGATTGGTATAGGTTACCGGTCAGGGCTTTTGCTTTCTTTTTACTTTCTTTTAGATACATTAGTTGGTGAATTTCAGCGTCTTAATGGAAAAGTCTTCCTCTCCTTTGATCCACTATTGCAAACTGCTTCCATTCAGGAAATAGTAATTGACAAAAGCTCTTTAGGGATGCAAATTATAACCAAGACAGGTTTCGAATTCTTTGATAAATATCCTATTTTGGCAAAATTCTGATTTTTGAACAACCACTTCAGAGACACCTGCGTAATGTCGTGTAGCGAAAAGAAAACACTCGGATTATTTTCTATACTTCTATTTTGTAGCTTATTATTGAATGGGCAACATATCGTCCATCGACAAATAGCTTATGAAAATCTATTCAATTCTTTAAATATAATTGAGGATAACCAAGGATTCATGTGGTCCTGGTCAAACGAAACAATATATAGGTTGGATCCTAATCAAGCGGAGCAAATTGGGACCACCTTGCAGTATCCGATTACCAGCGGTGGAAGGCATATCAATTTCTTTAAGGATGTAAATGGCCTGATTTGGTTGGTCTACTGTGATAGGAGTAAGGTTGATGATGTAATTGGTTATGATATGGTAAACCTAGACATTATAGATCCTATCCAAAAAAAAATCATCCCTATTGAGCAGTATTTTGGCAATCAATTGCCATTCGCCCCGGATGAAGTATTTTACATTACCCAAGGAGGCGGCCAATCGTTGTGGATTAGTACAAAAAATGGGGCACTATATGGCTATGATGGCCAGTTTTTTCAGCAGTTTACAATACAACATCAATTATTTGCTCAGGCAGGACCTTCAGAAAATGGGTCGTTCTGGCTAGTTGGGGCAAATGAACTTCTTCATACTTCTTCAGAGGGAGAAATTTTGGAACGATGTTCTGTAAAAACCTGGCCGCAAATTTTTTTGTGGGACTACAGCAATCAATCCATTTGGTACTGCAATACGTTGCTGGATACGCCCCAAATTTTTAGACAAGGCTTTAATGGCGAAGTGACGAATTACAACTTGCCAGGTGTTGACACGGCAGAAGTAGATTTTAAAGTTTTTCAGGGACCAAAGGAATGCCTGTGGATTGTTGGTCGGGAAAAATTCACTTTATGGCATCCAGAGAATAATCAGATTCTGGCGGAAATAGGCCCGGAATTATATGGCTACAAAGGAGGGGGAGGACAGGTATTTCAAATATATAGAGATCGGACAGGAGGTTTTTGGGTGGTTAGTAATCGCTGGATCAGTCTGTTGCAGGTTAGAGAAAATAAGTTTCAGAACTACTTCGAAGAAGGGGGCATAAGTATGAGGGGCATGATTCCAATTAATGATTCTATAATATGGTGTAATTCCTATACCGGCATACTTCAAGTTAATCGCTTCTCCGGACAATCTGGAAAATTAGCCACAACCAGTCTTTATGAAAAGGGAAGGCGGATTTTAAGCCATAAAATTTTGGGATTGGGTATTGCTAAAAGTGCTGATAATGTACTCTATCTAGGGGTAGAGGGACATTCTCTTTTTTGGTATGATCTAAATCGGCAGGAATGGCACACGAAAGAAATTCCTCCTGGACCAAGTTTTAGAGCTCCAATTATCCCATATATTGATTGTGATCAAAAGTTATGGATAGGCACGAGCAAGGGACTTGTCTACTTAGAAAATAAAACACAATCGATTGTGCCGTTTACCGAGTACAAATCAGCTTTGGAACTACAAGACAGAGCCATTCAAGGCATTACGGAAACAGATGAAGGGCTTTGGTTGGCTACCGACCATGGAGTTTTTTTGCTCAATAGAAACCTTAAAACTGTAGAGAAATACGACTTTTTCCCTTTCAATAATTTCACGCACATCCATATTGATAGCCTAGATAACTTTTGGATGGCGACCAGGGGTGGCGGGCTAATTAAATGGGATAGAAGGCATAACCTAATTATCCAACTGAAGACAGAAAACGGACTCTCTAATAATGATGCACATGCCACTATTGAGGATGATTATGGCTATTTGTGGGTCCCTACGAATCATGGTTTGAATCGGATCAATAAGGAAACGCTTGAAATTCAGTCATTCTATAAGAAAGATGGTCTACCTGATAGTGAATTTAACTTTTTGTCTTATTTGCAGGATTCACTGGGTAAAATTTACCTGGGAACGGTAAATGGTCTCACTAGTTTTTATCCCGAGCAATTTTTGGAAACCCGCTTCCCTGATTTTCCCCTTGTCTTGAGAGCCCTCAAGGTCTACAAGGATGGCATTTGGGAGGAAGTTTCTATTCCGGATGATCCCGATAAACCACTAGTACTTACACCAAAAAACAATACATTCTCTCTTAGGTTTTCGCTTCTGGAATACAATTCCGGCCGTCATAGTTATGCGTATCAACTGCTTAATTACGATCATGAATGGCAATATACGGATGAGCCTACCTTAACGTACCACCGATTGCCTGCCGGCAAATATAAACTCTTGGTCAAAGGGCGAGGGGAAAAGGGGCGTTGGTCAGATATGGTGTCGCTTGAGGTGGTGGTTCCCAGCCCTCTTTTTTTTCAAACTTGGTTTCTTCTTCTTTGCATCACTAGTTTGGCACTTGTCATTTGGACCATCTTCAAAATAAGGGTCATCAGCTTACAAAAAAGGGCCGATAAGCTAAAACAAATAGTCAAGGAGCGAACTGCCGATCTGGAGGCTTCCAACCAGACCAAGGATAAACTCTTTGCCATCATGGGGCATGAACTAAGAGGCGGGATTTCCTCTTTTAATCGCCTTTCAGAAAATATTGCCTACCTGATCAAAAAGGGAGATTACCACCAGATTAAGGTCTTTAGTGATGCCATGGAACAAACTTCCTTTCATTTGGGAAACCTCCTCGAAGATTTGCTTGAATGGGGAATGGTACAGTCAAAACAGTTTCCGCTTAAACCACAATTTCTTCGAATTCTCCAGGTTATACAAGAGACATGGCATATTTACGGCCCTATGGCTGAGGAGAAGGGCATTGATCTCAGTTATCAATGTCCTGATACCCTATCGTTGTGGGGGGACCGGAAAAGTTTAATGTCCATTTTCCGTAATCTGATTTCTAATGCTATAAAATTTACCCCTTCCGGTGGCCGGGTATCTATTGACTGCACAGGAACATCGGATTCGGTGATTGTGGAAATAGTGGATAATGGTATCGGCATTCCTCCTGGAAAACTGGATCAAATTTTTTCCTTGAAATATGAATCAACCCTAGGTACTAATGGAGAGCGTGGAACAGGCCTTGGTTTGAACTTATGCCAGGAACTGGTGCACCTCAATCAAGGGAAAATCGAAGTGTTCAGTACTGTAAACCAGGGAACTACTTTTAAACTGATCTTTCCAAAAGGTAACCCAGCGACTTTTTCTTGAAAAAAGGACTTTTATCATTGGTATTGGCTATGTTTATGGTAAAAAAGTATGGGTTTGTCACCTTGGTTTTGTAATATTGTCCATCAAATGGTACTTTAGGCCCGTTCTAACCCAAACAAATAGCTTTGCAAGAAGCTGATCGAGTATTATTGCTGAGCTTATAGCTTAGGCAAAGATGCAGGATTAACTGTAGACCATTTTTTGTGACCCGTTTGTTATGATGATGCCTTACTGTATTTTCTGCATATAAAATGTCACTTTTCCCAAGCCGTTTTCCTTTAAATTTTTAACCAAGACCCTCTACAGGGAAGGTATTCTTCGGCAAATTCTACTAGGTAATATCTTAATGTGGGTTACAGATGAGAAACAAAAATGGCTTTCAGTAAAAGCCATGGTATTTTCGATCAAAATGTTCAGTGATATTCTAACATTACGAACATTTGAGGGGTATACCTGTTCAGGTCGGCGATTAAACCCATAATTGCCAACGCTTAGAAGTCTGGCCAATATTTGATGAAAGGAATGAGTTAAAACATACAACGAATTTTAACAAACGATGGACATTAACATACTGTTAGTTGAAGATAATCAACTACATGCAGTTGATATTACGAGGAATATTGAAGAATTAGGATACAATTTGGCAGGCTTTTTTGACAATTCAGAAGAAGTTTTAGCCTTTTTGCAGAAAACCTCCGTTGATTTGATCCTAATGGATATTGACATTAAAGGCTCAAAGAATGGAATTGAGTTGGCGATGGAAATAGAACCGATGCAGATTCCCATTATTTTCCTAACCGCTTTCGAAAGTCAGTCCATTTATCAAAAGGCAAAAGAGGTGAATCCGATGGGGTACTTGGTTAAACCCTTTAATAAGGTTTCCCTTCAGAGCTTAATAGAGCTCACCTTTTCACAAAGCAGAAAACCGAGCCTTTCTGATAGGGCTCATCGCTTGTGGGGTGAAGATGCGCTGTTGAGTGATAATTTTTTCGTCAAAACCAATGAAAAGTTGGTGAAAGTCAAAATGTCGGAAATTGGGGTTATTGAGGCAGACGGCAATTACAGTTTGATTTACCTGCCGGAAAAAAAGTTGGCGGCTAAGATTTCCCTGCGTAAAATGAAATTGATGTTGTCGCCCAGACTATTTATCCAGGTGCATCGCAAGTTCATCATCAATTTTAGCAATGTAGAAGATGTTAATGTAGCTTCGTTAAAAGTCACCGTATTTAATCAGCAAATTCCGATAGGCGCCAAGTATAAAAACGACTTTTGGGGACGATTGAATAAGATGGAAAGCATTTTGTTTTTCATCCTCCTGGCTTGGACAGTTTGTCCCTAAAACATGCTGTTTGATCACATTTTATTTGATTTATCGTGATCACTCAGGTACTTTAGAAAGGAATAGAAACAAACAAACGCTATGGCCAATAGGGGTATGATTGAGGCAATTCTTACTTCAGTTGTACTTAGGTCTAAAGATAGTTTACAAAACAACAAATCTAACATCATGAAACGAATTTACACCATGCAGAGGACTCCGCGTATTTATTATTATAAGATAGGCATTTGCCAATGTGTCTTGGCTCCTTCCTAAGTGCATGTTTGGAGGTAGTCCCTGAAGTATATTCGGGCAAGCTGTTCAGTCCCGGTAAAACCGAGTTTTTGGAACCTCTATTCGGCTATTTTTTCGTCCGTCTCGGCTCAGCCGAGATGCACTCAAAAATGAGCCTCGCGAGCACCCAAAACCTGCAATTTTCGATGCTGAAGCACCACCTCCAAACAGGCACTAACGGAGACAAGGCTCTGGATGTAGTATTACCTGCGGTATAGGAAACCCAACCTATCCAAACTAGGCATACGTTCCCCCTTTAATTTAATGATGCCATTGTGCATTAACCTACAACCGTTGGTAGACTTTTTCGAAAGTCTACTTTCGGTAGTTTAGGTTTTCAAGGGGCCTGCATCTTGCGCTATTGTTTTAACTCAATTACTAAAGATCAAGAAACAAACACTGCCCGAATAATTTGCAACCCTTTCCCGGGAAAGGTATTGCCTACTCCATATTAAAAATTAAACGGACATGCAAGATCTCAAGGAATTGGCCTTTATAGTGACCAAGAATAAATTAAAATCTATAAAGATTCTCGATACGGAAAAGCTGGCAGGCTCAAAACTTATGGCCTTTTACGATGGCCTTAGCCAAAACGAATTTCAATCAGATGAAGAAGCCCTTTTACAGCTTTATCCTCGAACCTTAAATAAAGGTGCCTATCGGAAACTAAAGTCAAACCTAAAAAGTCATTTACTCAATACCTTGTTTTTTATCGACTTGAGTAAACGGACGTATACCGACCGTCAAAGAGCCTACTACGAATGCCAGAAAAATTGGGCAGCAGCCAATATTTTGATGGCCAAAAATGCCCGGGAGGCCTGCGTTAGCTTGTGTTTTAAAATCCTAAAGTATACGGAAGAATATGAATTCTCTGAACTAAACAGAGATATCTGTCGCTTTTTGCGCCTGCACTACGGATCGCGGGAAGGGGACTTGAAAAAATACCAGTTTTATAAAAAACAGGCAGCCGTTTATGAAGCCATTTGCCAGGATGAAAATAAAGTGGAAGAATTGTATACAGACCTGGTCATCAATCATGTCAATGCTATAGGCAAGCAGGAAGGGCTGGATTCTCAGGCCAAAATCCTGATGGCGGAAGTCAACCCCATCATGGCCAGACTGAAAACCTACAAAGTCTATTTGTATGGCGGGCTGATTCAGCTGATGGTCTATACCACCCAAAATGATTATGAGGAGACCATTAAAGTTTGCAATCAAATCATTCAGTTCTTCGAAAGTAAAAGTTATCAGGCCTATACCCCTTTGCAAATTGCCTATTACCAAAAGTTGGTCTGCATGATTCAGCTCAAAATGTTTGATGAGGCGGAGGTGGTGGCGGAAAAGTGCCTAAGCCTGATTGAAGAAGGAGCCTTCAATTGGTTTAAATACAATGAATTATATTTTACCGTTTGTATGCACACCGGGAAATACCAGAAGGCATACCAGATATATAAGGAAGTGGTCAATCACAAACGGTATAATTTTATGCCCTCTAATAATAAAGAAATCTGGATCATCAATGAGGCTTACCTCAAATACCTGACTCAAATCCAGAAAGTCGTTCCGAGCTCAGACGATACCCAGTTTTCCCGATTTAGTGTTGGCAAGTTTCTAAATGAAACACCCATTTTTTCCAAGGATAAACGGGGGATGAATATCGCTATTTTGGTGATTCAGATTTTGTTCCTTATCCTCCAGAAAAAATATGGAAAAGCTATTGATCGGATCGAAGCTGTGGAGAAGTATTGCACCCGATACCTCCGACAGGATGATACCATCCGATCCTATTATTTTATAAAAATGCTATTGACCATCCCGCTAGCTAATTTTCACAAAGTTGCTGTGGAACGAAAATCAGCCACTTATTTGGAAAAACTATGCAAGCAACCTTTAGAATTATCGGATCAAACTCATAAGATAGAAATCATTAGTTACGAAAAACTTTGGGAATTTGCCTTGGATTCCCTGAAGACCAAATTTTACCGAGGCCAGTCTGGTATTAAGCATTCAACTCACTAGGGATGGCATGCTGACCAAACTGAAATAACCGCGCACACCACCCACACTGAAATAGGTTTAGCACCTCTACTATTCTACTCAGAAAATCACCTTTGAGTAGCCTGTTTGTTATTTGTTAAATTTGAATTTTTAATTTAATTATTGGCTTGCTGTAAATGTAATTAAACGGCAGGTGTGTTTAAATAATGCAATGGGACAAAAACGTATAAATTCTTGCTATTGTTTTTTACTTAAATAACTGATAATTAGGTTTTTATGTAAAAATAAAGAAAATATATTGCCTATTCTTTATCGGATAAATCCCGTGTGTTTGTCATAGACTGAAGGTGTAAAACGGAGTATCTTAGTATTAAGAAAAGCAATTGATTCATTTAAAACTCCATGTTATGAAAAATTTCACTTGTAACAAATTTACACCTGAAAAACCATTTAAGGATACACCTGTCTCTACGGAGGGAAAAATTATTATAATAGACACTGTTGTCCCCCGTAAATTGAGGAATTGATTTTAGGTTTGTTGAGGGAAAATTCTAATATGGAGTAACTCCAGTTAGAATCCCCCCTTACCCTCAACTTTTTAAATGACAATTTTTCTAAACACAAAAGCTAATACATAAAAGAGGTTGTAAAGAAGGAGTAGGTGTGTATTCACTCTACTCCTTTCTTCTTAGTGCTTGTTTGGAGGTGGTGCTTTAGCAGCGAAAATTGCAGATTTTGGGT
>CAXHCA010000077.1:0-30698 GCA_964015035.1 uncultured Saprospiraceae bacterium
GCAGCCTGAATAGCTTGCCCGAATATACTTCAGGGATTACCTCCAAACATGCACTAAAGGTGGAGGAAGTTTCTATTTATAATTTAAACGGCCAACAAGTGGCCCATTTTACGGGGCTTACTTCATCCGTTATTCCATTGCACAACCTGCTGCGGGGTGTTCGACAAGTCATTGTCAATCAACGGTTTACTGGGCGGGTGGTGAAGTGGTAAAATAGGAAACTCGACTTTAATTTTGATGACGTATCAGATCGAAGTTGCCAACTTCGGTCATCCGGAGGCAAAGCCATTTGAATCTAAAAAAACAGCTTTGCCTGAGTATCTTTTACCGCAAATCCTCCACGTAGTACCCGTCGTAATCACTCTTGTCAAAAGTGAAGTAACCGGCGGGGAAAGTTTTATTCGGGTTCATATTGGCAATCTTAAAGGTGTAGCGGGAGCCATCCTTTCCAAAAGCCTGAATGCGCACAATATCAGTCGTTTTTTTATCAACCGTCAGGCGTAACTTGGAATAATCCGATTCTTTGTCTAAGGGCTTAAATTCAATTTCCTGCACGGTACGGCCGCCTTCTGCCGTCTCGTTGGTAATGGCATAAACGAAGCTGCCTTTTTCATAAAAATTGAAAAGGGACTGCGGCGTCAACAAGCTTTCGTCTTCTTCGTCGGGGACGGTATTGATCTGCACAGATTTATTGTTGTGCATGATTAACCAAAGGGATTTACTATCTGAAATTACCTCCTGAGTGCCCATCGATAGGTGGTATTGGTCTCCCTTGCGGGCAATGGTTCCTTTTTGTACTTCCGAGACGCTTTCGCCAAATTCCATTTCTATGGTAAAGCTGGCTTCGATCGTCTGATAAGCCTCGTATTTTTGTTTGATTTTATCCAGGATGGCCTTGGCTTTTGGATCTGAATCGCCTGCTTTTGTAAAGGAGTTGGGCTGGGCGATTACGGCCTGAGTCAGCGCAAAGGTCATCAATAACAAGAGTAATTTCTTCATCTGTAATTCGGTTTGTTTGTGTACATATAACGCCCTTTAGACGGCAGTTATTGATAAAGGAACGGTAATCAAGGGTTAAAGTTTGTTAAAAAGGACCAAAAAGCAAGGTATTCATACTTCCATTAACTGGAGAGATTATGCCCGCATTGATTTTGATGAAAAAACAAATCGATTGGACCATTCGGGCATCCCCCCATTACTACAATACCCGTGAAGAGATTGATCGCTTAAAGGCTAGTTTGCAGGTTTTGTTGGAAAAACAAAAATCAAACGAAAAAAAGTTTAACATTTTTTGTTTGTTCAAATCATTTGTTTTATCTTGCGAACAAATTAATAAAACAATACGATTATGATCAGGGAAGATCGCATTCAACTCAATAAGCGCTTTATCAAGGTTTTTGGCCTATTGGAAGAAAGGGGCGTGATTATCAAAAATGACCGCAATGGAAAAGGCATGGGTGACTTTGCCGAGAAGCTGTTGGGCAACCGCGCCTACGGGCATATCATCAGGGCTTACCTGAATCCCGATGACAAACGGTGCATTGATTATCGCCAGGCCAGAATACTTTGTCGCGAGTTTGGGGTGAATGAAAATTACCTGATCGATGGTGAGGGGACACCCTTTGGTTTTGATCTTCCCGAAGTTGCCCAACAAGCCCCTAGCGGCTCCGGTAAGATTGGAAACATTCTGTTTACTACAACAGAAGCCTTTGCCGGTGTAGCGGTGGATTCCAACAGCTTCAATCGCGAGGATCTGGATTTTTTCACCTTGCCAGGACTCACGGGCAATGGTTTGGTGGCCTTCCCGATTAATGGTAATAGTATGGAGCCGGTCATCTACGACGGAGATCTGGTCATCTGCCGGGAAATCTCCGGGGTAGGGGAGATCAAGGACAACAAAATTTACGCGGTAAAAAATAATGGACAGCTGTGGGTGAAGTACGTGCAACGTATCCCCAATAGCAAAGGACGCATTGCTCACTTAAAGCTCATTTCCGCCAATCACCTCGAATACGATCCCTTCGTAGAAGAAGTGAATGAATACACCCGATTGTATCAGGTCATCCGTAAGGTTAGTGACCTTTAAAAGAGATTTATAAGAATTAATATCCTGCTGTTTTTGATTTTTCTCCCGGATTGTTCACAGTTCGGGAGTTTTTGGCGTTAATCCCCCCGCTGCCGCATGACTTCGTAGAGCATAATTCCTGCGGCCACCGATACATTGAAGGAGTCCGTTGCCCCCTTTTGCGGGATTTTAAACAAGGCATCTGCGTCTTGCTCTACAGCAGTGCTGATGCCATCACCTTCCGACCCTACTACCAGTGCAATGGGGACCTTCAAGTCCAATTCATGTAATAAGGTTTCTCCTTTTAAGCTACTCGCATAGACCGGAATACCCGCTTGAGCCAATCTCATCATGGCCTTGGTCATGGTTTGTTCCCGGCAAACCGGCAGGGTTGTGAGTGCTCCTGCCGATGCTTTGATAGCTTCCGCGTTGATCTGGGCACTGCCTTTTTGGGGAATGACAATGGCATGGGCACCGCAACACTCTGCTGAACGGGCAATAGCCCCAAGGTTGCGGACATCGGTTACGCCATCCAATAGGACAATCAGGGGAACTTCCCCCTTTTCGTAGATAGAGGGAAGGATGTCGCCCAGTTTATAATAGGTAATTACAGATACCATCCCAATCAGCCCCTGGTGATTTCCCTTCACCAATCGATTCATCTTCTCCTTGGGCACATACTGCACCGGAATGCCATATTCCTTACTCAAATGCCTGATTTCCTTTTCCAGGTCACCTCTGGTTCCTTGCTGTAGCAGGAGTTTTTCGAATGCCGTACCGGCGCGCACCGCCTCAATCACCGGGTGTCGCCCGTATATTAGTTGTATCGCTTCTTTACTCATAAGCCCGAAGGTCGAAATTTTTTTTGAAAAAATACTCGATCGAAAGCGTTTTGGGGGACTCTAGGCCCAAACTTTTGATGAGTATATCCTGTCGATGCTTGTTGCGAGATAAATAAATACCCCTTTTGTCGGTCAACCATTATTTCCTTGGCCTGCTGAATTATCCGCAGGATAAAATTTTGTCTATTTTTGGCCTTCTACAATTTCCCTTTTATAAAATTTAATGATGTTGGTATGAAAAAAATTACTTTTAGAGCACCTTTTCTTTTTACCATGATGCTGGTTTTTATTGGCGGGCAGCTGTGGGCACAACAGCAAAGTAAGCTGGATATAGCCCTGCGGTACGTTGAGCAAAACAAGGATCAATGGCACCTTAGTCCTGCTGACATCGCCGATATGGCCGTCAGTGATCATTATCAATCCAAGCATAATGAAGTGACTCACGTGTACTTCATTCAACGCTATTCTGGTATTGAAGTCAATAATGCCATTTTAGGCGTGCACATTACGTCAAACGGAGAAGTCGCATTTGCTACCAATCGGTTTTTTGCCAATCTTGCCGAGGGGATCAATACGACCAGTCCGCAGATTACGGCACTTCAGGCCATTAAATATGGTGCGGAAGCCGTTGGATTGCCGGTAAGGGAATCTTTGCGTTTACTCAGCCAGGAAAATGACCACACTTTTGTGTTTGAAGGTGGGAAAATTGCCCATTCAAACATTAAGGCCAAGCTGACCTTTGAGCCCAATGAACAAACGGGTAAATTGTTGCTGGCCTGGCGAATTTCTCTGGATGCGGCAGATTCTCCAGATTGGTGGGATTTGTCGGTAAATGCACTAACTGGAGAGCTGCTCTCCCGCAAAAACCTGACTATATATTGTAACTTTTCGTCCAAGGACGGACATCAACATGATGCACATTGCACAGAAGAAGCCACCTCCGTTTTTGCGCCAAAATCTACTGTGATGGAGGCATTGACCACACAAAACCTGACGGTAGCAGGGGGCACTTACCACGTTTTTCCGTATTCTGTTGAAAGTCCTCTTCACGGAGAGCGCGAGGTTTTGGTAGATCCTGCAATTTTGAATGCATCGCCTTATGGATGGCATGATACTAATGGTACTGAAGGACCTGAATACCGTATCACACGGGGCAATAATGTACATGCTTATCTTGATGTAGATAATACGGATAGTTCTAATGGTGACGAGCCAAATGGTGGTGATGAACTCATCTTTGATTTCCCATTTGATGACGAGAATCAGGAACCGGAAGAATACCAGGAAGCGGCGGTTACCCAATTGTTCTACATGAACAATATGATGCACGACTTTACGTACCAATACGGGTTTGATGAAGCGGCAGGTAATTTCCAACAAAATACCTATGGTAATGGTGGAGCAGGAGGAGACTACGTGCGTGCAGAAGCTCAAGATGGCGGTGGAACTAACAATGCCAATTTTGCTACCCCTAGTGATGGGGCCAACGGCCGCATGCAAATGTATGTATGGGATGCAGTCGGTGGCCGTCTGTTGTCGGTACTTTCGCCCGAAGCCATTATTGGCGATTATGAAACGGGTACGGCTGATTTTGGTCCGGCAATTGGAGACGAACCGATTATTGGAACAATTGCAGCAGCACTTGATGGTAGTAGTTCTCCTTCCCTGGGGTGTGAGGAGATCATCAATGGAGATGAAGTAAATGGAAAGGTAGCCATGATTGACCGTGGTGGTTGTTTTTTTGAAGAAAAAGCGGTGAATTGTGAGGCAGCCGGTGCCATAGCGGTGATTATTTGCAACTTTGAAAATAGCCCGGTAGGTATGGCTGGTGTACCTGAAGTTCCCGATCCTAATATTCCAACGGTGATGCTGGGTAGTGGCGACTGCCAGCTATTCCGTCAGTTGCTGGATGAGGGGGTTGAAGTACGACTGGTATTGCCAGATACCGGAGGGCCGATCAACTTAGATGGAGACTTTGATAATGGCGTTATTGCACACGAGTACGGACATGGTATTTCCAACCGTTTGACCGGTGGTCCTAGTCAGGCCAGTTGTTTAGGAAATGACGAACAAATGGGTGAAGGATGGAGTGATTTCTTCGCATTGATCACTTCAGTGAAGCCGGGAGATACCGGAGAAATGAGCCGTGGTATTGGTAATTACGTTACCCGTAACAATATCAATGGAAGTGGAATCAGAACCTTGCCATATTCTACTGATATGAGTATCAATGATAAAACTTATGACGATATTATTGGTACTGATGCACCCCACCCCCTTGGAGAGGTCTGGGTGTCAACAATTTGGGACTTATACTGGCGACTAGTAGATAAATACGGATTTGATGAAGATCAATTGAACGGTACTGGCGGAAACAATATCGCTATTCAGTTGGTGATGGACGGCATGAAATTCCAAGCCTGTAGTCCTGGATTCATCGATGGCCGTGATGCCATTCTGGTGGCTGATGCCCTCAATAACGAAGGTGCTAATGAGTGTTTGATTTGGGAAGTATTTGCTCGTCGAGGTTTTGGCGTAGATGCCAGTCAGGGAAGTTCCAACGACCGCAACGACGGAGTACAATCATTTGAACCACTTCCTGAGTGCATCAAGGAGTTGAAAATCAAAAAGACCGCTACCGATCTGATTGTGGCCGGAGAAGAAGTTACCATAACGTTGGATATTAGAAATGATAAGGACGAGACAGTGACCGGTGTGATCGTCACGGATGAGATTCCTGAAGGTACGGCCTATATCGGTGGTTCTGCAACCGGAGCAACAGCTGAAGTAACTGGCAATACTATTTCCTTCGATCTGGGAGATATGGGATCACAAACGCAGAAGCAAATTACTTACAAGCTGAGCACTACTACTGATTTTAAATCAACTCGCCAGTTTTATGATGATATTGAAAGTGGTGACGACAACTGGGCATTCAACAACCTCACTGGGGACTTCATCTGGGAAATCACAAATGATGATGCCAATAGCGGTAGTGAATCCTGGTTTGTTCCAGCGACTGAATTTGAAAATGATCAGGAACTTTACCTGATTGATCCGATTACTGTAACGGGAGAAAAGCCGGTTTTGCGCTTTTACCACAGATATGATACAGAGCCGGGAACAGATGGAGGTATCGTCCAGATTTCTACAGATTTTGGCGCAAATTATGAGAATGTAGAAGATTTGATCTTCAGAAATGGTTACCGCGGACAGTTGTCTTACCAAACCTTCACCATTCCTAATTTATCAGGTTATTGGGGAAATAGCAACGGCTTTATCGCTTCCTATATTGACCTGAGCAGCTATCTGGGAGAAGATATCATCGTTCGCTTCCGTTTTGGTACGGATGAAGAAGTTGCCGGCGAAGTTGAAGATGGCATCGGTTGGTTCATGGATGATTTTGAGATTATGGATATGTACAACTACAATAGTGAGGCTTGTGTCACTTCTGCGGAAGGTGACGAAGCTTGTTCCTTTGCTGCGGAGCAAGGAACCATCGTTGATACCAACTCTCCCACGGGTACCGAGGAAACAGTGCCTTTCTCTGGCCTTTCTGTTTTCCCGAACCCAGCTAAAGACGTGATTAATATTGGTTTTGACAATAGTACTACAGCCGAAATTGATATTGAAATTTACACTACTGACGGACGGCTGATCAAGCGTCAGAGCAACCAATACGGTACGGGTTACCACCTGGTGCCTGTCAATATTGGTGAACTGGCCGGTGGCTTCTATTTTGTGAAGATTCGTTCTGGTAATGGCATCATTACAGAAAAGATTATCATCGAGTAAGTCAGCGATTGACAGAAATTAGAAAGGCTATTCCGAAGGCATCTTGCTTTTGGAATAGCCTTTTGTTTTTTCCTGCCTCGTGTGCAGCCTTCCCAAATAATCCGTATCTTTGCTAACGAACATTCATTCGTATGGAAGATAGAACATTACAGGGGTCTGTAGAGACCACTATTCAAGGAAGTATTGCCACGATTACCTTTGCCCATCCCAATCACAATGCCATGCCCGGGAGGCTGTTGGCGTTGTTGAAAGCCGCGATTGATGAGGCGGGAGCCAATGATTTGGTGAAAGTGATAGTTCTAAAAAGTGCTGGCGAACGGACTTTCTGTGCCGGTGCCAGCTTTGATGAATTGATGGCCATCCAGGATTTTGAGACCGGCAAAGAGTTTTTTATGGGGTTTGCCCGAGTGATCAATGCCATGCGCAAATGCCCGAAGCTAATCATCGGCAGGGTGCAGGGTAAGGCCGTTGGTGGTGGCGTCGGATTGGCTTCAGCCACAGATTATTGCATGGCCACCAAATATGGCTCTGTCAAATTGAGTGAACTAGCCATTGGCATTGGCCCCTTTGTAGTGGGGCCGGCTGTAGAGCGAAAAATGGGCGTTTCTGCCATGAGTTTGCTTGCCATCAATGCTACGGAATGGAAAACAGCCGAATGGGCCAGGCAAAAGGGTTTGTTCAGCGAGGTGTTTGATACCACGGAGCAAATGGACGCTTACATTCAGCATTTAGCAGAAAAGCTGGCCAATAGTCATCCGGAAGCCATGCGGGAATTGAAACGCATCTTCTGGGAGAATTGCGAACATTGGGACCAGTTGCTGGAAGAGCGTGCCGCCATAAGTGGCCGTTTGGTGCTGTCGGATTTCACCCGTACGGCGATTGAAAAATTTAAACAAAAAAGCTAAAATGGATCCTAAAGAGATATTGCGGGCACAATTTATGGAAATCGTTGACAACCAACTTAAAAGCAATAATCCACCCATCACGAGAGTGACCCTGAAACGCCTGCAAGACGAAGGGTACATAGAGGCTGATGCCAAAAACCTCATTGCCGCCTGTGTTGGAGCAACGGTCTTTGAGGTGATGAAAAAAAACCAACCCTTTGATGAACAGGCTTACGAGGCCATGTTGAATCGGCTGCCGGAATTGCCGGGGAGAGAAATTGACCAAATAAACTCAAATTGAAAAGGATGTTGCATTATAAAAAGGCCGTAGTGTAACACCTGTATAAAGCCTTGACCAAGCTATGATAAAGACCAGCCAAAGTATTACCAAAAAAGTACTGCTTTCCGCCTTTTACAAAATGTCGATGGCCAAAGCCATGACGGACTTGTACGAAGCCAATTTTAAGTTTGTTTCCAAGTACGTACATGCCACGTCTCGTGGCCACGAAGCTATCCAATTGGCCGTTGGTATGCAGCTATTGCCACAAGATTACGTGTACCCTTATTATCGGGATGATGCTATGTTATTGGGGATAGGACTGGAGCCGCACGATCTGATGTTGCAGCTGATGGCTAAACGGGATGATCCTTTTTCAGGGGGACGTACCTATTATTGCCACCCCAGTCTAAAAGATCCGGATAAACCTAAGATTCCACACCAATCATCTGCCACCGGTATGCAAGCGATTCCGTCTACCGGAGCAGCTTTGGGCTTACAATATCGAGAAAAAATGGAATTGACTGCCGAAGAAAAAGGAGGGTTGCCGCTGGTGGTGTGTTCTTTGGGCGATGCTTCAGTGACCGAAGGGGAAGTGGCAGAAGCCTTCCAAATGGCAGCCTTAAAACAGCTGCCTATTCTCTATCTGGTGCAGGATAACGGCTGGGATATTTCGGCAAATGCAGAGGAAACCCGGGCACAAAATGCGGCAGAATATGCCCAAGGGTTTCATGGAATAGAAGCCATTAGTATCGATGGGACTGATTTTTTTGAATCTTACCTGACTATAAAAAAAGTCATCAAAACGATTCGTGAGGAACGGCGACCGTTTCTGGTTCATGCCAGTGTGCCCTTACTCAACCACCACACTTCGGGGGTTCGTAAGGAGTGGTATCGCGATGATTTGGAGGAGCACCAGGAGCGAGATCCTTTCCCCATATTTAAACAACTGTTGATTGAACAAGGCATCTCTGTCAAACAATTAGAAAATATTGAGGAAGAGGCCAAAGCTAGTGTTCAGGCAGATTTTGAACGGGCCAAAGCCGCCGAAGATCCTCGAGCGGAAGATTTGTTCACCCATGATTTTGCACCAACCCCGATTACCGAAGAAAGCGGTGAGCGATCGCCAAAAGGCAAGCAACCAACGGTGATGGTGGACAGTGCGCTATTTGGAGTGGAAGAGCTGATGCGAGAGCATAAAGAGTGCCTGCTTTATGGGCAGGATGTAGGGGGAAGATTAGGAGGTGTATTTCGGGAAGCAGCAACGCTGGCTCAAAAGTTTGGTGATGAACGCGTCTTTAATACCCCCATCCAGGAAGCCTTCATCATTGGCAGCACGGTAGGGATGTCGGCTGTTGGTTTGAAACCCATTGTTGAAGTGCAATTTGCCGATTATATCTGGCCTGGGCTCAATCAATTATTCACGGAAGTGAGCCGCTCTTATTATTTATCAAACGGCAAATGGCCAGCAAGTTGTATCATTCGGGTGCCGATTGGCGCTTATGGCAGTGGTGGCCCTTATCACTCTTCAAGTGTGGAATCGGTTTTGACCAATATCCGGGGCATCAAGATTGCCTATCCAAGTACCGGTGCTGATTTGAAGGGGTTGCTCAAGGCGGCCTACCACGATCCCAATCCGGTTGTTATTTTGGAACACAAGGGCCTGTATTGGTCTAAGGTAAAGGGCACTGAAGCTGCTCGCACTATTGAACCTAGTGCCGATTATGTGATCCCTTTTGGGAAATCACGCATGGCGTTGGACGCAGAAGAGACCTCCATCGAATCGGGAGAATCACTATTGGTCGTAACTTATGGAATGGGAGTGCATTGGGCATTAAATGCTGCGAAGTCCTTTCCCGGAAAAATAGCAGTACTCGATTTGCGAACCCTGTTTCCATTAGATGAAACCGCCATTTTTGCTGCTGCTGAAAAACATGGCCGCATTTTGGTGGTCACTGAGGAACCGGTGCACAATACCTTTGCGCAAAGTTTGGCGGCCCGCATTCAAGAGCAGTGCTTTGAAAGTCTGGATGCACCGGTAAGGACCATTGGTGCCGAAAATCTTCCGGCCATTCCACTCAACAGCACACTGGAGGAAACGATGATTCCTTCTAGTGAAAAAATAGAAAAAGCGATCGACTTATTGTTGAAATATTAGTAGTAGCCGAGCAATTCGGTGATGTAACAACCTTTATAGCCGCTTTTTTCCAACTCTTTGCGCAGTTTTTCTGCCTCGTTACGGTCGCGGAAGCTTTCTCTGGATTCGATGACCCACACCTCTTCACAAGGGCGATAGCGGGCTACCAACTTGGGGTGAAAAGAGAAGTCAGCAGGGCTGGTAAACTTCAAGATCGCCACCTGTATTTTATACTCCTTTACCGGTTGGGTGGGATATTCAGGCAATTTGGTTCGAGGGTCACCGCCACGGGTCACCCAAGCACCTTTCTCATAAGTAACAGGTAATTCCTCGCAATAAGTAGGTTTTGCCTGAGAAAATGCTAGGGTCGACAGGAGCAGGCAGGTGAGGGTAATAGTTAATCTCATTTTTTAAACGGTTTTAATTCGCTCATGGTTAATAAATTTGGATCTATCGGAAAACACAAAACGCCTCACGGTTCGCATCCTATTCATAAATAGTCAAATAAAACAGAACCATGTGCTTTCAAATATGGGTTAGCATCAATCCTTGTAACTTAGGCGAAAACTGGGTTGTTGAGAAAGTAGAAAAGGACGTACGTTGTTTTCACAAATATAAAGTTTCTGCCTGATCTTTCGATTTTTCGGCCAATAATTTCTTATTTGGCAAGAAATCTATGCTTTGGAATTTCCACTAATCTTTCGAGTGGGTGCTCTGCAGCTTTATGCTCATACCCTTTTCGAATTACTAGGCTTCTTTCTTGGTTTTCGCTATTATTTGTACCTGCGTCGGCAGCAGGTGGATGTTATCTCAGATCAAGGAAGACTCTGGATCATCATTGGCGCTACCTTCGGTGCATTGATTGGTTCCCGCTTGGTCGGTGCGCTGGAAGATCCACAGCGCTTTTTTTCTGCGGCAACCTCTTGGCTGTATTATTATCAAAGTAAAACCATTGTGGGAGGATTGTTGGGTGGTTTATGGGGAGTGGAGTTGATAAAGAAGATGATTGGTGTAAAGCACTCCTCGGGCGATCTATTCACTTTTCCCATTATCCTGGGGATGATTATTGGCCGCATTGGCTGTTTTTCAATGGGGGTGTTTGAACCGACCTATGGATTGCCTTCTTCCCTACCTTGGGCCATGGATTTAGGAGATGGTGTGTTGCGACATCCAACGGCCTTGTATGAAATTGTCTTTTTGTTGGCTTGTTGGTCCTTTTTATACTTTTTACAAAAAAAGGAGACGCTGGTTTCAGGAGCTAAATTTAGGCTGTTTATGGTTGCCTATCTTAGCTACCGATTTATGGTGGAGTTTATTCGGCCCGGTGAGGTTCTCGGCTTGGGAATGACTACTCTCCAATGGACATCACTAGTTGGCTTGGTTTATTACTGGAAGGTGTGGTTGAGACCAGGGAGCTTGGTTGCCAGGAAAGGGATGCCTCCCATCTGATCATTTTTTCATAGACTCTACAATGACCAATCCCCTCTTCTCCTCCAGGCTCTCGATATGCTCCTTTACTTCAGCAAATTTGTTGTTTAATGCTTGTTGCGTATGAGTGACCTTCTCTGAAATTCTTTGTAAGTAAAAGGAACAATCCTTTTCACTTAGCGAAAACAATCGATCGGTACTCAGTTTTTCAAAATATTGGTCTATAAATTCATTTCCATCGCGAAACTTAGCGGCATTGGGAATATGTAAATACTCATAAATATCGGCGATCTCCTTTTCGTATCCCTCTAAATGTGACATACAGACGCGGGCCATTTTCTGAAATTTTTCCAGTTTCACCAAGCTGACACCAATCAGACTGTCAAACACGCCGTTTGCAGTCATCTGTTTCTTTATCTCTTTGAGAAACTTTTTGACAAGCTTGATTTCTTTCAATAGGATTTCGCCTTTACTGATGGCCTCAGATACTTCTTTTTTTAGTCCCTTCTTCTCTTCAATTTTTTGGGTAAACCCCAAAATCAAATCTAAATGTAAAATGCCAGACTGGGAGGCATCCGGCAAATCTTGTTTGAGGAACTCGTGAAGTTGCGCGTGGATATCGGCACTATTTTTCATTTTGTCTTCCAGCACGCTGACCTCAAATTTTGCCAGGTCAATCCGCTTGTGCAACTCTTTGTAGCGAGTGACCAAGCGATAATACCTTTCCTTTTCCTGCTCAAAGCTTTCAGAGTTACTTTGAGCGACCATATTCTCATAGCTGTTGAGCCGCATTTCGCTATCGCGCTTAGCTGCAAATATTTGATCGAGTTGATGATGTCCCTCTGCTATTTGATGATGGAGCGCTTTTAGGTATGCTTCGGCGAGTACGAAACTTTTATACTGATTGAGAATGTCTTCGATTTGAGCCATATCGGTGAAACTTACTTTGTAATGTACGCTTTTTTTGGGGTAAAATAAATGGCCTCCTGTGTTCCTTTTGAAAAAACACAACAACACTCACCACCACTTTCTTGCATTTGTGGCGTTAAACGAGCTTTTGAGAAACTGTTGCAGCAGGACTGCAAATTAGTGAACTACTTACCGGCATAAATCGCTGTGATCATCATTGGTGGCCAATCGATTTATTGAGTGTCCGCAATTCTTCCGGCGTTAGATCACGCCATTGTCCTACCTTCAATCCGTGTAAATGAATATTCATGATACGCACCCGTTTTAGGGTCAACACTTTATAGTTCAAATAAGCACACATCCGCCTGATTTGTCGATTAAGTCCCTGAGTAAGAATAATGGTAAAGCGGGTTTTTCCTGTCTTTTGCACCACACATTTTTTGGTCACCGTTCCCAAAATGGGCAATCCATTACTCATACGCTGGATAAAATCATTAGTGATGGGCCGATCCACGGTGACGATATATTCCTTTTCGTGGTTGTTTTCTTCGCGTAGAATTTTATTGACAATATCGCCGTCATTAGTCAGCAAAATTAGGCCGGAAGATGCCTTGTCGAGTCGGCCAATGGGGAAAATTGTTTTGGGGTGTTTGACAAAGTCGATGATGTTATCGGGGTCTTTGAGGTCGGTAGTACTGGTTACACCTGGCGGCTTGTTGAGGGCAATGTAGACCAGTTTCGGGCGGTCTCGCAGCGGCTGATCATCAACCGTTACCTCATCTCCTTCTATCACGCGATTGCCTTTTCGGGCCACCTCGCCATTGATTTTTACCCGTCCGGCTTCGATCCATTTATCGGCTTCTCTACGAGAGCAAATTCCGGTACTACTGATGTATTTGTTTAAGCTGGTAGAATTGTCAGTCATTAAGGAGATCTAATAAAACAGGAGTGGTTTTCCTGCAAATGAAAAAAGTCGTTTATAACCCCTAAAATTACTCTTTTGATTCCAAATCTTCAACTAGGCAAAAAACAGTGCAACTTTTCCTTTTTGTCAAAGCCCTCAATGAATTTCCCAAAAAATCCCGATCTTGTTGCAAACCCATTGACCCTATGCCGGAAAGCAAATACATTTATTACGATTTCACGCTCAGCCTGTGCCCGGAATGCCTGCGTCGCGTTGAGGCCAAGATCATTTTTGAAGGCGAAAAGGTGTATATGCTCAAGCGTTGCCCGGAGCACGGCCGTCAAAAGGTGTTGATCGCTACGGATGTGGCTTATTATAAAAACATTCGCAATTACAATAAGGCCTCGGAGTATCCGCTTCGGTTTAATACGAAAGTACACCACGGCTGCCCCTACGATTGTGGTCTCTGCACTGATCACGAACAGCATTCCTGTTTGACTTTAATAGAAATTACGGATCGCTGTAATTTGAGTTGCCCCACCTGTTATGCCTCCTCCTCGCCCACCCACGGCCGTCACCGCACTCTGGAAGAAGTGGAGCGCATGCTTGACATTATTGTGGCCAATGAAGGAGAACCCGATGTTGTACAAATCAGTGGAGGCGAACCGACCATTCACCCGGATTTTTTTGACATTCTAGATTTGGCGAAAGCCCGGCCCATCCGCCACCTCATGGTCAATACCAACGGCATTCGCATTGCCAAAGATTTTGCCTTTGCCGAAAGGCTGGCCAGCTACGCACCTGACTTTGAAATTTACCTGCAATTTGACTCTTTCAAACCTAGTGCCCTCGAATGTTTGCGTGGAAGAGACTTGCTGGAATCACGCATGAAAGCGTTGGCGCACCTCAATAAGCTCAATTTGGCAACCACGCTTGTAGTGACCTTACAAAAAGGCCTGAACGACGATGAGATTGGCAAAATTATCGACTTTGCATTAAAACAACGCTGCGTGCGTGGCGTCACCTTTCAACCTACCCAGGTGGCTGGACGTACGGAGCATTTTAATCCCGCCACAGATCGGCTGACTTTGACAGAAGTTCGCTCTTCCATTTTAGAACAAACCGATGTTTTTGAAGCCAACGATATCATTCCCGTACCCTGCAATCCGGATGCATTGGCCATGGGGTATGCCCTTAAACTGGAAGGGAAAGTGCAGCCGCTTACCCGGTTCATCGATCCGGATTTATTGCTAAACAATTCGCGAAATACCATTGTGTACGAACAGGATGAGCGATTGCACGGTCATGTGATGAAGATATTTAGTACAGCCAATTCGGTAGAGGCTCTGGAAGGAGAATTTAACGACTTACTGTGTTGTTTGCCGAGTGTACAAGCCCCGGGGTTGGGGTATGAAAACCTCTTTCGCATCATTATCATGAATTTTATTGATGCATACGACTTTGATGTGCGCGCCATTAAAAAGAGTTGTGTACATATCGTACATAAAGATGGCCGGATTATTCCCTTTGAAACGATGAACTTATTTTATCGGGAGCCGCATCAGGAAGCTTATTTGCATCAACTTCAAAAACTGGAAATATGAGCCAAATGAAAATGCCTCAAGTCCTCTTGTACAATCTGCTCATCCTCGTTTTCTACACGCTCGGTTCAGGCCTCATGACCAAGGGAATCTATGACTTTCCATTGTTTATGATGATGGCCATTGGCTTGCACGTGGTAGTAAATATCATCACCGCCATCGTGTTTTTTGTCAAGAAGCGTGCTGATTTGGGTGGGGCCTTTTTACTGAGTGCCGGTTTGGTACTTGTCATTGGATTTTCTTTTTGTATGGGAGGGGCAAATATGTTTTAAGAGCCAATTGATTGTGGGGACACCTTTTCTTCTAAAATGCGTAACAGCAGCTCAATTTCCCGAAGATGCGTTCGAAAACTCAGGACCGCCAGTCGAATCCAGTAGACACCATCAATCATGGTTGATGATAGAAACAGCCGCCCATCTTCCCGGACTTCCCTGACCAATTGCTCATTAAAATCATCGGCATTCCCCTCCTGGGGAATATATCTGAAAATCATCACCGACAACTCCGGATAAGGTCCGACTTTAAAGCCTAAATCTTGCACTTTTTCATAGAAATACCGACACAGATAAATCTTCTCTTCCAAGGCGGCCCGAAAAGGTGCTAAGCCATATAAATGTAAGGGCAACCACATGCGCAAACCCCGAAAATGTTTGGTCAATTCAGGGGAGAGATCGGCAGGAGAGGGTTCATCTTGCATCACCAGCGAATCCTGCATGTAGTTGGCTTGATAATAATGGGCACCGTGCTGGGCATGTACATCTTTGATGAGGACAGCCCCAATGCCGTAGGGCAAAAACAGCCCTTTGTGTGGGTCAATAGCCAGGGAGTCCGATTGTTCAATACCCGCAAAAGCCGCTTTAAATGCTTCGACCAACAGAAAAAAGCCACCATAGGCGGCATCGACATGAAACCACAATTGGTACTCTCGAGCCAGTTGAGCAATGGCCGCCAACGGATCAATGGCGCCGGTATCCGTAGTGCCTGCCGACCCGACCACGAGAAATGGATCTAAGCCCGCTTTTCGGTCTTGTTGCAAGATTTCTTCCAGTGCATCGGCCCGCATTCTGAATCGGTCATCGAGGGGAACATAGCGGATGACGGCTTCCTTTAAACCGGCGATCCGGATGGCTTTTTGCACACAGTGATGTACTTGTTCGCTGAGATAAATCACCGTTTTGGGAATCATAGATGCCGTTAGGCCCTTTTTCTCCCGTGCTGTGGTGAGGGCAATCAGGTTGGCCAGCGAGCCACCGGAAGTCAGATTACCCAAGGCAGGAGCCGGATATCCGACCATTTTACACATCCATCGAATCAGCTGGTTTTCCATGCGTACTGCTCCGGGATTGGCAAAGTATAAGCCCGCATAACGATTGCTGACCGCGGCCAGGTAATCTCCCAAGGCACCAGCAAATACCCCGCCACCGGGGATGTACCCCAAATGGCCGCCACTTGCTGGATTGATCCCGGAGCGATCCACGACCTGATCCAACCATTGTAGCAGTTGCGGAAAGGCTTTGGGCGAATCTTCAATTTCCAAAAGAGGAATTGGCGACTCAGGAGATTGGTCGTAGGCATTTCGATTTTCAATGCCATCCAGGAATTGGTCGGCATAGTTTTGTGTCTGGTGGTTCCATTCGTGCCGATTGGCAGCGGTGGGCTCCAATTGACGGGATAGAATTTCCAGTTGTGCTAATTGTTGGTGGAGTTGCTCAGTGTTCAATGGTTACTATTTTTGTTAGGAATTAGCAAGCACGGAAATTTTGTAAAAGAAATAAACCGAACCTCCAAATGTGCTCTTATCCCTGTGCAATGGCTTCTTCACTATATCGCCACAATTGTTTGGCCATCATGTCATTCTTGCCACAGCGAGCAGGACGTCGGCAGCAGCCGCGTTCATCAAAGAACTGACCGGTTACGCCTTCCAAGCGGTCGGCAGTGGCCAGATATACGGATGTTGCAGCACCTTTTTCCGGACTGCGCATAAAAGGCTGCCACAATAGCCATAACAAACGCATGGACCATTTGGAAGTTTTGGCACCAAACCCAGTGCGCACCACTCCCGGGTGAAGGGCATTGGCGGTAATGCCAGAAAAACGTCTACTAAACTCTCTGGTAAACAATACATTGGCCAGCTTGGACTGCGCATAGGCTTTTAAGCCTCGGAATGCCTTAGGTCCTTTCTCTCCTTTTAGATTGTCAAAATCTATCTTTCCGTGTAGATAGGCTACAGAGGATACGTTGATAATACGCGCAGAAGGAGCTTCTTTTAATTGATCCAGTAGTAAATGGGTGAGCAGAAAATGCCCCAGGTGGTTCACGCCAAATTGCAGCTCATATCCTTCCTTGGTAAATTCTAGTTCACCGCTGAATACCCCCGCATTATTAATCAGAATATCAAGGCGGGGAAATTGGCGATTAAAAACTTCTGCTGCCCGGCGGATGCTTGCGAAGCTACTGAGGTCACAGGGCAGAAAATAAACCTGATCATTATTGCTTTTTTCTTTGATTAGGGCAACGGCCTTTTCCGCTTTGGTTTCATTGCGGCCAGCAATAATGACGCTTGCTCCTTGCTCGGCCAGCTCACAAGCTGTCGCTTTCCCGATTCCGTCATTTCCTCCTGTGATGAGCACAACCTTGTCTTTCATAGCTTTGTTGAGTGGCTTAAGTTTGGTAGAACTTTCTATTAAACAGTGGGCCCCACCCGAGTGGTTGAGTGAAAACAGTATTTTTTAAGTAATTTTGACGATCACACGCTTTTGATTTAAGGTTCTTTGGTCTGGCATCGGTCCAAAGGCAGGGCTTTCAAAATTTAAAACATGAAAAAAATCAACGCTTCACAAAGGTTATTGAACCAATCACCGATTACTGCTTATCTTTCTCTTTACAGATTTTTTTCTCTTTTGTTTTTGAGTGGGGCACTTCTTTTCGGCTTTTCGGCTTGTTCGCCTAAAACAGGGATGAATACTCAAAAAACAAAAGAACGTACAGCGAATGGTGGTGCAAAAGATCCATTGTATCAATTGGCCGATTCTTTGGCGCATGCCTTCATCATTTCAGATGGTCACGTGGATTTACCTTACCGCTTGAGGGTGCAGAATTTCCGGTTTACCAAAGAGTATATCGGCATTCCCGTGCAGGCCGATGAGGGGGATTTTGACTACGTACGCGCTAAGGAAGGAGGCCTGGATGCTCCTTTTATGTCCATTTATATCCCAGCCTCTTATCAGGTAGATGGCGGTGCAAAACAGCTGGCGGATTCTTTGATTTTGATGGTCAAAGGAATTGCGGGATCACATCCTGACAAGTTCGCCATAGCGGTCAGTCCTGATCAGGTGTACCAGCAGTTTAAGCAGGGGTTGATTTCTTTGCCGATGGGCATGGAAAATGGGGCACCGATCGAAGATGATCTGCGCAATGTAGCGTATTTTAAAAATCGAGGCATTAGTTATATCACCCTCACACACTCCAAAGACAATTTGATTTGTGACTCTAGTTATGATACCACCCGTACCTGGAATGGCTTGAGCCCCTTTGGTCGGGAAGTGGTGTTGGAAATGAATAAGCAGGGGATTATGGTCGATATTTCTCATGTATCTGATAGTACTTTTTATCAAGTGATGGAAATTTCCAAAGCCCCCTGCATTGCATCCCACTCTTCGGTGCGGAAATTTACACCTGGTTTTGAACGCAATATGAATGATGACATGATCCGCCTCCTGGGAGAAAAGAATGGTGTGATTCAGATCAACTTTGGTTCCACTTTTCTGGACGGAGATATCCAAAAAAAGCGCGATGAACTGAGGGCGGAGCTAGAGGCTATACTCGATGCAAAAGGATTGCACTATCAGGATTCTTTGGCCAAACCAATTATTGAAAAATTTCGCATGGCACATCCCGGGCTGTATTCAGATGTCAAAAAGGTTGCCGATCACATTGACCATGTAGTAGCGATTGCAGGTGTCGATCACGTCGGATTAGGGTCGGATTTTGATGGAGTAGGGGATTCATTGCCTACCGGACTGAAGGATGTCAGCCAATATCCCAACCTCATTTATGAGTTGCTCAAGCGGGGGTATACCACAGAGGATATCGAAAAAATTTGTTCTAAAAATGCCTTTCGCGTTTGGTCGGAGGTATTGGCTGTCGCCAAAAAAATGAATTAACAATTAGCAAGATAAAACAAAAACGATGAGACAACACTTCCTCTTGACCGTTGTACTTTTCCTATGTTTCAACGGTTTGTTAATTGGTCAATCGGCACTGGAATATCGACTATTTGAGCTACCCGATGTCATTTTTAAAGCCATTGAAACGCCCAACGATTATCAGGCTGCTTATGAACTGCGTGTAAAACAACCACTGGACCACAATAATCCGAGCAAAGGATATTTCTATCAGCGGGTCTTTTTATCTCATGTCGGATATGATCATCCCACCGTGATTGTCACGGAAGGATACGACCGTCCTAACAACCGAATTTACGAGCTTTCCCGTTTTTTGGACGCCAATCAGGTGCAAGTAGAACATCGCTTTTTTGGAGAATCCAAACCGGAAAACTACGATTGGCAATATCTGACGCTGGAACAAGCTACGGCCGATTTGCACAAAATCAATGAATTATTGCACGAGTTGTATCATGGCCCTTGGGTGAGTACCGGCATCAGCAAAGGGGGGCAGACCACCATCTTTTACAAATATTTCTACCCTGATGATGTAGAAGCTTCAGTTCCCTACGTTGCACCCCTCAATCTGGAATTTGCCGACCAGCGGATTTATGACTATTTGGCGAAAGCCGGAAGCGATGACTGTCGCAAGGCCATTTATGACTTTCAGGTTCGTATGTTGAAGCAGCGAGAAGAAATTTTGCCCCGGTTGGCCTGGTACGCTAAGGGAAAAGGCATGAATTTTACCTATATGAGTCTGGAAATGGCTTTTGAATATGCCATCTTGGAATATCCTTTCTCGTTTTGGCAATCCGGACAAGACTGCAATACTATTCCCACTAAGGATGCCGACATTGACGGTTTAATTGAGCATTTCAACCAGGTGGTAGGGCTTTCCCTCTACGCCGACGATTTGATAGAGCACTATGCCCCACATTACTACCAAGCGGCCAGTCAGATGGGGTATTATGGTTTTGAGACCAAACGCTTTAAGAAATGGCTCAACGCGCTTCCCAAACATCCGCACGCCGCTTTTGTCCCCGAAGGGGTGGAAGTGAAATTTAGTGACAAGCTGATCAAAAAAGTATCCAAATGGCTGGCCAAAGAAGGAAACAACATGATTTATATCTACGGAGGGATCGACACCTGGTCTGCTACCGGCGTACCTCCTTCTAAGGACACCAACTCCCTTTGGTTCATCATGGATGGCCGGGATCACAGTACCGCCCGCATCCGCAATATGAATGACCAGCAAAAGCAAAAACTGGAGGTGGCACTAGAGGAGTGGTTGGATGTGGTTATTGAATAAATTGTACCTTTACGCCCTGATTTGAAAAAAATAAAACCTATGAGTAAAGCGATCTGGTGTCTACTTCTTTGTATCCTGACATTGCAATTGACTGCCCAATCAGAAACTGGGGATACCACCATTTATGTAGCAGTAGAAGAAATGCCGCGTTTCCCGGTTTGCGAAAGCCTGGATACCACACTAGCGGTCAAAAAACAATGTGCCAATGAGCAATTGTTGGCGTTTATTTACAAAAATGTTTCCTATCCGGCAGCAGCCATTCAGGAGAATATTGCCGGTACCGTGGTGGTCAGTTTTGTTGTGGAAAAAGACGGTAGCATTACCCATACAGAAGTAATCAAAGATATTGGTGGAGGTTGTGGTGAGGAGGCCCTGCGCGTAGTCAATATTATGCCGGAAGTAGATCTGAAATGGGTGCCTGGTAAAAATAAGGGGGAGCCGGTCCGCACGCGTTTTACCCTGCCGGTACGGTTTAAGCTGGAAGAAGCACCTCCGTTCTCTATGGTGGATGGAGATACGGTATACACGGTGTTTGATACGGCCTTGGAATTTGAAGGTGGAGGAGAGGCGCTCAGTAGCTTTCTGGACGAAAAACTGGACTACCCACCGGTGGGTAATGATAGTTGCCTGGTCGGAAAAATGGATGTTCAGGTGCTGATTGAAGCCGATGGCAACGTGCGCATCTTAGATATCACCGATTTTAGTGATCTGGGTTTTGATTTTTGGTACGAGGCCATTGATGCGGCTATCTCCACACGTGGCAAATGGACGCCAGCTACCTATCAGGGGAGAAATGTGCCTACTGCTTTTGACTTGTCTTTGGCATTCTTACCTACTGTGGAATCTTGTAAGGCGGAAGTGGATCGTTACCAAAAGGCGAATGATCTCCTGAATGAGGGCACAGTTCTATTTGACAAAGAAGAGGCTGCGGATAAAGAAGCGGGTCTGGCAAAAATTTCAGAGGCGGTTGCCATGTTTCCCGATGATGCTAGCATGCTACTGGCGCGTGGTCAAGCCTATCTCGACCTCAACCGATTGGGCGATGCCTGTGAAGACCTGACCAAGGCCCGGCGTATTGCATTGGTTACCTGGTACGACAATATTTTACCTTTTCTTTGCCGGCCCGCTGCGGAGGAAGAGGCTGGAAATCAGTAGAGACGCATGGCTATAATACGTCTCTACTAAAGACAAATTCGCGCCAAACATGCTTTTAGGAATGTAGGCCAATCTTGGTGCCCGATGGGATAATGGCACCTTTTTTCACCACGACTATGCCATCCTTGATGACATAGGTATCCGTCTCTGTTTCCTCTAAGGCAACACTTCCGTGAATGCGCACATTATCGCCAATGTGGCAGTTTTTATCCAAAATAGCATTGCGAATAAAGCAATTATTGCCAATCCCCATGATAGGT
This sequence comes from uncultured Saprospiraceae bacterium, assembly GCA_964015035.1. Classification (GTDB taxonomy): domain Bacteria; phylum Bacteroidota; class Bacteroidia; order Chitinophagales; family Saprospiraceae; genus BQJU01. Next base: position 21,730 of record CAXHCA010000077.1, read on the forward strand.
TGTCCGTTTTTCTTGGCAATGTCTTCCAATGTTTCATAATAATCGGCTCCCATCACAATGGCGTTGGAAATTTCTGTGTTTTCTCCGATACGAGCTCGAATACCCACCACAGAACGTTCAATCTTTTTGGCATGAATAATGCAACCTTCTGCAACAATGGCCTGGTTAAACCAGGTGCCAAAGATTTTCGAAGGGGCCAGCAATCGCGGGCGAGTATAGATTTGGGTAGAACTATCAAATAGGTTAAATTCGGGAATGGAATCTGTCAAAGCGATATTGGCTTCAAAGAAAGAACCAATCGTTCCGATATCGGTCCAATACCCATCATAAGCATAACTGGCAATACGATACCCACTATTGATGGCATGAGGAATGATTTCTTTTCCAAAATCAGTAGCATGAGGGTTGTCCTCAAATAATTTGTCGAGGCATTCCTTTTTAAAAATATAGATGCCCATCGACGCCAGGTAGTGCCGATCCTGGTCAGCGTATTTCTTCTCTACCGGTGATTGCCATTCGGGAAGTACTTCAGCAGATGGCTTTTCAATAAAACTTTCAATAATACCTTCCTCATTAACTTTCATGATCCCAAAACCAGAGGCATCTTTAGCGACTACCGGAATAGTGGCGATGGTCAAGTCGGCTTTTTTGCTAATGTGGTATTTGGCCAAAGCCTCAAAATTCATTTGGTACAGCTGGTCACCCGAGAGAATCAGCACGTATTCATGGTCGTGATTGGCCAGGTGGTGCATACACTGTCGCACCGCATCGGCGGTACCCTGGTACCACAAATCGCTGTTGGGAGTTTGTTCGGCAGCGAGGATATCTACAAAACCGTGACTGAAAAGATCAAAATTGAAGGTATTCTTAATGTGTTGGTTGAGCGATGCAGAATTGTATTGTGTTAGGACAAACATGCGCTTCACTCCTGAATTCAGGCAATTTGAAATAGGAATATCGATCAAGCGGTATTTTCCTCCTATCGGTACTGCGGGCTTGGAACGTTGACTGGTTAGCGGATACAAACGGCTGCCGGCGCCACCACCAAGAATGAGGCTTATCATTTTGATCATAGTTGCTGTGGTTTTCTAATCCATGTTTAGCTGGTAATTTGACAGGTTAAACATGAGCTCTAGTTAAGGATGTAAGTTCTTCATAAATATTGATATAACGGGCTGCCGAGGCTTCCCAGGAAAAGTCAACGGCCATAATGCGTTCTTGTACGTCCTGCATCCACTGGCGTCTTTGGTAAAGTTCCAGCGCTCGATAAATGGCTAGGAAGGCATCATCCAAGCTAAAGTGATCAAAGCGAATTCCGCGGCCTTGTCCATTGGATTCCCCGATATCGGGTACGGTATCGCGCAGGCCACCCACCGAACGCACGATAGGAACTGTACCGTAGGTCATGGCATACATTTGATTCAGGCCACAAGGCTCCACGCGGGAAGGCATTATCAGGAAGTCAGCACCGGCATACAGCTGGTGGGCCAGGCCTTCGTTGTACTCCAGTGCGGCATCAAAGCGTCCGGGAAAAGTCTGTTTGAGCTGTTCGAAGGCTCGGTGAAGGTTGGGATCACCGGTGCCGAGAACGATGAAAGCCACGCGCATACCGCTTTGCAAACTTCGGTTGATCAAATCCGGCAATAAATCGGCACCTTTTTCACCGACAAGCCTGCCGATGAATACCACCAGCGGCAGTTGCAGGTCAATATTGAACCGGTGTCCCAGCGCATTTTTGTTTGCTTTTTTGAACGCCGGAATACCTCTTTTTAGGGGAGTCGCAATAAAGCTATCCGTTTTTGGATTCCAGACTTCTGTATCAATGCCATTGATGATGCCAACAGATTTGTGCTGTTCATGCCTAAAAAGCATCTCCATACCGTTAGAGCGCTCCATTAGTTCTTGTAAATAACTACGGGATACCGTTGTCACTCTCCAGGCACATTTAATGCCGGCGGCCAGCGGGTTGATGGTGTTGCCCCAATCGAGTAATCCTCTGGCTTCTGCATTGAAAAAAGGCAATAGATACATCTTTTCCCAGCTAAATGCTCCGTGGTAAACCCCATTGTGAATGGTGAAAACGGTAGGAATATGTGCCAGTGATTGGTATTCCGGGCAGTGCTTGACCATAAAAGGAATTAACCCTGTATGATGGTCGTGACAATGGATTACCTCCGGCTTTCCCGGCGTATGGGTGATCCATTGCAAAACGGCCTGTTGGAAACACAAATAGCGCTCCACCTCATCGCCGTAGCCATATCCGTTTGGATCGGCATAAATGCCGGGACGATCAAATTTTCCGGGGATATTGGCCACAAAAAAAGGAAACCCAAGTGCATTGCTTGCTTCGCGCTCAATGCTGAACGGAAAATATTGGTTGTGCAACCGCACCATGCCCCGATATACCACCGTGAATTGATGACTGTTGATCCATTTCACGGCGTATTTGGGGATAATTACCCCAGTGGGCGTTCCTGATTTTCCAAGATATGCTGGTAGTGCACCGACAACATCACCCAGACCACCAGCCTTGGCAGCTGGATAGCATTCTGCACTGACATGAAGTGTTTTCATGTATAAAGTTAGATTTTCTACACAACTTCAGAAATGGCGAAGTTGTATCAATGATATGCTCTTAAAGGTAAAATTTTTCCCGAGAATAACAATTCTTACCATATAACTTTTATGTTATCACTATGTTTCCCTGCCGTTAGCTGTAAAGTAGTCTCGCTACAATGCTTTAACGACCGTACCAAGAAGCCATAAAACGGTACCAATTTTTTGAAACGGACAACCATTCTTTCCACAACTTGCCTAACTTTGCCCCTTAAATTAGAAATCATGGGCTTCAAATCCTGGATCATCAAACCAGTAGCAAAAAAAATTGCTCGCGATATCGACCGTTGGTCGGCCGATGCGGTGGGCGCACAACAGAAAATTTTTGAGCAGCTGATTGCCGTAGGAAGACAAACAGCCTTCGGGCGAGATCATCATTTTCAGCAAATCAAAACATACCTAGATTTTAGTCAGAATGTGCCTTTGCGGGATTATGAAGGTTTAAAACCATATATCAATCGGATCAAGGATGGGGAAAAGGACGTGCTCTGGCGCGGACGACCAGCCTATTTTGCCAAAACTTCCGGCACCACTTCGGGCGTTAAATACATCCCACTCACCAAGGAGAGCCTGCCCAATCATTTTGGTACTGCACGCAATGCGCTGTTCAACTATTATGCCCGCACGGGAAAAGGCGATTGGATTGATGGAAATATGATCTTTCTCTCAGGTAGCCCGGAAATGGATGATGTTAATGGTATTCCCACAGGACGACTTTCTGGAATTGTCAATCACCAGGTACCTGCCTGGCTACGCACCAACCAAATGCCTAGTTATGCCACCAATTGTATTGAAGCTTGGGAAGAAAAGCTTGAAAAGATTGTTGAAGAGACCTTGACCAAAGATATGCGACTCATTAGTGGCATTCCCCCGTGGGTACAGATGTATTATGAACGGCTCTTGGAACGGACAGGGAAGCAATTCGTCAAGGATATTTTCCCTAATTATTCCGTTTTTGTCTATGGGGGCGTCAATTTTGAACCTTACCGGGCCAAGTTGGAAGCCCTGGTGGGCAAACGAATTGATAGTGTAGAAACTTACCCTGCATCAGAAGGTTTTATTGCCTTTCAGGACCGCCAGGATGAAACCGGATTGTTGCTCAATGCGGCTTCTGGTATTTTTTTTGAATTTGTCCCTGCGGAGGAAATCTTTAATGAAAACCCCACCCGATTATCACTTGCAGAGGTAGAATTGGGCGTCAATTACGCTATTGTCATCAATAATAACGCCGGCCTTTGGGGATACAATATTGGCGATACGGTGCAGTTTGTCAGTAAAAATCCATACCGATTGTTGGTGACCGGCCGGATTAAACATTTTATCTCTGCGTTTGGTGAGCACGTCATCGGTAAGGAAGTCGAAGAAGCATTATTGGCTGTGGCCAATGAAATGGGGGCGCAAGTGGTGGAATTTACCGTTGCACCACAGACCAATCCGCCCCTGGGTCAAACGCCTTATCACGAATGGTTTATCGAATTTGATCAATTGCCCAACGATTTGGTGGCTTTCGCCAAACGGGTCGACGAGGCGATGATACAGCAGAATATTTACTATAAAGATCTGATTGAAGGCAATATTCTGCAACCGCTCAAGATTCGTGCACTAAAGCGCAATGCTTTTCGGGAATACATGAAAACCCAGGGAAAATTGGGCGGACAGAACAAGGTACCCCGCCTCAGCAACGACCGTAAAATCGCGGATGCCTTGGCGGGGTTTGTCCTGTAATGATGAACTCATTTGTTTGGGTAATCATTTAATCCGTCATTACAAAATGGAGTAAATGATACAAATGAGCAAGATAATAAAAGCAATGATTGCATCGATCGAAGGACTGTTGTGTGAGCTAATGTTTTTCATAGTTTTTTGGAGGTTTTGTACATTTCGTAAACGGGCACTTAGAAAGCCTTGGCTACCTTAGCTTGGAACCCAAAAATATTGGCTCCCCATACGTTTTTATTTCTGAGACCATCGGGTAATAATTTTGAAAGTCGCATTTGGCCACTTTGATCAATGTCCACAATTCGCAGCCAACCGCCAATTTCAAAAAGAAAGCCACAAAGGTCCACCTGGAGTATTTCCCGGGCCATTTCATCGAGTCTAAGCATGGCATCTATTTGTAAGTGTCCATTTGACTGTATTACTGACCTCTTGTCGAATAAATTTCCTCGAATTTCGTAACCCACCTTAGTATATGGTGAGGTGGAAAATTGCTGATCGATCATTAAGAGGAGTCCAAGGTCGTCCACCTGCTCGCCGAGGGGCATGGTGGTCGTCAATCCATGTGGACGATTTTCTTGGACAGCAGGATCCAGTGTGTGCAAGTGATCGTTCTGGATGTTCATCGCAAAATTCGCTCCCAGGGTAAATCGAGGTAGGTTTTCGCCGGGGCTTAGGTTGAACCCAAGACTCATACTTCGGCTACCGTGTTGGGACTCTTCTCCTTCTAACATCAGCCCTAGGCCACCAACGTCTGTATGCAACAAGATGGGGGCATAAAGCCGGGCTTGGCGTAGGCATTGACTGTATTTGGTGGCGAGGCTAAACATGTGGTCTTCCGTGATGCCACATTCTTCGGCGATTTCCGCTGGAGTGGTTTCTAGTTCATTGAACAAGTAATTGCAAAGAATGATGCGTTCTGCGGGGGTAAAACGCCAGGCTTCCTCCCCCAATCGCCGGAAAATCAGTCCGTCACAATCATTGAGAAATTGAGTAGTATCGGCAGCGATATCTCTTAGTATGGAATCGGCCTGCAACCCAAATTCTTCCTGGACTTTACAATAGAGGAGGGTATCACAGCGGCTTAGTCTGGCGGCAACACTTTCAACAATCCTCATATCTTGTGAGCCCGCCAATCGCTGCATGGCCAGGGTGTCAAATTGAAAGATGGAATCACAATCGCTGGAGAATTGCTCAAAATCTGGCCGGTCCATCAGCGTGTCACATTCTACCATGGAGATGGAATCTCGAATAAAGGCCAACTGGCAGGCCGAAATGGTATCGCAGAGGGTGAGCCCCAGATTGCTGGCCAGCGCGCTATCCACTTCTATTCGATCCATACAATCTTGGTAGAAATCGGGGAAGTTTTCAAAGTCAGCCCGCAAACTGTCACAAATTTGTTGCTGAATGGAATTTCCCTGCGTAAATAGTTGCCAAACCAGGATTCGGTCGCAAAGGGTGGTAGCCTCTTCAAATAGCCAGGGGTATTGTTGGATCAGACTGGCCATTTCTGCCATGATTTGATTAGCATTGTCCGCATCCAGAATTTCTTCGCAGGATAGGATGTCAAAGTGAAAGGTGTCCTGCTGTGCGGATAGGTTTAGCGTCCCCAAAATCGCTACTAGGGTTAGTAGATGTTTCATTGAATTGATTTGTAAAGGTTTTCAATAAAGTTTATGGGGGGGGTATTAGATGTCTTCCATTGCTTTTTTGCTGGCAAAAAAGTAACGGGAAGTCACATTCTTTTAGAAATAGAAAGGGTGTTAATTTGTTAAACCATAGTTGACCAATATCCATTTAAGAGCATGTTTGGCGCTTGCTCCTGCTGAAAACCAACATATTAGGAACCTGGCAGCTAAAATATTCACCTCGGCTCAGCCGAGACTCATATTTGACCTCTTAGTCAAAGCCCTAATCTGCTGATTTTCAAATAGAATCCGCTCCAAACATGCACTCTGAGTGCAAAGCCTCAAAGTGCTAGTGATTAGGCAAATTTTTCTCTGGTTTAAATCAAAGCCTGATGGCTCTCTGGATCCCCGATAGGGGAAAATTAATATGTAGATAAAATATTCTAAAGATCTACAAGTCAAAGCTAATATATTTGACAGGCTAAGTGCTTGTGTGGAAGTGGTGCTTTAGCAGCGAAAATTGCAGGTTTTGGGTGCTCACAAGGCTCATTTTTGAGTACTTAGCAGCGCTGAGGACGAAAAAATAGCCGAAGTGAGGTTCCTAAAACCTGTGGTTTGCAGCCGGTATGACTACCTCCAAACATGTGCTAAATCGGAAAGTGGGCCTAGAGAGGGGGATAATGAAGGAATTTATAAATTCATTCAAAAGTAGGAAAAGATATTTAAATAGCAAAAATATAGTTAATATTAAAGTAAAAAAAAATTATACCATGGCGCCAACTGTGGCATTTTTGATCAAAGACTCAAAAAGGAGGCGACCATCGGAATTGCCTAGAATGGCCTCTGAAGCCCTTTCAGGGTGGGGCATCATACCAAATACATTTCGGCCTGCATTACAGATACCGGCAATATTGTCAAGACTGCCATTCGGGTTGGCGGCATCATCGACGGTACCATTAACATCGCAGTATTTGAATAAAATTTGCTGATTGTCTTGAAGGTCTTTTAAGGTTTCCGGATCGGTGTGAAAGCGCCCTTCGGCGTGCGCAATGGGTATTTGCAAGACTTGATTGGGATCGAGGTCTGCGGTAAGGGCAGATTGCTGACTGGTCGTTTTGAGAAAGGTGTTTTTGCAGATAAACCGTTGGTTGCTATTGCGTAATAACACGCCCGGCAACAGTCCTGCTTCGCATAAAATCTGAAACCCATTGCAGATTCCCCATACATATCCACCATTATTGGCAAAGTCAATAACTGATTGCATCACTGGTGAAAAACGAGCAATAGCACCAGCTCTGAGGTAATCACCATACGAAAATCCACCGGGGAGGATCAAACAATCGCCGGTGTCGAAATTGCCCAACTCCTTAGATTTGTGCCAGATCTTTACAACTTCTTGCTCCATGACCTTACCCAGGACATGCATCATATCATCATCACAATTTGAACCGGGAAAAAGTACGACACCAAATTTCATGATTATTGCTTTTTGCTGCAAAGATAGCCAATTCTGGTAGTAAATAGTGGCTATCAGAATAGATAATATTGTAAAATAAATACCCCGGCTATGGCAATCCAATGCAGGCTCTCGGCCACTCGTTTGGACATTAGCGTAAAACTTTCGGCAATAAAAATTCCTAATGGAACATTGAGGATTAGCAGATGTTCCAGTTGGATATTCGCCTGGGCGAAAATACTGAGCATTGAAATGAGCATGGCCCAAAAGAGGATGTTCATTTTTTTCTGCACCTGGATTTGTTTCTTCGCGGTATATTGCCCGTATCCCAGCAAGACAATCAAGGTCAGCAGTGAGAAGATTCCTCCGCCAAAATATAATTCCAGGTTTCTGGACAAGTCAAAATCTAAAACAGCCATATTCGATCGAAACTGAAATTCCAAGAAGAAGGCCAACTTATCATACCAGAAATAATAAAAAGCCAGGTAAAAATAAGGAACTATGGCTCCAACGATAACCATCAGCCGCTCCTTAATTTGGAAGGCTCGCAAGATATTGAGTCCAATAATAGCTAGTATAACAAACAACAAATAGGAAAAGTAAAAAAGGCTGGCAATAGAAACCCACATGCCAATATTAAAAATGCGATCAGCACAGGAATGGACTTTATAGGTGCCGAATAAACCCCAAATGGCTAAGATGTAAAAAGTATTGGCCATCAATTGAGGGGAAAGGTGGTGAAATTCGGGAATGATGCTGCCAATGAGGATGTAAAAAAGCCCGGGAAACAGGTTGATCTCCTGTGACATGCGGTGCTGAAAAATAATGGCGTTGATCATGACACCTTGCAGGAAAATCAAGAAAATAGCCATCAGATCTGGCACCCATCCCTGGTAGCCGATCCAATCATAAACCCATTTTGATAGGATACCCATAGAACTTGGTTCCCAATCAGCAGGAGAAAAGAATACTGATAACCGAAGTAGGGCTGCATAAAAGATTAGCAATGAGCCAACCAGCAGTTGATTCGTTCGAAAGATGTTCAGCAATGGTTGAATATTTTACGGCTTGTGCCAAAAATACTCAATTAAAGCGTAAGAAGAAAGGTTCTTTGACAAATCAAGTGATTCAGCGTCGAGCTCAAAGGTAAAATAAAAGCGATTACAGGGAGTGTTGTATTGCACTTTGGCTAGGTCTCATTCTTTGTCAAAGCACGAAAAAGAGCTCTTGGAGAGTGCTGATAATCAGTGTGTAGGAACTTTTTTTAAAAAAAAAGTGATTTTTTTTGTGGAATTTGTGTGCTAAGCTACTCTTTACAGTGAAAATACCCAAGAGACCAAAATTTTTACGCCTTGTATAACCCCAAATTTTCACCTTAAACCCAAAAAGCCAAACCCCATTATTTATCCAAATGTTGACTGCAAAAGCATGATTGAGTCCTTTTTCATCCCTGGGCTTTGATCATGCTTTTCTTTTAGTGCTTGTTTGGAGAGAGTCACTCAGTGCTTGTTTGGAGGTAATCCCTGAAGTATATTCGGGCAAGCTATTCAGGC
>CAXHCA010000078.1:0-30403 GCA_964015035.1 uncultured Saprospiraceae bacterium
AATATAGAGGTGACCGACGCGGATGAAAATAATGTTGATCCCGTGATCACAGAAAGCGGAACAGTGATCATTAATGGTGAACCTCCTGTAGAAGGTTTTACTTTGACCTTAGAAGATTTTTACAATGTAGAGACTGGTGATCAGATCTGTATGGGCTTGACGGTGAACGATTTTAATGACATTCTCGGCATGCAGTTTAGTATCAACTACGATCCCAATGCCTTGGAATTTGTCTCGGTAGGTGGCTTTAACCTGGATGGGTTGATTGCGTCCTCCTTTGGGGTACCTCCTTCTACTTCACCGGGAGTGATTACCCTATCTTGGTTGGATAATACGCTGGAAGGGATCACTTTACCCGATGGCACGGAAATCTTTGAGATTTGTTTTAATGTCATCGGTACCAGTACGACAACAGTCAATATTACAGGATCACCTACAAATATTGAGGTTACTGATGGAGATGAGAATACCGTAGAACCAGTCAATACTCAGAGTGGAGTGGTCTCCTTTGAAGGAAATACCGGCGGTGGAGATTTGACCTTAAACATAGGTACAGCGACCATCGAATCCGGAGAAGAAGTTTGTATTCCCGTAACGGCGATCAATTTCACTGATATTATAGGGGCTCAATTTACCCTCAACTATGATCCGGCCATTCTCACTTTTGAATCGGTTGGCAATTTCAACTTACCTGGTTTATCTCAGGCGAGCTTTGGATTTCCTTCTCCTGGTGTCATTACGATGACTTGGGATGACGGAACCTTGAGCGGAGTCACCTTGCCTGCGGGCGGATCACTCTTTGAAATCTGTTTTACCGGAGCGGGGGCCGGAACCTCAACCATTACCTTTGGTAATTCTCCAACAGTGGTTGAGTTTACAGATTCTAATGAAGATAATGTTGTTCCGGTGTTGAATAGTGGTTCGGTGACAGTAGAGGGAGGTGTCGGTTTTGATGGTTTTGGAATCATAATCGAAGATGCCAGTGCCCAAACTGGGGATCAGATTTGTCTGGATGTTACGACTCAAGATTTTGATTCCTTGATCGGGCTTCAATTTACCATTAACTATGACCCCACAATTTTAGAGTTTGTCTCTGTTTCCAATCTTAACTTAGTCAACTTAACTCAAACTTCTTTTGGAACTCCGCCAGATACTGATGCTGGAACCATTACTATGGCTTGGACGGATGAATCTTTAGTGGGCGTTACACTTCCGGACGGTACGGCTATTTTCCAAATATGCTTCAACGTCATTGGAGAAGAAAGTACAATCATCACCTTTGGTAATGTGCCTACACAAATAGAGGCAACGGATGCAGCTGAAATGGATGTCGAATTTCATGGCAATGACGGGATCATCACCATTGGAGAAATGCCTCCGGTTGTGATCACCGACAACGTGATTGACGTGACCTGTTTTGGCGATGCTGATGGTGGCATTTTGATTACCGAAGTACAATCTGAAGGAGCAGTCACTTATGAGTGGAGCACACCTAATGGATTTGGCTCCAGCGCCACAAACCTGACTGCGGGCACCTATATGGTGACCATCACCGATACTTCTAATGATTTATTTACTATTGAAAGTTATACCGTAGGTTCACCACAAGAATTGGAGCTTTCGGTCAATAATATTACCAATATCGCTTGTGCGGGATCCAATACCGGTTCTATTACCGTTTCTGCAACGGGTGGTACCGGTGCTTTGACCTATACTTGGGCTGGCCCAGCCGGGTTTACCCCAGTGCCTAATCAAAGTACACAGATCAACCTCGGCCCTGGCTTGTATGCTGTGACCGTAACGGACAACCGGGGATGTACGGATGTAGTGATGAATATTTCAGTGAGTACGCTTAATCCGCCATTGGCGTTGCAGCCATTACAGGTAGATAATATTACCAACGGTAATGATGGCTCTATCAATTTGACGGTCACGGGTGGTACCGGAACAGGCACCTATACTTACGCTTGGACTGGACCAAATTCATTTACCGCTGCATCTCAGGATTTGAGTGGCCTCAATACTCCGGGCGAATACTGTGTCACAGTGACCGATGCTGCTGGTTGTACCATAGAAGACTGTGTAGAATTGGGGAGAGATATTGTGATCACCTTAAATACGATTACCAATGCTTGTTTTGGACAAGCTACCGGAGATATTTTTGTAGACATTACCGGTGGTGCCGGCACCCTGCAATTTGAGTGGAGAAATAGTGCTAACATGGTAGTCCACAGTGGTATTGTCGGTGGCAATAACGAAGATTTGGTAGACCAGCCAGCTGGAGATTATACCATAAGAGTAACGGATCAAAATAACCAGCAAGTAACCGGGTCTTTTGCGATTGGTTCCTTTTTGGAAATCAACGTTACGGGATCAATCACCAACGCCCTTAATGGCAACGACGGTGCCGTTGATGTCAACGCAACCAACGGCTCTATGCCATATACCTATGTATGGGACAATGGCATTGGTACGGTACCCGGTGGTGATATCAGTGGCTTATCGGCAGGAACTTACTGTGTGACGGTGACCGATAATAATGGTTGTTCTGCTGTAGGTTGTTTTGTTGTGCCTTCGGCACCATTGACGTCTACGGCTTTATCTACTTCGGTGAGTTGTAATGGCGATGAAAATGGAACCATTAGCATTATGGTAGAAGGTGGTGTAGCTCCTTACTCAGCTGAAATTTCTGGCTACCCGCCAATGACGGGCAATTCATCCGGGGACTTCCTCTTTACCAATATGCCACCTGATGTTTATACATGGACAGTAACCGATGCAAATGATAATACCTTCTCAGATCAAGTAACCGTCAGTGAGCCTGATCCGTTGGAGGCAACAGTAGACAATATCATCAATGATGATGATGGTGCAGGTGGAACTGGAGTGATTGCTATCGGAGTTACAGGTGGTACGCCAAACTTTAGTTTTACCATCAATGGAGTGCCAACCAGCAACCCTATGACAAACTTGATGGAAGGCACTTATACGATAGTGGTCACTGATGCCAATGGTTGTACTACGGAATTACCAGCCATAACGATTCAGATGCTGACACCGACAACCCTGTCGGGAACCGATGTAAGCTGCCTGGGTGATGAAGATGGCGCCATTGATTTAACCTTAGCCGGAAGCGAACCCTTTACAGTAACCTGGACAAATTCTAATGGAGTAGTTGTCGGTAACGATGAAGACCTGACTGGCGTTCCGGCGGGAACTTATACTTATAGCGTTGTTGATGGAACGGGTGCCACAATTCAAGGAACCTATACCATCGGAACGGCATCGGCACTTGACTTGACTAGTCTTATGGCGACTTCTAACTTTAACAACTACGAAGTAAGCTGTAATGATGCTGAAGATGGGCGTATTTTGGCTACAGCAGTAAACGGTCAAGGTGCGTTGACTTACGAATGGGAAAGAGACGGAGAATTGATACAAACCGGGCCTAGTCCTGAATTGACCGGTGCCAGTGCCGGACTTTACAATTTGGTCGTAGTAGATGGTATTGGTTGTACGGTAGAAGGAACGGTCGAATTAAATGCGCCCCCTGCAATCACGTTGATTTCTGAAGTGGACAACATTAGCTGTTTTGACGAAGTAGATGGTTCCATTGAAGTAGCCGCTACTGGTGGTAATGGAAACTTTATCTACTACTGGAGTAATGATGAACTTGGACCAGATAATAGCTTCCTCGGAGCAGGCACTTATACGCTAACCGTAACAGATGGCAATAATTGTGAATTGGTGCAAACGTTCGATTTGCCCAACCCAGAACCGCTTTTTGTAGAAATCGTTACAGAACCGGCTACAGAAGACGGCCCTTGTAACGGGTCTGTAAGGGCAAATGTAACTGGTGGTAGCGGATCATATCTCTACCGTTGGCTCAATATTCAGGGAGCATCTATGACTGAAAGCATAGTTACCGAATTGTGTCCTGGCGAATACCTGCTGAAGGTAGAAGATTCCAATGGCTGTCAGACTACGGTAGGTGAGTTCACGGGAATTGTGGAAGACAAACGTTACCCTTGTCTGTCGGAGCGCATTGTAATTACTCCTGACGGTGATGGTTTGAATGATGAATTCATCATTTTCTGTATCGGCGAATTACCAGACAATCACCTGGAAATTTACAATCGTTGGGGCCAATTGGTCTTCGAAACAGATAACTACGATAACAGTTGGGCCGGTACAGCGATGAATGGAGAAGTATTGCCAGAAGGCCCGTATTACTTTATCTTGGAATACACTACGCCGGACGGAGCCGTTCAGGAGAGAGGATCATTGACGATCATTACCGAATAAATAGAAAATAAGCCTTGCCCGCCGCCAGTTGAGTGGCGGGCATTCAAATAATTCCCAAAGCATATTAACCGATTTCCGATGAAAAAAATACTTTTACTCCTAGCAGTTTTATTTTGTGCCAATTGGATGGTCGCTCAAGATGAGGCCATTTTCATGCACTATACGGTAAATCCTATTTTGATCAATCCCGCTGCTGCTGGATTCAACGAATCATACAACCTTCAGCTCAATGCTCGGGCACAATGGACGGGGTTTAAAGATTCGCCCAAGACCTATGCGGCCTACTACAATGGCCCGATTGGAAAAACTTTTGGTTTGGGGGTTGGTGTATTATCGGAATCTGCCGCGCAATTGTCTCGTTTGAAAGTACAGATGGATGTAGCCTTTCGATTCAAGTTTGAAAACCGTGATCGGGAAGTGGCAAAGATTTCGGCGGGTTTCTTCTCAGAATTCCAGGAAATGACGGTCGACAACGAAATTGTAGGCAGTAACTTCTTTATGCAAGGGGATGATTTGCTGGAAGATTTCCTCAACGGGCAGGGGGTTTTTGATGCCGCTATCGGATTTTATGGAACCCTTTATGAAAATACGTTTTTTGGACTGACTTTTAACAACCTGGTGCGTAGCCGCCTGGATGATATTGCCGGAACCACTGATCGGCAGTCATTTTTCCAATTTTATTCTTTTAACCTGGGACACAAATTTGATATTCCTGAGAAGAGTATGAATATCGAACCATCCCTGCTGATTCGTCAGATCAGAAATTCTCCCTTTCAGGTGGATTTCAACCTCAAAGCAGGGTTCCTGGACGATCAGCTGATTGCGGGCTTGTCCTACCGCTCTTTGGGCGCCTTGGGAATTTTGCTGGGTACCAAACTCAATGCCTTTAAATTGTACTACTCTTACGACGTATCCTTCCAGCGCTTCCAGCAGTTCAATATGGGATCGCATGAGGTGACGATTGCATTTAAGTTTGATAAAAAAGAGAAGGATATTAATAAAGGATACTAAAATTGGTACAGTTATTGGTATTACACCTAATTGTATCCAGTTTATCCCTGCAATGCGCAGGTGAAAACATGCTATGAGAAGTCCAGTGTGCGGCCATACTACACCAACCGTACTTCGATCGTCAGATCGGTTGGGACTTCCGTAAAAGACAATGGATCAATCCTGATCTGGAAGTGAAATTTGGTGTAGTTTATGTAAAGGCCTGCACCATTCCTGGGAATAAAGCCCCCGGGGATGTGCTCTCCCGGGAAATTTCCGGGAGAGCGTAGGTTTTAGATATGGTATTCTCAAACCTACCCATCTAGCTTCCCATTGATATTGCTTTTTTTCAAAATTACCCTCTTTGGGGTATGTCTGATGTGAAAAAATAATGTATATTTGCATAGTATTAAAGGCAGATCACGCATTTGGAATCATAAAACGATCTCTTAGCGTTTTTAAATTTCCAATTGCATCTCCTTAAAGAGCTAATCGAGTTATCTACAAAACATTTTTGAAAATTAATACTATCTGAGTGATAGTTGATCCAAATCCTTGATTTGGAATAGGTAGATATTTTGATTGGTTTTTCTATTCTTACCACATTTCAACTCAGATAAGACAGACTTAGCAATCGGATCGCTTGATGTAATAATGGTTTGGCGACCATTTTCAAGCGTTGATATACCAATCGGTTGATTCTATGATGGAATCTCGATTGAACATACAAATTCGAATTAAGATTATGGGCAATTATAATTAAGGCGATTGGATTGTATGTGATTCACTTAAGAACCGTTTTCAAGTGTATACTTAAATCGGTTTTTGGGATGGCCTCTCTCCACAGCAGACAGGAGGGGGGCTTTTTTTTTGCCTCAGACGGACTACCACCTAAAACTTACCATTTAACTGCAAAAACATTTTTCCTAGATAATAGCAGATCAACCTAAATTTTGGTAATTTAGTAGCGTAATTACCAAAGAAGTTGTCCAAACATGCGCTCACTGAAAGCAGAATACTTTAGACAACTTCAATGTTAACATTCACTTACCTTCATACTGTTATCAATTTTTTTGTTGTTAAGCATTGGTTTTACATCGTAAAACCAGGTTCTATTACAGAGCGGCATCATGGTGATTCGTAGCGTAAATCGAAGAAATAATTGACTATCGAAAATTACCTGATCTTTTGATCCATAGTAGTTTGGAGCAGCACACTTTCTGCCCTTTTATTAAAAACGATGATTTTGACGAAAAGCAGACCTGAAAGGGGATGGATAAGTTGTCAAAGTCTAAAATCATGATTATGAGAAACCATTATCTACACACACTCTTTATGTTGGCATTTTGTATTAATGCTGGCGCACAAACCATTGCCTTTCAGGGATTTGAAGGGGCAATTGTGAACGAATGGCAGATTTCTAGCGGCGCAACGCTAATTTCTAATAACCCAGGAAGTGGGGATGCGCCCGCCGATTCCAGGATTCGAACCGGGGATTATTCCTGGCAGGTCAACCAGGATACTGGCACTTTGGAGCTGGCTCCGGCAATGATCATGGGGAAAACAGGGGTTAAGGTAATTATCAGATTATCAAGTACTTCTAAGAATATGAACCAGGGGGCAGATCCTAAGGATAAAGTAATGGTTTTTTTGAATGTTGATGGAGCGGGGTTTCCTGTGACTCCGGATGTTACACTTAAAGGAAACTCTAATGCCAAATGGGATTACGACGCCACATTGACTGCCTTTACCATGGCGGGGAATCCACTTGAGGTCTCAGCGCCGCAGGGAGGTCTTAGCAACAATAATTATGCAGCGATTGAAGTGAGTGTTCCCGATGATGCTAGTTCGGTTGCTTTGCGCATTATTGCTTCAAATAATGCAGTAAGAGAAGTCTGGAATATTGATGATATTGAGTTAATTGCGGCTTCTACTGAGGTCTTTTTTAATTCAACTACTGCTACGGTTTTGGAAGGAGCAGGAACCTATAACCTGGATGTTTCCATACTAGGAGCTGATCCGGACAATGCAACCACGGCAGTAGTGGCCTTAATTTCAGGTGCGGTAGCCGACCTGGGTGATTACATGCCCCAGATGGTGACCTTCTCTGCCGGGTCTTCTGCAGATCAAACGGTCACCCTTACTTTAACCGATGATGCTCTTTTCGAAGCGGATCAAACCTATACGCTACAAATACAAAATGTATCGGGGGGAAATGAAGCAGCGGCAGGGGTAAATGATGAATTTGTATTAACGGTGTATGATGATGAAACTCCAAATATCGTCATCAATGAGATTTGTGGAAAACCGGATCTGGATACCAATGGAGACGGCGTAGTGGAGCAGCGGGAAGATGAATTTGTTGAGCTGGTCAATATATCTGGCGAGACGGTGGATATTTCCGGCTGGACCATTTCGGATAGGACTAAGGTCAGGCATGTATTTCCCGACCCTACTGTATTGGGACCAGACATTGGTATAGTCGTATTCGGAGGAGGAACACCAACCGGTATTCCTTCTTTGGTGAATACGGCTTCTACAACTAATTTGCAGCTTACAAATGGGGGAGATGATGTTATTTTTGCCAGACCTTCCGGGGTAGTAGTGGATGCTTATACCTTCGATGCCTGGGGGTCAAACCGTAGCTCTTTAGCCAGAAACCCTGATTTTACTGGACCTTTTATGAAACATAGCGAGATTCTCACCAATCCCGTCCCCTTTTCCCCTGGTGCGCAAAATGTCGATGCAGTAGCGCTACCCATTGAGCTGGGGCCCTTTTGGGCGGAGCAGAAAGGCAATCAGGTGTTGTTGCGATGGGAACCCAATCAGAGCAAAACAACGACTATATGGTCGTAGAACGCAGTAGCGATGGAAGGTCATTTCAAGACTTAGGCATGGTTTCAGGAATGGGAACCACATCCAAGCCACAGCAGTATCAATTTTGGGACAGAAAGCCTTTCTCCGGCCTCAATTACTATCGACTGAGGCAGGTAGATTTTGATGGGAAGGCCACCCTTCACGAAGTGATCAACATTCGTCTGGGAGATCAAATTGGGACTATTTCAGTGACTCCAAACCTGGTGACAACAGTAGCGGCAGTTCAGTGGAGCCAGCCGTTAAAGGAGGAGGCACAATTACTGGTCCTCAACGCATTTGGTCAGGTCTTACGAAGCCAATTAATGGAAAAGGGAACTGCTTCGGCAGAAGTGGCTGTTGAGGACTTGCCAGCCGGCCAATATTTTCTTAAACTGGAAGGAAGAGGTCTCTCACAGATCGTAAGATTTATGAAAGATTAGTATGTGATTAACAATAGACCGGTCACTTTTTAATATTGTGATCTATTGCCGGAAAATTGCAATATAAGGAAGTGGTGTAATGCCACTTCCTTATAGGGTTGATATGTTAAGTGCTTGATTTACAGTTGGTTGGTTTGTTGGGTTCTGGGCGGGTGAAGATTTTCTGTTGGACCAAGCCTGCCGTTTTTTAAAATTTTTCCGCTAGTTTCTTGTTATAATAGCTAAAGTTTTCTATATTTGTTAGGAAGTCAATAAAATTCAATTCTCTAGCCTCTTCACACAGCCAAGTCTTCGCAAAGCAGCACCGCACAATTAATCATTGATTCTTTGGACAAATAAGTATATTATGCCCTTGCGTGAGATTCCCATGGTGCGTCTACTCATACCATTGATTGTAGGGATAGTTTTGGCCCCCCTATGGTATTTCCCGGACCGAGTCTGGGTTGTTGGTGTACTTTCGGTAGTTGCCTTAGTATTTTTATTATGGGGAAGTAAGGGGGCGATTGATTTTAGTCATCGTACACGTTTTGGTGTATGGGCTGCGCTATTCTTTTTGTTATTGGGGACTTTACTATTGGATTTAAACACTGAGATCCATCGTCCGGATCATTGTAGTAGATTACAGGGGCAAGAAGAATGGTTTAAAGGGATAGTTACAAGTAGAAAGGATGGAAAGCAGCATCTAAGATTAATTGTAGCGCTGGATTCTGTGGGGACTCATCAGAAGAGTTGGCAACACACTTCAGGTAAGGTGCTGGTTTATATTCCGATCAATGCAAAATCGAACTTATTAGGGTTTGGCCAAGCCATTCAGTTTCGTGGGGAGTTGCTGGCAGTGGCTCCACCCCTAAATCCTAAGGCCTTTGATTACCGGCGCTACCTCCGACAACAGAATGTTTACAACCAGATATACGTCGATGAAGACGATTGGCGAATTATTGATCCACGTGCTGGTAATCCCATCTTGAGGCAGGCCAATCGCTGGCGCAACAAAAGTATTGATATCTTGCGGCAACAGTTACCTACGGCGGATGAACTGGGGGTGGGAATGGCTTTGATTTTGGGCAATAAGTCTGAAATTGAGGAGTCCTTACAAGCAGCCTATGCCAACACAGGAGCGATGCATGTCTTGGCGGTTTCGGGATTGCATATTGGTATGGTTTATCTTGGACTTGGGTTCATTTTGGGGCTGATTCCCTGGAGGCATCGGTATTGGAAGGCGATAAAAGTAGGCTTAACCCTTTTGGGGGTGTGGAGTTTTGCACTAATTACCGGAGGTTCGCCATCTGTTTTGCGAGCAGCAACGATGTTTTCATTTCTAATTATCGGGCTGGCATTCAGCCGATTTACCAATATCTACAATACGCTAGCCGCATCGGCGTTTGTTCTGTTGTGCATCAATCCATTGCTTCTAAAGCAGGTTGGTTTTCAACTTTCTTATCTTGCAGTTTTTGGAATTGTCTATTTCCAACCACGTATTTACCGTCAATGGTATATAAAAAATCGATTGGGGAATTACCTTTGGAAGCTAATTTCTGTTTCCCTGGCTGCACAAATAACTACGTTCCCTTTAAGTCTATTCTATTTTCATCAATTTCCTCTTTATTTCTGGTTGTCAGGGCTGGTGGTTGTTCCTGCGGCAGTAGTGATTTTAACAGTTGGGTTGACCCTTCTAATCTTAAGTAAAGTGCCGTTGATTGGCTGGTTACTGGGAAAGATTTTGTATGCCGCCATTTGGATGACCAATGCCTTAATTTATCTGATCCAGCAATTGCCGGCAGGCCTAATCAAAGGTATTTGGATCGGCGGGCTCTCTTTGTTTTTAATGTATGTTTTTCTTGTCTTTTTAATTGGGTTTTTAGAAAAGAGAACTGCTCATTGGGTCATGGGTGGGTTAACCTGCCTATGCGCCCTGCTAGTGAGTTATAATGTGACCTCCTGGAACCGCCTCAACCAACGAGAAATTACGATTTACCAAATCTATAAACACACACTAATCGATCTGTTTGATGGTAAAGCGATCTCCAGTTTGGCTGATGCCGGATTGGAGCCAAATGCCCAAAAGTATGCTGCTGCCAACTACCGCATGTTCAAAGGAGGGGAAAAGCAGGCTCATTTTCAGATAGATGATGAAAGAAGGGAACGGGATCATTGGATCTGGTATCAGCAATATTTACAATTTGATAGCTTGCGATTGGCTGTTATTGATCCGGAAACACCACTGCCTGGTGAAATGGTGACGGTAGACTATGTACTGCTGCGCAATAGTCCCAATTATTCGGTACAAACCTTACAAAAGCACCTTCGGTTTAAAGCATTGATCTTTGACGGATCTAATTATCGAGACCGGATTGATGAATGGGCTGTTGCCTGCAAATCGCTGGAATTAGAATACTATAATTTACCCATAGATGGTGCCCTAACAATTGAATTATCTTATTCCCAATAATTACTTGCATGAAATCCTTTTGGCCGGAATTTTTATATTATACTCGTACCGAACGACGGGGAATCACTGTATTGGCGATACTGGTGGTGCTATTCTTTCTATTGCCAAAATTCTATCCCCTATGGGTGAGTGATGCGGACCCCGATTTTACTCAGTTTGTGGCGGAGATCGACAATGCGCATGTTGCTAATTCCCTAGCATCAGCAGGGGCGCATGAGCTATTTTATTTTGATCCAAATCAAGCCACCAAGGAAGACTTTATCAAGTTGGGGCTTTCGCCAAAGGTGAGTCAAAACATCATCAATTATCGAAGTAAGGGAGGACGCTTCAAGAAGAAAGAAGATTTGGGGAAAATCTATAGCCTCTCGGACCAAGACTATGAAAGATTGTTGCCATATATCCAGTTTACAAAGAAAAAGGCAGAGCCACTTGCTGTGGCATCTCCCCTCGAAGAATTACATGATGAAGCCAGACTTTTTCCTTTTGATCCCAATACGGCCATCGAAACAGAGTTGCGCCAACTGGGATTAACCGATAAGGTGATTAAAACAATGCTCAAGTATCGTGACAAAGGGGGGCGTTTTCGACAAAAAGAAGACTTGAAGAAAATTTATGGTTTTCGAGAACCGGACTATCAACGCTTGGAGCCCTTTATTCGTATAGCATCAGAGGCAGACGTATCCGATTCACATCCCATTGCAACCTTGGACCACAATCGGTCTTTTCGAACAGCCCCAACGCGAGGGGATGTGAAAATAGATATTAACCGTGCTTCTCCAGAAGAATGGCAACAGCTACGTGGTATTGGCCCGGCTTACTCAAAACGAATTGTTAAGTTTCGGGATAAACTAGGCGGCTTTTATGCTATTGACCAAATTGCGGAAACCTACGGTTTACCAGATAGCACCTTCCAAAAGATAAAACCTCACTTGCTGGAATCACCGATCTTTAAAACCCTTGCTATCAATGAAGCTACAGAGGAAGATCTGAAGGCACATCCTTATCTAAAGTGGAAGGAAGCCAAAGTGATCATCAGCTACCGCGATCAACATGGACCCTATGGATCTATTGATGATTTAAGGAAGGTGAAGATATTGTCTGAGGATTTGATTGAAAAACTACGCCCTTATCTTACTTTTGAGTGATCGTTTTACTTGCGGAGGGGGCAGTTGTCATTGGTTTCCTTATTTTTGGATAAATTAATCTTCTATATTACCTTAATAGAAAATGGCTCCGACGGTATCTCTGTATTAATACAAAATACAAAAATAAAGGCCGTAAATTGCCCTTAACGCTGTGAAGACATTCATACCCGGCACAAAGTGGTTGGGGAAGATTAGCACGACAGAGTCATCGGTGTTTCCATCAACGGCTAGAGATATTACATCCCTACAGGACGAGGCATTCTATATTTGCATCAACCCAATGTCAACAGCTACCGATAATATTACCCGGGAGTCTATGCCGATAGGCCAGGAATGGGTGCCAAATTGGCGAACAACTTGCAGAAAAATTAAAGGAGAAGGGATTCTAATCTAAGTGCTTGTTTGGGGCAAGCAAAATCTTACCCCAAACAAAACTTGCAGAATGGATGTGATTAGACGCCAAGTGTTGCTCTTGTCGCATCCAAAATAGATCGGACCTCATCTTGATCGGGAGCTTGAGCATATACCCGTAACACCGGTTCTGTACCGGAGGGGCGGATCATTACCCATTTGTCGTCATCCAGATTAAACTTAAATCCGTCAATAGTTTCCAGTGC
Organism: uncultured Saprospiraceae bacterium; assembly: GCA_964015035.1. Lineage (GTDB taxonomy): Bacteria > Bacteroidota > Bacteroidia > Chitinophagales > Saprospiraceae > BQJU01. Next base: position 12,803 of record CAXHCA010000078.1, read on the forward strand.
CTGAACCTGGTATTTCCCAAACGCTTTGTAAGGATTGGTTTTGCAGGTTTCGATGACCGCGTTCTTTTCCTCATTAGTGATGTGCAAGTCATCGCGGTCGGAAGCAAAAGGACCGACCAGTGCATATACTTCGTCAATTAGTGCTTTGATTGTTTTGCCAGTTTTGGCCATGAATTCGAGGACCATTAAACCAATCCATAAACCATCGCGTTCTGGAATATGGCCTTTGACTGCTAGTCCACCAGATTCTTCTCCACCAACAATCACATCTTCGTGCGCCATGATTTCTGCGATGTACTTAAAGCCAATTTTGGTGACTTCCACCTCTAGGCCAAATTTTTCGGCCAGTTTCTTCATCTTATCCGTTACAGAGAAGGTGACGACCACTTTGCCACTTTCCTTGCGGTATTTGCCCATATAAAGGAGCAATAACAACAAAATGTGGTGAGAATCCACAAAATTTCCATCCTGATCGTACATACCAATCCGGTCGGCATCGCCATCATTGGCAATACCCAAGGTAATTTGAGGGTCGCCGGCAATGAGCTTAGATAATTCCGAAAGGTTGCGGTGAATGGGTTCAGGAGCCTGTCCTCTGAAAGAAGGATTGTAATCACAGTGCAACAAAACTGCATTGGGGAATAGTCGCCGCGCCGCATTTTGTCCGGCACCGTACATCCCATCATAGGCAATGCGGATGCCAGAATTACGGATGGCTTCCAAATCGAACTTATCCGCTACGTGGTCCAGGTAGATTTGCTCAAAATCCTGATATTCCAGTAAACCCTTTGTTTGCATTTCATCAAGACTTGGCAGTTTTAAATCAGGGGCTTCATCGGGAATTAATGCTTCTACCTCGGAGATACCTGCCTGTACCATAGGGCCTCCTAAATTTGACTTCAGTTTAAAGCCATTATAAGAAGGCGGATTGTGGCTGGCCGTAATGACCACGCCCAAGTCGGCTTTCATTTTTACCACTCCCAGTGAAACCATTGGTGTAGAAATGAAATCTTTGGCCAAAAATACTTTGATTCCATGTGCACCCAACACCTGAGCAGTAACTTCCGTGAATAGAGGACCGCCAAATCGACAATCATAACCAATCACTACTTTGCTGCCATTTCTTTCCAAAAGCCATTTGGCGGTAGCTTCCGCTACTCTTTTTACATTGTCGACGGTGTAATCCTGAGCAATAATTGCTCTCCATCCATCTGTGCCGAATTTAATTTTGCTCATATTTATCTTATTTTTGGGTTGTGTGCAGAACGACAACAAAAATAGCAAGAAAAACGTAAAACAAAACTGTGAAGGATACCTATCGGCATAAAGGACTGAGAAAGCAATTGGTGGCAACTTTAAGAAAAAAGGGGATTTCCAATGAGGGCGTGTTGAAAGCGATTGGGCAATTGCCAAGGCATTACTTCCTGGACAAAGCCTTTGAGGAATGGGCCTATCAGGATAAAGCTTTTCCCATTGGTAATGAACAGACCATTTCACAGCCCTATACGGTAGCGTACCAAACAGAGCTGCTTGACCCCAAACCACGAGAGAAGATTTTGGAAGTCGGTACCGGATCAGGGTATCAGGCAGCAATATTGGCTATGATGGGGGCCAGGGTGTATACCATTGAACGGCAAGAGGCATTGTACAAGCAAGCCCGAAAAATGTTGCAACTCTTGCAGGTGGGGAATGTCCGCTGTTATTATCGCGATGGCTACAAAGGGCTTCCGGAGTTTATGCCTTTTGACAAAATAATTGTCACAGCAGGAGCTTCGGAAGTACCAGAAGCATTATTAAAACAACTACGCGTAGGAGGGGTATTGGTTATCCCGGTGGGAAGGGAAGTCCAAACGATGTTAAAAATTACACGCCTGAATGAAAACGAATTTCATCAAGAAGTGAAGGGTGAATTTCGTTTTGTACCTTTTTTGAAAGGGTTGAACAGAGATGATTAGGGATTGTGCCAAACACAATCCCTAATCTCTATCTGGAAGTAATTAGTTGACCTTGCGGCCTTCTGCAACCTTGGTCTTCCTGGAGACCTGATTCATTCGTTTCAGATCTACCAATAGGCCAGACCAGGCACTTTCTGAATCCACGCGCCACTTTTTACTACCGTAGGTGACAATTCCCTTATTTTTATCCCAATCGGAAGCAAGCAGGACATAACGACTTCTGGCTTTGGGACTGGGGCCAAAAATGAGGAAATTGCTGTCGTTTTCTTCAAAACTAACCGCAAACCGGTTGGATTTAGGGCTAAAAAGAAAGACACCAGGGGTTCCCCTTTTGATGATCACTTCCTCAATTTGCTTACCGCTTACCATCTTGATTTCTCCCGAAATGATATCAGACTTGCCACCGGAAAGTTCCCGGTGGAGCACAATATCATTGGACAGATAAAACTGAATCTTTTTCAATTCAGAATCGGTCCACCGGTTTTCCTCATAGAGGTTTTGTGTAAATGGAGTAAGGGTAGGACCACAGGCAGAGAAAAGCGTCATCATCAAACCTGAAAAAGCGAGGTATTTTACTGTGTTCATTATTAGATTGTTAAATGGTTGTCCTAAAAATAACACCATTGAGGTCAGTAAATCCAGACTGTTAAGAGACTTTAACCTGCTTATTAACAGTATTTAACGGCCTTGCAGAAAGTTAGTGCTTGTTTGGAGGTGGTGCTTTAGCAGCGAAAATTGCAGATTTGGGGTTCTCGCAAGGCTCAGTTTTGAGTGCATCTCGGCTGAGCCGAAACGGACGAAAGAATAGCCGAAGTGAGGTTCCGAAATCCCGGTTTTACCGGGACTGAATGATTACCTCCAAACATGCACTTAACGTTTCCGTTGGAAAAAAGTAGTCATTAATGCGCGACATTCTTCCTCCATAATTCCATATTTGACAATGGTTTTGGGGTGTAATATTTTTTTGCCAAAGCGCATGAAACCGCGTTTATCATCAGCTGCGCCATAAACCAGTCGATCCAGTTGTGCCCAGGCCAGGGCTCCTGCACACATCACACAAGGCTCCAGAGTGACATAGAGGGTACAATCCGTCAGGTATTTACCATCCAGAAAATTGGCAGCAGCGGTGAGGGCAATAATTTCTGCATGAGCGGTCACGTCCTTAAGTTGCTCTGTTTGGTTGTGGCCCCGGGCAATAATTTGGTTTTGACTAACCACCACGGCACCAACGGGGATCTCGCCCAAATCAAAGGCATGATGGGCCTCTTTTAATGCCTGCTGCATGAAGTATTCATCACTGTGAACAGATAACATAGGTGCAAAAATGAAGATAGGAATCGGTATTTGCAAATGTACGCCGATTCCTATCTTCGATTTTTTTCTTCTATGACCAGAAAGTAATTAGTTACAGCCTAAATCTTCCTTGGATTCCGGGTCATTATTGGGGAAACAATTTCCAGAAAGGACTTCGTCTGGTACAAAGCGTTGGAGGTCGGGATCGCGCAATCCATCACTTAAAAAGGCAACGAGTTGCTGAATCTCAACAATACTCAATTCCAGTGGGTGGAAAAGAGGAGAAATTTGCTCGGCAGGAACTCTTGGATTCTCGGGTTCAGCCCTATTGAAATAATCCACTACGCCCCATAAGGTATTTTTGCTACTCCCATGGAAGTAGAAAGGTGAATCTTTCATGTTGTACAACTGAGGGACTTTAAACTTGTACATATCTTCCTCTTTACGAGTAAACGCGCCACGGCCAAAATTCCGAATATCATTAGGGCCTGTATTAAAGGCATCTACATCACAAAGATCGCCCACTCCAATTGCATGAAACTCTACAGAACTTAGGGCAGGGCCTTTGTGGCAGCGGTAACAACCAGCCTTGCCATAAAATAATAAAGCACCTTGCTTTTCCATTTGGGACATCGCCTCATAGTCTCCTCTTATCCACCGTTGGAAAGGTGCTTGAGTGGGAAGTAGTGTACGAATATAGGCAGACAGGGCAAAGCTAGTGGTGACATTGCCATATCGTTCGTCCTCTGAAATGTCGGGAAAAGCATCATTATACATACTCCGGTACCCTAGCGTATCCAATACATATTCATCGATTACCATCCGATGCAACTCCAACCCCTCAATATTTTGGGTTTCCAATCCTTGTAACCCCAAGTGGTTAACCTCCGTGATGTCGTCATCAGGATGCCCCCAAACAGCTTCCGTACCCACGTTGGCATGGGTAGATCCAAATTTTCCGCTCCAAGTAGAATTGGTGACAAAGGCAACATTGAGCATACTTAGGGCACGAGCACCTTGCACATCCAATTCATCTTCCCCATAGCTGATATCCTGGGTACGGAATTCTCCATTTTCTCCAAAGCCGGTTCCTCCGTCAGCAATGCCCTGTTTTCTGCCAGGCATAAAACCAGCAGAAGGAACGTGACAAGAACTACAAGAATAAGTGCCTTTCCCCTGAGCATACTTGGAACCACGAGCAATGCCAGTTTCAAAAAACAACATTTTACCTAAAGCTACTTTCTCAGGAGTAAGCGGGTTGTTAACCTCATCTTGTGGGATAGCAGCGAGGTCTGTACTTTCAGGGAGTTGGAAATAATCGCGAGCTCCGGTGGGTGCAATTCTCTTTAGCGTTTTATCGAGCGCAATATCTAAGGGGTCAATTAAACGGTCCTTCGTACAAGCAAAAAGCAAGACCCCCAGCAATAACAGTAGTACATTTTTTTTCATGAGATATTTTTATGTTCCGGGATTTCTGAAGTTTCTCAACTAAACAGGACAATTTCTACTTCAATAGCACACACACACACACACACCTAATCATCTTGGGAGGCTTTTGAAGGGATGAAAGCAATGTCTCGTCTCGTGAAGTGAATGCTGATTAACAGCATTTTGTGGTAGTAAAATAGCTCTGAGGACTCTATGGGGGACAAAAATACGTGATAGTAGCCAAATTTTCAAACTCTTAACAATGATAAATTTCACGGTATTTCTGTTTTGCTGATACGTGATTTTTAGTAAAAGGTTCGGTCTAAGACGGAATCTTTTTTAAGCACCTGCATTTTTAAACAAAAATGCAGGCCCGGAGACCTGCATGTAGGCGTCTTTGCCCGCTATGTAGATTGGTTTTTATCGTGACTTCGGTGTTGTGGTTTAAGAAATTGGGGCTAGGGATTCGGCTTCAGGTGTTGAGGAAATGGGAGGCCATTATTTCTCAACGGGGTATGTTTCCTCATTGTACAAGGCAAAAATGCCCAATCCCCGATCAAAATTGGTAAACAACCCCACTGGTTCGGCGAAGGGGTCGTCATTGGCATAAGTGTGATCGGTGACGGATTTCAGGTATAGATAGCGTTCGCGGGTAATGTTGCGCCAAAGGAGTTCAAAAGTGGCTTGTTCTGGTTGGTAATAACCGTAAAATTTGGGACTTAACGTATAAGATTGGCCATCAAAAAACTGATCACTGGCCACCAGAAGGTCACTATATAGAGTACTAATGCCTTGGCTATTGTTTTCAGCGGGGTAAACAAAGTCTACCTGATCCGGAAAATCAATGGGGTTTTGTCTAACCATGAGGGCAAACTCGTAATAATTCGCTTCTCCTGCCGGGTCATCTATTGAAATCTGTAGCACATCTACCTCGTCACCAAATTCATCAATGCCGCCCTTTTCTTTGTAGACCGCTTTTTTGACGGGCACATGTTGAGGCATGGTCTGAGTAGCCTGCATGGTTTCAAAATCAGGGTGTGTTACTTGCAGCAGGTAATTTTGACCATTTTCCAACGGTTCCGTAATTGGCATATTGGCATTCCCATCAGTGGAGAACAGCAATTGACCATTTTCGTAAAGTTCAACGGTGGCCCCTTGCAATGGTTCCGGGTCAGTATTTTCCAATAAACCTACGGTCGTGGAAACGATGGTGTGAAAAACTTCCGGTTGCGGATAACAATGTACAACCATTTGTTTTTCATAGTCGGGGAGATCGGCTTCAACGGTTAATTCACAAGAAGCCAGCATAGTTAAAGTTATGCAGAAGAAAAATAGATTTTTCATAATGATTGTTGATTTAAAAATTGCTGATTGTTGATTGTGAATCAAGAGGTTTTAAAACTCAAATTTGTAGGCAATGGCCGGAATCACCGGGAATAAGCTAACCTGCTTGAGCTTCCGCTCCCTTTGATTGTCACCGCCATTTGGATTAAATTCGGTATCTACGTAGAGGAAGAATGGGTTTTTGCGAGAATAGGCATTATATAGCCCAAAAGACCAGGTTCGCGTACCCCATTTTTTCTCTTTGATAAAGTCCACATTGACATCCAATCGGTGATAGGAGCGCATCCGGTAATTATTGCGATTTTCGTAGTGTTGAACTTGATAATTGTAAAAGCCTCCAAGTGGTCTGGGCAATTGCGCATCATAGCGAGAATAGCCCAGCGTAATGGCATTACCGGTACCATAAACCCAGGCTCCGGAAAGTTGTACCCGATCGCTGAGTTTGTAAGTAGCTACGATACTGAAATCGTGCCGACGGTCGTATTTATACGGGAATTTTTTACCAAAATTGATGTCATCAAACTGACGCCAGGCCCAGGCCAAGGTATAGCCAATCCAACCGGTCAAGCGGCCCTTCTTTTTCTGGATAAACAGCTCTGCACCATAAGCTTCCCCATCACCTTGGGTAATGTCGTTTTCCCAGTCGCCAAATTGCAGCAAGCTGGCTCCTTCTTTATAGGAAACAACACGTCTCATTTCCTTGTAATATCCTTCCAAACTCACTTCGTACTTGCCACCAAAGGTTTTGGCTAATCCTGCGGCTACTTGCCAGCTATCTTGTGGTTTGACGTTGTTAGTGGTTGGCACCCATAAATCGGTGGGCAATCCAATTCCTTCATTACTCAATAAATGAATGTACTGGCGCATTTGTGCATAAGAACCTTTTAAGGCAACGCCGTTTGGCAAGAGGTAACGGGCACTGATCCGGGGCTGTAAGGAGGTGTACCAACTATCTTCCACATTAAAGGCCGAAAAGTGGAGTCCCGCATTGATTTTCATCCGGTCACCGATCTTAAATTCGTCTTCTGCATAGGCGGCAAATTCCCAACTGAAAATTCGGCTATTGCCAAAAGTAGTGTCAATGTTGACCTGCTCACTTTCGATGATGGTCTTATTGTGAAATTTACCGGGATTAAAGGTGTGGTAAGTGCCGCCCACGCCAAAGCGGATAAAATGATCGGGAGTAGGTACGTAATCGAAGTCGATTTTGGCACCCACATCGTGGATCCCCGCAAAGTAGTCAATTCCAAAAAGTTCCTTCTCCGGCAAACCATTATCGATATAGTTACTTTCTTCCTCCGCTTTGGTGTCAAATTTATAGCGACTGTAGGTGACTGTTGTGTTGCTAAAAAGCTTCTTGCCAAACAGGTGGTTCCAGCGCAGGGCCGTAGTCAGGTTGCCCCATCCCAGGCCGGCTTTGGTGGCATAGCCGTAGTCGGGATCATTGTCGCGTTCCCGGTAGTAAAATTTATCGCGCCCCGTATAGGCACTCAGGTACAAACGATCGGCATTACTGAATTTATAATTGATCTTGGCGTTAAAATCTTGAAAGTAGTAACCCGCATCGCCTTGTGAACCGTTGACATTAAACGAATTTTTGATAAAAGGTTTGGCCAACAGATCAATGTATGTGCGGCGACCAGAGAGCAAGATTGAAGCCTTGTCTTTAATCAAAGGCCCTTCGACGGTCAGGCGGGAGGCAACGGTGCTGATTGATCCGGCACCGTGCCATTCCTTCATATTGCCTTCTTTCATGTTGATTTCTAAAACAGAAGACAAGCGGCCTCCGTAACGCGCGGGAAATCCGCCTTTGACCAAATTTACATCTTTGAGTGCGTCAGAATTGAATACCGAAAAGAACCCGAACAAGTGAGAGGCATTGTAAACAGGCACCCCATCCAATAGGATTAGGTTTTGATCGGGGCTTCCGCCACGTACATAGAGCCCGCTTTGCCCTTCACTGCCGGATTGCACACCAGGGAGCAATTGTAGGGTTTTTAATACATCATTTTCGCCGAGAAACGCAGGTAATTTCTTGATTTGTTCAACGGGAACACCAATACTACTCATTTGCACCTGTTCCTCTACTCGTTCTACGGCTTCGGCAGTCACCTCCACGGCTTCCAGCGTAATATCAGAGCTTAATTCGATGTTGAACTCCATGTCTTTATTCAGGTAGAGCGCGCGCTCCCATGTTTGAAAGCCAACATAAGACGCTGATAATTGCACGGAATCCAAGGGGAGGGTCAGGCTAAAAAAACCATAGGTGTTGGTAGAGCTGCCCTTCATGCTTTTAAGGTCGTACACGTGTACACCCATCAGTTTTTCACCGGTTTGAGCATCGGTTACATAACCAGAGATGGAAAATTTTTCCTGAGCCTGAACCTGGGCCAACACGCCGGCCAGGATAAAAATGATTGAGAGCGTCAGTGCAATGCGATACATGAGATAGAGTTTAAGGGTGATCAATTTGCATTCAACCTCTAATACCACAATCTGAAAAGGAACCCCCAAAAGGGAAGGTTTTTTTTTGGGGAGGGGGATTATTTTGCAAACTTCTCATTAACTTTTTGTGATCAGCGAGGGTTTCGCTAATTTCAGGGTTATTAGCAATTGAGGTGCCTGCGGGTAGGCAAAAAAGGTCGGTCATCACACGTGGATCGGCATTGGCTATCTACCTTCCAACACCAAAAATACAACCAAAACCTATGTTGAAATCATTGACAAAGCTTGCGGGGTTGTGTCTGATCCTGCTGATGGCAATGCCCTTACCAATCCAGGCACAAAAGAAAAAAAACAAAGAAAAAGCATCGGAAACAGTTAAAAAACCGCTGGATAATCTTTCCTTATCTGGTTTGAAATTTCGATCTATTGGCCCAGCCCTTACCTCCGGACGGATTTCAGATTTTGCAGTCCACCCGGATAATCCCTACTTGTACTATGTGGCCACGGCCTCCGGCGGCGTGTGGAAAACTACGAATGCCGGTACAACTTACACCCCGATCTTTGACAGCCAGGGATCTTATTCCATCGGCTGCGTTACTATGGATCCCGGCAACCCCAATGTAGTGTGGGTAGGAACTGGTGAGAACAACAACCAGCGCAGTGTATCCTATGGTGACGGTCTCTACAAATCTACAGATGGCGGTAGCAGTTGGAAAAATGTAGGGTTAAAAAATTCCGAGCACATTGGAAAGATCATCGTTGACCCCACCAATTCGGATGTGGTATATGTGGCAGCCATTGGGCCAGTGTGGAGCTCCGGCGGTGACCGTGGCGTTTACAAAACCACCGATGGAGGCGAAACCTGGGAGGCGGTGTTGACCATTGATGAGCATACCGGTGTGACCGACCTGGTGATGGATCCAAGAGATCCCAACGTTTTATATGCAGCAGCCTTCCAGCGTCAGCGGCATGTGTTCACTTATTTAGGTGGTGGCCCTGGTTCGGGTTTGTATAAGTCGGTGGATGGAGGAAAAAATTGGGAGAAGATCAATAAGGGGCTGCCCAGTGTTGATTTAGGCCGGATAGGTTTGGCTATCTCTCCTGCCGATCCGGAAGTGATTTATGCTATTGTAGAAGCGGCACAGGGGAAAAGTGGTTTTTATCGGTCTACCAATCGGGGAGCCAGTTGGGAAAAACGTAGTGGCTTTTCGACCAGTGGCAACTACTACCAAGAAATTATCGCCGACCCGAAAAACGCTGATGTGGTCTACGCGATGGATACCTGGATGAGCGTTAGCAAAGACGGCGGGCAGTCTTTTTCCTTTGTTGGCGAAGATTATAAACACGTAGACAATCACTGTATGTGGATTGATCCCCACAACACCGATCACTGGCTGGTGGGCTGTGATGGTGGCATTTACGAGACCTGGGATGCTGCGAGAACCTGGGATTTTAAGGCCAATTTGCCCGTGACCCAATTCTATAAAGTGGCAGTGGACAACGACCTGCCGTTCTACAATATTTATGGAGGTACGCAGGACAACTTCAGCCTGGGTGGTCCCTCGCGAACCATTACCAATCATGGCATTACCAATCGGGATTGGTTTGTTACCCACGGAGGAGATGGATTTGAATCGCAGGTGGACCCCGATAACCCGGATATCATTTATGCACAATCGCAATATGGGGTGCTGGTTCGCTACGACCGGAAGAGTGGGGAAGAGGTTGGTATTCAACCCAAAGAGCGCAAAGGTGAAGATGCTTATCGCTGGAACTGGGATGCGCCATTGGCCGTGAGCCCACACCAATCGGGAAGGGTGTATTTTGCGGCGAATAAGTTGTTCCGATCCAATGATTATGGCAATAGCTGGGAGGTGATTAGTGATGACCTTACTCGCCAAATCAATCGCAATGAACTGGAAGTCATGGGGCGTGTGTGGAGTATTGATGCGGTAGCTAAAAACGGGTCAACTTCTCCTTACGGAACGATTGTCGCTTTTTCAGAGTCGCCAATCAATGCCAATTTACTTATTGTTGGAACGGATGATGGCCTCATTCAAATTACAGAAGATGGGGGGCAAAACTGGCGGAAAGTGGACCATATTGCCGGGGTGCCGGAACGTACGTACGTCAATGCGGTATACGCCTCACAACACGATGAAAATGTGATTTATGCGGCCTTTAATCATCATAAATACGGAGATTTTCAGCCTTATCTTTACAAGAGTACCGACAAAGGAAATACCTGGATAAAAATCAGTAACAACCTGCCGGAGCGGGGTAGTGTCTACTCAATTGAAGAGGATCATATCAATAGGGATTTGATTTTTTGTGGTACAGAATTTGGCGTGTTTTTCTCTCCAAATGGCGGTGGCCGCTGGAAACAATTGAGTGCCGGAGTACCTACAATTGCCGTGCGGGATATGGCCATTCAACGCCGGGAAAATGACCTGGTATTGGGCACCTTCGGGCGTGGGTTTTATGTGTTGGATGATTATTCGCCACTCAGAACTTTAACCGTGGATACGATCACCGATCCGCAGCTTTATACGGTGCGCGAAGCGCTGATGTATGAAAAAAGTGTACCGCTGGGTTTGCCGGGTAAATCCTTCCAGGGGGATAGCTATTACACTGGTGAAAACCTCGGGCCGGTGGCGCTGATCACCTACTATATGCCCGAAAGTATTGAGACCCCGAGAGATAAGCGGCGGGAAGAAGAGGCCAAGGCGGCCAAAGAAGGTAAGGATAATGCCTACCCAACCTACGAAGCCTTGAAAAAGGAAAGCGAAACATTCGATCCGGCGCTGATTTTTACCATTCGGGATAGTGATGGGAAAGTAGTTAGAAAACTACAGGCATCCGCTTCCAAAGGATTGCACCGACTGGAATGGGATTTGCGTTATGCAGCAAAAGATGCTATCAGTTTAAGTACACCTAGTTTTTACAATCCGTTTGCAAGTATTGCTGAAGGAACTTTGGTGAAGCCCGGGGCTTATACCATCACCATGAGCAAGTATGTCGATGGTCAACTGGCCACCTTGGCGCTGCCCATTACCTTCACGGTGAAATCCCTCAATAATACAGTATTACCCGCAGAGGATCGACTGGCTAAAGTGGCCTTTCAGCGTCAGGTAGATGAGTTATCTCGCTCTATCGAAGGCGCAAATCACATGATTAGTGAGGTGAACGATAAATTGCGCTACATCAGAGAGGCGATCAAGTTGGTAGAGCAACCCATGGACGAGTTGATGGATGCGGCTAATCAAATTGAACTAAAACTCAATGACATTCAGGAGAGACTAAATGGCGACCCCGTGAAAGCTCGCCTGGATATTGATGCACCACCTACGCCAGGCACTCGAATCGGTTGGATTGCCTACGAGCAAAAGTATTCCACATCGGCACCGACTAAAACGCATCGCGATAGCTATGCCATTGCCAAAGCAGAATTTGAACCGATCCTTAAAGATCTGCGTAAACTGGTAGAGCAAGACGTAGCTCAAATAGAACAAAAGCTGGAAGATGCCGATGCTCCCTATACGCCAGGCCGCGCTATTCGCATGATTAATCGGCAGTAATAAGATTATTAATTGCCAAGCGAAATGGAAGAAATGGATTTTTGGAAGGAATGCCGGGATACCCGGAAAAACACGCCTTCCAAAGTTCCATTTCCACCATACCCTCACTCCTCCACATCATAAATGGCGGTAGTAGACAGTGAAAAGACGCCAAAGCCTTGATTAAAATTGGTATAAGTGGGACTAGGGTCAATAATAGGTTCCAATTCGATTTCAACAGGGGAATACAAAGACTGAACATGGAAATATTCCGGAGCATCGATATACCTAACTTTGAGATAAGCCTGATCCGATGGGCCTTGAAAGTTACCATTGAGGATTTGAAAGCGTAAGGTGACCGTTTGCCCATTAAAGTCCTCGTCGGTAAGGGCCACATTACGACTGTTTTTGATCGATTCTACATCGGGCATTGTTGGGGTGATAATATCAACCAACTGCATGTCGACGGAAAAAATGTCGGTATTGTTGAATTCCTGATCAAAGTAGGAGAAAGCATAAAGATTGGTAACATCGGCGGGGTCGTCAAAAGTGACTTCAATGCCATGAGCAATCAGTTCATTGTCTCTGGAAGTAAAATCGTGAATGGCTTTCACCCCGAGAATAGCTACCGGTGTAGGGAGAGTCGATGTTGCTTCTATGGTACCAAAGTCGGGATGTTCTGCCCGCATGAGGTAGGATTGTCCAGGAGTACCAAATGGAAGGTGTGTGCCCAGATAAATGGGCGATTCATCTTCAGGAGCAAAGGAGGTGATCAGATCTGAGCCATCCCAAAGCGTCACGGTAGCTGGCGGAGAAAGTAGAGCCTGGTTCAAATTTAAATCTTCCTTCAGTCCCGCTGTACGATTGGCAAATAGGCTGGAAATAGTATCTCCGGCATCAATGAATGCATAAACTGCTAAATCTTGCTGTCGGGGAGGCAAATCTACCGTAAGGTCTGTAGAACAAGAGAATTGCAATAAGATGCCAATGGCCAACAACAATAACAATGTTCTCATAGCTTAGAATTTTAATTGATAATTTACCGAAGGTATGATCGTGAAAATGGTGACCGCTTCTAGTGTTCGGTTGCCCTCAAAATCGGTGTACTCTGAATAAATAGTTGGATTTAAACGGTTATAAGCATTAAATAAACCCAATGACCATTTTCGCTCGTAGGTTTCCCTCTTTTTTAGAAAGGTAAAATTAAAGTCCAACCGATGATAGTCAGGCATTTGCGCATTGTTGACTATGCTGTAATCCCGGGAAACATTAAATGACCAAAACCCGTGATTATTGTAGGCAACCGGAATGCGTTGATCAGAAACGGTGATGTGATTGCCCGAAGCGTAATGCCAGCCGATATTAAATTTCACCTTGGGACTCAGCGTAATATTGGCCATGGCCGCAAACTGATGCCGTCGATTGTTGCGATGTGGGAAAAAAGTATTTTGATTGTATCCCGGAAATTGCCGTTCCGCCCAGGAGAGATGATAAGAAATCAGTCCCGTTAATTTTCCTGCATTTTTGCGCAGCAGAAATTCTACACCATAATTTCTCCCTTTGCCTTGTACCAGGTTTTGTTCCCAATTGTTTTCCCGAAAGGAGGAAGAATAAGGGGTGAATGTTACTAGGTTATCCATTCGATGATAGTAACCTTCAAGACTCACCTGATACTTTTTTATTCCCCACTTTTTCTCCCAACCAGCCCCTACCTGCCAGGAAGATTCAGGGCCGATTTTTTTATTTGCAGGTACCCATATATCAGTAGGCAGATTAAAATTATTGTTGGTCAGCAAGTGGGCGTATTGCTGGATATTGATGAGCGATCCAAAAAATCGTTGGGAGGGCGAAAGTTGGTAACTGGTGCGTAGTCGCGGTTGAACGGACAAAAACCAATATTTTCCATAATTAAAGCCAGCCAAATGGGTGCCGGCAAATAATTGCCACCTACGATTGATTGCTACAGTCGCTTCACCATAAATGCCACTTTCAAAAGCATTGAGACTCAAAGGCTTCAGATCAAGTTTTATACCACCGGGAATAGGATTGCCAATGCGATCGTCGGAGAGCACCAAAAGGCCATTGCCGCTAGCCTGTGGTTCGTAGTGGTGCCAAATCAGTCGCCCCCCATAGCGCAATCGTAATCCGGGCCGCCAATTCCAATCAAAATCACCGCGCAAACTAAGGTCGTTAATTCCAGAATAATACACTGCCTTAGAGAATTTGTCAATATAGACTGTATCAAAATCCTGAAACCCTTTTTGAATACTTTCTACAAATAAGTCAAACCGATAAGAGCTGTAGGAAAAACTGGTATTGGAAAACAAGCGATCATTCCATACGTGGTTCCAGTTGAGCGAAGCAATTTTATTACTCCAGCCTACCCGAACGTCAAATGCGTCCTTGCTTTCCAGAATAGCAATGCTATCAGGAGAGACCACAATAGTGTCAAAAGGGTAATCGGCAAAGTCTTCAAAATACTTAAACCGGTCTTCTCCAAGATACAAGCTAAAACTCCAGTCGTCCCGATCAGAAATTTTGTGCTTGTATTTGAAATTCAGGTCGCCAAAGTGGTAGCCAATGTCCAGCTTAGTCGTCTCTGCGGCCACTTTGATAACAGGCCTGGCGAGCCAATCCCATATTGATCGTCTGCCGGAGAGCAAAAAGGAAGATTTTCCCTTTTTAACCGGGCCTTCAATCATTATTTTAGCGGCAATTAATCCAATAGACCCCTCAGCTTTAAATTCGTTGAAATTACCTTCCCGACCATTCACCGTAATGACCGAGGACAACCTCCCTCCGTATTGCGCTGGAATAGCCCCCTTGATCAGTTCCACATCCTTGACCGCAGAGCCGTTAAAAATAGAGTAAACACCCAATAAATGGTTGGGGTTATAGACCTGGGCACCATCCAACAAAAAAAGGTTGTGTCCGTTATCACCACCCCGTACATTGACACTTCCCAAGGAGGCAGTTCCTGCCTGCACACCCGGTAATAGATCAAGCGCTTGCAAGGCATCGCTTTCCCCCAAGATGGCAGGCATTTCTTCAATTAATGCTCCGGTGATGCGAGGCTGCTGATTAGTGCCCTCGATTGGTGCTAGAGATGGAGGTGCCGCATTGGCTTTCACTTCAACCGTTGATAGAGTAGTAGACGGTTGAAGTGCGATACTCATTTGCTTGTTTTCAAATAAGCCCAACGACCGTTCTAATGAGGTATATCCCACATAGGAAAAAATCAATGCCACCGAGTCAGCCGGGAGAGAAAGGCTAAAGAAACCATTTTCATTGGTTGTAGTACCTCTCCCGGTATTGGGTTGATAAATGTTGACGCCGGTCAACCTTTCTCCACTTTCGGCATCTTCTACTACGCCACTAATGGTATATTGTAGGGGCGGAAGTATTTCACCGGGACTAGGTCGGATCACGATGTAGCCGCCCGCTTCGGCGTAAGCCAATTCCGTTCGGCGAAACAAAATATTCAGGATGGTATTCAGCGGAACGGCCTTAAAATGATAGGTAAACTGTTGATCCTTGGGCAGCCAGTCATTGCTATAACTCAATCTAATGTCAGGATTCTCATCTAACAGATGCAGGCACTCTGCCAAAGTTAGGTTTTGAAATTGGATATCTATGGCCTTCTCCAGGTTTGTGGATTGAGAGAAAGCAGAGGTGGCAAGGAAAAGTAGCAAGCAGATGAAAATACCTTTCATGCCGCAAAGATAAGCATTCGTTGTTATCGATATAGTCTTATCTCCTTGCCGTTTTTTGTATACTTTAGGTCAAAAGTTGCGGATAAAATGGTCATGATTTCCTCAATGGACTCTCCATCAAAACTACTGTTGTAGCTTTCTTTAGCCAGCCCGGATTCATTGGTGATTTTTACATCAAAATGCCGCTCCAGTCGTTGCAACACAGTCGTTAGCGGCGTATCAAAAAACAGGAGTTGGCCATCCTTCCACGCATTGGCTTTAGCCTGGAAAGGCACTTCCGTAAGGCTCCCTGATTGTCGATTGATTTCGCCAGCTTGCCCGGCAATATAAATGGCATCTGACCTCGCTTTCAGACTACTAAATGCAACTTTGCCTTCCGTCACATCCAGCGAAATGACCGCTTCATTGGCGTAAGCACTCAAATTAAAGGCAGTACCCAATACTTCTACCGTCGCCAGTCCATCCACATTGATGAGGAAGGGGCGCAGGCTGTCGCTATGTACATCAAAATAAGCTTCGCCATTGAGTTTGACATGGCGAGCTTGATCATTAAACCCCTCGTAAATAGCCAATTCTGACCCTGCATTTAAGGATACCACCGTACCATCAGGCAAGGTGA
The DNA here is from genome assembly GCA_964015035.1 of uncultured Saprospiraceae bacterium. GTDB lineage: Bacteria > Bacteroidota > Bacteroidia > Chitinophagales > Saprospiraceae > BQJU01. Next base: position 29,157 of record CAXHCA010000078.1, read on the forward strand.
TCTCTTTTTGTTGACCGTATGGGACAACCCATTGTTCGGCCAGTTGTTCCGACGTCGGGTTGAGGAAGAACCATACGGTTCCTAAGCTCAAAACCACCAGGGCTGCTGCGGCGTATTTCCACCAGGAAGGTGAAGCTTTTTTCGAAGCGACCTTGAGCGTACTTTTCGGGGCTTCTGCCTCAATCTTTCCCATCAGTTTTGACCACTCGGAATTGGTTTGCGGATCTAGGCTGAAATCGATATCCATCGCTGCCAACCACACTTCCTCCACTTGAGCGTAGTGCCGTTGGTTGTGCTCATCAGCCTTCAGCCAATCTTGCAAATACCGGTTTTCCGCTTCCGATATTTGACCGCTGAGGTGCTTTTGAATGATGCTATCGATTTGCTCCTGTTGCATGAATTTTTATTGCGTCTAGTAGTTGATACCCTTTTAGCAAGAGCTACCCCCAAAAGATTTTAAAAAAAAGTTAAAAAAATCATAAAAATCATAAAAAGAGCAATCCTGCCGGTGCGATTTTGCTGTTCTTCCGAGCCATAAACCCTCAGGCGCAATCGCTTCAAGGCAATCGTCATCTGATTTTCTACGGTTTTGACTGAAACCTCCAATCGTTCAGCAATCTCCCGATTGGTCAGGTCCTCCTCCCGGCTGAGCAGAAAAATTTTCCGGCAACGCTCAGGCAAGGCATTGATCTCATCATAAATGAGTGCCTTTAATTCCTCCGTTTGCAGTTTTCCTTCAATAGATTGATCCTCAAAGGCTTCTGGCGTCATTTCGTTCATCTCCACGGTGTCGAGGCGGCGCTTTCTGAGGTGATTATAACACTTATTGCGGGTAGCGGTGAATAGGTAAGCCTTCAGTGATTCATCCAGCTGCAAATTCTCTCGGTTATTCCATACAGCCATGAAGACATCTTGCACCACTTCCCTTGCGTCTTCAGCGGAGTGCACAAACTGGCGCGCATAGCCCACCAGTACCGGTTGGAAGCGGTGAAACAGCGTTTCAAGCCCTTTTATTTGAGTGGAATGCGACAAATTATTTACCAATTTTGGTTGCTAATATAAGGAAGTCTTGGCATAAAATGTTGGGCTGTGCAATTTGGGCGTGCCCCCCGGTTAGACCGGAGGTCGGTCCCTTCCGTATTCGGCATGCGCCTCAGCCCTGACGGGCCAGCCTGCGCTGCGCTTCGGCTGCACTCCAGGCACCTCACGCGGGGTAGAGAGGTGGTCATGCGGCTGAATGGGTAAAT
>CAXHCA010000079.1:0-29881 GCA_964015035.1 uncultured Saprospiraceae bacterium
TTTTTATAATGCTGGGTATCCCATCTTCTGTGATTTCTCCTGCAATTTCCCCAGTGGCATCTTTGACGATTACTTTACTGGCGCCATTATCCCAGACGGCCTTCCAGCCAGTTTCAATCCATGATTTTAGTTTCGTGAACACCTTTGAAGAGAAAGACTTCAATGCTCTCACCACTTTGAAGAACTTGAAGGTTGTTTTTGCCGCATTGAATATCTTTGGTACTTGCCCCAAAAGGTCTCCTATTGGAATGACTCCTGCTATACCTGCAAACAACTCCACAGCGGCATCGGTATATTGACCATTGTTAGCAGCCATGAAAGATCGAGCAAAGGATTTTGCTTCTCCAACAATTGGTATCAAGTCGGTTCCAAGGTCTATTCCTATCTCAATAAGCGTAGGGCCCATAACGCTGGCAAGAACATACCATTCATCAGCAGAGCTAGGGATTGCGGCTCCGATGCTTTCAATATAAGCTGTGATTTGATTCGCTAACGGCTTAATGACCGTTTCCCACCCTTCCTTTAGGGCTTTGCGAATAGCTTCCAGCCAGTCTCCAGGATCTCCTCCGTTGGCTTCCGCCTCAGTTTGAAAAATGGAAAACCACAGCGGTGAGGAAAGGCTCCCTTGTTCGTCATCCCAGGAAGAAGGGAAGTGATTGTTGATGTGTTTATTAAGTGTAGAAACGGGAATATTTCCGACCTCTTCTGTTAAGACACCATCAGCGACAAGTCCCCAGTAGGCATTGACTGCTGCTACTGATGCCTGGTCATTTGGATGATTGTCCAAAAAAGTTTTGATCTCCTGAAATTGGTCCATATTATCCAACATCCAGGATATTTGATTACCATTGGTTGGGTTGACTCCATCTACACTTCCCAGCCAATTGCTCAGAGTTTGAATTCTGTCTTTCGCCGCTTGTGAATTTCCTTCATTTTGCCAATATTGCGCTATCCAGTAAACCCGATTAGGCCCTTCAGGATAAACGGGTGTATTGGTGAGCCACTCGATGGCGTCGTCAGTGAAGATGCTGGTATAATCCAATCCAAAGACCTCTACTAGCAAAGCTTCATTGAGGCATTGCTCAAAGGAAGGAGCAAAGGCATCACAACCAATCATTGAAGCGGTTTGAATTAAACTGTTTAAGGTTGTGAAGGTAGCAAAGCCTTGTTCATGGGTATCATAGTAGGCGGCCGTCCTATTGTCAAAGACCTCAGTATAAGTTTGGCCTTGGTAATTGGGGCATTCGGGGCATGGAATATGCGTTAGTACCTCCCACCAGTTGTCGGCATTAAAACTTTGTCCGCAGTCCTGAATATAATACCAATAACATCTTACGTCCCTTTCTTCTACCTCATCATCGTTGACAGGAGGACAGTACGGGCAATCATCATCAGGGTCATAGTTGAGAACGATACTAGGATCGTAAGGCTCCTCTGGTTCTGGCTCGGGATAATTCTCAATGTACCAATCCCAGAACTCATTGTATATTTCGTCATATATATCATCAAACCAATCCCAAATGCCGTCATCAAAAAAGTCCTGGTAACTCCCGTGTTGATCCTGAATGTTCTCCTCCCACCAATCAAATAGTCTTCGTTCAAACTCGTCCTGATCAATATCAAATCGTTGGATAAACTCGTACCAATCCTGATCATTTTCATTAAGGATACCATCACCATCGTGGTCGAGATGGGGCGGAATTGTAGATACACCACCAAACCATGTTGTTTGAGTATTGTCGTCACTACATACTTGTAAGAATTCCCATTCACAATCTGGCGGAGGTACAGGACCGGGAGGTGTGTTAGGATTTCCTTCTATAATGTTTTTGAAAATATGATAGAGTCTTGTGGCTTCTGCCTCATTTTCAAATAATAGGTGATCATATTGGGCCAGAGTTCTGGTATATGCCAGATTGACCTGGGGATTACCATTGGCCGCATCGAGCAATTGCTTTCGATTAAAGGCATTGATGGTGTAGCCTTCAATGTCTTTAATAGCTGTAATGATTCCAGTAGTTGCTGAACTGGTATCAAAGGCCATTGGGATAATGATGTGTGTTTTCTCGTCATCATTATCCTGGATGATTTGTGCATATCGCCAAACCGGAAAACCTGCACGATCCACGATAGAATCAATAAAGTGGTGAGTGGTATTTTGGGTAGCAATTTCATTATAAAGACCAATCAAATCCGGGTGATAAATCAAGGATACGAGTTCTTCGTCTCTTTGCAGTACATCAGAAGTTGGCATCAGCTTGGTGTAGCCATTTACATCAAAGAATGCAGCCTCCTTTTCATTCCAGGCATACTTTTTAAAGCCACTGTGGGGTATCCCGGAATTGGTTGATTCGGAAGGTTGTAACTCGTCAAGGTCTTTTTTACAGGAGGTGACCCCAAGCAAAAAAGAGATTAGTAATAAAACTAAGGATTGTTGTTTCATTGAAGATGGTTTAAAATGAATAAATAGACATTTACTTCATGCTGTACCCAGTAGGTAAACACAAATACGAAATACCAATCCTTTGGCCAATAGGTTGATGGTTTGCTATAATGAAATAGCAGGTTTTGTTACATTGGTATTGTTTGTAACAGTTTGATTTTTATTTGTTTATGTAAGTGCTGTTTTGCTGAAGCGCGTTTGGTTTTTCCTGGTGGACAAAAAGCTATGCCAAAAGGAATTCAAAGCAGGTTTGATTGCAATTTATGCCAAATAATAAAGTGTGCAAAAAAAGCCTATAAATTAATTTAAACGGCCTTTTTTGGGTAAGGTGTGATATTTTGCCCTCAAAGCGGTCTTTGTTTTTTTTTGAAAAACTTCAAAAGGATAATTTTATATTTTGATAAAAATCAAAAAGGCCAAAATAAAACTGGAATGTTAAAGTTTACTCCGATTTTTCCAGCGTACTGGCGTGGTCATGAATCACCAGCCAATTGTCATTCACTTTTTTGAGGCCGTAGCTGATGGCCATTTTATGGAAATAAGGTTTGCCGTTGCGTTCCGGTTCGCGGTTGGTGGCTTCCACCAAGGCAATGCCGTAATCAGGGCCATTGGAGGTGTAGAGAATTTGAGTTTCCATAGTCCATGTAGTATCCTGAAACCATTCTTCGTGGGCGTTGAGGAAGTCGCCGGATTTGGTCATCATAGCGCCATTGGGTAGAATCAGGTGGAACGCTTCTTCCGGGGCAGGCATAGTGCGCTTTAGGGCTTCGAAGTCCTTGTTTTTGACGGCATCCAGGTGCATGTTGAGGGCAGTAAGGAAGTTGAGGCTGTCCTGCCGGATTTCCATGGGCGTCGGGCCGGTTTCAGCGGGTTGGGCCGGTTCGCAGGCGAGGAAGGTGGTGAGGATTAGGGTGAGAAAAGCAAATGGAAAAAAGGAAGATTGGGTGGATGGTTTTATGAATAAATGATATTGATGAAAAAAGTAAATTAAGTATCAGGTATTTGAAAAACAAAGCAATTTTTTAGATCCGCACAAGGCACAGAAGTTCACATAAGTAAAGCTAATGAAAAAAATCCGGAGGATCTCCCTTTCGTTTTGGCACTCCACCTCTGGGAAAGCGCATTTTCGAAAAGAGCATTTTTGATTTCCAACGTACTCTCTAAACGAGAAATATCAGGTCAACCCAAAGGGAGGGGATTTACTCAAAAATATAGAATAACACGTTTCCTATTCGAAAAACGTCACTCAAACGCCAGCTAACAAAATGAGATGTTTACCTTTGCGGAATGAAACAACACATTCCCAACGCAATTACGCTGCTCAACTTGTTTTGCGGCTGTTGTGCGCTGGTCAATATCTTTTACGGTCAATTTATAAACGCTTTTTGGTTCCTATTCGTGGCCGGATGGGCCGATTATCTGGATGGGGCGGTAGCGCGGGCATTGGGCGTGCACTCTCCACTCGGGAAGGAATTGGACTCACTGGCAGACCTCGTTTCCTTTGGTGCCGTACCGGGGGCTATTTTGTATATGCTACTGGTTAAAAGCCAAAATGCAGCACTGGTTGCGGAATTCAACTGGATGGCGACACCGGCTTTTCTGGTGACCGTTTTTTCCGGGCTGCGGCTGGCCAAGTTTAATCTGGATACCCGGCAAACGGAAAATTTTATCGGATTAGCAACGCCTTCGTCCTGCTTGTTTACGGTAGGCCTCATGCTGATATATCACTACAATTCTTTTGGCATTGGGGCACAGGTGGCCAGCCCCTGGGTACTTTATCCCACGATAATAGTGCTTTCTTATCTGTTAATTTCAGAAATCCCCATGTTTGGTTTCAAATTCAAGCAGCTGACCTGGGCCGGAAACGAGATTAGAATTATCTTTGCCGTGCTTTCTATCCTTATGGTGATCGCCTTGAGGGAAGCAGCATTTTCAATAATTGTTTTGACGTACATTCTTTTAAATCTTTTTTTACCAAAAGCAACATCATGAAATTTGTAGCTGAAATCAATGTGATGCCCCACAAAGAACTGTTGGATCCACAAGGCAAAACGGTGGGTTTGAATATGAAAAACCTGGACATCACCGGCGTTGATAATGTGCGCATCGGTAAACACATCACCATGAATCTGGAAGCGGAAACAGAAGAAGCTGCCCGCGAAACGGTCGACAATGCCTGCAAAAAGCTACTCGCCAATATGATCATGGAAACCTATTCGTTTGAGCTAAAAGCGGTGTAAAGCCTATGCTATACCTCGTCCCAACACCTATCGGCAACCTGGAAGACATCACCCTGCGCGCCATTAGAATCTTGAAGGAAGTCTCCCTGGTCCTCGCCGAAGATACCCGGACGAGTAAGCGGCTACTGACGCATTACGAAATAGAAACGCCGCTGCGTTCCTACCACGCTCACAACGAACACGCCATCACCGAAGGACTGGTCGATCAGCTGGAAAATGGCACTGATATGGCCCTGGTTACTGACGCGGGGACTCCCGGTATTTCCGATCCGGGTTTTTTGCTGGTACGGGCTTGTGTGCAGCGGGGAGTGCGCGTAGAATGTCTGCCGGGAGCTGCTGCCTTCATTCCGGCCCTCGTCTCTTCTGGCATTCCCTGCGATAAATTTCACTACGAAGGTTTCTTGCCCCACAAAAAAGGTCGCCTGACGCGCTTATTATACCTGGCTGCCTTACCTCATACTTTTGTGCTCTACGAATCGCCAAATCGGTTGGTCAAGTGCCTGACCCAACTGGCCGAACACTGTGGGCCGGAACGCCTGGCCTGCGTAGGCCGCGAACTCACCAAATTGCACGAAGAAGTACGAACGGATACCCTGGAAAAGCTCATCGCCCACTACGATGCACAGGCCAAGGTGAAAGGAGAAATTGTAGTAGTAGTGAGTGGTGCCGGATAGGTTGGGTGAAGTTCATTTCGCCGATTTTTGACCTTACCCCTCCGCCAAAGTCTCTGAAATATCAGTACGTTGAGCTTGCACCGCAGGGATAAAGGCAGCGATGAAGCCAAGAATTAAAGCACCGCCCAGCAGATAGATTTCCTGCTGCAAAAACACGGCTCCCGAAAAAGTATAGCGGTAAGCATCTTTCATATAGTCGGCCAGTACTTCCATGCCAATATGGCTTAACGCAATGCCCAATAGGTACCCCATCACGGCAAGCAGCAAGCCTTCCATAATGATCAAAAAGAATAGACTGCCGGGAGAAGCACCCATGACACGCATCAGTGCCAATTCGTATTTGCGGTCTTTTAAAGAAGAGTAAAGCGAAATGAAAATACTCAACCCAGAGACGATCATGATGATGATGGCCATCACCCGCAGGCTTTGCTCACCGGTGCCCATCATGGCAAACAATTTATCGATTTCGTAAGCAGGATTGGCGGCCATCAGGTCGGTATTTTCGTTGATGTTTCTGGGTAGACTCAGCGTTTGTGCATTGATGTTTTTATAGCGAATCAAAATCGAAGTAATGGCTTGGTCAGGATATTCCGCCAAGGGTTTGAGTCCCTCTTCTTCATGATCGTGGTGGTCATGGCTGATTGAATCAGCGGCAGCTTCATGCTCGTGCTCCTCATGTCCTCCTGCTCCGTGATCGTGATCGTGATCATCGTGATCATGGTCGTGATCAGCTGCCTCTGTTTCGTGTGCTTCGGCCATGCTGTGATCATGCACGGCCCAAACGCTCTGACTATTGGTCAAGATCAATTGGTCAATCACCGATCCGGTAGGTTTGAGAATGCCCACTACTTTGAAAGATTCGGCATCGTCGTGCACCAGGTCTTCGTCCAGGATAAATCCATGTGAACTCTTAAAAGTATCGCCAATTTTCAAATTCATATCCTCCGCAACCCCGGCGCCCAGTGTCACTTCATACAGCTTCTCCCACCAGCGGCCTTCGCCAATTTCCGCTTGGTACAATTCCAATATTTTATCCGTTGTACCAACAATGCGATATCCTTCATAACTATCGCCCATCGACAAGGGGACGGCCAGTGAAAAAAGCGGGTGGTTGGGATTCAAAAAAGCCTTACAATCGGCGATGGGGATATTCCCGGTGGGATAATCCACGTGGTACATGCTGCTCAGAATGAGCTGTAGTGGACTGCCTTTTGCACCGACCACCAGATTGATGCCTGCCTGATTTTTTCGGAACTGCTCATCCAGTTGTTTATTCAGGATCAAAAGCAGGGAGATCAGCCCTACGCCCAGCGCAAAAAGGACCAGACTAAGCAATAGACTTAGTGGTTTGTTGATCAGGTTCTTCCAGCCGAGGTAGAGTAGACTCATGGCGTTACAATATGATCTGTTTTTCAAATCTTTCTTTCAATCGCCCATCGTGGGTCACCACCAGTAGGGTTGCACCGACTCCTTGGGCTTCTGCTTCTAGCAAATTGATCACCTCTTCACAATTCTTGTCATCCAATGCTGAAGTGGGCTCGTCGGCCAATATTATAGCTGGCCGATTGACCAGTGCTCTCGCGATGGCCACACGTTGTTGTTCCCCTACGCTTAAATTTTCGGGGCGGGACTTTAATTTATGGCCAACATTCAATTTTTTCAACAATTCTGCAATGCGTGCGCGGTCAATTTTGGCTCCGGCCAATTTTTGCGCCAGCATCAAGTTTTCCTCAACGGAAAGCGAGCGGATAAAATGAGATTTTTGAAAAATGATGCCGATAAAACGACCACGAAACTTGTCGCGAGTACCACCGGATAGATCACTGAGCGTGGTGTCAGCAACGGTGACGGTCCCTTGGTCTGGCGTTAACAAGCCTCCCAACAGGTGCAATAAAGTCGTTTTTCCTGATCCCGATTGCCCCAATAAGAGCCAGCGTTCGCCGGTTTCGCAGTTGATATCCGGGAACTTGAGGGGAGCCCCCCCAGCGTAGGAAAATTGCAGTTGAGTGGATTTTAGCATGTCGGCAAAGATAAAAATTTACTAAAGACTATATTGAGTCAACTTAGTGATAAAAGCGTCTTTTCTAAGTCGAAACAAAGGCACGCGGGAACCATTTTCCAATTATACTTGATTTTCTTTACAAAACGCCTTACTTTTGAGACCTCATAACGCAAAGATGATGTATCCTAGTCAAAATATTATTATTAGCATTATAATTTCTGATTGGCACCCCAATCTGTGAGATCATTATGCTACAGCAAAAAAGCTCTGACAGATTGCGATTTGTCAGAGCTTTTTTGTTTGGCTATCTTTGCGCAACTTTCGATAATCGACGTACAAAACACAACCATGTATAAAGAATTCAAGCAACTCAACTTACCGGAAATCGACCAGGAAGTGCTTGCATTTTGGGAGCAGCACAATATCTTCGACAAGAGCGTGGAACAGCGCGATGCCAGTAATCCTTTTGTCTTTTACGAAGGCCCTCCTTCTGCCAATGGCAAGCCGGGGATTCACCACGTCATGGCACGGACCATCAAAGACCTCTTTTGCCGTTACCACGCCATGAATGGCCAGCGTGTGGAACGTAAAGGCGGCTGGGATACGCATGGACTGCCGATTGAATTGAGTGTAGAAAAAGAACTGGGCATTACCAAAGAAGATATTGGTAAGTCGATCTCGGTAGATGAGTACAACCAAAAGTGCCGTGAAACGGTGATGCGCTATAAGGATATGTGGGACGACATCACCCGCAAGATGGGCTATTGGGTCGACCTGGACAACCCTTACATCACGTATACCAATGAGTATATCGAGTCGGTCTGGTGGTTGTTGGGCCGCTTGTATGAAAAAGGGTTATTGTATAAAGGATTTACTATCCAGCCGTATTCTCCGGCTGCGGGTACCGGCCTGAGTTCGCATGAGCTCAATATGCCGGGAGCCTACCAAGAGATCAAGGATATTTCCGCTATTGCGCAATTTAAGATCAAAGGTACCACCGACGAGTATTTCCTCGCCTGGACCACCACACCATGGACGCTGCCATCCAATACTGCGCTGGCAGTAGGCAAAAATATTACTTACGTAAAAGTGCGGGCCTACAATCGCTATACGCACAAATTGACGACCGTCATCTTGGCTAAAGACCGATTGGGGGCCTATTTTACGGAAGCCAACCCGAATCTAAACGCGGAAGAGGTAAAAGCAGGTAATAAGCCAATCCCTTACCTGGAGGTGATCGGAGAACTGAAGGGAAGTGAGTTGGAAGGCATGGAATACGAACAATTGATGCCTTATGTGAAGCCTGATAAACCGGCATTTAAAGTATTGCTGGGAGACTTTGTTTCTACCGAAGATGGTACGGGTATTGTGCACATTGCTCCGACCTTTGGTGCGGATGACTTCAGGGTGGCCAATCAATACGGTATTCCACCGTTGATGGTCAATGATGAACAGGGCAATCCAATGCCACTGGTAGATAAACAGGGCCGGTTTGTGAATGAAGTTACTGATTTTGCGGGCCGCTACGTGAAGGATTACGGACAGGAAGAAGAGCGCCCCGTTGATGCCGATATTGTGATCAAACTCAAGGAGGAAAACAAGTTGTTCCACTCCGAAAAATATATGCACTCCTATCCCCATTGCTGGAGAACCGACCGCCCGGTATTGTACTACCCGCTGGATAGCTGGTTTATCCGGGCTTCAGCGGTGAAGGACCGCATGTTTGAATTGAACAAAACCATCAACTGGAAACCGGCATCTACCGGTGAAGGGCGCTTTGGCAAGTGGCTAGAAAACCTGCAAGACTGGAACCTGTCGCGTTCTCGTTATTGGGGGATTCCGCTCCCTCTATGGCGTACTAAAGACGGTACCCAAGAGAAATGTGTCAGCTCGGTAGAGCAGTTGAAAAAGGAGATCGAGTTGGCCAATGAAAAATTGGGTAAAAACCAACAAGTGCCCAAAGATTTGCACCGTCCTTACATCGACGATGTGGTATTGGTCAGTGAAAATGGAGAGCCCATGATCCGCGAGCTGGACTTGATTGATGTCTGGTTTGATAGTGGTTCTATGCCTTATGCACAATGGCACTATCCGTTCGAAAACAAGGAAAAGTTTGAACAAAATTTCCCCGCCGATTTTATCGCGGAAGGGGTAGATCAGACTCGGGGCTGGTTTTATACCCTACACGCCATTGCCACGATGGTGTTTGATAGTGTGGCCTTTAAAAATGTGGTGTCTAACGGATTGGTACAGGACAAACATGGCCGTAAAATGTCGAAGCGCCTTGGCAATGCCGCGGAACCTTTTGAAACTTTGGAGAAATACGGTGCAGATGCCACCCGTTGGTACATGATGTCTAATTCCGACCCCTGGGAAAACCTCAAGTTTGACCTGGCTGGAATAGAGGAGGTCCGCCGGAAGTTTTTTGGTACCTTATATAATACGTATTCTTTCTTTGTGCTTTACGCAAATATTGACGAATTCAAATATGAGGAGGCTAGTGTAGATTTGAGCAAACGGCCAGAAATTGACCGTTGGATCATCTCATTGCTGAATTCGCTGGTAAAAGAAGTAGATGCCGCCTATGCCGATTATGATGTGACCGCGGCCACGCGTAAAGTAATGACTTTTGTGGACGACCACCTCAGTAATTGGTATGTGCGCCTTTGTCGTCGTCGTTTCTGGAAAGGAGATTATTCTGAAGATAAGATTGCGGCCTACCAGACACTGTACGAATGCCTGGTTACTATTTCCAAATTGATGGCTCCGGTAGCGCCTTTCTTTGCCGATTGGTTGTACAAAAACCTCAATGATGTTACCCGGAAGGAGTCACATGAATCGATCCACTTGGCTGATTTCCCGAAGGCCGATGAAAAGGTAATCGACTTGGCATTGGAACAGCGTATGGACTATGCACAGCGCATTTCTTCGTTGGTATTGTCCTTACGGAAAAAGGAAAATATTCGGGTGCGCCAGCCTTTGCAAAAGGTGATGCTGCCTATTTTGGATGCTTCCTTCCAACAACAAGTAGAGGATGTGAAGGATTTGATCCTCTCAGAGGTAAACGTCAAGGAGTTTGAATACATCACCGATACCACTGGCGTGATCAAGAAAAAGATCAAACCCAATTTCAAGACACTAGGCCGTCGTTTGGGGAAAAATATGAAGTCGGCTGCTGAAATCATTGCTGGTTTGACGCAGGATGACATTGGAACCATCGAGAAGCAAAACAGCTACAGCATGAGTATCAATGGCGATACTTATGAATTGACGCTGGAAGATTTCGAAATTGTAACCGAAGATATTCCCGGTTGGCAGGTAGCTAGTGATGGACCGCTGACGGTAGCGCTGGATATCACGATCACCGATGATTTGAAGGCCGAAGGTTTGGCGCGGGAATTGGTCAATCGCATTCAGAATATCCGTAAAGATCGAGATTTTAACGTGACAGACAAGATTGTGGTGAAAATTGAGAATCACGACATGTTAGTCCCGGTTATCGCTCAATTTGGCGAGTACATCAAAACGGAAACCTTAGCCGAGAAGCTTGAATTAGTTATTGGATTAAGTACCGGTGAAAAAGTAGAATTGCCGGAAGTAGGAGAAGTGTATATTGATGTGCAGCTGGCCTAACGTAAAAGCTTTACGCAAAGGTCTAGACGTCGATGTGATGATATCTAAAAATTATTGATCTGGTGGATTAAAAGCACTGGATCAATAATTTTTAGTGCTATCATGACGGGGAATACGCCACGTTTTACGGTTAGGACCTTCTGGTCAAAGCCTTCAATCAGCCGTTGGTTTCTTTTCTTTCTGTGTATTAAGAGAGCAACGATTGCAATTTCATGGCTAAACCCATATCCCCTTTGATCTTTATCTTGCCCGACATCATGGCCATCATGGGGTTGACGGATCCTGTTTTTAAACCGACGAGTGTTTCCTCGGTGGTGATTACCGTACAATCAGCAGGATTGTCTTCGTTGGTCACAATTCCTTCATCTCCGGTCAGATCAATGTGTACAAAACCGGTGTCGAGTTGAATCTTTATGCTTTTGCCCAGCGAAGGCATCTGGCCTACTGCTTTTTTTACTTGCGTGGTTATATCTTCAAGACTCATGCTTATTTATTTTATGATTCTCTGTCAGCATCGCCGACGTCTTAATAAGGTTGATTCTTTGACGCTGAGATGTGTCAAAGAATGATAACTTCGATAAACAAGGATAAAAAAACGAAAAAGAATGGGGAGGAAGTAGTGGAAGCTAGCTTTTTTTTAAAAGTTGGCCCCAAAATTTCGAAACAAAGCTCCCCAAGCTACGTAAACAGCATTGTTTTACCTAATGAAATAAAATTTTAATAAAACTTTAACATTTTCCTTTCTAGCAGCTATCTCCGTCCAGTTAAATCAAGATTAAATTTTGCCAACTACCCAATAAAGGGTATAAAAATTTAGAATCGGGTGTCAAGACCGTGTAGAATCTACCAAATTGGCCATTACTCAATTGGCGTTAATTTACCGTCAACTGGTTGTTAATCAGCCGTCAACGAGTGTGTTTTGGCAAAATCATTGCTTTTACCGACAAAAGCCTATAGATTTGTGCCCGAAAATATCCAAAATGTAATATCCCGATCCTGATATCGTTTATAGAAGGATCATTTTGAACGTAACACAACTCCGATTAGTGGAATTAAGAAAGGGGAAACCCTGTGAGGCACTAATTAAAAGCCCCTTGAAAGAAGTGAATAGTCATACATCCCCTATGATTAATAAACACACTGGCTTTCACGGATTCAAGGAGGTTGCAACAAAAAAGTTTAGAAATGAAACTCCCATGGACACTTTCTGCCGTAATGGTGGCTACTCACCTTATGGCAGCTAGTCACACCAGTAAATTGACCTCCAGTTTGAACGATGCCCCCACTCTGTTAGCAGATAGCCGCGTTGTTCCCACCGATGAGGTAATCAAAAAGAGACTCAGTAAGATCTACCTTCCCTTCGAAGCAAAGTACACCAAAGAAGTTAAGACTTACATTCACCGCTACGTGACCGCCGGCATCAATGATGCTGAAGCCATGTTGGGGCGCACTAGTCTCTATTTTCCTATTTTTGAGCATTATTTGAGCGTATATGGTTTGCCACAGGAATTGAAATTCCTGCCCATGGTAGAATCTACCTTGCGGCCAGATGTGAATTCTGGTGCCGGTGCGGTAGGTCTCTGGCAATTTGTGCCCATCACAGCACGCCACTTTGGACTGACCATCAACGATTACATTGACGAGCGCAGAGACCCTTATAAGTCTACTGAGGCCGCCGTCAAAATGCTCTCCTACTTGTACGACCAATTTGGCGATTGGCCTTTGGCGCTAGCCGCTTACAATTGTGGCCCCAAGCGGGTCAAGACTGTATTGGCGCGAGCCCACTGCAACAACTACTGGGACATTGCTTCCATGTTGCCTCGGGAATCACAAAAATATGTACCGGCTTACATTGCAGCGGCCTATTTGATGAATTACTTCAGCGATCACGATTTGGCTCCGAGATATCCTTCTTATGACTTGCGGGAAACGCGGACTTTTAAGGTTTACCAAACGGTACGCTTTTCTGATATCGCCAGAGCTTGCAGTATCGAAACAGCGGTGATCAAAAAGTTGAACCCTGGATTTATTCGCCAGTTTATTCCAGCACATAGCGAAGGACATTACCTCGTATTGCCAAGTAGTGCTGAATCCAGCTTTCGCGAATACATGGCCGAACGCTTCAGAATTAAGTCGGTAGAGCCTGTCATCGATAACCTACAAGATATTTTCCGGACCACGTATACTGTCATTCCCGGAGATAAAATCGAATCGCTGGCCATGCTGTTTCGCTGCACTGTAGATGACATCATGGAATGGAACCAACTACGTCAACCCGAAGTAGTGGTCAATCAATCTTTGGTGCTTTACCTGAATAGACTAAACGGTAAAGCCAAGCCGTAAAAAGATAATGTTTACATCATCATGTGAAACTGCCGGTTGTAACATATTTGTGTTACAACTGGCAGTTTTTATTTGTATTCCTCGATAATAAGTTGTAGTTTTAAGCTGCTACAAGAGATATCTACCTACCATACTTTCCCCCCCGTCAATCGTATTTACTTCAAGACCGATCACTCTACCCATTTGCAATAGCAATGATGCTTTTGCTATTGTCATTCCCAAAAGCAAAACCTCCGTGAAGCTGGTTCAAGCAATGGCTTCCGGAAATAAGATAGTCGATAAAGACGAGCCCAGCATTTAACCAAGTTAGGTTTGTTGCACAACGACCACTGTACTGGATAGACAAGAGGCGTTCTATTCCTTGTGGCCTTCGTAAAACAAACCTCTAAAATTAAACTCTAGTGAGAATTCTACACATCTTTGCCCTACTATTGGCAACAGCTATGCCTATTGCCCGTTCCGGACTTGCCAATCATCCCCAGTCAGCATTTCCCGCACCGGTTGATGATTGGCCTATTGAGAAAGATTTTATTGTCAAAAAGCTTTGCAAACTCGTTCCAGAAGTTCCCATTCACGAACAGCAGATGATTTTTGAGAAGGTGGAGTCCTACCTGCTCCGCGCACGGCCCAACACGGAAAAAATGTTGGGAAAAATGGGCTTGTATTTACCCATTTTTGAACACTATCTGGCACTCTATGGCCTACCCGATTTTCTGAAGTTTTTGCCCGTAGCAGAATCTCGGTTGAAACCTACTGTAGTGTCTTCCTGCGGCGCGGCCGGGCTGTGGCAATTTATGCCAACAACAGCACATCACTATGGCTTACGCATTAATGACTATGTGGATGAACGCCTGGCACCCTACAAGGCGACAAAAGCTGCTGTGAAAATGCTCTCAGAACTCTATAGCGGATTTGGTGATTGGGCCCTGGCCTTGGCTGCATACAATTGTGGGCCGGAGCGCGTCAAGCGGGCTATTCTCGCTACGGGATGCTCCAATTATTGGGACATTCGGCATTTGCTTCCCCGTCAAACGCAGAAGTACGTACCTTCTTTTTTGGCAGCGGTTTATGTGGGCAGCCATTATCACCAACACCAATTACATCCCAAGCCACAGCGGTGGATGGAAGATTTTCGGGTAGTGCCGATCTACGGCCGCCTGAGCTTTCGCAGAATTTCATACCTCACGGGATTATCCAACCGTTATTTAGAACACCTTAATCCTGCTTACATTCAAGGAATTGTTCCGGGGAGTAAAAAACCACATTACCTGCTTTTGCCAACTAATGCCGTGCAGCCCTTACAAGATTATTTGCAAAGAAGGACACAGCAAGACAAGCTCCCATCCGGCATTCAGGCGCGCTATATTGTGGGGGCTGGTGATTGCCTCGATACTATTGCTCATCGCTTCCAATGCCGTCCAAAGGATCTCATTCGTTGGAATAATCTTCACGAAAATACGTTACAAGTACATCAGGAATTGGTGGTGTACCTGGACAAAGAAGCCGTTTTTGGCCATTTTTGGCACAATTGCTAGGTATTCTTCCTTTTCTGTGCAACCCATTGTTCACCCGATTGTCTCTATATTTGATTGATGTTTTTATCAATTGACTTCTGCTTTGTAAGAGCCTGTTGAAGACAAGAAAAAAACTCGTTCACACTCAGCATGACCATTGCAGAGCAAGTCTAAATATTAGAGATAGCGCACCAAACCCTGGTAAGATTGGATTACGCAAGTACACACCGGGATATCGTAGAGCTTTGCAAATCTGGCAACCGTCAGGCACAGTTTGAATTGTACCGTCTTTATTCCAAAGCGATGTATAATTTGTGTATGCGTATGGTGAAAAATGAAATGGACGCTGAGGATATGTTACAGCAATCCTTTGTCGATGTTTTTACCAAATTGGACACCTTCCGTTATCAATCTTCCATTGGCGCCTGGATCAAGCGAATTGCCGTTAACAATTGCATTAATTTTTTAAAAAAGCGGCAGCTGGCTATCGAAGAACTGACAGAAAATCATCAGGAGGTGTCGGAATGCGAACCGGATGTGCAGGCACCCTTCTCGGTGGATATGGTAAAAAAAGCCTTGTTTGATCTGCCGGATGGCTACCGCGTTGTTTTTTCGCTATACCTGCTGGAAGGTTATGATCATAAGGAAATTGGAGAAATTCTGGGCGTATCGGAGGCGACTTCAAAATCGCAATATTGCCGAGCTCGGAAGAAACTGAAAGAAGTACTGCTGCTCCGACAGTCTTATTCGGATCATTAAGCCTCTAAATAATAATTTGTTTTTTTAAAATGCAACACGACAAACTAGAACAATTCATTCAAGACAACCGCGAAGCGTTCGATTTCGGTGCCCCCAGCCTCAAGGTTTGGGCGGATATCGATGTGGCACTGGAAGTCAAAAAGGGCAAGGTCTTTTCCCTATGGCGGGTGGTAGGCATTGCCGCAACGGTTGCCCTATTGTTGGTAGCAGGCGGGGTGATTGGATCGATGTTGACACAACAAACCGCGCCTGTGAAAATCGCATCACTGGAAAGTATCGATCCGGAACTGGCCAAGATAGAGGATTATTACCAACAAGAATTTAAAGAAAAGTACAAAGTACTGGCCAGTGTGCCCCATGACGAGTCGATCGATGAGGACATTGAACAAATCAATAAATCAATGGAAGAACTTCGAAAGGAATTGGTGAATGCGCCAAGAGGCACTCAGCAACGGATTGTAGAAAATCTCATTCAAACCTACAAGCTCAAAGTACAATTGTTAGAAAGAGTATTACAACGGCTACAAACCGATAAAGCAACCATTTCAAAACCAAAGGACGATGAAAAAATTAGCATTTAAATTCGGCCTGGTCTTGTTGCTGTTGGGGGCTTTTACCATCGGCTTAAATGCCGATGGGCGGCGCGAATTTACCAAAGTAATCAAAAAGGAGTTCCCGATTGATGCCAATGGTACGGTTAAAATATCCAACAAATATGGCAAAGTAGACATCCGAATTTGGGAGAAACCACGTGTAAAGATTGCCGTTGATATCATAGTCAATGCTCAGTCAGAACAAAATGCCCAAGAGGTATTTGATCGCATCGACATTGATTTTGATGCCTCTGCCAGCTACCTGGCCGCAGCAACATCTATCGAAAGCAAACACAAACACTGGTGGTCTACCGGTATTACAGATTGTGATTATCAAATTAATTATTTGGTATACCTGCCGGCATCGATCAATCTGGAGCTGGACAATCAATATGGCAACGTCTACGTCGGCACCCTGGAAGGAACTGCCAATATTTCCCTGAAATATTGCAACTTCAAGCTAGATGGACTTAATGAATTGGCGCGCCTGGGCATTGACTTTAGCACGGGGACTATTGATCAGGCAAAGAATGTGCAATTGGCTTCAAACCACGGGACCATCCGGTTTCTCGAGGCCGGTGATATGAACATTGAAAGCAAATACACCAATATCCAAATTGATAAAGCCATTGATGTGATCAGTGAAACCAAATACGACAATTATTCCATTGGGACCATCCGCGAGTTTCGCAATGAGGGAGCTTTTGACAATATCAATGTTGATGTTGGAGAAACGGTGCTGATCAATTCGCGCTATTCCAATTGCGAAATAGGGAAAGTAGAAAAAAGCCTGGATCTTGCCCTCGACAATTGTGGGGCGGTGGTCAAGGAAGTCTCTAAACGGTTTACCAAAATCAACCTGATTGGCGAATACTCTGACTTTAGAATTGGTTTGGAAAAAGGAGCAGTGTATCAGTTAGACGCAGAAGCCGACTATGCCGGTATTGGCTATCCCAAGGCTTTGATGGTGACTTATGAAAAAGAAAAAGCCTCTATTCACGAAGTGAAGGGCCACATGGGGCAAAATAGTGGTCCCGTCATTAAGGCACGCATTCGCTACGGCGCCTTGATCTTAAAGTAAAAACATAGCTATCCTAATAAAGAGTGGCTACTGTGAGCGAGTTTTCGGCACAGTAGCTTTTTTTTTCCTATATTGGCCGTACCGATAAAACCAGGTCAATATGAAAATACAATTTTGCGGAGCTGCCCGCGAGGTTACCGGAAGTGCTCACCTCATCACACTAGATAATGGATATACCATATTGTTGGATTGTGGGCTGTACCAGGGCCGAGCGGCTACATGGAAAAAATTCAACGAAGAATGGCTGTTCAAGCCGGCACAAATAGACTGCCTGATTCTTTCCCACGCACATATTGATCACACTGGCCGCGTTCCCAAGTTGGTAAAAGATGGCTTCTCAGGGTGCATCCACTCTACCCATGCTACGCGTAGCCTCTGTTCTATTATGCTGCTGGACAGTGCAATGATTCAGGAGCGAGATGCGGAGTACCACAACCGATTGGTGGCGCGGAAAAAGAAAAAGGGACCGCTGAGGCAGGCGCTGTATACTTCGGATGATGTACAGGAAACGATGAAGAAATTTGTCAGCTATGGCTACGATCGTTGGTTTCGCATTCATGAGGATGTGGAGGTATTGTTTAAAGATGCCGGCCATATTCTGGGAAGTGCGAGTGTAACGCTACGCATTCAGGAAAAGGGCCGCACCCGGATGATTGGTTTTACCGGAGATGTAGGGCGGCCCGATCGGCCGATTTTGCGTGATCCACAGCCGATGCCCGAAGTTGAATATTTGATTTGTGAATCTACTTATGGTGATAAAGACCACGAGGGGGCACCTGGAGAAATGTCTCGATTATTGGAGATCATTAAGCATACTTGTGTAGAGAAAAGAGGAAAATTGGTGATTCCCGCCTTTAGTGTAGGGAGAACCCAGGAAATTGTCTATATGCTCGATCAGTTGGAGACTGCTGGACATTTGCCCCGCATCCCCGTTTATGTAGATAGCCCGCTGGCGGTGAATGCCACTACTATTTTTGGTACCCATCCGGAGTGTTATGACAAGCAACTGAATGAATATCTATTGGTAGATAATAATCCCTTTGGTTTTAATGCTCTGACCTATGTGAGAGATGTTGAGGTGTCCAAATCTTTAAATACCTCTACCAAGCCTTGCATTATTATCAGCTCTTCGGGTATGATGAATGCCGGACGAGTCAAACACCATTTGTTTAACAATATTGATCATCCAAAAAACACCTTCTTGATTGTTGGTTACTGCTCACCGGAAACACCGGGTGGGCGTCTACGGAATGGGGTGGATATGTTGCGAATTTTTGGAGAAGAGAAACCGGTACGGGCCGATATAGAAATTATGGACTCCTTCTCTGCTCATGCCGACCGAGGTGAATTATTGTCTTTCCTCCATAATCAACGTGGACATGTCAAAAAGATTTTCCTGGTACACGGGACCATTGACCGGCAGGAGAAATTCCGTGATTTGTTAAACGAAAATGGGTTTAAGGATATTGAAATCCCAGAGTTAGGGCAGGAGTTTACGGTCTAGGTATATTGTTAATATATCTTGGAAGAATTTGTAGAAACTCAAGCCCTCCGTCCTTCCAACTTTTTATCAAAACCATTCTTGGTTGAAGGAACTGAAAAGGACCGGTTTGAATATCCCTGATTAGGGATAATGGTGTATTCTGTCGTTGGAATAATAACCGTAGGGTTCATGGATTGGTATGGAAAATCCATTCAGTAATGGGTACTGTTATGAAATGTAAATGACCTTACGGAAAAGGGTTATTACTTGTCTTCTCCCTTGGTGTTTTGAATCTTATTCAAAAGCAGAGCGCCTTTCATCATGAAGTCGTCGTGATATTGAGTATACTCATTGTATACCATCATCAAACGAGCAGCATCAAAGGCAGCTGATTTTGGCACCAATTGGCGAGCCGCAATTGGGTGCAGCCAGTATTCCAAGTTATTGGACCGCAAGTAAGAACGATCGTAATCAAAGTTGATGACAACAGAAAGTTTATTCAGGGAGAAGAGGTAGTCCGTCTCCTTGTTAAGGTCTTTCTGAAGGTCGATGATATTAATCCGGTCAAAATTCACCCCTGATTTTTCGCACAGAAAGACATCGCGTCGGCCATCAAAGGTGATGAGGTCTCTAAAGCGATATTTTTTGAGGTTTTTCAGGAGGAAGTTTCTGATTGGCATTTTTGAAAAGCGAAGCTGCCCAAAGGCAAATTTTAATTGCCGTTCGTCCAAACGAAATTCTTCATTGAAAGGCTTGCGGCGGCGGGTCTTCATATTGATCACCTCTTTGCCACGGCCTATAGTGTGACCTAGTTCATTAACTTTGGAAAAAACATTGACGATATCAACATTTGCATTGTTGATCCAGCTTTCTATAAAAATTCGGTTTGAACCACTTTCATAGACCAAAAGCGCGATTTCACTTATCGCATAGAAGTTGGGGTAACCGCCGTAAATGTTGCCATACTTTAATTCTAAAATTGCTACGCTGTTGTTCACGGTTTAAGGATGTTATTTCGGGTTAAATAATCCAGTTTTCTCGGCATTGTTTTCATTCGCCCGAGTAAAATAGTGTTTCCAATCTGCAAGTTATATAGAAAAATCAATACTGTTAAAATTTCATCCTACAAATTTAGCCTTAGCTCATTAAATTCGCTAAGGATTAGATGGCTATCTCTAATCTACAAATAAAAACCGGCCTTTTTCGTATATTTTTTCATCATCAGCATATATTTCGCCCTCTTTTGTCATCTCCGCAATCATATCCCAGTGTACCGATGATTGGTTTTTTCCACCCGTTTGTAAATAGGATTGCCCAACGGCCATGTGCACTGTACCGCCAATTTTTTCATCAAAAAGGATGTTCTTGGTAAATTGGCTGATGCTGTAATTGGTACCGATGGCTGCTTCTCCAAAACGGCGTGTTCCTTCGATTTCAAAAATCTGATCGAGGAATTCCTTACCGCGTTTGGCTTCCCATTTTTGGATATAGCCATCTTTCACCCACAGGGTAACCCCTTCCACTTCATGGCCCATATAGATTGCTGGGTAGGTGAAATGAATCTGGCCATTGACCGAATCTTCCACTGGCGAAGTGTACACCTCTCCAGAGGGCATATTGGTTTGTCCATCCGAATTAATCCAGGTTCGCCCCTTGGTGGAAAAAGTAATATCAATACCATCGCCTACATAGCGCACCTTTTCGCGGCTATTGAGCAAGTCGACAATCTGCTGTTGAGATTGGCGTACATTGACCCAACTTTTGACAGGGTCATCGTCGTAAAGTTTACAGGCGTTGTATACAAAATGTTCATACTCCTCCAATGACATCCCCGCTTCCTGAGCACTGGCCTGGGTTGGAAATTGGCACAAATTACGTCGTAAGTCCCTGGTGGCCGTTCGTCGAAAATAAGTTTCAGAAACCTCCTTATGTGCAGCTTGCCGGATTTTCCTCTTATTTGCGTCAATACTCTGATTTTCGCGAAGGTTGTGTGGCGCACGAATGTAGAGGTAGGTATCATAGGTCTCCATGGCCTGGCGGTACATGGGAGAGACATATTTCAATTGGGGATCCATCGCCTCTTGCATGAAAATGCGCTCCTGCTCGCTGAAATCCAGAGAAACTTCCACCATTGCTCCAGCACGTACTGCCGTGCGGAAGACCTCTCGAACCAGGGGTTCTGCTAGAGTCGTAGACTTTAGATACATGCGATCACCAGGCTTGGTTTCCAGGCAATAGTGAACGAGTAGCTTGGCATAACGGGAAAGGATGGACTCCATGTGGTATTGAATTTTATCTGGTTTTGTGTTTATTACTACCTAATTACCATTGTTTGGCTTGATAAGGATAGCGTATGTGGTATTGTTTCTGGACCATTTCAATGACTTTTTCCCGAAGTACATCGATGTTTTCTTTGGTTAATGCAGAAACAAAAACGTTTTCGTGGTCAAAAAGGTTTTTCAAACTACTTTTAAGGCCTTCTTCAATTTCTGCCTTGCCTTCCTCATCCAAATACGGGTCGTAGTATTTGTCGCGGTAGAGGTCAATTTTATTGAAAACCATGAGCGTTGGCTTTTCCAGGGCATTCATTTCCGCCAAGGTTTCATTCACTGCTCTGATGTGGTCTTCGTGAGAAGGGTGAGCGATGTCGACCACATGCAGGAGGATGTCGCTTTCGCGAACTTCATCGAGGGTAGACTTAAAGCTTTCTACCAGATGGTGGGGCAATTTACGGATGAACCCTACTGTGTCGGAAAGCAAGAAAGGCATGGCATTCCACACGACTTTCCTGACGGTCGTATCGAGGGTCGCAAAGAGTTTATCCTCGGCAAAAACCTCTGATTTACTCAGCAGGTTCATCAGGGTTGATTTGCCCACGTTGGTATATCCGACCAACGCTACCCGAATCATTTGTCCACGGGTTTTACGACGGGTTACGTTTTGCTGGTCTATTTTTTCCAATTTCTTCTTTAACAAAGAAATTTTGTCGCGGACGATCCGGCGGTCCGTCTCGATTTCTTTCTCACCTGGCCCCCGCATACCGATACCACCGCGTTGGCGTTCCAGGTGCGTCCAGAGGCCTCGCAATCGGGGCAACATGTATTGCATCTGAGCCAACTCCACCTGTGTTTTGGCTTGAGCGGTCTGGGCTCTACTGGCAAAAATATCGAGGATCAAGCTACTGCGGTCCACAATTTTTACCTTCAGGGCTTCCTCGATGATACCCACCTGTTTACCAGAGAGGTCATCATCAAAGATGACCATGTTGATTTCCTCGTGGGCTTCTATATACTCGCGAACTTCTTGCAGTTTTCCTTTGCCAATAAAGGTTCGAGGGTCGGGATGGGGAAGTTTTTGGATAACTTTCTTCACCGTCTTGGCACCGGCAGTCAGGGCCAGGAATTCCAATTCGTCCAGGTATTCCATAATCTGACTCTCCGTCTGGTCGCGTTGTACAACACCTACCAGAATGGCATACTCTGTCTCTTTCTTAAGGCCCAACTTTTCACTTTCTCCTAAGTTCCACTCGTTTTCCATAGATCATTTCTTTATTCCGGATGCCGCCTGTGAGGTTATTGCTTTTTGATCCAATTAACAGGGTTCAGGCGTTGTTTTTCTCTCCATACCTCAAAATGTAGTTCGGGCTTATCACTACCTACCTTACCTACGGGTTGACGGATGGCCAGTTGATCACCGCGTTTTACAAAGAGTTCTTCCAGGTTGGAATAAACTGTGTAATATTGTCCGTGTTGGACGATGACCATATTCTGATATCCGGGTACGTATTGGGTGCCCGCTACTTTCCCCGCAAAAATAGCAAACACTTTTGAGTCAGCATTCGTTCGGATATCTACGCCATTGTTTGTAATTTTTATCGCTTTTAAAGTAGGGTGTTGCTGGGTGCCAAAATTGCGGGTAATCATTCCCTGAGAAACCGGCCAG
Source organism: uncultured Saprospiraceae bacterium (assembly GCA_964015035.1). Classification (GTDB taxonomy): domain Bacteria; phylum Bacteroidota; class Bacteroidia; order Chitinophagales; family Saprospiraceae; genus BQJU01. The sequence goes on from CAXHCA010000079.1 coordinate 22,708, forward strand.
GGAAGCTTCCCTTTGTTTTGATAAAAATCGCCAGTCACACGATCATCGGCGGCGGGCGTGTTTTTGACCAATGCCTCCGGAGTACGGGCTTCTTTACGTTTTTTCGCCATTTCCGCTCGAATTACCTTTTCGATGACATCGTTGAGCTTTTGGTGGGCACTTTGTTGTGTTTTTAATTCAGAAACAAGGCGTGTTTCATCGCTTTTGATCGTCTTGATGAGTACGTCCATGGCGGCCAGTTCTGCCCCTATCATCGTTTTTTGGTGTTCTTCTGTGCCCAGGAGATTCTGTTTTTCCTGCTTTTTGTTTTCCAGTTGTACCATTTTACTCATCAATGTTTCCTGTGTACCCATGATCAGATCGGCCTGGCGTTTGCGATAGCGATCATATTGGCGCACGTATTGCCAGCGGCGGAAGGCATCGTTAAATCCTTTAGCGGAAAACAGAAATTGCAGCAGGCTCTTATTTACCTTCATGCGGTAGGCCGTCCGCAGCATCGTGGCGTATTCCCGTTTAAGTCGAGTCACATCATCATCCAGGGAAATGATGACTTCATTTGCCCTGGCAATACTGGAATCTGCGTAGTTGATTTCCTCACGCAGGGTATTGATCAGTTGTTGTCTTTTATTGATTTGTGATTGAAGCGCAAAATAGCGATCCAGGGTAGACGCCTTGTTCTTCTGGGTTTCCTCCAGGAGGGAGGTGGTTTGGTTGATTTCTTCTAATAACTGTTTGCGCTTTTCTTCCAGTTCCTTCCGGTTTTGTGCGGAAAGCGAACTAAAAATACAGAGTAAGCACAAAAAAATTAAGCTTCGCCTCATATTAGTCGGTCCGGGTATATCTATCCGGAATTTCAAAATTAATATCTGTCGGCTCATTAAGGGTGACTTTGGTGAATTCGATTTCCACCGCTGCTTTTCCTGTTTCCCGACTGTCTACCTGCACATTACGAAGATACGAAAAATCTTGATCGTCGTCGGTTTTCCCATATTCTTCCAGGCTTAAATCCATATTGCGGTTGGCCATTTTGTCTCTAAAGGCCATTTTCCGAAGCAACAATCCAGGATTATCGAGGTAGTAATGGCTTTCCTGTTCACCGTTTTTGCCAAAGAGGTGATAGGCTATGCTGTTATTTTCCAACTGCATGTTGCCGGTAAAGAAGAAGATGGGATTTCCGAGGATGACTTGTTGCAGGGTTTTGAAGTCACCGGGAAGGTTGTAGTCTTTTTGTAAAGAGGCCAAACCCTTGATACTATATTCCCGGTTGAGCCGGTTGAGGATATAGACAGAATCAGGTGTGACGAGCACACGAGCTACTTCGAATCCCAATTTCTTGGCGTTCATCCAGATCAGGCTATCCTTGCGCAGCTTGATGTTGGAGCTCAGAGAAATACTAAAACTACCGTCATTATAGCTAATTTTGGCGCGGCCATCGAGCCAATCGGCTTTCACCTGATTGGTCATTAGATGGGCCATCAGTGCTTCAGACTTCATTTTTTTTCCGCCGACAGTAGTGCCTTTGCTCGTTTTACAAGCAGGAAAAATAGATATCAAGGACAGACAAAACAGTCCGCACAACAATCCGTATTTATTCATAGAGCTTTCGATTAGCTATTTTTTTGTCGAGCACCTTGGAGGGGCTTCCTTTGTCTTTCGCTAAGTTCCAGTAGCGCAGGGCTTCTTCCGCGTGACCGGTTTGAAAGAGCAGGTCGCCGTAGTATTCTAAAATTTGATATTGATCACTGCCACCATCGGCTAATGCTTTGTCAAACCAGGTTTTGGCATCATCATACGATTTGTAGCGGTACAAGATGCGACCGTAAAGTGCCTGGTATTTGGGTTGATCCGGAGCCATTTTCATGGCTTGTTTCCCCAATTTAAGGGCTTTTTCCTCTTCAATCCCCTGGGTGGCCAGACACAGCCCATATTGTGCCATCACATTGGAAGATTTTGGGTTGAGTTCCAGCGCTTGCAAAAAAGCTTCTTCGGCGGAATCAAACTTTTTGAGGTGGCAATACACTTGCCCTAACCGCGATTGCACATCGTATTGCATACGGCCATCCCGCATAGACATCAGTAGGGCTTGGTCAAGCGCATCAACAGCTTCATTATGGTTGCCCAATTCGTCGTTGGCTACCCCATTGAGGTAATAAGCTACAGCCTTATTGGGATAGAGATCCATGACTTCCTCCGTGGTTTTGAGCAAGGCCGGATAATCATTGCTCTCCAGGTGTATGTACATCACGTTTTCCCAAACCAAAAAAACCGATTCATCAAGTGCGAGTACCTGCTGGTACTTGTTCAGCGCTTCCTGTGGGCGGTTGGAGTGGTATAATAAATCTCCTGCGGCGGACAACACTTTGGCATTGTCCGGGTGGACTTCTTCCAGGATATTGGTCAATGCAATAGCTTCGTCCGCCAGTGCCACATCTCCGTTATCGGCGATCATGCCAATGATAGGCAACAATTTACCGATTTTCAGATCGAGGGCTACATCGGTTTGGGCAAAAATAGGTTTGAGGGAATTCAGGTATTTCTGCTCGTCAGAAGCATTATTAACACTACCGGCCATCGCTAAAGTGGCTTTGACATTATCTGGCTCAAGCCTCAATACGTCTTGATACACTTTTTTAGCCTCGTTTTTATTGCCAATCTGTTCGTAAAAATTGGCTAGCAAAAAGCGATAATCAACTTCATCGGGAAAGGCACTGATGAGGCTTTCCAATTCTTTGCCGGCCTTTTTATTATCCCCCATCCCCAGATACAAAGAGTGTTTTCTGCGGACAGTTTCCTCATTGATGCCAATCCTTTTTTCCAGATCATCGTATACTTTTATGGCCTTATCGAGGTTGCCGGATTTTACCAAATGGTAGGCTAATTTGAAATAGTAGTCTTCCTCTTCCGGGTGGAGTTTGATCAGACCGGCATAGATTTCGGCGGCTTTGTCAGCCTGTCCGTTTTTTTGATACACTTCGGCCAGCATTTTGGCGTACCAAGGATTGTCCGACTCATTGGCCGTGGCTTTCTTTAGCCATTTGATGGCGGCCTGAGTATCCCCTTTTGCATCAAACAACCGGGCCAATTCATAAGCAGCGGCGGCATTTTCTCCATCTCCCTTGAGCAGTTCTTCGAGCAGCTCAATAGCTTTGTCATAGTTGCCCAGGATTTTTTCCCGGCTGGCATCAATCAATAATTTCTCCCGGTTCACCTCCGCTTCAGAAAAACGGCCTTGAGCGGAGAGGGGGAGACTGCCACCTGCGATGAGCAGTAATAAGAGTAGTTTTATCGTCGGAAAATTCATCATTCACTATATTATATGCAAAAGCACGAAGTTCGCAACTTTAGGGCTTATTATCAACTTTTCTATCTGTGATGCCCGTCAATGTATAACGGTAGTCAGCTGCTTTTCATTGCCGTAAAGGCCTGGTATCAGCTTTTCATTTTTAAAGATCGGCTGCGCTGCACGATCTTCTGCCGTTCCAGCAGGACAATTCGGGTGGCCAATGCCAGAACGATGATGCTTCCACCAATCAGGGCGAAGGTTGCTGGCCGTTCACCGTAACCTATTAATACCCAGATCGGGTTTAATACCGGTTCAAGCATGGTGATCAGAGCGCTTTCCACCGCTGGAATACGCTTGAGACCATAAGTGAATAGCAAGAAACCCATTCCAATTTGTACCAACCCCAAAAATGCCAGCATATAATGTTCTGACATGGTGGGGGCGCTTGATTGCAAAAAGGCGGGTAAGCCGAGAAAAATGACCCATAAATTGCCCCAAAAAATGGCCGGAAAGTGATATTCGGGAGCGTTGGCCCGTTGGCCAAGGTAAAATCCCGCCATCATCATCCCTGAAAACACTGCAATTAGCATGCCACCTAGTCCTTCAGCCTCAAAATCGCCGATAAAAAACAGGCCCATTCCCAAAAAACAGATGATAGTAGTCCATAAATTGATGCGTCGCAACGGAATTTTAAAGAGAATGGGTTCTAACAGCAGGACATAGGCCGTGCCGGTATATTGTAAAAAAATGGCATTGGCTGCCGTGGTGAGTTTGGTTGACCAGACAAAGGAGAGTAACAGCACGGCATAAAAAATGCTGTTGATCCACATTTGTCGGTTGAAATGCAGCACTTGCCTGCGAAAAATTAATCCAAAAACCAGCAATGCATAAGCTGATCGATAAAAAAGAATGGTGAAGGCATCTTGTGGCAAAAGCTTAATGAACAAGCCCCCGGAACTCCAGATCAGGGCTGCCAAGACGGTGGCAATAATTCCTTTGTTACGTTCGGTCATGGTCTTTTAATTTTGGCCGAAATGGTGATGAAAATTTGTGAATAAATAGCCATTTATTAGGGGTGTCAGCCCACTGTTTTTTGGCTAATCCAACCACAACAATTCTAAACCACTTAAAAGTTCCATAAGATTTAACCAACTTGGTAAGAGACCATAATAACTAAGAGACTTCTTGCAGTGCCAGGTCGATCACTTCAGTAGCCTTTTCCCAGCTGAATTTTTGGCGTTGCTGCTGTCCGGCAGTGATCAATTTTTGCCGTAGAACAGGCTGTTCCCAAAGCTCTTGCATGGCAATGGCAATCTGGTCGACTATGGTGGGGTCAACCAGGTACCCCGCCTCGCCGGCTACTTCAGGCATAGAGGAAACGGTGGAGGTAATTACCGGCACATCACAATGCATGGCTTCAAGAATAGGAACGCCAAAACCTTCAAAGAGGGAGACATACGTTAGCGCTAGTGCCGCGGCAGTCAATCGGGGGAGGTCTTCGTCAGGGATATATCCCAAAAAGGTAATGTCCTTTTGGAATTGAGCGGCATCGTAGGCTGCTTTCACTACTCCAGTTTGCCAACCAAAACGGCCGCCAATCAATAGCTTCACCGGACTTTGGGTGCGCTGCTTGAAACGGTCGAAGGCTTCAATCAGACGGTGTACATTTTTTCGGGGGTGCACGGCACCGAGATAAAAAAAATACGCTTGCCCCGCGGCATACTGCTGTCTGACTTTTTGCTGTTCGGCTGGAGCTAATGGCTGAAATACTTCTCGACAGCCATTGCAGGCCACTTTGACCTTGTCGGCTTCGACCGGATAGTGTTTTAAAATGTCCCTTTTGGTGAAATTGGAAACGGTCACGACTCGTTCGGATCGCTGCAAATAACGAGGAACATAGTAGTTGTAAAATACCCGACCGTGCAAGGGGACTTCTTGTGGAAAATGTAAATGAGCGACATCGTGGGTCACCATCACCGTAGGCACTTTCGTGCGAAGAGAACAAAAGCCATCGGGTGAGAGGAAGACATCGGCCTGGGCTTTTTTTAGTGCGGCCGGCAGGCTCCACTCAAACCACCAATACCAGAGTAAAGCATGTCGAGCCGGAGGTTGACAAACCACCGGAGTTACGTTTGGACCATAGAGAAAGGCCTTGTCAAAAGGCCGGTCAAAAAAGAAGACAAACTCATGTTCCGGATGTGCAGCCACCAATCGTTGTAGGACTTGATCCGTAAACCAACCAATGCCCTCCAGGCGACCTTTTAATAAAAAACGAGTATTCACCGCAATGCGCATGGTGATTGATATTGTTCAGGCGGCAAGGTATCAGATTATTCAAATGATTTCCTAGTTTTTACCCTTGAAATAAGGAGATTTTAGATGCTCATATATAATCTGGTGTTATTGTTTTATAATCTAGTGCTAATCCTACCTACTGAAATTTGTCTGATATATTTGCCCTGAAAACCTCCAAACATGCTCGTAAATTCAACGAAGCAGATGTTGTACTAACCCAATATTTTTCCCGCGCCTTTTCTAAAGAAATGGGGATCTTGCCCAGTGTAGTGCGCAAAGAAATGGAGGGATAAAAACCGGAAAAGAATCTGGCAAATGGCCTGGTGAATGACTATCTTTACCTGAAAAACAGATGAGTGACAGCAAAGTGCTGAGGCCGCATGCCGAGGAGATTTACGCGGCAGAATTAGTCGCCCTGGCTAAGACAGATGAACATCCCAAACCGGTCAACTGGAACCTCTCTCCCTGGGCGGTGGTGACCTATTTATTGGGTGGTAAATTGGATGATGGCACCGAAATCGAACCCAAATATTTTGGCAATCGAAGGCTGATAGAAATTGCAGTAGCTACCTTGGTTACGGATCGGGCACTATTGCTTACCGGTATTCCCGGGACAGCAAAAACCTGGGTGTCAGAACATCTAGCGGCAGCTATTTCCGGCAACTCTAAATTATTGGTACAGGGTACGGCCGGCCTTAATGAAGAATCGTTGCGGTATGGTTGGAATTATGCCCGCTTACTTTCAGAGGGGCCTACCGATAAAGCGATGGTACCTAGCCCAATTTTGGTTGGGATGCAAACGGGGAAAATTACCCGTGTTGAAGAATTGACTCGAATTCCTTCGGATGTTCAGGATGCTTTAATTACCATCCTTTCGGAAAAAAGCCTCCCCATCCCAGAGCTCAACACGGAAGTACAAGCACGTGCAGGTTTTAATCTGATCGCCACGGCCAATAATAGGGATAAAGGAGTCAATGAGTTGTCAAGTGCTTTGCGTCGCCGATTCAATACGGTGGTGATGCCTTTGCCCGCAAGCTTGGAGCAGGAAGTGGAAATTGTCAAAACCCGGGTGGAAAAAATCGGTCATCGGTTGGAATTGCCCCCCAATATTACCCCGATTCAGGAAATTCAACGTCTAGTTACCATTTTCCGGGAATTGCGGAGTGGCAAGACAGAAGACGGACGGACCCGAGTGAAATCTCCGAGCAGTACCTTGAGCACGGCAGAAGCTATTTCAGTGATCAATAGTGGACAGGCCTTGGCTGTTCACTTTGGAGAAGGGGTGCTCAAGGCAAATGACTTAGCGGCTAGTCTGACGGGGGCCATTGTTAAAGACCCCAACCACGATCAACCCATCTGGCAAGAGTATCTGGAAACGGTGGTCCGCAATCGAGATGATTGGAAAGATTTGTATAGATCTTGTAAAGAGTTGTTGTAAGTGCATGTTTTGAGGTGGTGCTTTAGTAGCGAAAATTGCAGGTTTTGGGTTCTCGCAAGGCTCATTTTTGAGCCCATCTCGGCTCAGCCGAGACGGACGAAATAATAGCCGAAAAGAGGTTCCAAAATCCCGGTTTTACCGGGACTGAATAGCTTGCC
>CAXHCA010000080.1:0-29169 GCA_964015035.1 uncultured Saprospiraceae bacterium
ATAAAGAAAATTGTCTTATCCTTACACTAGGGGACTAATCCCAACTGCACCCTAAGCACTAACTGAATTTCGATAGGCGAGTGGAGTCATCTTTTCATGCTTTTTGAAAACTTTAATGAAATGAGATGGGTCTTCAAAACCACAGTCGTAAGCTATTTCGTTAACTGTTTTGTCTGAAGTTTTTAGGAATTGTGTCGCTAATGCTATTTTTTTATTTGCAATCCAACGCCCAGGGCTTTCATTGAAAATAGATTTAAAGCTTCTCTTAAACGTACTTAAACTCATATTCGCCATTGTAGCATATTCTTCTAGTTTTAAATTATATGGATAATTATCCATCATGATTTGCTTAAGCTGTATGCTGTTTGAGGATTGTAAGCTACAGAAATATGTTGCGATCTCTTGATGTATGGCTGAAGTGAAAATATTGAGTAATAACTCTTCAAACTTTAATTTTATAACATTAGTATTTGGTGTGTTTTTTGCTTCAAAATATACCTCCAACGATTTTATGTAGGACAATAAGAAATCATCTACTTCTAAACGTAAAACGCTATCCGAATCTATGGCTGCATTGTTTTTCTTGTAGGAGAGGGTGTCACTAAATTTCAGCATGAATTTTTTAATAAAATCATCTGGCATAAATATCATTAGGGCACAGTAATCTTCGCTATGAAATTGGTGCGCAATATTGGCGCCTTTCTTCACAAATAATGCATCTCCCGCTGTTATCACATATTCATTACGGTGTGTTTTCCACATTTTCTTGCCATTCGTAACAAATACAAAGTAATTCGCATCAGACCACATGCCAAAACGAATCTCTTCAATCATACATTTAAACTCAACAAAAAGTAATTCGTCAATTGTGAATTTCCTAAATAATTCACACTCTCTTATATATGTAAAAACATTTGTCATTTAACCTAACAGAGTTGTTTCGACATGAAAATCAACAACTTAAGCGAAAATTCCAAATTCCTGCACAAATTCTGGTAATTTGATTGTATCGGACGTTCTCGCGAGGCTCATTTTGAGTGCATAGCAGCGTCTAAGAGCATGTTTGTAGGTAGTCATTCAGGCTGCAAATTTCAGTTTCTGGTAAAATCGGGACAAGCTATCTTTTTGGCTATTTTTTCGTTCGTAGCACTTATTTGTTGGCAAACGTTACATTGGTCAACTTCACTACGATGGGGTTTGGCCAAATTTTATCGTTATAAACTCGCTGAGCCCTGGTGATGGATAATTCTAAATTATGGTCTCTCTGAGTGAATTTGGAAGTCGGAATATTGTTGGGTGAATATTCAACTACTAAATCATTTTGCCCCAACACAGAAATTTCAGTATCCTCTGTCACCCTGATACTTTCGGTGTAAAATAGCCTCCTTTTTCCTTTGAACCATTCCGGTTGGTTGGTGATAAAAACATAAACTGTGTTTTCATCTTTGGCCTTGGTAAACCATAAGTCGCCCTCTTTTACAATGCTGGGGACCGTTCTGACATTTTTAACTGCTTCATCATTAATAAACATCCAAAGCGCAATTTCACGCAACCGTTCTTCCTGTTCAATGGGGATTTCCCCGTTTGGCTTAGGCCCAACGTTCATCAAAAAATTCCCGCCCTTGGCTCTGATTTCGATCAACTTTTTTATCAGCTCACCGCCATCTTTATACACTTCGTTGGTCGGCTTGTAGGCCCACTGCGTCCCCATAGTCATACAGGTTTCCCATGGCCCGGGCATTGGAGCATCTGGTATTTTCTGTTCGGGAGTACTCATTTCTCCCCTGGTCACTACGATATCCGGATACTTTTCATGCACATATTGCACCAGGTTCCCTTTGGAAAAAGAATCAAAAAATGCGAATTCTATTTTACCGTAATTGGTGAATAATTCATCCACCTGCCTTTTGGCATACTCAAACAATTCTTTATTTTTCGTCACCTGAGTCATGGGCCCTTTCCGCGAAATCAAATGCCCCTGCTTGTAGATAAAGCTAAAATCTTCCGGAGAAAAATAGAACCCGACCTTCAATCCATATTTTCGCAAAGACTTAACCAACATGCCGGTTATGTCTTTTCCGTAAGGCGTGTTCATGATATTAAAATCGGTGGTCTTCGTATCCCACATACAAAACCCATTGTGGTGCTTGGTGGTGAATACCACATACTCAGCCCCGGTCAATTTAAAAAGCCTCGCCCACTCATCCGGATCAAATTTATTCGGATAAAATGTCTTTGGAAGTTCGTTCATGTAGCGCTGCACATAATCTTCTGAAGCCCCCACCAGGGAGTGACTAATGACACTGCCCAGTTGCGAATCCATGCTCCAGTGAATAAATATCCCGAAGCCCATGTCCATAAATTGTTCATTAAGCGCCGGCTTGTTTCTGAGTTGCGCAAACGATGAATGAGAAGCAAGTATTAAAAATAAAATGCAGTATATACGTATTGAATTCATTTTGTACTTTAAATTATTTATTCAGGATTTATTAATTTTGACCAGTAACAAACTCTACATTGGTTATTTTCACCACCACCGGGTTTGGCCAGATTTTATCATTATAAAGCCGATGCGCTCTACTTATTGAAATTTCTAAACTGGATTCATGCTGTATGAATCGAGAAATTGGCGTATTTTCCGGCCAATATTCTACGACCAAATCGTTTTGTCCCAACACAGAAATTTCAGTGTCTTTTGTTGCTCTGATTTCTCGCAGCAAAAAATTTCTTCGAAAGCCTTTGAACCAATCTTCCTGGTCGGTAATAAAGACATATACTGTGTTTTCATCTTTGGCCTTGGTAAACCATAAGTCGCCCTCTTTAATGATACTGGGGACTGTTCTGACGTTTTTAATCCCTTCGTTGTTTACATACATCCAAAGCGCGATTTCACGCAACCGTTCTTCCTGCTCAATGGGGATTTCACCGTTTGGCTTAGGCCCAACGTTCATCAAAAAATTCCCGCCCTTGGCTCTGATTTCGATCAACTTTTTTATCAGCTCACCGCCATCTTTATACACTTCGTTGGTCGGCTTGTAGGCCCACTGCGTCCCCATAGTCATACAGGTTTCCCATGGCCCGGGCATTGGAGCATCTGGTATTTTCTGTTCGGGAGTACTCATTTCTCCCCTGGTCACTACGATATCCGGATACTTTTCATGCACATATTGCACCAGGTTCCCTTTGGAAAAAGAATCAAAAAATGCGAATTCTATTTTACCGTAATTGGTGAATAATTCATCCACCTGCCTTTTGGCATACTCAAACAATTCTTTATTTTTCGTCACCTGAGTCATGGGCCCTTTCCGCGAAATCAAATGCCCCTGCTTGTAGATAAAGCTAAAATCTTCCGGAGAAAAATAGAACCCGACCTTCAATCCATATTTTCGCAAAGACTTAACCAACATGCCGGTTATGTCTTTTCCGTAAGGCGTGTTCATGATATTAAAATCGGTGGTCTTCGTATCCCACATACAAAACCCATTGTGGTGCTTGGTGGTGAATACCACATACTCAGCCCCGGTCAATTTAAAAAGCCTCGCCCACTCATCCGGATCAAATTTATTCGGATAAAATGTCTTTGGAAGTTCGTTCATGTAGCGCTGCACATAATCTTCTGAAGCCCCCACCAGGGAGTGACTAATGACACTGCCCAGTTGCGAATCCATGCTCCAGTGAATAAATATCCCGAAGCCCATGTCCATAAATTGTTCATTAAGCGCCGGCTTGTTTCTGAGTTGACTAAAAACAGAGATGCTTATAAAGCTCAATAGAACAATTGTTAAGTACTTTTTACACTTCATCACTATTTGAAATTTATGATAAATAATCAATCCGTTCGAACTAGCCCCAGTAGCGCCTTTCATCTATGATAAGTCATCTTATCGGTATAGTTCTATTTTTTAATTCCATATTTATAATTCCCCTTCCATCAATGGCCAGGAATCAAAATCCCTGTTAAGTTTTTGCCCATCTTCGGACACCATCACCCACTGATTTTTTTCGGCTTTTACATCGTATGTTAGTAAAGGGCCATCGGGAAATTGAAATTGGCTTTTCAGTATCCCAGTATCAGCGTTTTCTTTTAATACTTTTTCGAAAATGACCAGGGGCTCGACATCCTCAAATACGGCTATTAATCCGAATTCATCTTGAGAATAAGCAACTACGGTCACCTTGTTCGCACTTACATAGGAAGACCAATTTCCTTCACTGACTACTGCCTGCATATCCTGAGGAATGGATACCGCACCGGCTGCACAGGCAAAGTTTTTATAGACTCCTGTATTGTTCCATTGCATAAAATCATCGCCCGGTCCTGACAGGTGAATTACTTCCGACAAATGATCTGCATGATCATTGAGGAAAAAGCAAATTGGTCTGGTAATAATTTCCGACCTCACTCCCCTGTTTACACCTCCGGAACTAATTAGAAAATTCTTTCCGGCACTGCTTATTTCCGGTGATGCTTTCGGGCCATGCCCCTGGCGGACAAAATAGCCGTCTTGCTTGTCAAAAAGCATCTCAACAAACTGATCTGCCGGACGGTATGGCATGCATGCCCCCATCAGTGCATGGATCCCGGCTACGCCTACGTTTTTATCATAATTTTCGATTTCTGAATAGCTGAGCCAGGACTTTATAAATGCCGAGTGATAATCAGTGGTAAGTTCCTGAATGTTTGCTTTTTCATACCTCCTGCGCATCGGCGGGAAATGCTTTAAATTGAGACTGCTCAAGGCATAACTCCAGTTGATATAATCGAGCACCTCCCTGGCCGTTTGGCTTACTTTTTCAGAGGCGAAAGCTTCGAGGTTGAGTAAGGCCGCAATGGTGTAGCCCAAATATGGAATGGAATTGAACTCGTACAGGCCATTGGTTTTCATTTCCTCCATCAGGATTAAAAGCTTTTCCTCCATACCGTTTTGCACATTGTCATAGTCCTTGTCTGAATTTCCATGCAGGCGGAGCCATCTGTTTTTTAAATACCTCGATCCTTCCGTCATCAGCATGTGATTTTCAGTTTCCATGACCAGTCCCAAGGTTTTAGGAGCCGTATAACTGAACGTGCCACCATCCTCTGACAAAAGAACATTCAACAAATGGTTTTTGGTATCCGGAAAAATAATATCGGGATGGTCACCAAATTTCCATAGGATGGTAGTAAGGGTGGTCAATGAAAAATCATAATCTCCCTTGGGGTTCATAAACCATGAAGAACCACAATTGCCCCAGTCCGTCAATTTGTGTAAAAGTTCGTTTACTTCCGAAACGTTCTGCCTCAGCATCAACCTGGCCAAAAGAATTTGTGGAACATTCCCTTTTTTATATAGCATACCCTCAGTAATGGGCTTTTCCGCAATGGCCCGGTAAATGCTATCGGCAAAATGTGATTCTTTTTTCCATGCCAATGTCCTTTCGTGGGGAACAGCAATATTCCCAGCTTTCATCTCAACATCACGATATTTTATCGGTCCAAAAAACCGTGATTTAAGTTGCTTGTTATTGAATAATATCAATAACATCAAACTTCCAATGGGCACAATCACAAAGTACTTTATTGCTTTCTTAACCTTCACTTAAATAATTGTAAAATATTTTTCCCAGGTTGTAAACGAATAGTACGATCACGGACACTAATTTCCCCGCCATTCAAAACCACTTGAGCCGGAGTTTCCTCCTCCAAATAGAATTCACCCGACATGTTGGATGGTATTTCGATGTGGTAACTTTTGGTTTCATCAGCATCAAGGGTATAACGCCCCTTTATTTGCCCTCTTAGGGTCGGGACTGTGATTGAACTCGAAGATAAACTTCCCAATTGTGGTTTAATTACGACCGTATCATAACCAGGCGTTTTGGGCTGAATTCCCCATAAATACCTGGGAATAATGTTGGCAGGTGTAGCGCCCCAGGCATGATTCCAGTCTGCATTGGGTTTATATTTCATATCCCAGGCTTCTAAGGTGATCGTCGACCCAATTTCTATCATGTTATACCAGCTTCTATCATGAGTGGCTGTCATGAGTTGTAAGGCATAATCACTTTCATGGGCATGATACAAAGCTTCTAACAAATATTGAGACCCATAAACGCTGCAAGCCATTCCCCTGGATTTGATAAAATCTACCACGGATGCCACGTGCTCTTCAGGAACAATATTAAAAGCCAGGGCCATCATATTTGAGTGCAGAGAAGCATGATCCGTTCCAACACCATCCACATAAACACCTGACTTTTCATCGAATAACTTATCGTTGATGGATTTTTTGACTTGCGAGGCCAATTGCATAAGATCGGTAGTTTCGTCTGGTTTATTCAAAACACGGGCAAATTCTGCCAGGATCTCCAGATTTCTATAGTAAAAACAATTGACCACCGTATTGACCGGTGTGAAGACAAAACCATCCCGTTCGCCTTCCTCCGTTGCCAATTTCCAACCTGTGTCTTTTTGCGCAGGCGGCCAATCGACGATATCTTTTAGTTTGTCTTTTGGGTTTTTAAATCCCAATTTTTTCATGAAGTCCGGCGTGGCATTTTCTGAACTTATGAGTCCGTCTTCACCGCGTAGTTCCATTAAGCTCTTGTGCTTTAACCCATCATAATACTTCTCAATAAGCTCTGTATTTCCTGTATACATATAATCCGCGTAAAACATCAGCGCCACATGCAACTGCCACTCTGTAGGCCAGGTGGGATGCTGCATGAAATATTCGATGGTTTGCCTTGCCATGGCATATTCCCGATCTGTGGTATAATGACTCAGCTGATTTAAATAAGCATCCGCCTCATAGGGAATGCGCTCTCTATCCCCGTCGACATATACACCAGCAAAGGTTGTTGCTTTAATAGAATACTTACACAAGTCCCAAATTGCATTTAACGTACTATCTGAACTGGTAAAATGGCTGGCGCTATTGTCCCAATAACTATGGTAAAACAACTGGGTGAAGTCTTCCGCTTTTACATCACCCTTTGCGCCTTCAATTTCTACATATCGAAAAGGCAATAAAACAGGAAATGAATCGGGCAATTGTACAGCCACCGGCTTCGTATTTCTTTTGTCTGGTATTATATCCAGCAGGTACTCTGTCCGGGAAGGGTTCACCGCCACTTTTATGGATTGATACCGAATGGTTCCTCCTGGTGTTCTGTTTATTTTATCACCAACAAGTTGCTCTCCGATATGGATAGTGAGCGTATCACTTATCTCTGATTTATATTGAAAGAGAAGAGTGGCAAAGGCTGCTTTCCCAAAGTCTATGAAATAAGAATCATTACTGGTTTGCCTGAACGCTAAGGGTTTTATACGGTCTACCTGAAATGAATTGGAACTTGTAATGAAATCTTTTTTTGCTCCTATTGTAAAGCGCTGAGACCTTGAGAATGGTGTTTCTTTGTTGTTAGCATCCCAAATTTTCACTTTCCAAAAGTAAGTACTTCCCGGCTCTAGCTTTTTTCCTTGAAATTCTACATTGATCGATTGGTTGCCCATTACTTTTCCCGAGTCCCAAATATCCCCGACCTTATTGTCAATCAGATCTTTGGAAGAAGCAACCAATAGCCGGTAGGCTGTTTGCGCAGAAGCAGAACCGGGAACTTCCCAGGCAAATTCCGGATGGTCATCTATTATCAATACACCATCGGGCTTTCTAATATATTCCACACTTAAGCCATGAGGATATATTGCGTCCTTACTTTTTGAGCCGCTGATATTTTCAGTATGCTTGCAGCCCGCTATTAAAATTACAAAAATGAATAGTAGGGATTTGAACAGTTTTCTATATCCAACCTGTACCTGAGAATCTGGCATGGATGTCATATTCATCGAAAGTTTTTATTGGGAAGTCTTTACCTTTTTTCCAAAGTCGCCCTTTAAAAAAAATTAAAATCACCTTTGATACAACTTACCAAAGGTGATTAGTGTCCTAAAGAGCATAGCTCTTAAACCGGATCGATTTCCCAACCTGGCTCGTATGTTCTGGACCACAATTTCATAGCTTCTCTATTGAAAATGCGCCCGGTGGTTTCATCCACTTCGAAAGCATCATCAATTCGGTAGCTAATATTTGCGTAATGTGTCAACATTTGGCTAATAGCGCCTTCATCGATTGGGGAAGTTAATGCTGCTTTACCCCGAATAGCGTCAAAGAAATTTTCTGTATGAATGGTAGACATATCCCCACCACCGCCAAGTGCTGTTCCTGCTTCTGAGCCCGATGAATGATTTTCCTTAATTACTTCACCTTTCAAGCTGTATAATTTATAACCATCTCTATCCACATAGACAGACCCCTTTGATCCGTAAATAATCGTTCCTCTGCCTGTTCCAAATTTATAATATCCATTTCTACTTTGTCCATCCCATTTGATCACCTTATCTCCGGCGAATTTAAACGTGGCTTCCATGGTGTCATACATTTCCCAACCATCATCTTTGTACTGATATTTACCTGCATTTACCTCCACGCGCTCTGGGTACTTGACTTGTAGTGCCCAACGTGCTATATCTAATTCATGTGTGGCATTATTACCTGTTTCTGCCGTACCGTAGTCCCATCCATACCAGTGCCAGTTATAGTCCCAAGTTTCACTGGTATACGCTCTTCTTGGTGCCGGCCCCTGAAACAATTCCCAATCCAATCCTTCGGGTGGGTTTGTTTTTGTTTGGTGGGGAACGGGCCCTCTCCTACTTGTATAAAAAGCGATGGCCTGATACACATCACCCAGTATTCCATCATGAATGGCTTTGATAATTTCCTGTGATTCCGGAGCCGAGCGCTGCTGATTCCCCATTTGAACCACTTTATTATATTTTTTTTGATAAGCCACCAACAGCTCACCTTCCCTTGGGTTATGGCTACATGGTTTTTCTAAATACACATGCTTGCCCGCCTGCATCGCCATACAGGCTCCCGGTGCGTGCCAGTGGTCGGGAGTGGCCATAAAAATGGCATCTACTTTTTTATCGTTGATAACCTTCCTGATGTCATTTTCTAACTTAGGCTTGTCTTTAGTAACCTGTGAAAATGCGGCGGCGGCCTTATCCCGCTGGCTTTTCATGACATCACACAGGTAAACCAGCTCTACATTGTTTTTGGGGTTAGCAATGGCATCTTTGTAAGCCGGATATCTTCTTCCCAAACCCTGGATAGCCACATGTATACGATCATTTGCCCCGATTATTCGAGAATAACTTTTCGCATTCATCGCATTTAGCGGATTTGTAATGGCAATACCCGCTGCTCCAGCGGTCGCTTTTTTAAGAAAATCTCTTCTATCGTTTTTCATAATTAATCAGCTGAATTTTTATCTAATGGACGAATTTTTATATTTCTAAATGAGACTAAATCACCGTGATCCTGCAAAAGTATTTGTCCTTCATCCAGCTCACCAAAATCCTTCCATTTAACGTACTTGCTTTCAGAAACCAATTTTCTGTATTCCGGACTTTTTCGTTCATACTCCAATACTTTTGTTCCATTCAACCAATGTTCAACATGGTTATTCACAGATTTAATATAGGCTGTGTTCCACTCTCCAATGGGGTTAATTGGCTTATTGGTATCCGCCTGGATTAAATCGTATAAGGAGGAAACGGTTCTACTCCCCTCATGATTACCCAATTTAGCGTCTGGGTGCAAATCATCGTCTAATATCTGATATTCTAAACCGATGGAAGAACCCGGCCCTTTATTAATCTCGGTATCTACATAGTATTTGATTCCGCTGTTAGCTCCTGGTGTCAGCTTAAAATCCACCTGCAGCTCAAAATCACTATATAAAGCCTCTGTCACAATATCGCCACCAGCCCTGGACTCAGCGCCTCCTGATGACAGCACTGATAAAACGCCGTCTTCAATCACCCAACCTTTTTCAGGAAATTTATCCAATTTAGCACCTCGCCAGCCATTCGATGTTTTACCATCCCAAAGTAATTTCCATCCATTTTTAGCTTCATCGATGGTTAAATTATTCTTTGTGACAACAGGCTCCAAAGGGGTCTTGGTCGCATACTTATCAAGGCTATCGGTAAGGATCCGAATATTCTTCCAGATAATATTGGTGCCCTCTTTCTGATCATCTTTAATGCTATGTACCTGCAAGCCTATAAAACCAGTGGCTGTTTTATCATCAATAAGGTAGGCCGCCGGAACGCCATTGATCCATGTTTTGATGGTATCTGCAATAGCTTCAATTCTGTAGTGGTTCCACTCATTTTGCTTAAAAGCTTTTTGAGCTTCAGGATTATCTGTTAGAGGGCATAACCACCCCCTTCTGGCCTCATCATAAATACCGGCACTCCAGGCTCTTTCAGATGGGTCTATTTCTATCTGATAGCCATGCACCCTTCCATTTTTATAATGTTCAAAACTATTGCTTCTGATTTGGATACCAGAGTTCATAGATGGATCAACTTTGTAGTCCAACTCTAAGATAAAATCGCCATATAATTTATCTGACCTTAAAAAGGTATTGGGGGTGTTTTTTACTGTGGTTCCCACGATGGTCCCATTCTCTACTTTGTAGGTTGCTTCTCCGCCAATTCTGGACCACCCTTCCAGGCTTTCGCCATCGAACAAATCGATCCATGAAGTTTGATCCTTTGTCTCGGATTGGCATCCGAATAGACTTGCTAAAGCTAAAAATGAGCAAATGATTTTTAGCGTGTTAATTTTTGTAATCATAAAAAATGAGTCTGCTTAATTAATGGTAATAGTTCCAAAACTACCAATTTCCTAATACTCAGGCATGGATTTTTTATCCAAAAACATGGTCAAATATGGCAATATTCCATCCCAGTCCCTTTTCAAGGTAAGAAACTAACCCCTAATTGAAAGTTTTCAACGATTATGTAGTTCATCTATGGCAGTGGGGCCACTGCCTTGTTGGTCACGATTTCCCCCCGCAATCAATAGCCTTTACAACTCCCACTCAAACGCCTGACCTTTGAGTCTATCATTGAGCTGATTTCTCAGCGCTTCGACCATCTCCGGATGCTGTGCGGCAATATTGTGGGATTCTCCTTCTTCAGACTCATGGTCATAAAGCTCAACTGCACCACTTCGATGCTGTATGAAGCGGAAAGAATTCGTTCGGATTGTGGTTGCATTTGATTGATAAGCCACCACCGGGTGACCACTCGCCTTTGGGTCCATCATCATCGGCATGAGGGACGTGCCATGAAGAAAATCGGGCGTTGGCAGTTTACACAACTCAAGTAGTGTCGGAAAGATGTCTACGGTCTCCACCACTGCCTGACTTTCTTGTCCATTGTTCTCCATATCAGGATCATAAATGATCAAAGGAGATAGTAGGGATTCTTCAAACAAACTATGCTTGCCCCAAATGGCATGCTCTCCCAGGTGCCAACCATGATCTCCCCAAAGCACCACGATTGTATTTCTATCAGCACCTGTTTCTTTCAGCTTAGAAAGAATATCTCCAACGTGTTTATCTGCATAACTGACACAAGCCGCATAGTATTTTTTTAACAACAAGGCGTATTCCGCATCCTCACGAGGATCAATATTTCCTTGTCGGTGATAACTCATAAATTCACCAGAGTGATGCCATGTCGTTTCACCGCTTGGTTTTCCAGGGTGCAAAACGGCAGGTATTTTTACATCCTCATACAAATCCAGATATTTTTTTGGAACACCAAAGGGTAAATGTGGTTTGATGATGCCAATGGCCAGGAAGAAAGGCTTTTCCGATGCAGCCAGTTGCTCCAACTGTTGCAGCCCCGCTTCTGCAATCAATCCATCTGGATAGCTGCTATCTTCATCGTCTACAGCTTCCAATACATCACGATCATCCTTGGTTCTTATCTTCCCATAGGCCAGACCATGCATAGCCCCTCGGGGATGTTTCCAGGCGCCAACCGGCATGATGTGCCGGTCCCAGGCACCTGGCATTTCAGGTATGGAATCATTATCCCAATTTTCATCTCCACGCCCACCTGGGTGGTGCGAAACTTTTCCAACGGATACCGTGCTATATCCATGCTCGCTAAACCACTCCGGCATGCTTGGATCTATTGGCCGCGATTGGTTATTGAGATCTTCTGCCCTAGCAAACAAGCTCTGGTTGCCGTCTCTCCGGTATTGTATGCCATATTGCCCGGTGAGCAAGGTATAACGAGAAGGCCCACAGCTGGGGGCATTGACATAATGACGATGAAACGGCCGTCCCATCGAGGCTAGCTGATCAATATTGGGTGAACTTATATGTTTAGCTCCGAATGCATTCAGTTCGGGGCGAAGATCATCAATGCAAATGAGCAAAACATTTTTTGGTTGATCCCTTTTTTTGTTTTGCTGGCAGGAGAGGGTCATCAACAACAATAGCAAACAAGCGATGTTGCTAATAAGTCTTTTATCCTTTGGCAATCCCAGTACCTTAGTTACCATAATCATTGGCTTAACCTACTTTTGTTCTAACACTATAACCGCTTTCTGACAGGCTTTTTCCAAACGAAAATCAATCCGGTTTGGGTCATTTCTGTTTTTCACCCCTTTGCGGGTATCGATGAGTTTTCCATCCGTATATATTTCGACAGATACGGGGTTATACCGGATAGGCACTCCGATCAAAACCGCATTATTGTTTTGAATTTCAAAACCACTTTCACCTTTCTCAATGGATAGAGTCACGGCCTCCCGCCCACTGAGTATTTCCCAACCTTTATGAGAGAAGCGAGTAACCCCGGCAACAAAAAAGAAATCCACTTCTTCACTGGTTTCTCGAGTGATACTCAGCAATCCTTTCTGATAAAAATTCTCAGCATCTAAGACATCATTCTGCGATGTGGCCACTACAATGTGGTCTTTTGTGACCTTGTTTTCATGCGTCACCTGAAGGAGTTGTACTGATTTATTGCTGCTGCTTTCAGAAAAAGAAACATCGGATATGACCTGGTAGCTCCCTTCCACAAACGGATTGATAATGGCAACAAATGGGTCATTCCAGGCTTCGGCATTTTTGCGTATGACCAGGGTCGGCACTTTTTCTTTGAGTATTTCGGCCGGCGCTGTCGCCTTACTTATTGCGTTTGATTTAGGTCCGTTTACAGAGAAATACGTTCGATTTTTTCCACCTTTCAGCCAGACCTTCATCAGGCTAGCCGGATTCCCCGGGCTTTCCAATTTAAAAAGAGCTTTTACATGATGAGGTGTAGACAAGGATCTTTCATCGGAAAAATAATTGTAGGCTGGCAAAAAGCCGGGCGCATTCAGTTTTGCCGTAGAAGATAAGCGCATGGGTTCATTTTTTTCATCAAAGAAACTCAACGATTGTCCCAGGCTATGGAAAAAATAATCGTGCTTTTGATGATCAGCGCCAGGCCTTTCGGAACGGAACACGTCCAGCACATATCCTTTACCTGATGGGCTATTTATAATTGCTGTTAGTCGTTGTTGATTTGATAGCGTTGCCGGCTCGACAAACGAAACGTTGGAAAAAGTGACCTGCTCGAAAATATTCTTACGATCTCCCGATTCCGGGAAATAGTGGTCTAAACTAAATGGTTGACTCACCCTCATGGCCCTGCTATCAGAAATGCCATCAACGACTACTGTGTTGTGTGCGGGGTAACGTGCATAGTAATTGCGATGATCTTCATGCCAGTAGCTTGGGCCTTTCCCCATATCAGGGGCAAGCACATAATTATTGGCATACAGTTCTATTCCGACGCCATTGGCATGGGCATGATTTCCGAAGGCGCCAAAAGTGGAAACCATCGTCGCATTGGGGCCCCTTCCCATTCGTTGAACAAACCAGCTTACATTGGGCGCATAAAAGGTGGGCGATGTCAAATTTGCAATTAATGCATCGCTATCAGTCTCAGCAGTCTCAAGCAATTCGTCCACATAAAAAAACACTTCAAACACCCCCCTGCCACGCTCACTGATATCCAAAAGGCTTTTATACAGGGCGGTAATTTCTTTTTCGTTCTCCCTTTTTCCGTACTTTCTGTAGTTGGCAATCAAATATTCAAAGCTCTCCGAAGGCAACGTTTGGTGGCGGGAATCACCAAATGCGACAATACTCCCATTCGGAAACAAATATTGGAACGTAGCCAATGTCGCTTTTTCAACAACCGGGAAATTTTCTAATTCATTATCATTGGTGGCATTGTCGAGCACGGTAAGAATCTTCAGCAGTGTTTCCGTGACGTGCATGGAATAAGAAGCCGATTCCGGCCACATTCCAGTTTGCGGATCGTAGTTTAAAATCGCTTCTTTCAAGGCAACTTGCCTATCGGTACTAACCTCCAAAGTATGGTCGAGGTAATACTGCTGCCCCTTAGCATTTTCATAATATTCGTTGTTGTCCAGTGCCAGTGCAATAAAAATGAGGAACCGGGCTTGAAAGAAATTCCAATTGTTATCGGGTATTCCGTTTATAATGATCTGGTCTCCCCATTTCTGAAGAACGGCCACAGATAGATCTAGATCGTGCCCACTTTTTTCGAGATAATCATACATGAAATCGTAAATGAGGGTAAGCGAAATCACAATTTGTTCGTGAATCACTTCGAATGTGGCCAACCCTGAAACGCGTTGCTGATTGGTGTTGTCCAAATCAACAGGTGCCTCACGATAATACATTCCTTTCATATACGTATCGTAAACCGGCTTGGCCAATGCAGCGTATTTCTCCTCTCCGGTAAACCAATATAGGAATGCCGCATCTTCAGCAATGGCCATGATTTGACGATTGATACCTTCAATAATGTGCCCTGTTTTCGAGGGGTGTACCCACTCCATTTCTTTTGTCTTTCTATTCCTCAGATACATGCCTCGCGCATCGTCAAAATAGGGCTCAATTTCTTCCAACGATGGTCTCATGTAGTCGGTTGCCCAATCACGAGTTCCCGAAAAGCGTACCGTGGGGACGGGGGCCTCTCCTTCGGAGTGCGAAAAATCACCACCATGCAAAAACACTTTGTTATGTTTGGTATTCCAGTTCATTTGCAAGCGTGATACCAACCAATCAGGCTCAGACTTGCAACGTTCAATGTATTTGTCAACTTTGTTTCTCTTTTTCGAAATTATTTCTGCCTTCCATTCAACCTTTTCAACAGCACCGGCAAAATCATCTGGTCGGACATCATTGGCATAGATCCTCGGGTGACTTTTTCTAGCCCCCATTTCATTGTCCTGTGCATATAATACGGCAGCTAGTAGTAAAAAACTGAGTAGTGATACAGCTGATTTCAAATTCATAATCATATTAGAAAGTATATTAAATTTTATCAATATTAGACCACTTCCCTGTTTGCCTATTATATCCTACTGATTACAAAGACCATCAGAATCACCCAGATCAGTGGGCCAAAACGGGCCACAGGAGGTCTCTATTTATTGATTGGCACCAGATGAATGGCAAATCCATTATTAGGTAGAAGTTCGATATCCAGTCTGTGCTCACTGCTCATTTCCAGTTCTTCAATCTTGACGCGCGTTCTGGTTTCAATATTCTCGTCGTCCGTGTACAGCTTAGCCAAGTATTTTTTCTCCTTATCCAAGAATGAGAAATTGAGATTTACCGAACGATGAGCATTCCCGTTGATGCCGCCAATAAACCAATCATCCCCCTTGCGCCGGGCAATCACCCCTATTTGAGCGATTTCACCTTCCAATACTTTGGTCTCATCCCAGGTCGTTGGCACATTGTCAAAAAATTCAAGTTCAGGTTCGTTACCGATCGTCTTGGTATCTCCCCACAGCCCATCTAGTTTTTCAGGAGAGGCAGGAACTCTGTCGTACCAGTAGAGAAATTGCAAAGGACTGAACAGACAGACCGTCTTGGCCAGTTGAGAGGCATGTGAGCCCATTGTTTCCACTCGCTTGTTGTAGTAGCACACGGTATTGTCCGCAGCGCCGGCCAGCATTCGGGTAAACAGGGTGATCAGGGTGTGTTCGTTGGTCACGGTCGTTTCATCTCCGGCGATCCCTTCCTGTGTCAGAAGGTTAGGATAGGTTCTGGAAAAACCTGTGGGACGGTATTCGTCATGCACATCGACAATCATCTCATACCCGGCCGTTTTTTTTATTGCATCGTGCAGCCAGGCCGTATCATCCTGATCCCCCACTTTCACAAACCCATACTTGATCCCTGCTATTCCCCATTCTTTAAAGAGCGGAAGCAACTCATCCAATTGTTTTGTAAGTGAGCGTCGGTTGACGTACAACATGACCTTCACTCCTTTTTCTCTGGCATAAGCAGTGATCTTTTCCAGGTCAAAAGGCCCCTTGGAGCGTTTTGGGTCCAGCGTGATGGTGGTAGCATCTGAGCGATCATCCATCTCGTTGCCATACCATCCTGCATCAAAATGAACGTATTGCATATTGTGAGCTGCCACAAAGTCAACTGCACGCAACCCACCTTCTGTGGTCAGAGTGGTTTCTCTTAATACTTTCCCCGGCTGAATCCATGAATCATCCTCGATAGCACTGGGGTCGTTCAGGTTTTGAATTAAATAGTTCTGCTCCAGCAGGTCGCCATAGCCCTCACCAATCATGATCACCCTCCATGGAGACTGAAAGGGTAAATCCTTTTTCACCTTGGCCACCTGACTCCTTCCGCTCTTTAAAGCCCCGGTAATTGTGTCTTGTTTGGCTTTCAGCAGTTTACCATCAAGGCTTGATAAGATCGATAGCGGGGCATTGGGATCAGCATTAAAACTCAATCGAGCATAGTCCACCAACTTCGCTTCGGCCAGGGCAATTTTCAGGTCATCGCTGTACTCAATCAGCAGCGGTCTTTCGGCCCCTGGCTTCAGCTGGCTCAAAGGAATTTTTTGATATTCTCCTTGTGCCGTGAGTCTTCCCGGTATTCGTTCCGGTGTAGACCAAACTTCATAATCTTGATCAAACTGATAACTGATGAGTTCATCATCCAGGCTGATCGATTTGAGGCCGTTCTGCTCTGGAATTTCGTAGGAAAATGCAAGTCCTTCATTATAGGCCCTTATAATCAGGTTTAATTTGGCTTCAGAACTTTCCAGTGATACTTTAGTCTCCTGGTAGTTATCAGGAACCGTACTCAACTCACCAAAACGTGTTTCCCATTCGCCTTCTTTGGAAGTACTTGTGACCCCAGCCACCTTAAATTCACCACCAAAATCAATATCACCGGAAAGCAATTTGAAACGGGAAGGTTGTATGATCGTCCTCGACTGCTTGTTTTTCCCCAGCCGCTTCACCTCAAAAGAAATGCCCCCTACATTTTCCAGGGAAAGAACAAAAACGTTTTTACCGTCTGGTGAATTTACAGATATCGGCTTTTGGGGGTTTTCCCCGCAACCCATCAGGGCTACACATACAATAAGTATCCATCCAAATTTCAAAGTGTATCTGATTGGTAATGACAGCCGGTTTCTCATATTGTTTGAATTTAAAGAAGTCTATCTGTTGAGTGCCTGTTTTTATATTCCTTTGCTCCGGGCGGGATACCGCGACCACCAATGCTCTAGGCTTAGTGCATCTTTGGAGGTAGTCATTCACCTGCAAATTGCATTTTTTTAAGCCGTAAAAGCGCTTCCATGAAATAATAATCTGCATAAATAATTGGAACACCTATTTCTCTTCCCTTAGGATGATTACCAGTCGAATGAAGCAAAATAGCCAGGTTCTTTTCCCTACTGAGGTACTCATCTGTAGATAGTTTTTCGATTAAGTCAACTGCTGCATTTTTATATTTTTCCTTTTCAACCTGTGATTCCAACAATGCCGAAAGCTCCAGCATACCACAAGCCGCAATACACGCTGCAGAAGCATCTTTAGGTGCATCAGGAATGGCAGGGTCATCGAAGTCCCAATATGGAATACCATCTTCCGGTAAATGGTCCAGAAATACATCCGCAAGTTTTTTGGAAGCATTTAAAAAATCCGATCTGCCTGTTTCCCGGTGACTCATTGCAAAACCATAAATAGCCCAGGCCTGCCCGCGAGCCCATTGAGAGTCATGGGCATATCCCTGATTTGTCACCCCTTTAATAAAATGCCCGTCAACAGTATCATAAACCCCTACATGATACGTACTAAAATCCGACCTTACAATGGTTTTCATTGTAGTTTCCGCATGCCTTTCGGCAATATCATAAAGATTTTTGGAACCCCCGTTTTTGGATGCCCAAAACAGCAACTCCAGATTCATCATATTATCTATGATCGTATTGTGTGGATATTCTTCCCTATAAGGCCAGGAGTGGATGGCTCCCACCACCGGATTGTAGAGTGTGGCGAGTGTATCTGCCGCCTTCAAAATGACCTCTTTGTAAGCCTTATTTCCAGTCAGTCTATACCCATTGCCATAACTGCAATAGACCTGAAAACCAATGTCGTGATCCTGTGCAGAAGAATTGGCAATTAACGCTATTGGCTCTGTGAATTTTTCAGCTTCCTTCTTTAAAGATTCTTCACCTGAATATTCATAAGCATACCATAAAATCCCTGGCCAAAACCCACTTGTCCAGTCATGCACACCAACTGTCTTCCACTCCACTTCACCCGGGGTAATGTTTCTCGGCATGCGATCCGCTTCCACCAAACTATTTGCTGAGGCTTTAACCTTCGGTATACAATGCTCTAACGTCTGGTCAATGAATCCATCTTTAAGCGGCTCACTACATGAAGCCATCCACAAAATGGTCAATATAAAAAAAGTAGCTCTCCTCGTCATTAGTAGTCTGATGTAAAAAATGCTAAACAATCGATCTGTCGCAGTGCTCATAAAAGCGAAAATAGGAACCTCCGCCAATATCCATGGGCCATTGCAGGATCCATCCATAGATTAGGTGATTTTATCCATATTTTCAATCAGCACCCGGTTCCATCCCGACTACTTTTTGGAAAACAAAATCCGAGATTTGTTCAGAAACATTGAGGAGTTGAGGTTCTAATTTCCGATAAATTATTGTTTTTTTTGACAAATCCCGTGATGCAGCGTCAAAAATGTAAACAAATAGTTTGGAGGTAGTCATTCAGTTCCGGTAAAACCGGGGTTTTGAAACCTCATTTTGCTTATCATTGTTGGCAGTCCTGCTTTATATTTTCAATTCTGTTACTCTGTAAGAAAAGTATTTGTCTATCATTTTCATAGCGATACTCGAAGGTATCATTTTGAAAAAAGAGTTCCTTAAAGCAATCAAGAATGGGTTTGAAATTTGTCCTATTTTACCAAGTTTCAAACTTTCATTTATGATTTCTTTAGAACGTGGAAATTGATACTTTTCGTAAATATCATAAGATTTAGGAGACAGTCCGTACTTGTTGATACACTTCGCCAAAAGATAGGCTCCTTCAATAGCCATACAACCACCTTGCCCTAGGTTTGGCGTGGTTGGGTGTGCTGCATCTCCAATTAATGTAATATTACCTTTTGTCCAACCTTTGTGGGGTACTCGATCAGACAAACTATTTTTTAAAATATTTTCCGTATTTTCAATTAGCTCAGGAATTGGATCGTGCCAATCGCCAAAAAGGCGTTTAAGCTTTTGTTTTGTCCCCTCAGGTGAATCGTCTTGCAAGAACGCTTCATTGTAGGTAGCCCACCAACCATATACACCATCTTTTATAGGAACAATTCCTACCCGCTGACCTTTGCCATAAGTTTCACTAGCATAACCAATGTCAAATGTTGTTTTTACTACACCACGCCAAATGTTATAACCTCTAAATATTGGATTGCCGTCATTGATAATCTGCTTTCGGGCAACAGAATGTATTCCGTCCGCTCCAATTACTGCATCAAAAACAGAAGAATCACCATCTTCAAAAACTACTTCTACTTGACCATTCTCCAAATTGGTCAAATGATTAACGCCTCTTGCTATATGTAAATGCGCATTGATGTCAGTGAGTAAAATGCTGTGAAGGTCAGCTCTGTGAATGCAAATGACAGGATAATCACTTTTCGGGGTGGATTTACTTAGAATACTTCCTTTAGCTGTTTTCAGGTACACATTTTCAAACTTTCCGCTTGTCTTCAATATGGCGTCAAGCAATCCAATCTCATCCATTACACAAAGTGCATTGGGAAACACACTAATCGCAGCACCTACCTCTCCAAATTCTTGCTTTTTTTCAAAAATATGTATCTCATAATCATTGTTTGATAGGCAACGTGCAAATGTAAGTCCGGCTATGCCCCCTCCTATAATCGCAAGTTTTCTTTTCATTTTGTTGTTATTCTTTTTTACTGATGCCCACATAGGTCATTGCCCACAATTTTTACATTTCATTTTCCTCTTTATGTATGACATATTTTGTGTTTTTATATCTCGTCGACGCTGTCCGGAATCTCCCCAAAAGGACAAAATATAGACATTTTGTAATTATTCCAATTCCAAATGCAGAAACGTTGTTGTAAAGCGGAAACACCTCCTGGTGTAACTATATTGTATTGAAACCTTTAATTATCAGCCATCCCCCAAAAAACAATTCGAATAAGGCAGTTGGCACATTTATTATCAGGTATTCAGGGGTGATAATATCTACCGCGTTAAATAAAATCAATACACTGGCGAATATTGACAATGTAGCCGCTCCCATTCCCCATAAAGCTATCCAACGAGGTATTATCTTCGTTTTAAAAAACAAGATGTAAAGAATAATATTTCCACTGCATAACAACAGTACCATAAAAATGTGATTAATTGCATCCCTCGTACTTTTTAGAACAATCCCTAAGGTCGAAAAGGTTGATACATCTTCTAAGGCGTTTTGTACAAAAAACTCACTCAATGTCAGTGTAGATAACAATAAAACAATACCAATTACAGAAACACTTACTGCTAAAATTCTGAAGCTAAGAAACCCTATTGACAGACTATCACTTAAGTTTTTGACAACTGGATAAATCAGAATTGTAAAGCCGATGTATGTAAGCGAAAGAATGAATTGAAAAATAGCTGCAACAACAACCTGACTGTAGTTCTGTGATGCTTCTGTCAAATAATCTGTAGAATCTATTGCAGGTGCCACACTAAAAACACCAGCAATCATACCTGCCAGATTAAGCAGACCGGCTAACCTTACTTTATTTCTTATATTCATTTCCACCATTTTTTAATTTTTGTGATACCGCAAAATTATTCTCAGCGAGCATCAAAAAATTGTAAAAAATGGACATGCATATTTTCATCCCTCACTTAATTTCCAAAAGTCCTTGGGACTAAACCCTGTAAAGGATTTAAACTCATGGATGAAATGCGCCTGGTCATAATAATCATTTAAGTAAGCCAGATCGGTAAGGTTTTGTGCCTTTCTGTGATTTTTTATAACAGATTCGAAACGGATAATCCTTGAATATAATTTTGGATTAAACCCAGTAAACACTTTAAACCTTCGGGCAAACTGCTTTTGTGACAAACCATAATCACTGGTTATCTCTTTGACTTTAACCTGACCACCCTTTTTTCTTATATCGTCTATAGCATTCAAGATGAGTCTGTCTTCGAATCTTTGTTTCCTTACCAGGTTTATGAAATATTCAGATAGTATACGGATACGTTGTTCGATTGAATGAGCGCATACAATTTTTTCATTTAGTATTCTCGCATCCTGTCCTAAGAATACATCAAGTGAAAGATATTCATTATTAAGTTCGGTAGCGGGAATGTTGAATAAGTACGGCAAGGCATGAGAATAAAAGGAAACGCCAATTAAATGGTAGTACTTATCTACAGAATATTGATTGGGCTCAACTGTTTGACCTTGAATAGAAGTAAAAAGTAATTCTGAATGTTTTTTGTTGTCTTTAAAAGCAAATGTTATTTCCGTTAAACTACTGGCAATGATATAGTGTGTCGAATTTGTATTCTGTGTATTGGCATCCCATGTGCCTACCCAAAAATGACTAATAAAGTCATTAAGTACATCACAAGGTTGTATAATCTCATATTTCACGCTTCAAATCTTTTGCTATTTTAGTGCATGTTTGGAGGTAATCCCTGAAGTATATTCGGGCAAGCTATTCAGGCTGCAAATTTCAGGTTTTGGAACCTCACTTCGGCTATTTTTTCGTCCATCTCGGCTGAGCCGAGACGGGCTCAAAAATGAGCCTTGCGAGAACCCAAAATCTGCAATTTTCGCTGCTAAAGCACCACCTCCAAACATGCACTTAGCTATTGAGTTCATGTTTGGAGCGGATTCTATTTGAAAATCAGTAGATTAGGGTTTTGGCTCAACGCCAGGTTCCTAATATGTTGGTTTTCAGCAGGAGCAAGCTCCAAACATGCTCTTAGATGTAGCTTTTTATTTCATTCGTTGGTAACAACCTGGAATCTTCCAATGCGGCTGTTCTGTGCCCCGCTTTTTTTAGGTAGTCTGGATTTTGGGCAAATTCCATAAACTTCAGAACAGACTCGTGTTCTACCAACAAAACTGCATCCCATTTTTCCGAGTCGGGTCCAATCAAAAAGCTTCGGCTCTTTCCAAAATAAATAATTCGGCTTCCTGCTTTCTCCAATTCGGGTAGCGTACTGTCCATATACAATTGATAGGCTTCTTCTCCACTGATGTTTTTGGTCGGTTTTAATTCTTCTAAATCTGTATAGTCAGCCGTTGCTCTAAATTTCAGTAAGTTCAACATTACTACCTTTCCTTTATCGTGGAAGTTTTGATAAAATTCTTTTCCTGCTTCAGGACTTGCATCAATGTGTTTGCTCATATTTTCTTCAATTTCGTGTTGTTATTTCAAATTGCACCGAATGATTAGCTATGCGATGTGCCAGCAAATTCGCAAAGTGCGCTGGCTTGCAGCGAATTTGTCGCGGGCTGCTACGCGGGCATTGACGAATAGCCGGTGGTATCGTCTGGCATTCATTTTCTTTTTATAATTTCTTTATTCATAACCTTCCCATCAACATCATAATGTGTAAACTCAATAAACGGGATATTATCTTCCCTATTTACTTTTACTGCCAAAAAACCGCCATTCACTCTAAGAAATTTATGTTCAAGTCGTTTATCATTTTGGTCCCATCCTTGAGCATGGGAGTTACTTGACGGGCCTTGACTAAATTCCATCAGACCAGTCTTTGAATCAATCGAAACATATTGCCAATGTCTATCTCCGTTAATTACAAACATTCTTTGGGCGGCAAGATATTTCCGAAGCCATTCTCCTTCTGTTTTAAATGAAGCGTTTGAGTGATTGTCAAATTTACCTTTCAGTCTATCAGGCCCCACTACCGGGGTAGGTGAACAAAGAATTTTAAAAGTAGCATCCGATGCTTCGACGCTTTCTTTAAACCAAGCTACTTGTTCTTTCCCCCAAATAGTTTTGTCTTTTCCATCTATTTCTCTGTTGTTGCTTCTGAAGTTTCTACCCTCTACGAACCAGATTTGTAAATCTTTACCCCATCTAAAAGTTCTATAAGATTTTTCAGCAATGGGTGTTTGTTCATTCCAAATTAACAACCCATCTTCAAAAGTTAATTCTCCAAACGGAGAGGATGAGGGCATTGCATCATCTTTAAGCAAATCATGATCATCCTTTTGTATATAAAGAGGGGTATTATTGTAAAAGTCAACCAAGGATGGCCAAGAATTCATAGCATGCCATTTATGTCTTGCAAGTTCTACATTGTAAGCCATTGGACCAGGTTTGTCATAGTAAACAAAATCCCCAGTTTGGCAATGAAATAATGGATTTAAATCAAGCATATTATCGTAAATCTTAAATCCACGTATAGGATCATCATAGGACCAGTAGTATTGGCAGGTTGAAGAGGTAAATAGTATTGGTGCTGATTGATGTGCTAATGGAGCTGTCATAAATGATCCCTTAATTTCTGTAATGGGTGAATCAAACCCTTTTCTGCCTTGAATTATTACAGAATAAGTTGTGTTGGGGCTTAAGCCTGTAATCACTCGTTTAAAAGTAAAGTCCCTATAAGGGGAAACAAAAGCCCAGTTGGTACTAATTATAGTATCTTTTGACTGCAATTGTATTTTAACCTGGCCGAATGAACCTTCTACTGCCCCTTCCATTTTGGCTACAGGCATATTATTGTCAAAATTAATAGGGCTTTTAAAAGGTGCTTCTTTTTGTTTGTGATAAACAGGTACTGGTTTTTCTGATTTACACAGTCTTGTCCAAATTATTGCAGACGAATCTGTCAACTCTCCGATTTTAAACCCATTGGTGAAGTATACATTATTAATATTTTGTGCATGTACGTTTGTAAATAGAATACCCAAAGTCGCTATTAGGATTGTTATTTTTTTCATGGATTGTATTAATTAAACTGCTTGACGGTAGCGCCAGTCCGTGCAAAAACTGCCCACTAAAAATACAAAATAATACCACTTCGTGCTCAGGTGTACCAGTGTGTGTAACAAATTGCAGGAGGGAGTCAGGTTTGTCCCCAAAAAAAGATTGAGCAGCTGGGATTCTATTAATATGCTTCGTTATTATTATAGATTTGTGCTTTTTATCTGACCAGATGCCTCCGGCGGTCCCTTTTTTCTTGGCAAAAAAGGGAGAAAACCCAAGGCTGTAGAACCTTTCCTGAAAATTGTCTCCTTACACTAGGGGACTAATCCCAGCTACACCCATGTCAAAAGGTAGCCTGTCAATGCACCAACAATTACAATAAATGCACTGTTCATTTTCTTAAAGACAAAAACGGCAATAATGCTCAATACAGCAATTGAAATTGCCCGCCAATCGGTTAAAGTGTCTTTCCCCATCTCCACACAAACGGCTACAATTACAGCAACGGCTGCAATGTTCACGGCGTCTAAAAACGCTGCTATGATTTTCGACTTTCGCATTTTTGGAATAAGCGGATTGAGTATAGCAACAAAGATGAAAGAAGGAAGGAAAATTCCAATGGTCGCTGCGATTGCACCCCAAAATCCGCCCAACTGCCAACCGACAAATGTTGCCGTTGATAAAACGGGGCCGGGCGTGAATTGTCCAACCGCTACGGCATCCATTAATTCTTGTCGTGTCAGCAAACCTGTACTGACCAATTCTGCATCCAAATACGCAAACAGCACATATCCACTTCCATAGAGCAACGCACCGACTTTAAAAAATGTCCAAAGAACTTTTAATGTACCGGCTGATGCTGTTACTTGTAATAAAACAAATGGTGTGAAACTGTTCAGATTGTTTTTAGAGTTGCGAATGAAATACCAAACTAAACCAAGAAATCCACAAGCAAACAATGCCAAAATTTCGTGAACGCCAAGCAAACAGGCAATCAACGTCAATGCTCCTAAAATTCCGAGTTCCACATTTTTGAGTGCTTTTTTTCCAAGTCGGTAAACTGCTCCAAGAATAATGGCAATTACCGCTGGTTTTATTCCGTAAATGAAAGGCTCAACTTTTGGAAGTTGTCCGTATTGCTGATAAAGCCAGGCAAAAACCATTGTAATAACGACCGCAGGAAAAACAAAACAAGCACCTGCCACTATCAATCCTTTCCAACCTGCTCTTTCGTGTCCGCAGTGCATTGTCATTTCAGTGGAGTTGGGGCCTGGAATTAGGTTGGTTGCACCTACCAAATCGAGGAAATGCTGATGTGTCATCCACTTTCTTTTTTTCACGACTTCATCTTCCATCATTGCGATATGAGCCGCAGGACCACCAAAGGCGATACTTCCTAACTTGAAAAACAGTAAAGCAACATCTTTTAAATTTTCACCCATTCTTTGAAAGTTTTCGTCAAGAGACCATTTTCCACCACCTTTATATTTGAAAAAAGAGTGGTATTTAGTTGTTGTTACTTCTAAGAGCACGTTTGGAGGTCAACCTTTGGGCTGCAAAACAGCACTTTTTTAATAACACATCGTTCTTTTTCTTATCCGTCTCGGCTCAGCCCAGATGCATTTCAAAAAACGCCTTGTTTTACCAAAAAAATGATGCTTTTCGCCGGCAAATCCAACCTCCAAACATGCTCTCACCTCAGCTACGCAAAAAATTATTCAATACCCATTTCAATGTGAACTCTGGCAGCCCCTTTAACTTCAATAGCCTGACAAGCCAAGAATTGTGAATCCTGACTTGTCGGGCTAAGTGCTTGTTTGGAGCGGATTCGTTACGAAAATCAAGGGGTTAAGTGAATATAAAAAGACAACGCAAGGTTCTTAAACCCTTGATTTGCCCGGGACGGGCCCGACCATACGGTCCCGCCTGGGTATGGGCAGTAGGAGCAAGCTCCAAACAAGCACTAAATTTAAAAACTCCACCCTAAGTAAATCTGTGGCTCAAAAAGAAAGAGGTTTCTCCATTTATCGTCTAACTGCTTAAATCCATCAGGGGCATTGTTATCAGAGGTCCAGAGCATACAATTAACCTGTGGTTCTATGAAAAAACGTTTTTTCTTACCAAATGCGATATGATAGCCCAAATGATACGAAGTATAAATTTTAAAACCATTTCCAATTTTTTCGCCGTCTAGATCCGTATAGGTTTGAAATTGCGGTAGAACTTCAACAGTTGCAAATAATCCTTTCCATAGCATACGTTGGTACGTTATGCCTATTCCTGTTGCTCGCACATGACCTGGATAATATTCACTTTCTGTCTCTATCTTATCTAAAAGACCATCCCACCATGTGATTCCCATTGATTGAAACAATCGCCAGGAGGCAAGCTTCACTCCTACGATGTTCTTATTATCCAGGTTGCGTTTTATATGAAGCTCTAAGTGTTGTGTACTAGTACGATCGTTCCAGGAATCCAGGATAAGTCCTTCAGGAACAAAATAAGGTATACTTACCCGCCACTTATGGGCTACTTCAGTTTCATTGCTCTCCGAAGAGTTAGTTTGAGCAAAAGCACTAAGGGTGCAAGAAAATAAAAGAATTGTAAATAGATTTTTCATGACAATTGTGTTGTTAAGATTATGGGAGCAAAGGTGGGGGTTCTAGACAATATAAAGGTTCGTAATCTCAAGTGTATGTTCGTAATTACATATCCGAACCCCAAAAGGAAAAATCCATGGATTTACTTCTTCAAAAATTGCTTTGGCGTAATACCTGTTTCATTCTTAAAATAGGTGTTGAAAACGATTTTCGAGTTGAAACCGCAGTCGTAGGCAATGGACATGATCGTTAACTTGGTGCTTTCCGGATCTTTAGTGCTTGTTTGGAGGTAGTCATCCAGTCCCGGTAAAACCGGGATTTTGGAACCTCACTTCGGCTATTTTTCCGTCCGTCTCGGCTCAGCCGGAGATGCACTCAAAAATGAGCCTCGCGAGAACCCAAAATCTGTAATTTCCGCTGCTAAAGCACCACCTCCAAATATGCACTTATTATTGGGATTTCAATTCCCATTTCTTCTTTCGAAGGATTCCAAGTCCTTCGGGGCGGATTTTACCTCAAAAATACCTTTTCTGTAAACTCGTCATTCACACGGATAATGTAAACGCCTTCTACAAGTCCGGCATACGATATGAGGGCGCTTTGCGATCCATTGAACGATTGCGAAAGTACCTGTTGCCCGATAACGGAGTAGATGGAAATGCGGTCTATGGAATGAGAGCCAGTTGCGGTAACCCACATCATTCCGTGCTCCGTTCTAATGGCATAAGGCACTTTCAGTTCGTCTTTATCTACCACCGAAGTTGGAACAGAAGAAGTAAGCTGTACGATTGAATACACCCCTTTATCGGCAATTTGCAGATCCATCTGTTCACCCATGTCAATGGTATCGGTTTCGCTCATGGCCCAATACGGGTTGGGTTCCTGTTTGCCATCTCCCAGAGAGTAGATAGTCTGGTACGTTCCAGCGGGAAGTCCAGCTATTTGAACTGTTCCAGCTGTTGAAGCATCGATGTTCAGTAGCAGCATACCATCAGGATTGATAAAGGCCACCGCATCAAAGTTGGCATCGGTAGATGTGGCCTCATAACGGATGGCGCCCGGTCGTATCAGTTTGAAATAATGCCTGAAGTATTTGGTGGGACGTTGCAGCGCAAGGGAGTAGTTGTTGTTTCCATTGTCCACGATTTGCAACAGCCCGCTGCTCCAATTGTTACCGGGTGTTCCAAAGGAGCCTTTGAACTCATAAGAAGAAACATTGGCCAACCGCAGGCAATCGTGCAGGTAACTGTATGTGTGGCCATTGGCCCACCATTCCAGCATGGAGGTGTTTACGCCACTGGTGGCTGCGTTGGATGCGATCTGCACAAGGTTGGCATCTGTTCTGCCAGCATAGGCATGAAAGGAGTATTCTGTCCAATAGTTGGAAACACCTGTTACGGCCGCGAATGATGGATAATAATTGATGGTGCCATTCAGATTGGTATTGGAACAGGCAATGAAATCGGGATAATATCCGATGCCACTCAGTCGGTTGCCCGCAGCTACCAGACATTGGCCCATCAGCGTTCCATTACCAAAGTTGGCCACATCGGGCTCAAGAATTACCTCCACCCCATCGGGCACAAAGCCATATTGGTTCTGCATGTGCAGAAAAATGGCCTCAATGAACTCGGCATACTCCTCTGGGTCTTGATGAATGATGGTTCCGCCAGCGCCACCGTTGAGCTGTTCGGTAAAGGCAACTATACAAAGGTTGATGTACAGGTTGGAGCCGTTCTGTTGTAGACGGTCGCGGAAAGGGATGATGATGTTCTCGATCTTCTCATCAAACTCGGTAAAATGAAATCCCGCCCAATCGATGGTATGCGGATCATTGTTGTCATTGACGGTAGCATAACGTAGGCTTCGCCACGTATCGTAATCGATAATACTGTCTGTGTAGAGTTGATAGTTATCTGCATTGTATTCTGTGCCAGAGCGTATTTCCAAACGCAACCGGTTTATGCCCAGTGTATCTACCGAAAGGGCCACCACATCATCAATAACATATTGTTGAAGGTCGGGCGGCAGGTAACCACCGTTCTCCCAATGGCCGATGGTCTGGTAGGATTGGTTCAGATCTAAGGTGATGGTTTGTGCACTGAGGCCACTGGTAATGGAAAGCAGCGCGGCAATTAACAATGTTTTGGTTCTGTTCATTTCTAATGTTTTACAACGGGTTTGTGTATAAGTCTAGTAGCGGATTTACGTGCGGTTATCCGTCCGACAGGAACGGATAATGGAGCGTGAATCCAACGTTGAAATACTAACCAAAACCGCTAATAGTGCTTGTTTGGAGGTAATCCCTGAAGTATATTCGGGCAAGCTATTCAGGCTG
>CAXHCA010000081.1:0-29160 GCA_964015035.1 uncultured Saprospiraceae bacterium
GAGATGTCGTCTCGTGGGCTCGGAGATGTGTATAAGAGACAGCACTATACCACTTAAGCTGATCCCTCTGGTATCGGGTAAAAAGGCAAGAGAATCGATCTGATCAGGCAATGCCACTCCTTTAATATCTTGCTTCCATTGTTTTTCTAAGGCGGCGGACAAGGGCCATTGATCCAGGTAGGAGGGAGCTAACCAAGGATTGGCCATTAAATAGTCGGGTAATACTTCAGGATTCATGCCCGTACCGAGAGGCCTTACAGAAATGGATAAGTGACTCGCTTGGGGCGCTTGCCCAGTCAGGGTAATGGCCACTTTCTCCCGTGGCGCATATTCGGACCGGTCCACTGATACCTGTACGGGTTTCCAGGTTGGTGCAACAAGGGCATCAACAATATCCGAAGTAGCTTCGTCCTTTTTATCAATAGGTTGAATCTTAGCCGCATCACTTAAAGGATTGATGACCACAATCACATTATTGGCATACGCCATAGGCGGAAAATTACGCAGGTATTGAGTGTATGCCCGCACAAAAAAGTGCCCGGTGCCCACCTCCTCTGGTATATCCATTCCTCCAAAGGCCATTCCTTCTTCCAGAGGATATTTTTGCTGCACCAAAGATCTCCCCTGATCATCAAAAAGCTCTATCAACAGGATCTTACTCACCGTCGCATTCAACTGCCCCTCCACCAAGTCATAAGCCGTAAACCAGATCGTTTCGCCAACCAAATAGGCTTCCCGATCGGTATGTAAAATCACCTTTTCCATTGGCAAAGAAGTTCCACAATCAAACCCTGTTTTTTGAGCCAAAAGGTTGAAGGTCATTAATATCAGGACCAACGATACTATATTTTTCATCATTAGATTCATCTTATTACATTTAATCAATCCAAAAGTCCGGTTTGATGATGGTGCCACCTCGTTGCCGACAGTCCAGGCAACCATCATTTGAAACAACGATTCCTCCATTAAACTCTGTTAAATAAATTGGCCAGGCACTTGGTGGAGACATCAAAGCCGGCCCCACTTCCATTGCATCTACGCCACACTTTGCGAAGTCGATATCTGGATCGGCCGGTTTATCCACAAAAATTCGCTTTTCCGAAACCCCTCCCACCAGGAAATACCCCAGTACCGGCTCCTCCTCATCATTGATGTTCCTAAGGTTTCCACGGATTTGATACGGTTGGGAATTGTATAAAGAACCCGAGTTGGCAATCTGGTTTTTGATGGCATCATAATAGGTGTATGCAGCCCTATTGATCGATAATTGTTGGGCCAGCAAACTAAAACGAATTGATGCCACCTTGCTATCTAAGCGCTGAAATAAAATGGGGGCTCGATTGACGCTTTTGGAGGCAAAATCAGCAGTACTCAGAGTGAAAATATCCTCAAAATCGAAGGTGCGCCAACAAACGGTCAGAGAATCCGGATTCGCAAATTCCTCCAACCGTCCCTCATAAATATAAATAATCGGATAATCCGCATGATATTCATAAGTGATTTGACAGCGCCACAGGTAATAATTCGCTTCATAGGCTCCTTCCGGAGCAGAAATATAAAATTGATAACCGGGAATCTGGGCATCTTCATCCAAGTTATAGTGATACTCTATCACTGGATCAATCTCGGCGATAGGGGTGGGTTCAAGCATTTCCTCAAAAGGTGTTTCATACTCCTCTCCGTCAGCTAGTTGAATGTACAAGCTATAGCTTTTGCCCACCGTCCCCCTCAGTTCCGAAGCATCTGTTTGGTATACCCCGGGCGCTATTTCGGCCAGTGGATAAGTTGGGCCGTCCTCTTCACGTATACTCACTTGGGCATTGGGAATGGGTGCATAATTGGCATCATAGTCATACACCTGGATCGACTGATTTAACCTGATGGTGTAGGGCCCTGGTTGGTTGCTGATCCCTCCATCTACCACCAATAATCCTTCATATTTGTCTACTTCCGGTTGGAAACGGTCAATACAAGAAGAATAAAGAAACACAGTCGAACATAGAATAACTATTGATCTAATTGACATACTTTCCGATTTTGAACTGATAACTAACAGCAACCGCTAGCCTTCAAATTTAAGCTACAGGTAGGAGATTGAGTCCGTAATTTCAATCGATCCAAAAATCTGGTTTGATAATCGTTCCGCCTATTTCCCGGCAATCCAGGCAACCATCAAATGAAAGCAATATTCCGCCAAAATATCCTGTAAAATAGATCGGCCAGGCCGCAGGGGGCGACGCCAAAGCCGGTCCGACACCTACAGCGTCAACCCCACATTTTTCAAGCTCAATATCCGGATCGGTGGGTTTGTCTACAAAAATCCGCGCTTGAGCAGAAGCCGCCACCAGAAAATATCCCAATACCGGTTCATCTTCATCATTGACGTTCCTAACATTTCCGCGAATTTGGTACGGCTGACTATTATACAACGAGCCGGAATTGGCTATTTGATTTTTAATGGAGTTGTAAAAGGTATAGGCTGACTTATTGATGCTCAACTGCTGGGTAAATAAACTGAAGCGAACCGACGCTATCTTTGTATCTATTCGTTGAAATAGAATGGGTACCCGTTCCACAGCTTTGGAAGCAAAATCCGCGGTACTCAGGGTATATAACTCATCCACATCAAAGGTCCGCCAACAAATTTTAAATGAGTCCGGATTGGGAAATTCCTCCAGCGTTCCTGCATAAACATAATCTAACGGATAATCTGCATGGTATTCGTAGGTTACTTGACATCGCCATAAATAATAATTCTCTTCATACGCCCCCTCCGGTGCGGAAATGTAAAATTGAAACCCCGGAATCTGAGCCTCTTCATCGATGCTATAGTGATATTCAATAACTTCATCAATCTCGGTAATTGGCGTTGGCTCAAGCATTTCTTCAAATGGTGTTTCGTATTCCTCACCATTGGGCAACTGAATGTGCAAACTGTAACTTTTCCCCGGTATCCCCCGCAATGCTGATGAGTCCGTTTGGTATACCCCATATTCTACTTCGCTGAGTGCATAAGTCGAACCATTCTCTTCGAGAATGCTCACTTGCGCATTTTGAATGGGTTCATAGTTGACATCATAGTCATACACGCCAATAGACCGATTAAGCTTTATCGTATATGGCCCCGGTTGATTGCTGATTCCTCCATCTACCACCAGCAATCCCTCGTATTTGTCCACCTCCGGTTGAAACCTGTCAATACAAGAGGTAAACATAAATAGGATGATAAGACATATCAATATCGACCTAATCGGCATAATTTCCGAATTTGAAGTTGTAACTAATAGAGAAGACCGGCACGCCGAAGATAGATACTTTGTATCCTTTCAATGAAGCATCGCCCGACTGGAAATACACATTGTAAGCATTCTTTCTGCCGGTTAGGTTGTAAACTGAAAACACCCAGGTACCATGCATTAGCTTCCTGGACTTCAGGTTGCCTTCCAGCTTCATGGATAAATCTACCCGGAAATAATCAGGCAATCGGTATTCATTACGAGTAGAAAAATTAATCAACCGGATGTCGTCCTGAAAATAGACCGAAGAGGGGTAAGTAACTGGTCTGCCGGTAGAATAGACGACATTGGCCGAAAGGCTAAACCTTCTCACAAACTTGTAATTGGCAACCAAATTGACACTGTGGGGTTTATCATAGTTGGCAGGATAAACCTCTCCAAAATTGATCTGTTCACCCGTGTTTTCATCAATGGCCAAGACCCTCGAGCGGGAATAGGTATAATTCACCCAACCATTCATCCGCCCATTGGGCTTTTTAAGCATCAACTCAAATCCATAAGCTTCCAAATCACCCGACAACACATCCCGTTCAGGGGCCTTGTTGACCAATAGATCGGCACCATCCTTGAATTCAATCAAGTTGCTAACTTGTTTGTAATAGGTTTCCAAGGAAACCTCCAACTGGTCATCCAATATCTTACGATAGTACCCCAACGAATATTGATCTCCCTGCATCGGATCAATGTGATAATCCGTTAATTTCCACTTGTCAGCCGGTGCCACCGCAATGGTGTTGGACAAAAGGAAAATGTATTGATGCAGTCGGTTGTAAGAAGCCTTCACCGAGGACCGACTATCAATGGTATATTTTAAACCCGCCCGGTAATCCAGATTGGTGTGCGAAGTAATCACTTCGTTGTCTGCAAATTGCAGGGTATCCACAATCGAGTTTAACGTCCTAGGTTGCCCTTCCTGATATTGGGTAATCGACTGTGGACCAAGGTATTGATAAAGATTGAGGCGTAACCCGCCCGTAATTGTCAATCCCGGAAAAGGCTCCCACTCACCGGAGAGAAAAGCACCGGATTCCAACCCTTTTTCGGTGCCCAAATTCTGGTATTGTACTAAACTAGCATCGCCAGCCGGTTGAAATTCTCCCCGATTCAGTTGATACAAAATCGAGTTGGCTCCCATCATAATGGAGTAGTTGTCTCTGGGGCGAAGGGTCAAATTAACCTTACCTTCCGTATGTGCCAATACATTGTTTTGTCGGTACCCTTCAATAGGCAATTCCCTGTTTTCTACATCGAGATCAAACTGACTATGTACCAAGGAGACATCAACGTTGTGCTTGGTATTGAAAAAGTGACTCCAAATCAGCGACCCACCCAGGTTTTTGACATCGTACTTGGTCTTGGCCGCAAAGTTGATCGCATCCAAACTGTAATACCCAAAAGCGTACAATCGATTATTGGGGTTTAAATTGAACGAGAGTTTGGCCATCGCATCACCAAAGAAAACTTTAGTATTTTTAAAATCTTGATTTTTGATCTGCTTTAGCAACCAATTCGAATAGGTAGACCGGACACCGACCATGACACTACTTTTATTTTTTTGAATGGGTCCTTCAAAAAGCAGTCGCCCCGTAATCGGACTGATCCCTCCACGTACTTTGTATTCTTCCTTGTCGCCTTCCAGAGCAGTAATGTCAAAAATGGAAGCCAAGCGCCCACCAAATTGTGCGGGGATGTTGCCTTTGGACAAGGCAAACTCACTGATTGCATCGGAATTAAAAGCAGAGAAAAAACCAAAAAGGTGCGAAGTATTATACACCGGTATTCCGTCTATATAAAACAGGTTTTGATCTGCCGGACTCCCTCTTACATTAAATCCCGCAGTCCCTTCTCCCACGCTTTGTATCCCGGGTAATAAGGTGGCAATCTTGATAATATCTCGCTCCCCCAATACCAGAGGAATCTCTTTGATGGCCTTCGTGGTCAGGCGTTCAAAACCCATTTTGGTATTCTCTACGGCATTGTACCGTTGCGAACTGACCACTACATCATCCAGGGTGAAAGATACCGGCTCCAACTCAAAATCATGGGTGCCATCCGAAAGCACATTGATTTTCAGGCGCTGTTCCTTGCTATTCAGGTAATTGATAATCAGAATGTGGTTTCCCTTAGTCGTGGTCA
The DNA here is from genome assembly GCA_964015035.1 of uncultured Saprospiraceae bacterium. GTDB lineage: Bacteria > Bacteroidota > Bacteroidia > Chitinophagales > Saprospiraceae > BQJU01. The sequence goes on from CAXHCA010000081.1 coordinate 5,433, forward strand.
GGCTGTAAAAGCCATTTTCATCCGTTGCCGTTCCGGTTCCGGATTCTTCCAGCATTAGCGCACCACCAATGATGACCTCTCCAGTTTCGGAATTGCGCAAATAACCGGTAATGGTCGCTTTTCGTTTACCGAGGCCTTCTTTCTTGGAACCAATGACGACCTCCTTGGCAACGTATTCCTGCTCTGTTGCCAGAAAATCGCTTTTGGCTAAATCCTGAGTCGGCTGTTCTGCATTTTGTGGAGACAAAACAATCGGATAAATATCCTTGTTCAATTCCGCATTCAACGGTGGCTGTCGGCCCACAAAAATGTTGCCTGAATCATCGAAAGTGGCGGCCATCGCCTGTGGCGTAAGCCATTCGTATAGCCACCTTTCCAAGGTAAGCTTGGAAGTAACGTCGACCTTTGAAAGGTTTTGTACCGTCTCCTCATCGTAATAAAAGCGAACGGGATATTCTTTTTCCAATCGATTGACCACTTCCTCCCAACTTAGGTTGGAGTAACTCGGATCAATGGTCCAACTCGCATTTTGAGCAAAGGCAATCTGAGCCCAACCAGCGAATAGCAGGACCATCAAAATCCTAGAGATTTTCAAATAAGGGTATTTTTTCATCATAATCCATCCACATACTTAAACAGGTGATACAATTGTTCCTGATTGGCCTTTTGGAATTTGATTCCGTAGTCCCTCAGGTATTTTTTGATCGCCTTTTTGTGGTCTTCGAAGATTAACAAAAAATCTTTGCGCCCAGATACTTCTTGGTATTCTGAGTCTGTAAATATGTAATAGTATGTACTTTCTTCAATAAATTTCCCGTACTGGCTTCCGATGGAATTGTCCGTAACGAACTTTTTACGGTGCTTTTGCAAATATTGCCTTTTTCCCTGATAGATCAACTCCAGGTAGCCGATTCCGGTCTCGGGCTTGGAAACGAAATGATGATCGGCCAATTGAAAAGAATCTACCATATTGGGATTGAGGGCCACCTGAATGGGGACGCCACTTTTTAGATTCTGTTTCAGCGCCAGTACATCCTTTTGCAGGTCGTATTTGATTAGTGCTTTATCATAGATCTTTCCCTGTACATAAAGCACACCTTCTGTCCAATCCGAAAACAGGAAATTGGCAGTTCCGTCCGCTCGAGGGTTAGATGATTGATAGGCCTGACCACTGACCAAGTAATCTGGTGTGCCATATTGATCATTGGCACAGGCAAGCAATTCCGCTATCTTTTGGCCAGGTTCTTGACCAAAAATCGGCGCTGCGACACAGAGTAGCAAGCCCAGTGCAACAACACTGAGCCGTAGTTTCAGTTGAAATTTAAGCATATTAAGGGCTACAAAATAAGTTGTGTGGAATGTTTCCTTTTTCGGGAAACTGTTAATTCAGATGCTCTCAGGCTGCAAGTAGCAAAAAAAACTGCAAAATTGAGAAGGTATTTCGATAAAAGTATGTCAGCCTACATGCTAAAAGCGGAGCATCAACCGGATTATCAGAATTGCTTCAAATTTCACTCAAAATTAAAATTGGAGCATATCCCGATTGATTTTAGGCTTTAGTGCATGTTGGGAGGTAATCATTCAGACTGCAATTTTCGCTGTTAAAACACCACCTCCAAACAAGCACTTAGGTCAGCTCGCTTCCCGCTCGGGAGATGTTTGCAATATCGGCCACCCCCTCCTTCTCTCAAACCCCAACCTCCTCCCGCTTCCTGTACGGCTCCTTTCCATACCGGTAATTCAGCATCCGATAGTAAGTATTGATCATTTTTTCTTGTGAATACCCCAAGCGATACATATTGAAAGTAATAAAATTGGCCACTTGCACACGCAGGTAGCCGTTGGTTTCATATTTCCGGGCAGAGACCAAGGTGTCTTTCTGGATGATCTTAAATGGGTACTTTTTGCGTAAGCGGATCATGAAATCGTAGTCCTCCATGATGAGGTAATCATCGCGGTAACCGTTCAAATCTTCAAATGTTGTTCTGGTCACAAAGATGCTTTGATCACCACCACGACACCACAACCGATCAAATCGGGTAAACCAGGAATTGATTTTTAATATCCATCGATCAGAATCAAACTTAAAGCGGAAGATACCGGATTGATACCCTTCTTGCAAAGCTTGAAAAATATCACTCATATAGGATTTGGGTGGCAAGGTATCGCCGTGTACAAAATAAAGGATGTTGCCCGTACTCCGATCTGCGCCATAATTCATTTGTCGTGCTCGCCCTTTAGTGGAGGATTGTAAAACGCGAGCACCGCTTTCCCGGGCCAATTGACAAGTATCATCTGTGCTACCGCCATCTACCACTATGATTTCATGCAAGCGATCCTCTCCGTATCGTTGTAACCGCTCAATTAGTCGTACTATGTTTTCTGCTTCGTTTAACGTCGGAATAATGATTGAAACTTTCATCTCAAGTAGATTTATCATAAATAGTCGCTAAAAGGCTTCTCCTATGGTCAAATAAAAACCGCTGGAATTCTGTCCAATTCCATAATCAACGCGTAAATTAATATTGTCTTTGGGGATGAGTGTCAGTCGCATCCCCACCCCGGCAGCATAGCGCCAATATTCACCTGCAAAACGATCTAATTGATCCGCAACGGCCCCGGTCCCACCAAAAACAACGCCACCGAGCCTCCAAAATAATGGAAATCGGTATTCCGCTTGCAACATAAGGTAGTGATTGTCCCGGTAGCGACCTTCCAGATATCCCCTTAGGCGTTTGGGGCCACCCAAAAGGGCCAATTGATTGAAGGAGGGATTGCCAAACGTCAATTCCGCATAAGCATTAATACCCAAAGCGGCTTTTTCACCTAGTGGAAAAAATTGCCGCGCGTCCAAAGTGAATTTATCAAAGGTGAAATTGCCACCAAGCAAGGAGGTATTGGCCAACCAACCCGCTTCGATATATCGTCCCCTACGGGTATAAAAAAGTTGATCTCGATTGTCGTAAGTAAAGATGAGTCCTCCGGCTGAAAGCAAACTCCCCCCCTTGCCCGCGATATCCCGAGTAGCCAACAGCCCCCCCTCTTCCAGACCGGTAATGTTGAAATCGTCCAGCCAATAACGGAGCCCGCCATAAAAATGATTGGCCAGCTTTCGCTGAAAATTAAGTCTTACCCTCGGGAAGTTGACATCGTAAATTTCACCATCATAGGCTTCATACCCATTGCCAATGCCATAAAAAAAGTAATTGTACTTATAGTAGCCCAACTCTCCAAAAAAGCGATATCGATCATTTGGAAAAATCAGCTGAAAGGGCAAATAAGCGAGAAACTGGCTGCGCAGGGTGTAAGCCGCACCAAATTGCACCTGAGATGGCTTGGTTAGGGAATCTTGTTCTCCCAATTGGAAGGTAAAAACTGTAGCTCCTCCCAAGGCCCAACTCGTCTCCGGGGTGTAATATACAATCGGCAAGACAAAAAAGCGGAGGTCTTTTTCCGGCACCGATTCTTGGGCATTCAAGCATTGAAACAAGGCAAAAATGGATATCAATATAAGACCAATCTTATCTGGTGGCTTTGTCATTGTGTTGTATTGTCGCAAGGCTTTGATGCGGATTTTGCCTTTAATTATACATTCCATATATATGCATCATCATCCCTTTTCGGATTTGAAGCTATAATAAACAAGCACTAAGGTTCATCTTGAGAAAATTAATAAAAAAAATCACAAAACCTGTTACTTTTTCATGGGTTGGCATTATGCTAATGAAACAGTCTGAAAAAGGATCGAATTTGATCCTCAAAACATGTTACTAAACCCCGGGGTTCGTTTTTTACTGTCTAATAATCGGCAAAAACCTTATTTTTGATGTTTTCCAACATTCAGTTAAACTGGAATCTTACAAAAAAGGAAGGAATGAGTAGTTCCCACAGAACTGTTTCTGCCGAGAAGATGCAAGAGGAGTGGCTTGAGATTCAGGCCGCGCAGGATAACCCTGCGCTTTTCCGGCCATTGTACAACCGCTATTACGAACCCATTTTCAGATTTGTCTTTCGCAGAACGGCTGATGAAGTATTGTCTGCCGATATCTGTTCCCAAATTTTCCTCAAAGCCATGCAACGGCTGGCTGCTTATGATTATCGCGGCGTTCCGTTTTCAGCTTGGTTGTACCGCATTGCGAGCAACGAAGTGGCACAATACTATCGCGCCAGAACGAAAAACCGGGTGGTGAGTATAGAAGAAACCAACCTGGGCGATATGATGGAGGAAATGGAGGAAGAAAATAATGAACAAGTATACAAGCAGCTCATTGGAGCTCTGGACGATTTGAAAGATACCGACTTGCAACTAGTGGAGATGCGCTTTTTTGAACAGCGCCCGTTTAAAGAAATAGCTGACATCCTGGGTATTACCGAAAGTAATGCCAAGGTCAAAACGTACCGTATTCTGGAGCGATTGAAAAAGAAACTCACGCCCTAATTGACTTTTTCAAACGTCACCTCTAAATAGACCGGATATGGCCAAAAATTACAACATAAAAATTAATCCGAAACGACTGAGCAGCGAGGAGATTGCCCAGCATCAAGACTTTGATGCGCTTCTCGAGCAGTTTGAAGCTACCCCCAGCGTTCCGGTCCGGCAACTGCGCGTCAGGCGACTCGTATATATCAGTAGCGCCATCGCCGCAGCTATCGCCCTGTTGCTGGTTTTCATCGGTTTAAATGAAACCGGCCAACCAAATATCTCTGAAGAAAAATATTTTGCAGACCGTGCCCATGTGTTACCACCACTGGCCGATGCTCAGCCCAAATTCATTTCCCAAAAAGTACAGGTTAATCAAGGTGGCGTTTACCAATATGCCAGTGGTTCTCGTTTGGTGGTTCCCGCTGCCGCTTTCCAGAATGATCGCGGACAATTGGTCGAAGGCGAAGTTGAAATTTTCTTTAAAGAATACCTCAACCTTGCCGATCTATACCTCGCAGGCATCCCGATGACCTACGATTCTGCAAATCAAAATTATTACCTCAATTCCGCCGGTATGGTGGAAGTATACGCCGAACAAAATGGGGAACGCCTCAATATGACCCCCGGCAAAAGCATACAGGTGGAAATGGTGTCGCACATCAATATTCCCAATATCCATTCAATTCCGAAGTACAATGTCTACTTGCTGGATACCACAGCCCGCAACTGGGTGTACCAGGATATTGATATGATGCAAATTGTGGAAGAACCGCTTGATGAAAATGATCCACTTTACCAGCCGAAAAAAGCGTTACAAGATCAATTGGAAGCCATTGCCCAAAAGGAACAATCGGAAATTGCCAAGATTGAAAGCAGCATTCCAAAGCCGGTAGAGCCAGTGAAGCCGCAGCGCAAAAACGGTGACAACCCCACCCTGGAATTTGACTTCCAAGACCTGAGTGTACTTTTTAATGGAGATGAATCCAAGCTCTACCAGGGAACCATTTGGCAGATTTCTCCAAATAGTCCACCTTATGACGAACGAGCCTTCAACGTGGTTTGGACGGAGGTCAATATTACTAAGAAAAGTGGTCAAGACTACGAGTTAACCTTGAAAAGCGGCGCCAATGAACTAAAATTGCTGGCCAATCCGGTATTGATCGGAAATGATTTTGATGAAGCCATGGCTCGTTATGAGGATGAACTGGCAAACTACCAAAAGCAAATGACCGAGCGCGAAGCCAAATTGCGTGGTCAAAAAGAAACACTGGCTGCTTATATTGCCGAACAGCAAAATGCTGCCCAACTCAACTTTACAGAACAAATCACCACATTAGCCAATAACCAAAGCGGTGACTTCGCCAATTGGCAACAAAGAAAAGTCATCAGCCGCTTTGCTGCCAACCGCCTTGGCGTTTGGAATTGTGCACTACCTTATCAGCCCGAACTGACCACCGTCAAGGTTAATTTCACCCTTGACGGCGATAAATCCTTTACTCCAATGATTGCCTACTTGGTGGATCAAACGCACCACACGGTACAGCGCCTGTTGGTGAATCGCACCACCGAATTGCAACTTGATGCTCAGGCTGACAATGCTATTCTCGCAGTGGATACAGAAGGTAAAATCTACATCGCTGATCAGGCACAACTGAAAGGAATTGAAGGCGAAACCACAAGCCTGAATCTGGAGCCTTTCGCTGAGCAAAATAATGTGAAAGAACAATTAGGAAAGCTATTAGTAGACTAAGTGGACAAACTTAATACAGCTTTTCCCTATCGAACGGGAGCTTATTCTATGAATGGGCTCCCGTTTTGGGTTTGCGATTCCCTTTGATGAATCAAATGTTACTCCTTATAAATTTTCACCACTCTTTCCCCTGGTTTGGCGTAGCCCCGGTACATACCTTCTGTATTAAAAGGCATGGCCACATTGCCAAAATGATCCAGCGCAATTAGTCCACCAGAACCACCAGCCTTCACCAATTTATCATTGATTACGGCATTCGCGGCCTCCTCTACAGAAATTCCTTTATACTCCATCATCGCCGAAACATCGTAAGCCACCGCGTAGCGGATGAAAAATTCACCATGTCCCGTGCATGACACACCGCAGGTGGCATTGTTGGCGTAAGTCCCCGCACCAATGATGGGTGAATCACCAATCCGGTTATAGCGTTTGTTGGTCATGCCACCGGTAGAAGTACCGGCCGTAATATTGCCTGCTTTATCGAGGGCCACACAGCCTACTGTACCAAATTTAAAGTCGTTGTATTCCAGCTTCATGCCGGTGGTTTGATCTTCCGCTGCCTTCGCTCGCTGCAAGGCATCCCAGCGGTTTTGGGTAAAGAAATATTCCGGATCCACAATTTCCAGGCCTTGGGCTTTCGCAAACTCCTCTGCTCCTTTTCCGGTGAGCAATACATGTTCTGACTTTTCCATGACTGCCCTGGCGGCAAGAATGGGATTTTTGACGACGGTCACCCCACCTACTGCACCGGCATTACGAGCGGCCCCATCCATATAGGAAGCATCCAACTCATTTTTACCCGCATTGGTGAATACCGCCCCTTTTCCGGAATTAAACAAAGGGGAGTTTTCCATATACATGATGGTTTGCACCACGGCATCACCACTGCTGCCACCATTTTTCAGAACTGTCTCACCAATATCTAAAGCGGCATTCAAGGCTTCCTGGTATGCCGCTTCCCTTTCCTCAGTCATGTTCTTTTTAAGAATGGTCCCCGCCCCACCGTGAATCACGATAGCGTATTGAGCGGGTTGCGGTTTGACTTCGGATGAAGGCTCTTCCGAAGCAGGTTGTTGCACATTACAATGGGTAAAAAACAGGCCGAAGGCCAAAAGAAGGGAGAATTTGCTGATCTTGGTCATATTTGTTTTTCACTAAATATAAACCAAGACCAGCAAATTCAGGTATAAAGACTTAGGTTTTTACCGAATCAGAGTCGTTTGTCCACTGAACCGCTCCCGACTACCGTCGATAAATTCCACCTCGGCCTGCCAGATGTAGACACCCGGTTGCATGGCTTGTCCACGGAAATTACCATCCCATCCGGTACTGGCATCATTGAGGTCAAAATCCCCATTATCGTATAACATTTCGCCCCAGCGGTCAAAGACCCGGAAGCTCACTACCCTGCCTTCCAATCCGTGTACCAACAACAAATCATTGATGCCATCACCATTTGGCGTGAAGCCCGTAGGCACCATCACCGGATTGTTTTTAGTAATAAAGACAGTGGCTATGTCATCTCCGACACACCCGTTTTCATCTGTTACCATCAGGCGGAAACTGGTTTGATGCTCGGGCGTCAATAATGGACTAGGGCAATCGAGGCACTCTAAAATTGAGGTATCTTGTGGGGACCACTCATACATCAATGCGCCAAATCCACCCGTAATTTCCGGGAAAAACCGTAGAAATCCACCATAGGGAATAGTGCGGTCTTCTCCCAAGGTCACCTCCAGCGGATCAGGCTCATTCACCACCACTCCAGAGGTAAAGAAGGTACAGTCATTGCCATCCTTTACATAAACGTTATAGGTGCCGGCTTCTAAGCCGATCAAGGTACTAGAGCCATAAAAATGCTGATTGTCCAAACTGTAGCGATAAGCAGGAGTGCCACCCGTCGTTTCCAAACGGATCAAGCCATCACGGCCGCCATAACAGGTAATATCTTCTGTACTTACTACCGCTGTCAGCGGTGCATCGGGCTCCTTAATGGCCACAGATTCTACCAATTCACAGCCATTGGCATCGGTTATGGTGAGATCGTAAGTTCCTGCTGGTACATTGCGCAAGTCAGGCACAAAAGTACTGTTCGACCAATTGTACACATAAGGCGGTTGTCCTCCCGTTGCAGCAGCAATCACCTCTCCGGTCGATTCCCCATTACACAATACATTTTCAACGGTAAAGCTGTTGCGCAAAATGGATGTTTCCTCTACGAAGTAATCAAAGGTGGCAACACAATTGTGGCTATCGGTAATTGTCAAGGTATAATTACCGGCAGTCAAGTTGCTGATACTGGCTTGATCTTGGCCATTATTCCAAAGATAGCTGTATGGCTCTACCCCACCGGTCACGGTAGCCGCAATAGCCCCATCGGCATCACCAAAACATTTAATGGCTTGAATTTGAGCAGTAGAACTGATATCCTCAGGTTCGGAAAGATTGGCCTGACCAATTGAAGAACAATTGTTGCTATCTGTAACCGTCACATTATAAGTGCCGGCCGTCAGATTATTTTGAATCGGTCCGGATAAGCCCGGAACGTCCCATTCGTAGGTGTAAATACCGGTGCCTCCTTCCGCAGCCACAGTGACCATTCCATCATTGCCACCAAAACAATTGACATTGGCATAGGTCAGCGTTAAAACGACCGCTTCTGCAGATTCTACCAGTGTGGTATCGATCGCCGTACAACCATTTTCATCCGTGATGGTAACAAAATAAGTGCCAGGAGCCAGATTCATCGCCGTTGCTCCCGTTTGTTGATCGGGATCACTCCACAAATAGGTATAATCCCCTGTTCCACCTGCCCCCATCACGGTAGCCGTACCATCCGGCTCCCCATTACAACTAACAGATCCCGCCTCAGTGACCGCTGTTAATTCCTGCGGATCAAATAATTCTATACTAATTTGCTCAGTGCATCCGTTGGCATCCGTGACCACCACGTCGTATGTGCCCGCTGATAAATTATCGGCATCCGAAGATTGTGCCCCGTTGCTCCAATTGTAGGAAAAATCTCCTGCACCACCCACCGCTTGCACATTGGCACTACCGCTGGCATCGCCAAAACAAGAGGGGTCATTGCCATCAATACTCAACGTCAACTCCGGAAAAGACCCCACCTCAACCGAGCCGATGACCTCACAATTATTGGCATCCGTTACGGTAACAGTAATCATCCCAGTCTCCAAGGCAGTAGCTATCGACATATCCTGCCCATTTGACCATGCGTATTGATAAGGCTCAGTACCACCATCTACCAGGGTGTTTACCGTACCATCGGCGCCACCAAAGCAGCTTACCAAGGTTGGCGTCAACTCCAAGTTCATTGCCTCCGGAGCACCAATGACTACTTCTACCTCCGTGCTACACCCGTTTAGGTCAGACACCAATACCGTGTAGGTACCTGCCGCCAAATCATTTCGGGTATCTGCACTAATTCCATCATTTTGCCAGGTATAAACATACCCGGGTGTCCCGCCCGCCGCAGTCAAGGCAGCAGTGCCATCACTATTGCCGTTACAACTAGCGGAGTCCACAACCATGGCTACTGTAATTTCCTCCGGTTCACCAACATTCACGAAAGCAGTATCCATACAACCACTACCATCAGCCACAACCACCAGGTAGTCACCTGCTGCAAGTCCGTTGATATTGGGCTGGCCGCCAATGACCACACCATTGCCAACTTCATACCATTCGTAAACATAATTACCATCACCGCCCTCGGCCTGGGCATTAGCCGTTCCTTGAGCGCCTCCATTACAGAAGGTGTCCTCGGCATCTGCCACCAGAGAAACAGGTGGATTTTCTGCTACATCAACCGTGGTATTGAAAGTACAGCCATTGGCGTCCGTAATGGCTAAGGTGTATGTCCCGCCCGACAGATTATTTAAGGTATCCGCATCGGGAGAAGCAGGTTGCCCATCCCAACTAAAGTTGTAAGGTTCGGTGCCGCCACTTGCTGTCACAAAGGCCATTCCATCGCCAGCACCACCACAACTTACGGCAGCGCTACCAGTAACTGCTCCGAGAGCATTCGGCTCAGGAATATCTACGCTGGCTTGTGCCACACATCCATTGGCATCCGTAATGGTCAATAATTGTGTACCTCCACCCAAATTGGTGGCAATAGAGTCCGCACCTCCGGCATCCCAGGCAAAAATAAAGGGCCCGGAACCGCCATTGATAATTACCGTAGCAGAACCATCGGTTTCATCGTTACAACTCACTGGGGCAAGCAATTGTGGCACATAATCGAGCGGCGCTGGTTCCGTAATTTCAAAACTCACAGGACCCGGGCAGCCCTCGCCATCCGTGACCGTCGCAACATGGATGCCAGCCTGCAAATCGGTAAAAATACCGGTATCATTGATCACACCATCCAATTCAAATTCAAAGGGGCCCGTTCCGGAGATCACCGTCAATTGGACCGTCCCATCTTGTCCGGCATTACAGGAGACATCCGTAGCCACGCTTTGTACTTCAGCTGGTGTACAGGCTAGCGTTTCACAAGTTATGGTACTGCTGAATCCAGGGCAATCTGCCAATCCGCGAACTTCAATAGTCACCTGCTCAGAAAAAGTCAATCCGTCAACTTGGTGCGACAGCGGCCCAGTAGGAGTCGTCCAGTTGCCACCATTCACACTTACCTCAAATCCATTGGCTCCAGGCACATCATCCCATACGAAGGTGATACTACCGGTAGAAGTAGTGCCACAAATCACATCGGGCGCGTCAATCGCCGGGGTCACCTCAATGGTGATACTATCTTGCGTTTCACACCCATAAGAATCGATTGCGGTCATGACATACGTGGTCGTTGTATCGGGCGTAGCAATTGGGTTGGGACAGTCGGTACAACTTAGTCCAATGGCTGGTTCCCAGCTATAGTCAATTTGGTAAAGCGGATTAAAACAAATGGTCCAGCTAAACAACGTACCCATCACATTGTAAGTATCATCAAATACCTGCAATCGCCAGGTGCCATTGGTTCGGTGTTCTCCATCCCAGAGATCGGACCAAACGCCTTCCGGGAGCCAATTGCCGGTAAAGGGCACCGCACTCGGAGGAGCAAAGGGCCCGGGCGCATTAATAGGAGTGGTTGCATCTAATGTGAAACAGGTATTGATGTAATAATCTTGCGCTAATAGGTTGCCGCCATCCGCGCCGTTATCGGTGGTTAACTCCACAAATTGTCCATCCGGACTGATCAGGTAAATGTCTATATCATCGATCCATCGATGCTCAAAGCTATCGATACAAACAGCTTTAATCACGTCGGGGCCCAGTATGGGTGGAATCACCCCACCTACCTGAATATCCGAGAAGAAGGGGACATTATGGGTTGATATCTCCAGTGGCGTGTCATTTGTAAAAGTTGGCGGATCGGGTAAGGGCACATCCAAGGTGCCATCTAACTGAATCGATTCCCCCTGGCAAATCATCGTATCCGGCCCCAAATCAGCGGGCACCAACGGATTATCTTTAATGTATAAATAAAACGTATCTCTATTACACGCATCTCGTTGCACATCCAGAATGAGCGTTTCCACATCTTCCGTAATGCCATCCTCAAAGGCAATGATAGGAATTGTCAAAACACTATCGCCTGCCGGTATAAAAAGATCGGGAGGTATGAATTGATAATCGACCCCATTCTCAGCGGTTCCAAATATGCTATAATCAATAAAAAAATCGGTCTCCGTAGGTCGGGGTAGCGAAAAGATAATGGCCGCTTCCGCACAGCCTTCTGCCACCGATCCGTCCAGGCTCGCTGTAGTAGCTTCTACTTTCAAGGATCCCGTTCCAAAACTTTTGGCTTCCAGAAATACTCCGGAGTCATATACCGCATCAAATACATCACTGATAACCAATTTGATGGTATAAGTACTACAAGGTACCACGACCGCTTCCGCAGTCAACACATTGGTAAATCCATCGTACACCGGCAAATTATTACTGGGATTGTTGCTATTGTAATATTGAGAAAAGGCCAAACTACCATTAGGTGGGGTACAGTTTGCTACCGTTCCACCACTAGCTCCTGGTGTACCCGAGTTGATATTATTGATTGTTACCGGCAAGTTAGTACCCGGAATTAAGGCAATATTCTGTCCATTATTTTCAAAAGGACCATTGATGCCAGGCCCAGAAATGAAAAACCCGAAGATGTCGTTGTAGTTGGTACAGGCAAATTCGGGATATTCTTCAGATCCAAAAACGTAGTTGAATCGCAAAGTATCCGAGATCGGAATAAAGGTGATCGTATACTTGGTGACATCATTGATGTCGTTTGGACTGGCAATCGATTGCAAATCAACATCATCGGCGGAACTGTTGACCCCGCTACTAGCCTGGGAGCTTCCCGGAGAATCTACACCAATTTGGCCCCCTTGAGTCACTACCCTACCGGTAGACATGACGATGCCCCGATCAATTCCGATTTCATCCTGGCCATTCTTAAAAAAGCCAACAGAAGCACCATCTCCTTCGTATTGTACATCAATTACTTCCACCCCATCGCCCAAAAAGATATTAGTAATCAGGTTTTCAGGCGTAATCGGAGGTGCATTGGTCACCTCTAAGGGGGTCTGACTCAGAAGAGAGGTTGAAATCAATGTAGCACAAAATAGTAATAGTGATTTTAGATTAATTTGCATAAACGGTAGTTTAAAAAAACTTTGCCGGTAGGTAATATTGATCCTACGGTATGGGTGTTTGACGGTTTAAAAATAGAACCTTTGCCGCAAGACACCCAATTATTGTGAAATATTTGCATAAACTCTGACAAAAGAAGATGATCTTTGGACGCGGAATGCTGCCTGTCCAAGCCGGATTTCAGACAAGTCTCTCCTATATTTTCAATCCAATCCCTGAACAATTTTCGACCATGCCCGGTCCACAAATCAGAAAAAAGCACCTATTAATCTAAAAAATGACCTATAACCAAAACTTCCTTGGTATTTTTGTGCTCAAATAAACACATTTGGATGAAACAGTTTCTCAAATTTATGTTTGCATCCTGCCTTGGCGTTTTTTTGGCAGGATTTATTATGTTTTGGGTTGGCGGCGGCATTGTTGCCAAATTGGTGACCGAAATGGAAAAACCCAAATCGATTCAACCCAACTCCGTATTATACCTCACCTTTGACCAGCCCATTCCCGAATTGACCAATAATCTGGAAATGAATCTTTATGATCTGGAAAATCGGAAGATTCTAGGATTACACGATATTGTACACAGTATTCAGGCTGCGGCCAAAGACGACAATATCAAAGGGATCTTTATCGAAACCGAAGGCGTCAGTAGTGGCTTTGCTTCCGCAAGAGTGTTGCGACAAGCCATTGAAGCATTTAAAGCAGAGGGCAAATTTGTTACGGCCTATTCCAAATATTACACCCAAGGGGCCTATTACCTTTCTTCAGCAGCCGAGTCGGTCTATCTCAATCCCATTGGATCGGTCGACTTACGTGGTTTTTCCGCTCAAATTCCCTTTGTGAAAGGGATGCTGGACAAACTGGGCATTGAAATGCAGGTGTTTTGGGTAGGTGATTTCAAAAGTGCCACCGAGCCTTACCGCAGAAAAGAAATGTCGGAGGCGAGCAGGCTACAAACCAGAGCGTTTCTCGATGGATTTTACGATATTTTCCTGGATGACATCACCGCTTCTCGTCCCATTGGCGAAAGCCAGCTCAGAATGGTAATCGATGATTTTAAAACCAGTGACCCACAGGCCGCGCTTGACTATCAGCTAGTAGATGGGCTGTCCTATCGGGATGAGGTGATCACCAAGATCAAAGACCAGCTCGGTGTTGATGACGAAGACAAGGTCCAACTTGTTACGCTAATGGATTATTATAAAAATAACCCACGAGATGTCAACTACAGCGTTTCTGATCGCATTGCTGTGATCTATGCCGAAGGAGCTATTGTTGACGGCAAAGGAGAATCGGGAAACGTAGGCGATGAAACCTATACCAAGATCATCCGCAAGATCAGAACCAATGATAAGATCAAAGGAGTCGTATTACGCGTCAATTCACCCGGCGGTAGTGCTATGGCTTCTGAAAATATTTGGCGAGAACTGGAGTTGCTGAAAGCAGCCGGCAAACCCCTAGTGGTATCTATGGGGGATTATGCCGCCTCCGGAGGGTACTACATCGCTTGCGGCGCCGATTCCATCCTGGCAGAACCCAATACGCTGACCGGTTCCATTGGGGTATTTAATGTCTTCCCGAATGTCAGTAAGCTATTGAATGAAAAACTGGGCATTCAATTTGACACCGTGGAAACGGGTGATCTTTCAGCCGGATTCTCTCCATTTTACGATTTGACCGATAAAGAGAAGCGCATCATCCAGAACAAAACAAATAGCCTTTATGAGACGTTTCTAACCCGAGTGGGTGACGGTAGAAATATGAGTCGTGATGCCGTACACGAAATGGCACAGGGACGGGTCTGGACGGGTAAAAAAGCCCATGAGCTCGGCTTGGTTGACCGTTTGGCAGGATTGGAAGCGGCTGTGGCATCAGTGGCCACCTTGAGTGATCTGGACGATTACCGCCTCGTGGAATTCCCACAACCCAAAGACCCATTGCTCCAACTCATCGAAGAGTTTGTAGGTACGGATGAGGTTAAGCATAGTTCCAAAGCCATATTGCGCTCAGAATTGGGTAGTCTTTATCCATTCTATAAATTCTTCACCGAGGTCCAACAATCTAAAGGTTATCAGATGAGATTGCCCCTAATTGTACCTTTTAACTAGCTTTTACCGAGTGGGAATTAACCAAGATTTAATACCGTATATTTGTAAATGCGGGAAGCATTCATAAATCTTCCCGCTCGCAAATATCGACTGTATGAATGAATTAGATAAAATGATGACCAGAGACATTAGCTGGTTGTCTTTCAACCACCGGGTTTTACAAGAAGCAAAAGACAAACGCGTTCCTCTCTACGAACGCATCAAGTTTTTAGCCATTTACAGTTCCAACCTGGATGAATTTTTCCGGGTGCGTGTGGCTTCGCTACGTAGTTTTAAACAACTCAAGAAAAACACGCGGAAAGAATTAGGGCTCAAACCCAAAAGAGAGCTGAAGGAAATCCGAAAAATCGTCGGTGAGCAACAATCTGAATTTGGACGTATCTTCCGAGAGGAAATATTGCCGGAGTTGGAAGCCAACCAGATTTTCTTAATCCGCAACCACCAATTTAACGCGGATCAGCAGGCTTTCGCCAAAAAGTACTTCTTTGAAAAACTCTACGCCCACCTTAAGGTTCAAGAATTAAAAGACGGCGTCGATACCGCTCCGTTTCTGAAAAACAAAGCCCTTTATTTTGTGGTGCAAACGGAGGAAGATGGCCTAATTTACCTGGTCAACATTCCCAGCGACAAATTTCAAAGATTTGTAGAATTGCCAGGTAGTGAAGGACATTATCTGACCTTCATTGACGAAATTATTCACGCCAATTTAGAGGAATTACTCCAACAAAAAATTCGCGGGGCCTATTCCGTCAAGCTTTCGCGAGATGCCGAAATCTATATCGACGACGAATATAGCGGTGACCTGCTGGAGAAATTGAAAAAAGGACTGGAGGACCGAAATGTAGGGCTTCCTACCCGTTTTTTGTACGATAGCGATATACCGGAAGAACTGCTGATGCAATTAAAGTCCTGGTTTCAACTCACCAAATATGATTTGATTCCCGGTGCCCGACACCACAACTTCAACGACTTTTTTGCCTTTCCCGATCCTACAGGAAATCCACAATTGCACAACCCTCCTATGCCTCCGCTACCTCATCCGGAATTGGAGGGGGCGCCTTCTATTATGGAAAAAATGGGGGAAAAAGATATTCTCCTGCATTTTCCTTACCAAAAATACGACTATGTGCCCCAGCTGATCCGCGAAGCAGCCGATGATCCCTTGGTTACATCGATCAAAATCACGCTTTATCGAGTAGCTTCCCGGTCAGATGTGGTGGATGGCTTGCTGTACGCCTTGGAGAAAGGCAAATCGGTAGTGGTTTTCATTGAGGCCAAAGCTAGGTTTGATGAAGAATCTAATTTGTACTGGGGCGAAGCCTTGGAGAAAGCCGGTGGACGCGTCTACTACAGCTATCCCGGCATTAAAGTCCACACCAAACTCCTGTTGATTACCCGTAAAAAAGAAGACAAAAAAGAATACTACGCCTATCTTGGCACCGGTAATTTCAATGAAAAAACAGCCCGCTTATACTGCGACCATGCACTACTGACCACCCAGAAAAAAATGGGTTCGGAAGTCAATCAGGTCTTCGAAATATTGGAGCGAAAGCTAATCGTTCCAAAGTGTAAACACCTCCTGATAGCACCTTTTAACCTCAAGGATGAATTCATCAAACTGATCGACCAGGAAATCCAGAACGCCCGTAGCGGGAAAGAGGCCTATATGATCTTGAAAATGAATAGCCTGGAAGAACCGGAAATGATCAAAAAGCTCTACGAAGCCAGTCAGGCAGGGGTGCGAATTCGCATGATTGTTCGGGGTATCTGCTGCCTGCGTCCTGGCATAAAAGGGATGAGTGAGCATATCGAAGTTACTAGCATTGTAGACCGTTTTCTGGAACATGCCCGGGTGTATATCTTTGGCAATGGAGGGCAGGAAAAACTCTACATCGCCTCCGCCGATTGGATGAATCGCAACCTACACCGCCGCATCGAAGTAGCCATTCCCATTTACGATGAAAGTCTACACCAAGAATTGCGGCATCTCATCAATTTACAATTGGCCGATAATACCAAGGCACGGGTCATCAATGCGACGCAGAGCAATCACTATGTTTCTACCGCAAAAGGTGCGAAACCCTATCGCTCGCAGGTAGATATCTATGAAGCCCTGAAGAAAAAGTTGGCTGTGGTAGGTAATGAAGAAATGGAGGAATCATAACATTCCTCCACTTCTTGAAATCATCTAATTGACTTTCTTAAACACATCTCCATCCGCTTGGATACCGGTGACTTGTCCCTCTTTCATGATAAATTGCAGGACTTGGCCACTTCCGGGTATCAACTCAATCCGGATCGTATTTTCTTTAGGAAATGGGGTGGCAATACAATACAAATTCCCCATCTGCACTTTGATTTGCTCTTGAGTACCTTCAATGATCACTGTACCTAAAAGTTCATTTTCAAAGATGCCCGAATAAAAAGGAAAGTCCTCCGTCAGATTCCAGGTTCTTTTGGCGCGCTCGGCCATATCTGCTCTGATATTTTTGGCCACACCTTGCAAATATTCATGTAGTTCTGCTCTCTGCTTTTCATATTTTTCTTCCCAACCTTCAGGCTGCCAATAGGCATCGTAAGCATAACCTGCCAGGAGATACAACAATCGATGCCCCGCCAAGGCTTCATTTACAAAAACGGATACGCCAAAATCGTCCTCCGGGGCAAAGGAAATCAGGCTAAAACTACCTGGAAAGCCACCAGTATGCCAAACCAGATGCTTATCTTGAAAAGTGCCACGCATCCACCCCAATCCATAGTTTTGGGTAGTAAAACCACCTCTCTCCCGTTCCGCAACTACCACCGGTTGACGAGTGAGACCAATCACCTCTTTTGAAAATAATTGTTTACCGTTTACGCTGCCCATATTGAGCTGCATCTTCATCCAGGTAGCGGCATCACCGGGGGTAATCACCAAGCCACCCGCCGATTGCATGGTATTGTCGTGCTTGCGCAAATAGATTTCTTCGGTCTCTGCCCTGGTCATCGCAAAATAAGGCTTGGCAAAGGTCCAATTGTGCTTTTCCACCCTAGACATATAGGCCGTTGTACGATTCATTTTAAGTGGGTTAAAAACTTTCTCCTCCAATAGTTGCTGCCAGGGCTTTCCGGTAATTTCTTCCGAAACCAGGGTATAGATATTGTAGCCCAGATTGGTATATTCGTAAGTTCCTCTGCCAACTTCATTCGCTTTGAGGTCTTTTAATTGGCCCATCAATAACTCGTGGGTGTGGTCCCCTGTATAAGCCAGTCGGAACCCGATAGAGGGATGCGCTAATCCCGCTGTATGGGTCAACAAATCCCGTACCTTCACCTGATCCATTTCCAAAGCCGGATCAAAAGGAATGTCTTTTAAATATTGAGTAAGGGGAGCATCCAAAGATATGATGCCCTCTTCATCCAGTATTGCTGCCAACAATCCGGTAAAGGACTTGGTACACGAAGCAATATAGAAGTCCGTATCTCCATTAAAGGGCAACTTCTTTTCCAAATCGGCAAATCCAAATCCACCGGCGTAGAAGGTTTCTTTTCCATTCACCACAGCTAAACCAATACCGGGTACGCCATCAAACATTTCCAGCGTCTCATTAAAAAAGGCCTCTACTTTTTTCACATATTGCTTTTTAGTAGGTTGGGCAAAGAGCATTAATTGGCTCATTGCGAAAAGCAACATTAAAACACAAGTCTTTGTCAGGTAATTCATCATGATCAAGTTTTTCCTGCAAAATGCAGGTATCTGGCGGGATAATCTTGAACAAATGAAACCTTGATCGCTAAAACCCTTGCACCAATCGACGGAAGGCCGCAGGCGTTATACCGGTTAGACGCTTATAATAGCGGGTAAGGTGACTTTGATCGGCATAACCACTTTCAAAAGCAATCTGGGCAATGGGTAAACGATTTTCCGATAACAACCAGTTGATGCGCCGCATGCGGCACCGGTGTAGATAAGACTTGATGTTGCAATGCCGGAATTTGCGAAATACGCGTGCCAGGTATACAGGGTGCACTCCCGCTTCCCAGGCAAGCTCCGCTACGGTTGGCGGATTAAAACATTCCTCTTCGATCTTATCACAAATACGCGCCAACCAGGGTGGGACGTGTTTTCCTTCCATGAAGTGATTATTATTCAAACCGGCAACAAATTCCACGACAGTGGATTCCAGGTCGTGGTCCAATTGCAACGATTGCAAAAACTCCGTGCTCAGGCGAGCAGTCTGATCGGCATGCCACCATTGCCAGTGCTCAAAAAATGACTCAATCCCCAATCGTGCCTGAAACTCATTCGTCAATAGCACCGACACCAAAAATGCCCCATCTTTACCAAAGGCATTGCTATGTAAGACCGAATTGGGTTTGACCACTACACTCAGGGATGTCCCTATTTCTTCTCGCTTACACACTCGTTCCTGCACCATACCTCTCAGTACAATGCTAATTCTCCCTTGCCGGTCATAGTGTGGCCGGTATTGCTGATGAGCAGCATAGTGGATGCCCAAAATTTCCACCATTTTTTCTTTTGAAGAAGAGGATTTATTCAACGCTCCCAATGCGATAATATCCGACATTTAACCTTTTTCCTTTAATCGTTACTGAAAAGAACCTAAAAAGTATCTAAAGTTGGAATTTGCGACATTTTTTTCCTCTTTCAACTCCACTTTTATCCCATTGGTCCCCTTTGTAGTGGCATTTATCCAAATAACTCCTTAATTTGCATAGTATTACTTCTTTTTGCAGTAATTCAACCCGACGATCATGAAAAATAAATCACTCCTTTCCCTATCATTTTTGGTGATAGGTCTATTACTCAGTTCATGCCTGCCAGCTCAAGAATTAGCGAGAAAAGCCTCCCTTGGCGTTTATTTACGCGAGATCAATGCCGCATTTAAAGAAAGGGTCCCCAACGCTCTCGAAACGGGGGTCTTTATTTTAAAAGTCATTCCAAAAGGAACGGCAGCACAATTGGGGATTCAGCAAGACGACATCCTCATTTCCATCAATGGACAACCTTGTGACAATATCCCTAAAATACTGGATTGGGTGGGTGATAAACGAGCCGGCACACCTATTCGGGTAGATCTATTAAGGCAGGGAAAGCCATTGACCCTGAAGGGGAAAATGCTTGGTAAACCCATCGAGACTTATGAAAATGCCCTGGTAGAATACGGTGCCGTTCCTTATCAAGGAGGCCATTTGCGTTCCATTCTCTGCACCCCCAAAGCGGATGGTCATTTTCCATTGGTGGTTTACCTACAAGGCTATGGCTGTGGTTCAATTGATCAATATTACAACCCGGGGGCACCTGTTCGTCAGTTGGTGGATGGCCTAGTAGAAGCAGGTTTTGCGGTTTACCGGGTGGAAAGCCCTGGTATCGGCGATTGCGACAACACTCCTGATTGTGGTGCCATCAACTATCAAGATCAGCTTGATGCCTTTAGTGCTGCCCTTGATCAGTTGAAACACTACAAATTTATCGATCAGGAGAACATCTTTTATTTTGGTCATTCTTTAGGGGGAATAGCAGCCCCGTTGCTAGCAGAAAAACACCATCCAAAAGGCATCATTGTTTATGGTACTGTGGTAAAATCCTGGTATGAATACCTATTGGATGTAAACCGGGAGCAAGCCATTATTCGCGGCGATGATTTTTCACAGATAGAGGCCAATAGCCGTGCCGTACAACCCTTTTTGGCCGACTTGTTTCTGTTCAAAAAAAGTCCGGAGGAATTGGCGAAAAATCCAGATTATGCCCCTTTTTTAGAAAGTGGTCTCTTTAAAAGAGATGGCAACAAACTGGGGGCTCACAATTATCAATTTCTGCAACAACTCAACGATCAAAACCTGACCGAAGCCTGGAAAAATGCCGGCGTACATACCCTTGCCCTTTATGGAGAATATGATTTGCACGCAATCAGTCCCGACGCGGCTAAAGTGATTGCCGATATTGTTAACACCTACCATCCTGGAAAGGGGACCTACTGCATGGTACCTGGCACCGAGCATGCTATGGTCAAGGTTCCGGATATGGACACCTATGTAAGAATGCGCCACAATCACACCTTTAACGATACCTATATGGCCGAAAATTTCAACCCGGAAGTGGTAAAGATCATTACCGAATGGATGTTGGATTTATTGTTGGAAAGTTAAGAAATGCTATGTCAGTATCTCTAAGTGCAGGTTTGGAGATGGTGCTTTAGCAGCAAAAATTGCAGTCTGAATGACGACCTCCAAACATGCACTAAGCAATGAGATAAAACTCCAAATCTATAGCCACCCGCTGTGAAGATTTTCTTAGAGTATGTTTGTAGCGGATTCTATTTGAAAATCAGCAGATTAGGGTTTTGGCTAAGAGGTCAAATATGAGTCTCGGCTGAGCCGAGGTGAATATTTTAGCTCAACGCCAGGTTCCTAATATGTTGGTTTTCAGCAGGAGCAAGCGCCAAACATGCTCGTAGTTGATTTAGTGGAGAAGGCATGCAAAAACCGTTAAGAACGGTAAACCCAACTGCCCCCTATAAGCATTACCGAACAGCTCTACCCGTTGAAAAAAATCCGCCCTGTGCAGGCCGCTCATTTCGGATTTCTTTGCAACTTATCGCCATTGCATTAATTATTAAAAAAAACAAAACCTCTGATTATCATACAGTTATCTTGAAAAAACTCTAATGCTCTGCTTAAAGTCCTTTTGCAATAGTAACCGAATATTCGTCAACACAATTTCGCCCATGGTTCGGCAATTTTGGAAGGCATCTGTGCGGTGGTGATACGCCAATTCTTCCTTCAATTGATTGACTTTTTCCGGAGTAGAAATCTTATCCTTAACCATTACATCAAAAAGAGCCTCGACCTGCTCCAGAGAAGATTTTACCCGGGTAGCAATCAGGCTGCGTTCTTCCAGTTGATATTGTACAACGGCCTTGGGCTCCATGAGGTGAATGCCCAGAAAAATGATGGGGTGGTTTTCTTTAAAGTATTGCGGCAGATAAAAGCTCTTGCGGCCTTCATAGGACTGCTGGTCAAAATCAATGGCGCGCAAACGATATTGATTGCCTTCGATATCGGGCGTAATATCAACGACGTAGTTGTAGGCCCGCATATCCCCCAACAGGCGTACAAAACAGCGCTCATTAAATTTGACAAACTCTTTGGCCATCCGCGTCTGATTGAAGACCGATTCCTCCAAATTATCGCGTAGAAAGACATCGCCGGGAATACCTGCAATGTGTTCTTCCACCAGGGTTTCCCGATCTACCAGATAAGTCACGCGATTGGGCGACAACAAATCTTCCAATTCCAAGCCATAAACCCTGGAAGCATCTGCCTTTTTCAGGTAGAAATGATCGTAGTTGTCATTGATGCGGTTGATAATCCGCACCCGAAATGGTTTGGTATTACCAAATGTACAAAAGTCAATGCGCGCGATGGTGAGGTGGTCGAGGACGGTATCATCACCATCTGTTTTGAGTAACGCATAAATTTCGCGTAAGCCCGAAAAGATCTCCTCCCGGTCCGACTCCTGGTAGTATACCGTTTCCCAAAGAGTATCTCTTCCCTCCCCATCGATGAGGGGCACGGAAGTTTGATAACGGGTTAAATCATTGTATTGTAAGGGAAGTTTGGGGCACCGATTGAGACCATCAAGGTATTCAAAAAGTGGTGCTCCAACAGGATACAGCTGTTTTTTCCGAGAAGGTACATTGCCTTTCATAAGCATTCATTCTAACTCAGCGTCTACTCCATCACTAAAAGAATCGCCCCTTTGTCTACCGGTGCGCCTTTTTCCACCACGATCTCTGCTATGGTTCCATCTCCGGGGGATTTGAGCACATTTTCCATTTTCATAGCTTCCAAAATGAAAAGCGGTTCTCCCTCTTTGACCGTTTGCCCGGCTTCCACCATAATTTCCAAGACCAAACCTGGCATGGGCGCTTTTACTTCTTTGACCTTGTGCGCAATATTGGTGGTTAGCCCCAGGTTTTTCACCAATTGGTCATATTGGTCGGCCAATGTCACCTGGTAGTTGTTTCCGTTGATCCGAATGAGAAAGGCTTTCTCTAAGGGCAGTGCCTCCACGACTTCCGCCCGATAAGCCTTATGGTTGTGTAAAATATGGAAATGGTCATCCTTTACCTGCAAGACATCCAACAGAGGGAGGTCTTGATCGGCAAATTCGTATTGGTCGTTAACCGTTACCTGGTATTGCTTTTTTTCCATAAGGCTATAATTTCATTTTACCGATTTTCATCATGAAATGGGTCTCAAAAATAGTGTAAATCAGGTAAACCACTAAAAAAGAAACGACAAAGTACCGCTCGGTGGGCTGAGCAAGTTGAAAATACAACAAAACCAGTACAACCGAAAATAACATTTTTGTGATGATGAAAAAAAGCACAATATTGGTAAAGTCATTTTTATTCCTACTGCGCACCATCCAGATAGCAGCGTAATACATCACAATACTGAGCACCGTAAAAAATCCGACACTAATTGCCGCTAAAGGGAGGAAAGATTGCAGAGATGGCAGGTAGCTAAGTACAGCAATACCTAGTATCGTGAGCAAAGTGACAACCCCTAGCTGAAAAAAAAATTGCTTTATACTCATATTCAATAAAAAAATGCTTTTTGCACTGTACGATTTCCAAAGGCTGGAAAAGAGTAAGCACAAAAAGCATTTCTATTTTGGTTCTTTGCCTGGTGCGACTAGTTTGAAATAACCGATGCTTCCTAAGTGCTTGTTTGGAGGTAATCCCTGAAGTATATTCGGGCAAGCTATTCAGG
>CAXHCA010000082.1:0-28273 GCA_964015035.1 uncultured Saprospiraceae bacterium
GATGAGATGTCGTCTCGTGGGCTCGGAGATGTGTATAAGAGACAGATCGACAGCCGAAAAGAGCGTATCTCCCGCCTCGGGAAAATCATCCGTTGTTATCGTAATTTGTGCTTGTGAAAAGCTGATCATTCCCAAAACCAAGATAACAGTAAGTATAGATTGCTTCATATCATAGGATGGTTATCGAATTAAAGTCATCATTCAAAATTAGGCTTTTTAAACCTAAACTTCCAGTGATGGGAAAACATTAACGGGATTTGGCGGGATTGGTAGGATTTAAAACGCCTGCAACTGTACCAACTTTTGATAATCACCTCCCTTTTCCAATAAAGCCTGGTGGGTGCCGCGCTCAATAATTTTCCCCTCTCGCATCACCACAATTTCGTCGGCATGCTGGATGGTCGACAGGCGGTGGGCAATGACGATGGCGGTGCGGTTTTTCATCAATTCTTCCAGAGCTGCCTGCACCAATTTTTCGGATTCAGAATCAAGGGCGGAAGTGGCTTCGTCCAGAATAAGAATAGGCGGATTTTTCAGAATAGCTCTCGCAATAGTAAGCCGCTGGCGTTGCCCTCCACTGAGTTTCCCCCCACGATCACCGATATTGGTTTGGTAGCCATTTTCTGTAGCCATGATGAAGTCGTGGGCATGGGCAATGCGTGCGGCCTGCTCCACAGCAGATGGGGGCACCTGTTCCAGGCCAAAGACGATATTGTGGTAAATACTATCGTTAAACAGAATGGCTTCCTGGGAAACGATGCCAAACAGACTCCGCAATTCTTTGAGTTTAAAGTCGCGAATATCCGTTCCATCAATAGTAATCGACCCCGTTTCCAAATCGTAGAATCGCGGCAGTAGATCAACCAGGGTAGACTTACCGGCGCCCGAAGCCCCCACCAAGGCAATGACTTTGCCTTTGGGAACCTCCAGGTTGATGTTTTGCAACACGGGTCCTTCCTGTGATTTGTAGGTAAAGGACACATTATGGAATTCAATTTTATCCCTAAATTCTGGCTTTGGCTGAGGTTGCTCGGCATCCTTAATACTGATATCGGCATCGAGGATACTTTCTACACGCACCATGGCCGCAATGCCTTTCTGGATATGATTGAAGGCTTTGGAGAAAGACTTCGCCGGGTCGATCACTTGATAAAAGGCAAAAATAAAGGTCAGAAAAGTTTCCGCCTCCATCTGCCGACTGAAGACCAGTCGGGAACCAAACCACAATAGCACAGCCACCGTAGCAATGCCCAGGAATTCAGACATGGGCGAGGCCAAGTCTCTGCGCCACAACAAACGAGTGAGCAAACGGCGGTAACTGTTGTTTTCCTCATCAAATTTATGGCGCTGGTAATTTTCGGCATTAAACCCTTTGATGATGCGCAACCCGCTTAGGGTCTCTTCAACAATTGATACCAGACTACCCAACTTCTCCTGCACCCGACTCGAACTGCGTTTGAGGGTACGCCCCAAACCACCGATCACCACGCCCGTAAAAATCATCAGGATGAAAACGAAGATCGTCAATTGTGGACTCACGTAGATCATAAAGGTCAGCGCCCCGGCGATGATCAAGGGTTCGCGGAAAACTGCCTCCAGTACATTGAGAATACTCTGTTCCACCTCCTGCACATCGGAGGTAATGCGCGACATTAAATCACCTTTGCGTTCTTCCGAAAAGTAGGAAAGGGGCAAGTCCAACATCTTATCAAAGATCTGACCTCTGACATCCCTGATGATGCCATTACGCACGGGTGCCATAAAAAACAGCGCGAAGTAGCGAAATATATTTTTGAAAAAGAAGGTAGTGAGAATGGCGACACAAACATACACCAGTGCCGCCTCTTTACCTTGGTTGATAATGATTTGGCTGAATTGATAATTAAACCACTCCGTAGCCGTACTTAGGCTCCAGGCCTCTTGGGGTGCTTCAGTAACCAGCTCCGTTCGTTCAAAGAGAATTTCTAAAAAAGGAACGAAGAGGGGAATACTGAGCACCGTAAATATGGCTGTCAGGATATTGCTCAACACATTCAAACTGATATACAGCTTGTAGTTGCGCATATATCCCATCAGTCGCCAAAAACTACTTTGCATTGGAAGGTTTTTATTACTCCTCCAGATTGAAATTCTCCAAAAAGCCGGTGTGGAAATTGCCCTTACGGAAATTTTCGTCCTTCATCAATCGCTGATGAAAAGGCACCGTGGTTTTTACACCTTCAATGATAAATTCGTCCAACGCCCTTTCCATTTTCGTGATGCACTCTTCGCGGGTCCGTGCCCGACAAATGAGCTTGGCAATCATGGAGTCATAATACGGCGGAATGGTATACCCGGCATAAACGTGGGTATCTACCCGCACACCATGACCTTTTGAGCTATGGAAAGACAAGATGGTACCCGGACTTGGCCGGAACCCATTGAATGGATCCTCTGCATTGATCCGACACTCAATGGCATGCGCCGTTGGGTAATAGTTGCCACCGGTAATAAGTTCTCCGGAAGCTATTTTGATTTGTTCCTTAATCAAATCGTGGTCGATCACTTCTTCGGTCACGGGATGTTCTACCTGAATCCGGGTATTCATCTCCATGAAATAGAAGTTGCGGTGTTTGTCCACCAAAAACTCGACCGTTCCAACCCCTTCGTATTTGATGTATTCTCCGGCTCTGACCGCTGCATTTCCCATTTCCTCCCTCAGCTCTGGCGTCATAAATGGAGAAGGACACTCTTCTACCAGTTTCTGGTGCCTGCGCTGGATGGAGCAGTCTCTTTCCGAGAGGTGCACAACGGTTCCCTTTTGGTCACCGGCAATCTGAAACTCGATATGGCGTGGCTCTTCGATAAATTTCTCCATATAGATCCCATCATTACCAAAGCTGGCCTTCGCCTCCTGACGTGCCTTGTTCCAGTTGGGTTCAAGTTCTTCGTCATTCCAAACCACCCGCATGCCTTTTCCACCACCACCGGCAGTAGCCTTCATGATCACCGGGTAGCCAATCTCGTTGGCCACTTTTTGGGCCTGCTTGAGATCCTTGATCAGTCCTTCCGAACCGGGTACTACCGGTACTCCAGCAGCAATCATGGTTTCCTTGGCCGTTATTTTGTCGCCCATTCTCCTGATTTGCTCCGGTGTAGGGCCAATAAATTTGATGCCGTATTCTGCACAAACTTCTGCGAAATCCGCATTTTCCGACAAAAAGCCGTAGCCCGGGTGAATCGCATCCGCATTGGTGATTTCCACAGCGGCCATGATTTTGGGCACATTCAAATAAGATTCGGCGGAAGACGGAGGACCAATACACACTGCCTCGTCTGCAAAACGAACGTGCAGGCTTTCGCGGTCAGCAGTAGAATAAACGGCAACAGACTTGATGCCCATTTCTCGGCAGGTGCGAATAATGCGCAGTGCAATCTCACCGCGGTTGGCTATAAGTACTTTTTTAAACATAAATTTCCGAATTGATCTGCAATGAAGTTCCAATGAGGGCCATTGGCTTAAAGCCAAAAAAGCGTATTATCCATTGGGATCTACGAGGAATAATACCTGATCGTATTCAACGGGCTGAGCATCTTCTACCATCACTTTCACGATCTTACCCGTAATTTCGGATTCAACTTCGTTGAAAAGTTTCATAGCTTCGATGATACACACCACGTTATTAGCTTCAATACGGTCGCCCACTTTAACATAGGGAGGCTTTTCGGGAGAAGAAGAGCGATAGAAAGTACCAACCATTGGCGACTTGATTGGCAGGTATTTGCTGGCATCGTCTTCATTAGTTGTCGACGCAGCAGCAGCTGGACTAGGGGCCGCCTCTTTAGGCGCCGCAGGAGCTGCACTTGGAGCTGATGGCGCCATCGGAGCTACTGGCATGATCGGTGCAGCAGAGGGTGTCTGCGCTACCTGAATTCTAGTTTTTTCGTAATGCTTAGTCCGAATGGACAACTCAAATTCTCCGTCCTTCATCTTGAATTCAGTAAGGTCAGATTTGTTGAGTAGTTTGATTAAGTCCTGAACTTCTTTAAAGGTCATAGGTTATTGTTTTACGCGTTCCATGTAAGCACCTGTTTTAGTGTCTACCTTGACCAGGTCACCTTCATTGATAAAAAGAGGCACTCTAACTTCTGCCCCTGTTTCTACAGTAGCAGGCTTGAGGGCATTAGTTGCGGTATCGCCACGAACACCAGGTTCAGTGTAAGTGACTTTTAAAATGATATATTGGGGCATATCCAATGTCAATGCCGTTTCATTTTCTGTATGAAAGAGAATTTCCACCTCTGTTCCTTCTTTCAACAACTGTGCATTTTCAATCATTTCTTCTTTGAGAAACGTTTGCTCAAACGTTTCGGAGTTCATGAAATGATAGCCTAAGTCATCATGGTAGAGAAATTGAAATGTTCTCCGCTCTACCCTCACATCGTTAACCTTATGTCCTGCGGGAATGTTCGTTTCCAGTACTTTACCTGAAGTCAAACTCTTGATCTTGGTGCGTACAAATGCAGCGCCCTTTCCCGGTTTAATGTGCTGAAACTCTACCACAATGAAGGTATCATTATTCATCTCAATGCACATACCATTACGAATGTCTGACGTACTTGCCATTATGATTTTCTTATTTAAAAATACTGCTAATTAAAATTGCCCTGCAAAGATAGCAAAATGCCCCGAAAATATGCCAATCGTTCCGATCACCTTGACCTAACTAGATGGCCCACTTCAGGTAAATAGCCCCCCAGGTAAATCCGCCACCAAATGCAGTCAGGATAAGATTATCTCCTTTCTCAATCTGATCTTCATAGTCCCACAGGCAAAGCGGGATCGTGCCCGCAGTCGTATTTCCGAATTTGTGAATATTGATCATCACTCGCTCCAAAGGGAAATCGGTCATCCGACAAACAGTCTCAATAATGCGCATATTCGCCTGGTGGGGCACCAACCAACGGATGTCATCATTGGTCAGCCCATTACGCGCCATAATGCGTTGCACTACGTCCGACATACCGGCCACAGCAGCCTTAAATACCGGGCGGCCATTTTGATAGACAAAATGTTCGCGGGCGGCCACTGTCTCCGCAGTTGCAGGCTTCCTTGAACCACCGGCTTTCATGTGCAGGTATTGTGCGCCGTCGCCATCACTATGGTGCTGAAAATCCAGAACACCTAGTCCATCCGTAGCAGGTTCGAGTAACACCGCGCCCCCTCCATCGCCAAAAATGACACAAGTCGTGCGATCGGTATAATCGATGATGGAAGACATTTTATCAGCCCCCACAACGATCACTTTTTTATGGGTGCCCGATTCGATGAATTTACAGCCCGTAGTCAGCGCATAAAGGAAGCCAGAACAAGCTGCGTTGATATCAAAACAAAAAGCATTTTTGATCCCGGTTGCCGCTGCGATCAGGTTGGCCGTATCCGGAAATTGCATATCTGCCGTAACCGTAGCGCAAATCACCAACTCAATTTCCGAAGGATCCGTATTGGTCTTAGCCAGTAATCCATTAACAGCCTCGACCCCCATGACGGAAGTTCCCTGCCCCTCTCCTTTCAATATGTGTCTTTCCTTGATACCAGTCCTGGTGGTAATCCATTCATCGGTGGTCTCCACCATAGTTTCCAATTCCTTGTTCGTCAGTATATAATCTGGAACGTAGGCATTGATACCCGTGATGGCTGCATTTATTTTAGACATAGCTCTTGCGTTGGTCATTTTTAGCCTTTCGGCGAAAGAAAGGCCAAAGGTAAAAAAAAGTCTAGAATGAAGGTCTTTTATCAGGGGTTACCCATTGGCAGGTGTCATTTGAAAAAGGATATCGAAATCGTTTTCGGGCAATTATAAATTTTAAAAATGGGCTTTTAAAGCACCACCTCCAAACATGCGCTAAACGTCGGCTTCCGGATGGTGGTAAGTTTCCAGCTGCTCCTCATAGTCTCGATAGGAAATCCACAAAAGGCCTACAAAAGTCAACAAGCCATTGAGTGCAATAATGAGAAAACCAAACTCAAACCCGTAGAGCACTTCTGAGGAGTAGATATCAACGATAAAGGATAAGATAGGAGCCAAAATACAGATGACGGCCACTAGATTGACTTTTTGGAAGGCAGGAGGTATCCAACTGGTCAATTGGTAATTGGATAAATCCAGGTATTCCCGCAATTTTAAATTGGTAAACATGCCAAAACAGAATAGCCCCAACAGTGGCCCGTAAGTATATCCAGCCGCTTTAAACAGCTGATTAATCACCGCATCATTATTGAGTAATCGGAATAAGAGAATCAGCACAAACAAAACTATTGAAAACCCAATGTGTACCTTCAGGCGAATGCGCTGTTTTTCTGCTTCGGTACGTGCTTCCCTTTCAAAATTGAGAAAGTCCACACAAAAAGAAGTAGTCAAGGCAGTCAGCGCCGAATCTGCCGATGAATAGGCCGCCGCAATCAATCCCAAGATGAACACAATGCCCACCACCGGTGATAAATGCTGCAAAGCAATCATTGGATACAGTTCGTCTGTAGCCGCAGGAATTTCCAACCCGACATTAGAGGCATAAATATAAAGTAGTGCCCCCAAGCTCAAAAACAAAAGATTGGCAAAGACCAGAATAACACTGAACGTAAACATATTTTTTTGTGCATCACCAATACTTTTGCAGCTCAAATTTTTCTGCATCATATCCTGATCAAGACCAGTCATGACAATCGTGATCAGCGCACCACTGATAAACTGTTTAAAGAAGTTATTGGGGTCACTCCATCCTCCTTCAAAGTAGAATACTTGTGCATATTCGCTTTGGCTCACCATCTCTACAATGCCCACAAAATTGGTTTCCAGGGCATTACCTATGGAAAAAATGGTGAGGACTACGGCCGTTAACATACACACAGTCTGCAGGGTGTCGGTCCAAATAATCGTCTTAATGCCTCCTTTAAAAGTATACACCCAAATCAGTCCAATGGTCGTCAATACGGTCCCCCAAAATGGAATTCCCAGCGGTTCCATCACAAATTTATTGAGTACAATGGCAATGAGATACAGCCGGAAGGCCGCACCAATACTCCGAGACAAGAGGAAGAAAGCAGCACCCATTTTATAAGCACTCACCCCCAACCGTTGCTCCAAAAAACCATAAATGGACGTAAGTTTTAGGCGGTAATAGAGCGGCATCAGGATCAATGCAATGACGACATACCCCAAAAGGTAGCCAAAAACCATCTGCATATAGGCAAACGATTGATTAACTCCTTCTGCGCCCACCTTTCCGGGAATAGAGATAAAGGTCACTCCCGAAAGCGAAGCACCAATCATACCGAAAGCAACCACAATCCAGGGCGATTGGCGATTCCCAATAAAGAAGCTTTCGTTATCGGCTTTCTTCCCGGTAAAGTACGAAATGGCGATTAAAACCAGGAAATAAAGGGCGATAACCCCCAATATGGTAAATGGTGTAAGTTGCTGAATCATATTTGCCTAGAGCATCTTGAAGGGCAAATATAGCAAAATATGCATAGTGGAGACACTTTGAAATATTTAGTGGCGTAACTTAGTGCATATTTGGAGGTCAAACTTTGGGCTGCCCGACCTCCAAACATGCTCTTGGCCATAAACAACAGAATTACAGTACCCTTTTGCGAAATTTAGTTATTCCTAAGTGCTTGTTTGGAGGTGGTGCTTTAGCAGCGAAAATTGCAGATTTGGGGTTCTCGCAAGGCTCATTTTTGAGTACCTAGCAGCGCTAAGGACGAAAAAATAGCCGAAGTGAGGTTCCAAAATCCCGGTTTTACCGGGACTGAATGATTACCTCCAAACAAGCACTAAGCCAGCTGCGCCAATTGTTGTTTCAATGCCGGTAGCGTCTGTACCCCTGCAGCCCTCCATTTCAACTCGCCACCCTGAAAAATCATGACGGTTGGAATGCTCTGAACGCCAAGTTTTCCCGATAGTTCCTGATTTTTATCAACATCAATTTTCACCACCTGCACAGCATCACCCAATTCTTTTTTTAATTCTTGTAAAATGGGCGAAAAAACTTTACAGGGTCCACACCAGTCGGCATAAAAATCAATGACAACTGGTTTTTCGGAAGCAATTAGCGATTTAAAACTCGTTTTACTCATGGTATTTATTTTGATTCTTTAAAAACACCTTAGCTTTGCCGCAAGTTCACTAGTAAAACAGATTGATTCATGAAATACTTGCTTTCCTCATTATGCTGTCTGCTCCTCATCGCTTGTCAAGAGGCCCCAACTGAAGCCTCCACACCGATAGCGGAACCGGTTTTTGCGCCGGGTGAAACCCCAACGGAGGACGAACTGATCATGCGACTTTCTCCGGGTTTAACCGCCGAACCGAGTTCTTTGGCAGAAAAAGATCGCAATACCATCATCAATCTGGCCATTGAAAAAAAGTTGAACCTCTACCCTACCACATCGGGTTTATTTTACCGCATCCTGCGTCAGGGAGAAGGGGAACAAATCCAGTGGGGCGATCGCCTACAGGCCCACTACAAGGGTACCTTTCTGGATGGAAAAGTATTTGACTCTTCCTATGCGCGTGGGCAGGAATTGGAATTTTATGTTGGCAATATGATTCCGGCTTGGAATGATGGGCTACAATTGATCCAACCGGGTGGCGCTATTGAGATTTATGCGCCATCAGATTTAGCCTATGGCCAGGAGGGATTCCCCGATGGCAAAGGAGGTTTTTTGGTTCCCCCCAATACGATTCTGGTCTTCCAAGTAGAAATTCTCAAAAGATTGGCTACGGCAAACCACTAGGCGCCCCCGTTCTCTTGCGGGTCGGGTTCCTCCTTTTTCTTGGATTGAAACATAAACGGCAGTAGTAAAAACAGACCTGCCATGATCGACATATCGGCCACATTGAAAATTCCGCTTCTCAGCTCTCCAATGCCAATATTCATAAAATCAACCACTTTATGATATAACAGCCGATCGTAAATATTGCTGATGCCTCCTCCCAACACAAAGCTAAAGGCTATAATCTGCCAACGATTTAAGGTATTGGAGAACAAAACATAGAAAAACAAGACAATCAACAAGATTAACGGGAGTGCCTTTAAGGCCACATTGCGTACCCCCTCAGAAGAATTGGCCCCCAGACTGAGAAAGGCCCCCGTATTTTCCGCAAAGGTAAATTTAAACATCCCGTTGAGGTATTCTATATCGGTGTGGTGCTTAAGATGGGTCACGGCCAATTGTTTGGTCCACTGATCCAGGGCTACACTGACCAGGATGATGCTGAGGACGAGTAAGATTCTTTTTAAATTGAAAGTCATGATGGATAGGTTAGGAATTAGGGGTTAGGGAATTTACGACCTGGCCGTAGGCGATGAAGTGTGGATTCAACAGGTTTTCTTTATTGTATGCTACAGGCTCCTGGGTTTCCTCACTAATGACCTTTCCTCCAGCTTCTTCCAACACCATTTGTGCCGCTCCGGTATCCCATTCCATGGTGGGTGCCAGACGTGGATAGAGATGGGCTTCCCCTTTGGCCAGAATCAAAAATTTGAGTGAGCTTCCCTGAGACACCTTCTCGGGGGCATTCAGCTGATCGATAAAAGCCTGGGTCCCTTCATTGAGGTGGGAGCGACTGCAAACCACTTTTAGTCCGGGGTCCTGCATCGTAAATTTTGCAGCGTGGATTTGCTTTACGTCCCCCTCTTTTTCCATCCAGGCGCCTTCCCCTTTTACCGCCCAATACATTTCCTCCAAACAGGGGGCATACACCACTCCAAGCACCGGCTTCCCGCGCTGAATCAGGGCAATGTTTACGGTAAACTCTCCATTTCGTTTGATAAACTCTTTGGTGCCATCCAACGGATCGACCAGCCAATTGATTCCAAAATGGCGGCGCTCTTCGTAGGCAATGGTTTTATTCTCTTCGGAGATGATGGGCACGTTGGGTGCCAATTCCTGCAGTCCTTTACAGATGATATCGTTGGCGGTTTTATCCGCAATGGTCAATGGGGATTCGTCGGCCTTTTGCTCCACCTGAAAATCAGCCTGTCCATATATTTCCATTATTGCCGCCCCGGCCTTGCGCGCAATATCTGCCACTGAACGGGCCATTTCTGTCTTGTCCATAATCACTTCCTTATTAAAAAGCCACAAAGATAAACGCGTATGGGGTAAATTTGTGTTGATTTTGCAAAGAAGTTGGTCCACCATAAGGTTTTAAAGCCACGGATGTTGATCTTTGCCGCACAAAAGAAACCAATTTAAGATGAAAAAAATACTCGTCACCGGAGGCTGCGGCTACATTGGCAGTCATACCATAGTCGATTTGCTAGACCATGGCTTTGAGGTTATTTCTATCGACAATTTGCTCAATTCCACTGCGGAAAGCCTGGAAGGCGTAAAGGCTATAACGGGAGTGTCCGTCAAAAACTACCCGATTGACTTATGTGATTTAAAAGCATTGACCTCCGTTTTTCAGGAAAACCCCAATATTGCAGGCATCATTCACTTTGCTGCCCTCAAAGCGGTGGGGGAATCAGTAGAACAACCGCTGCGTTACTACCGAAATAATCTGAATGGACTGCTTAATATTTTGGATTGCATGGACCAATTTGGGGTGAAAAACCTGATTTTTTCCTCCTCCTGCTCGGTCTATGGCAATGCCGATGAATTGCCGGTAACGGAAGCCTCCCCTCGTAAAGAAGCAGAATCACCTTACGCCCGCACCAAACAAATGGGGGAAGATATCATCAGTGATTTTGCACGCATTCATCCGGAACACCAGTCGGTTTTACTGCGCTATTTTAATCCCGCCGGAGCACATCCTTCGGCTAAACTCGGCGAAGCGCCCAGTAACCCCGCATCCAATTTAGTGCCCGTCATCACCGAAACCGCCATTGGCAAACGCCAAGAAGTTGTCGTTTTTGGCAATGACTACCCTACTCGCGATGGCAGCTGTATCCGAGACTACATCCATATTATGGATTTGGCCAATGCACACACCAAGGCCATGCAATACCTGCTTGCCGGTAAGAATGAACGCAACCTGGAAGTGTTCAATTTGGGGATTGGCGAAGGAGTGACAGTATTGGAAGCGATTGAGGCCTTTATCAAAGTAACCAATCAATCCCTTAACTATCGTATCGGACCGCGCAGACCGGGCGATGTAGAGGCTATTTATGCCAATAATCAGTATGCCAATCAAAAACTGGAATGGGATGCCCAATACGGCATTGAGGAGATCATGAGTAGTGCCTGGGCATGGGAACAAGCCAGAACGGCGGCGACAAAGTAGGTCGTAAACTACCCACAGTAGCACAACCCTCTGCCAGAAAAAACGTTTATCTCAGTAAATAACTTCGTTTGTTCAACCGTTAAAAGCATTATGAAGCATCGCATTTTAATTATCATCGCCTTATTTGTTGCCAATTGGACAGCACTGCACGCTCAGCCCGCCGAAGGCAATCTGGCACCCACCGAAAAATCATTGCTCTGGGAAATCAGTGGCAATGGATTGGAATCGCCCTCCTATCTCTACGGCACCATCCACATGATTGACCGCAAGGACTTTTTCCTTACAGAATCTACAAAAAAATCTCTGAGTAAAGCCAATAATGTCGTTTTTGAGATCAATATGGAAGATATGTCCAACCCCATGGCTATGCTCCCCATGTTGATGAAAATCATGATGAATGGCGATACTACCCTCAGTGATCTGCTGACCGATGAGGAGTATGAGTTGGTGGCTGATCACTTTGCCAATAGTTCGCTGCCACTTCCCATGGCGATGCTGGAACGGGTCAAGCCCATGTTCCTCTCTATGTTGGACCCAGAACAAATGATGAGCATGGAACCAGCAACAGACAGCACCGGGATGGTGTCCTACGAACTGGAGTTGATGCAATTGGCACAGGAGCAGAACAAAGGAATGGGGGGACTGGAAACGGCGGAATTCCAAATGAGCCTTTTCGATAGTATTCCCTATAAAGTACAGGCACAAATGCTGATGGAGAGC
Source organism: uncultured Saprospiraceae bacterium (assembly GCA_964015035.1). Taxonomy (GTDB): domain Bacteria; phylum Bacteroidota; class Bacteroidia; order Chitinophagales; family Saprospiraceae; genus BQJU01. The sequence continues at coordinate 11,994 of CAXHCA010000082.1, forward strand.
ATCAAAGGCGGCAGCGACCAGGAAGCGCAGCAACTGGATCTGATGGTGGAGATGTACAAAAACCAGGACATCCAGGCCATGCAAGACATCATGAAGGACGACACCGGTGGCATTGGAAAATATGAAGAATTATTACTCCTCAGCCGCAACCGCAACTGGATTCCTGTGATGCAAAAGATGATGGCGGAAAGTCCGACTTTCTTTGCCGTTGGGGCCGGTCATTTGGGCGGTCAGGAAGGGGTGATTGCGCTGCTCCGGGCGGCAGGATTTAAGGTAGAAGCGGTAAATTAGGGAGGCCTTGGGGGGTTAGGCAAAAGCACGACTTCTGATTATCAGGTAGTTATCGCATAACAACGCTATTAAATAAAATTCATTTCAGGAAAAACCATAGTATAAAGTTTATAAAAAGGAGGCCGCTGCTACCCCTTTCTCAAATACTCCCTTGGCGTCATTTTAAATTCCTTTTTAAAAAATTTATAAAAGGACGTCTTACTCTTAAACCCGGCCTCACTGGCAATGCCGGAAATAGAGAGATGGGAAAAGTCGGCATTTTCTAGCAATTCCCTGGCTTCCCTGGCCCGATAGACATTGATAAACTCATAGAAATTCACCCCCAATTCCCGATTGATCAGGGAGGACAACTGATTGGTGCTATAGCCCAATGCATCGGCCAATTCCGGCAATCTCAAATCACTGTTCAGATAGGGCTTGTGCTGCTCCATGAACCGTTTTAAGGCCTCCGCTTCCGCGGGATTCCGTTGTCCTTTGGAAGTAGCAGTGACGACCGATAATTTTGGAAAAACGTATTCCGGCTGTGTCAAAATCAGAAAGGCGATAGTATAAATATACCCCACCCAAACCACCAGTGACCAATGGTCTAAAAAAGTGCTCCGGTATCCATAGAAATTCCGCAAAGTAGAAAAGGTGAATTCAAACAAAAAATAGATCAAAAAGAAGCGAAACGTGTTTTTCAACCCGGTCAATTGATTGATTTCATTTTGAGAAAATTGCTGCTTATACGCCGCTTCATAAAGTCGTAAGCACCAGAAGCTGTACAAAATATACGCCAACATTTGCACCATCATGGCCAGGATCAACAGGTTGGTCTCCAAGCCATAGGTTCCTGCCGCCTTGTAGTTTTCCAAAATGGTCATTTTTACCTCAGGTGGTGCGCCAAAAAGTGGCGCGTAGTAATAAGCCATGACCAAAAAGGGAAGCAGATGAAGACCATCGATCCACCGAAAAGCATAAGCCCGATCGATGAATAGCCGGACATAAAACAACAACAGTGGTGCAATCAAATACCAAAGCGCATCAGAGATGTAGATCAATTTGGGCGCAACCCGATATAATTCAGACAACCGCAAACTGTGGTCGAATTGAATAATGGTGATGATCAATAACAGGAGCGTAAATAGTGCATTGCGGCGCGTTCGATATTTTGGCTGTAGCCAAATGGCCAACACCAACAGAATACCCTGGAGGGTTCCAAACAAAAGCATTAGTGACCAGATGGTAATATTAAGACTCATTTATAGGCATAGCTTATCCCAAAAGTACAGCTTTTGTGCCAGCCCTCCCCCCCAATTGGTTCAGCTGTATAGCGGCGAACTGCAAAAAATTGCTTTCCTGATCTCGGTGCGCTAATCTTGCGATAAAAAAATCTTTAGCAAATGAATCGTACCTATTATCTGGTGATCCCCCTACTGTTGTGCAATGTATTCCTAAATGCCCAAACGGTCAGCACCTTCGCCACCACCCCTTCCAATGCCGATGTAGCCGTTGATATGATGGGCAATGTCTATGTGACTTCCGAATCTTCTACCGTGGTGCGCATCGCCCCCGATGGAGTGGCAGACACCTCCGTATTTGCCAGCGGGGACAACTTTAACCGGGCCAGCGGTCTGTGCTTCGATCCGGCAGGAACCACCCTGTACGTCACCAACCGCCCCCTCAATCAATTGGGTTGGATTACCAAAGTGGATACAGCAGGCAACAGCGAAATATTTGCCTCTGGTTTGGTCTACCCCGGAGATATCACTTTTGATGATGCCGGCAACCTCTATGTCACGGAGTTTAACAACAACGTCAAAAAAATCACCCCCGATGGAACAGTAAGTCTTTACGCCAACTCCCCAATTTTCAACACCGCCCTCGGCATTGCCTGGACCCCCGATGACACCCTTTTTGTATCGAGTGCGCACGACGGCAACATCTACAAACTTTCGCCCGGCAATCCGGTGCAAATTGAGCTTTTCGCCCACGTCGATGGCTTGCAGCAAGCTTGGGCCTGCGGCTTTATGACCTATGGCAACGGTGCCTTGTACATCACCAATGGCGACAACATTATTCACCAAATCGACCTGCAGGGAACCATTACTGATTTTGCCGGAACCGGTGCTGCCGGAGGCCATGACGGCCCGGCCAATGAGGCTCAATTTTCGGCTCCGAACGGCATCGGCTTTAGCCATGATCACAGCAAATTGTACATCAGCGAATATGGCTTGAGTCGCATCCGGGTCATCGAGGAGCTCCCTACTGCTGTCCATGACATTGCCGCAGAATCATTTACTTTTAAAATTTACCCGAATCCATTCAAAAGTGAAGTTCACTTCGAGTTTGACCTGAAAGAAGCCACCCCGGTTTTGATCAGTATCTTTGATACGAAGGGAGCCAAAATCGCTGATTTAACTCAACATTTTCAAAGTAGCGGTCGCCACAAACTTAGCTGGATACCCGAAGCATCAGTCTCTACTAATGGCACCTATATTGGGAGGGTTCAGCAGGGAAATCAAATTCAAAACCTGAAGATCATTTATGTGAAGAATTGAGATCAAATTATCCGGTTGGGTGAAATTTATTTCGCCCAGTAGTAAAGTGGCCTTCAAAATAAGTGGTACCAAAGCAGAGAACCGGCAAAATGAGATCAAGCGATCATCCGCCTTTTCATCTGATTTCAATCTAAATAGTTGAGTGCATGTTTGGAGGTAAAAACAGTAGGGTTTGGATTCGCATTGCAAACGCTCAACCGCGAGCGAAAAAGAGTCATCAATTTTTCTCCTTCTCCTCTTCCACCTCTACCGGTTCTACCACACCCAGCACCACCTCCGCCTCCAAATCCCAATTGGCGCGCAGCTGCTGCATTTTTTTGCGATAGATGGGCTCTGGCTGTCGCAAATCATCGTACAGTCCCGGGTCCCAGTAGCCATTGCCATTCCAATCGGTGATCACGCGTACCGTATATTCGCCAGGAGCGAGCAGGTGGTAAGTATGATTAAAAACCGACGAGCCCCGACTTTGTAGTTCTGACACCTGGTTCTTGTCCTGCTGCCATAGCTGAATGATATAATTTTCGGTACTATCCAAGCCACTCAACGTTAAGATCAAATTGCCGAAATTCTTGCGGGAATCCCCTACGTACTTTTGCAGTAGACTATCCTGGCTGCTCAAGCCAAAAACATCGGTCACAGCTCCCGGCAGCAGCTCCAATTCATAGGGCATGCCTTCCTTCCAGGGAAAGGACAACTGTAAGTTGCGGCCAGCCATCGTATCAAAAGAAATTTCCGGCGTGACCCGAATATGCAAGGTATCCTCGTACAAATGAATCGCGGCCGTATCAAAACTGGCCAAGGGGTGGGAATACTCAATCACCATTGGCTTACCTGGCATTTGCCGCAGCACCTTTTTTTGAGCTTTCAACAAGGTCCTTAGCTTACCATTTTCCACAAAATTCTCCTTGGAGCGCACCGGAATCAGGAGGGTATCTCGCAATAGAGTATCCTGCGTCACCAGCAGTTGCCAAGGATTCTGCTGTTCTTCCGTATACCAAAGCTTGAGGGTATCCTTGACGTATTCTTCTGTCAGCTCGCCATTAAAGTCAGGTGCCTGGTAAGTCATACCATTGGGCGTGCGGTTGAACCCCAGTTTGACCAAGCCAAACCGACTGGTATCTATCTCCACAATCCTCAATTGCCGAGCTTCCTGAAAGAGTTTAATCTCCAAATGGGGTTGATGCTCCTCCGATAGGGTCAGTAAGGTATCCGGAAAGCCAATCTGCTCGGTATTTTGAGTGAATTTGTAATTAAAATCCGCGTCCTTTAGTGCAAAACCTTTAAACTGCCCCGCCTTCACATTCTCAATCGTAAACAGGCCTTCTTCATTGGTTTTTCCAAAATAAAAAGGCCGTTCAGTACGCACCACCGTGTCTGCCGTATTTTCGTATAGCATAAACAGAATCCCCTTCAAGGGTTCATTGGTCTGTGCATCCACGATTTTCCCCGTCACCCGCAGGGAGTCAATATAATCACCGGTGGAAAACACAAATCGCAAATTTTCTACCGGATTGCGTTCGTTCAAATCCTGAATGGCTTCCCCGTAGTTGATGGTGTAAGTAGCATTGGGCCTCAACTCCTCCGCCTCATCAAATTCAAAACGCACCGTTCTGCGCTTGATTTTCAGCTCAAAGGGATACTCCAGGGGCGGCGATATCACCACCTGATTAAAAACATCTTTTAATTCTACCCATTCGTCAAAGGTCAACTCAATGGTCTGCTTCTCAAAATTAGTCTGTAAATTTGGCGTCGATTGCGCCTCAATCACCACCGGTGGAGCTTCATCTCTCGGCCCTCCATCCGGGGCCACTACATTGGCACAGGACGTCATGCCCCACCCCAAAAACCCAATCTGTAAATACTGCAAAAACTTACTCATAATTACTGCTCAATAAATTTCAGTGGGTCAAAAATAGACGATTCTCCGACAATATTATAAAGCTACTTTTCCGTGAGGCCAGAGTTTAAGCATTTATTGCGCATTTTTAACGGTCTATTTTGTTTTGGGCGTATCCTCGTCAAGCCGAGGCCGGGCTATCCGCTCTCATCCCGATAAATCGGGATACCGCTCCTATCCCTTACGCGGGCAAACGGCCCAATCAGCATTTACTCCTCCTCATCCAACGCAATGGTGTCATTCAATTTGTCAAGATAGAGTAAGGTTTGACCTTCTATAGCGTGATACATCTTGGCGTATTTCACATCCCATAAAATTTCCTGGCAGGTGTAGGAACTGTTGAGGTGTACATTCTGGGCAAAAGTTTCATCGTATCCCTGAATCAAGATCAAGATCTCCGTTTGCATGCGGGTCAGGTCATCACAAACCAACCGGTACAAGGGGCTATTGTCATCGATGGGGTGCACAATGGTCCAGTTCAATGGAAAAAGGGAGACCTTTTCGCGTTCCAGCTCCAGTTTGGCAAAACGCCGCACCGTTTCTCCTCCGCGCTCCTCAATCCAGGTCATGGTTACAATAGCTTCCAGGTTGATGATCTTGTTATTCCGAGGATTAACGATGCGAAACATAAAAGCATTCACGTCTTGATAAGGCGCAATGATGCCCTTTTCGCTAAAGATAATCTGGGCCTTCGGTTTCGAAAAGCGGGCAAAAAACAATCCGGTGGCGAGGGCAAAAGCCATCAGGCCCACCAATGCATCTATTGAGGCGACAATATTGGCAGGAATGCCTTGTGGACTTATGCTTCCGTAGCCTACAGTAGTAAAGGTTTGCACGCTGAAAAAGAAAGCATGTAGAAAATTACTAAAAAAACGTCCTTCCGGCGCTCCCATCAAAGCTGCCGGTCCGCAACTCACCAAGAGCAAGGCAAAAAAGCAGTTGACCAAAATAAAAAGCAGAAAAACCAAGGCAAAAAAAGTCGGCCAGGTCATTTCGACCAAAGTCTGGTATGGCGTCCATACTGAGAGCCCCCGCCGCACGATGTTGTAAGAACCGTCTTTATTAAATAATCTTCCCGCCGAACCCGTTATCTTTGTTCCAAAACCCAAGTCCTGATCGCTTCCATTGACGGCTCGATTTTTATGAGGGATGAAATCTGATAACTTCATAATTGAAAATGCTATTGGAATGAATCTATCAAATATACAGCAAGACATTCGCCATTCGGCTACACTTCCGGCAGATTTTTACCGCAGTGCGACTATTTTCCAGCAAAGTGGAGAAGATTTATTTGCAAAAAGCTGGCAATATGTTGCCGACACCGATGTCATCAACACCTCTCCTTCGGTTTACCCCTTCACCTTGCTCCCCGGCCTGCTGGACGAACCACTCATGTTAACGCACAATACAGATGGTCGCCGTTATTGTTTATCCAATGTCTGCACTCACCGCGCCAAAATTATAGTGGAACAACCGGGAACCCCTCGCCTGCTGAGCTGCGGCTACCACGGACGGTGCTTCCGACTGGACGGTACTTTTAAAAGTATGCCCTCCTTTGAAAATGTGGCCAATTTTCCGTCACCGGCCGATAACCTTACCCAAATCCCGCTAAAAGAATGGCTGGGTTTGCTATTTGTCAGCCTCCATCCGGTGACTTCCCTGGAGCAAATGATTCGCCCGATTGAGCAGCGCATGGATTGGTTACCGCTGGACACCCTTCGTTATGTTCCCGAGACTTCAAAAGACTATCGCATCAATGCGCATTGGGCACTATACTGTGATAACTATTTGGAAGGCTTCCACATTCCCTATGTGCATCCGGCCTTAAATCAGGCATTGGATTTTAAGAAATACCGCACCGAAATTTTTGATTATTGCAACGTTCAGATTGGCATTGCCGATGAAAGTCAGCCTTGTTTTACATTGCCGGAAGGCCACCCCGATTACGGCCAAAACATCTATGCTTATTACTGGTGGCTATTTCCCAACCTGATGCTGAATTTTTACCCCTGGGGGTTGTCCCTCAATCTCGTTTTGCCGCTGTCTCAAGAAACAACTTTGGTAAAATTCCGTTCTTATTATTTCGAAGGTACGCCCTACAATAGCGAAGCCAATCAACTGGATCAAACCGAAATGGAAGACGAATCGGTGGTGGAAAGTGTACAACGTGGCATAAAGTCCCGATTTTACCAATCCGGCCGGTTTTCACCAGCAATGGAAAAAGGCGTACATCACTTTCACTCATTAGTCGCTCGGTTAATGAGGCCCCAATAGTGGAAATAATTTACGAACTTCGCGCCGTTAATCCCCAAATACCGATAGGAAACCAGTTAGAATATTTAAACACATTAACGGGATTTTGTACTTTCCCGACAAAAAGGAGAAGTCATGAAAGTTTTCCTTCCTACCTTGATCGTTTTTTTACTTTGGTCCTGTACTGGAGGCAATAGTCAAGATAGCAATGTCAGCAACCTAAAGGAAGCAGAAGCTCCCAATATCGAGATTACCGTTGAAGGGCTCACCGGAGGAACCGCCCGACTAATTGGCGTTTTTGCGGAACAGCGATACCTGGCAGATTCTACCTCCATCGATGCGACCGGCAAACTGGTTTTTAAAAGGGATGAGCCTTATGATCCAGGCTTTTATTTTGCTTTGTTTCCCGACAATACCAACCTACAGTTATTGATCGATAAAGATCAGACCTTTGTGATGACTACAAAGACCACCGATTTGACCGGCGCGCTAAAAATAGAAGGGTCCATTGACAATACGCTGCTCTATGAAAACCTGAAATTTGAGCAGGAAATGCAGCCGCAGTTTGAAGCGGTAAACCAAAAGGTGGCAGCAGCAACAGAAGGCTCGCCGGAATTTCAACAAGCTAAAGCCGAGCAGGAAAAACTGCTGCAACGGCGCGAGGACAAACTGGATGAATACAAAAACAAATACCCCAACACCTTTTTCACTACCTTCAAACTGTCTGGGCAAAACCCGGAAATCAGGGACGTCAAAAAACCTGACGGAACGGTAGACAAGGCATTACAAGTGTACCTTTACCGCAAGGAAATGTGGGACAATGTGGACCTAAGCGATCCGCGCCTCATTCGTACGCCAGTGGTTTACAACAAACTCAATCGCTACATCAAAGAGCTCACGGTGCAACAGCCTGATTCGATTATTGCTGCGGCTAAGTATATCGTGGACAAATCCCTGCCTTATCCGGAATATTTTAAGTTTTTTGCCAATTGGATTGCCCTGCAATACGAGCCCACCAAGACTCAACTGATGGACTCAGAGGCCGTATTTACCTATATGATTCAAAACTACTTTACCTATGATCGGGCCTTTTGGTCTGACTCGGTAGAAATTCATGGTTTGCAGTTGCGGGCTTACGAAATGTCCAATAGCTTGGTCGGCAAAAAAGGCCCTAATGTCACTGCTCCCGGCCCTGATGGTAAAAAATATTCGCTTTATGACATCCAGGCACCGTACATCATTGTCTATATGTTTGATCCCAAGTGCGAAAATTGCATGAAGGAAACCCCAAAATTGGTGCAATTTTATAGAGAGTGGAAAAGCCGTGGCGTGGAGGTGTACGCCATTGCCTTGAACACAAACCACGAAGAATGGACGGATTATATCAATAAAAACGGACTGGATTGGATCAATGTATTTGACCCTTCCAACCAATCGATTTATGCCACCTACTTCGTGGATCATACGCCGGAACTTTACGTACTTAATCCGGAAAGAACCATCATCGGAAAAAATCTGAAGGTGGACCAAATCACGACCATCATGGACCGGGACAAAGAAACCCGGTAAGCCAATGAATTTAGTTTTAAAAATAGCGCGGCGCTACCTATTTGCCAAAAAATCCACCAATGCCATCAATATCATTACGGGCATTGCCGTTTTTGGGGTAGCCGTTGGTACTGCTGCGCTGGTATTGGTCTTGTCGGTATTTAATGGTTTTGAAGACCTCATCACCAATATGTACAGTGCCTTCAATCCAGATGTGAAGGTGACCCCCATAGAGGGAAAGACCTTTGAAATTGACTCCATCAAGATTGAAGAATTGTATAAAATTGATGGCATCCTGGCGGTTTCCCAAACCCTGGAGGAAGTGGCCTATTTTGAATACAAGGACAACCAGGACATTGGCATCGTCAAAGGAGTCGATGATCTATACAATAAGGTTACCGGCATTGATTCCACTGTGCAGGAAGGCAATTATATCCTCAAGGAAGGCAATCTCAATATGGCTGTCCTGGGTTTGGGTATGCGCGATAAGTTGGGCGTCAACATCGACGACAAACTAGCTACGCTGAGCGTATACATGCCAAAACGCAAACGCACCTCCGTTTTTCAGCAACAGTTTAACAAACAATTCATTTATCCCGCAGGGACTTTTGTGATTCAAACCGAATACAACAACCAATATATTCTGACCTCGCTGGACTTTGCCCGGAGGCTGCTCGATCACAACAACGAGGTCAGCGCTTTGGAAATCAAGGTGCAAAATGGTTACGACACCCCGGCCACACTGGAGGCCATTGGGGCGGTGATGGGCGAAAATTTTGCCGTAAAAAACCGCTACCAACAGCAGGAGTCCTTCCTCAAACTGATGAAGATGGAAAAATGGCTCAGCTTTGCTATAGTTGGTTTGATGATGCTGATGATCTCCTTCAATCTGGTGGGCGCCCTGTGGATGATCGTCTTGGAAAAAAAGCAAGACATTGCCATCCTCAAATCAATGGGTGCAACGGATCAACTGGTGCGGCGCATTTTTCTGGGAGAGGGTTTATTGCTTAGCTTGTTGGGAATCGTGATTGGTTTTGTATTGGCTTTAGCCATCTACACCCTACAAAAAAATGTAGGAATCGTCTCTGTTCCCGGCGAATTTATCATCGATGCCTACCCTATTAGCATTCGCCTGTTCGACTTTTTTATTGTGGCACTTACCGTTTGCGCAATTGGCTGGCTCGCCTCTTTGGCACCTGCCCTACGTGCCGAAAGGGTACCGGCCATGATCAAGGAGGAGTAACTGAACTCTAAGAGTTTTTTATATTTGCACTTATTTTGAAGTGATGTAATGATTATGGGAGAGACTGACGACAATTGGGAACTGAATTTCGAATGGCTGCGGGTCCGCCATTTAGTACAAGACCGATTTGGTAAGGATACCCTACCCGATCTGAATGCCATCCTTTTTCTCATTGGCATACAGGAACTAGGACGCTGGCAGAAAGCCTTTTCTAAAGAAGAAAAGCAGGACTTGATGCACATTGCAGCCTGTCGATTGCTCGCCTATGATGGGTATTACGAATTTCAGGGCAGAGATGCCGACGGCTGGCCCCATTTCACTGCGGTACGCCCTTTTACAGTAAAAGGGGTGAAAGATCAGGAAAGGGTTTTAAAAGAAAATATCATCCGCTATTTTCAGGAGCTAGAGCAAGAAATTGGCAACCTGGAAGACAATAACGGATAGTTGGGATACGATAACAACTCAAAAGTAACAGAACGCATATGAAACAATTACTGTATCTGCTGGTAATGGGGGCTATGTTGAGTTCCTGTCAACCCAAGGATGAGCACACTTATGCCGAGATAGAAACCGATTTTGGCACCATGAAAATCATGTTGTACAATACGACTCCCAAGCATCGGGACAATTTTGTCAAGTTGGCAAAAGAAGGTTTCTACGATGGCTTGCTTTTCCACCGGGTGATGGATGGCTTTATGGTACAGGGCGGCGATCCGGATTCGAAGAATGCGGCTCCAGGTCAAATGTTGGGGCAAGGAGGCCCCGGGTATCAAATCGATCCGGAAATCGGATCCCCTCACTTTAAGGGAGCCATCGCAGCAGCCCGAACGCAAAACCCACAGAAGCTATCTTCTGGATCACAATTTTACGTCGTACAAGGACAACCTATTGATGATGCCTATCTCGATAATATTGAGCGGCAAAAGAATATTAAATACAACGAACAACAGCGCCAAATGTATAAAGAAGTCGGCGGTACTCCTTTCCTGGACAATGATTACACTGTATTTGGTGAAGTCGTGGAAGGAATGGAGGTCATTGATAAAATTGCCAAGGTACAAACGGATGGCAATAACCGCCCTTTAGAAGATGTACGCATGCAAGTGCGGATTTTGGATTGAGGCAAGTGAAGAAAAAACGTTCTTAGACAAATCTCGTGGTCAGGCTAAAATATGGACCACGAGTGCCCCACGCACCGAAGCTTTAGCGAGGGAATAAAGAGCGTTGATTTGCACTTTAGTTTGACGCCAAGTCATAAGCCTTGCCTAAGAATAAAAAAAAGATGACTAGAAATGTAATTTTATGGGGAATGTTGGTTTGTCTTTGTGCGGCCTGTTCCCGGCCTATCGCCAATTTTTCCTACCAGGGAGAGGCCCAAGCCCCCGCCAGGATCAAATTTGAAAACACCTCTGAAAAAGCTGAGACGTACGAGTGGAACTTTGGAGACGGCACCATATCGCAGGATGCTGAACCCACCCACCGTTATTTGAGCTCCGGCAACTATACGGTAACCTTGAAGGCTACCAATCAGAAAAATCAGAGCAAGACCAAATCTGAAAAACTGACCATTGAGTCGCCCAAGCAGTGTCTGGTACTCCTAGAAACAGATTTTGGCGATATGATCATCGAGTTATTCGATGCCACGCCCAAACACCAGGATAACTTTATCAAACTGGTGGAACAAGGCTTTTTTGACAGTTTGCTGTTCCATCGGGTCATCAATGGCTTTATGATTCAGGGGGGGGACCCCAACTCGAAGGGCGCAAAACCCAATCAGCCACTAGGTTCCGGTGGTCCCGGGTATACCATTCCGGCCGAATTTGTAGACAGTCTGGTGCACATCAAAGGAATGCTGGCAGCAGCACGAACGGGCGACAATGTCAATCCAAAAAAGAACTCCTCCGGTTCTCAATTCTATATCGTACAAGGTCGCAAACTCACGGCTACTGATCTGGATCGCATTGAGGCAATGAAGGGCTTCCGATATACCACTGAACAAAGAGAAGCCTACCTGTCTTTGGGTGGCACCCCGCAACTGGATCGGGAATATACCGTCTTTGGCCGAGTGATTGAAGGATTGGATGTGATAGACGCCATTGCCCAGCAACCCACGGGCCAATACGATCGGCCTAGGGAAGACATTCGAATGAAGATGACTGTCATCAGATAATCAGCACAAAAAAAAACGAAAATCAGCATGAATGATCAGCATATTCTAGGCATTGACGTTGGTGCATCCGGAATAAAAGGGGGAATTGTGGATATTGAAAAAGGAGCGCTATTGGCCGAACGACTGCGCCTGGAAACACCGGTTCCTGCCACCCCAAAAAACATGGCAAAAACCTTTGCGGAACTGGTAAAAATGCACGATTGGGATGGACCGGTAGGCTGTGGCTTTCCGGCCATCGTACAACATGGGATAGCGCGTTCTGCCGCCAATATCGACAAGAAGTGGAAGGGCGTCAATATTGAAGAAGTGCTTTCAAATGCTTGCCAATGTCAGGTCTCAGTAGTGAATGATGCCGATGCGGCCGGACTAGCCGTAATGCGCTACGGATTGGGAAAAGGAAAAGAGGGGTCTGTTTTGGTTTTGACCATCGGGTCAGGGATCGGATCCGCCCTTTTTATAGATGGAACACTGGTTCCGAATACAGAATTTGGGCACATCACTTTTAAGAAAAAAATTGCCGAACATTACGTTTCCAATAACGCCCGCAAACAAGAGAATCTGAGTTGGGAAGAATGGGGAAAGCGATTTAATCAATACCTCAAACACATCGGCCGTATTCTATCGCCTGATTGTGTGATTCTGAGTGGTGGCGGAAGCAAAAAATTTGAACTTTACGAAGCATTTATTACGGTAAAATTCCCCGTGATGCCATCGCAAATGCTCAATAATGCCGGTACGGTAGGAGCCGCCCTATACGCCTGGGAAAAAATTCATAAAAGAGCCCACTAATTTGTTGAACTTACTCCATAGTCCCTTCAAAGTCTCTAATAATTGAGGTGATCAGGGGGTCTTCCTGCAATTCCGGAATCAGTTGAAAAAGAATGGCGTGTGCTTCGTAGGCCTCTTCCAGGGCATCCACTAGCCAATAAGCTGCTTCCTGCCGACGTCCCAGATAAAACAAACAAGCAATCCGGGCAAAGATTAATTCTCCATCCACAGCATGATCTTCTGCTTCATCTAGTACCTTCAATGCCGCCTCTCCGCGGCCTGTTTCCCATAGGAAAGCCGCATGATTGATCCAAAAAAGACTATTTTCCGGGGCAATTTCATTGGCACGTTCAAAACAGGGTAAGGCTTTATCGTATTCTTTGAGTTCATAATAGGTGACGGCCAAGGCTTCGTAATATTCTTCCTGGCGGTCTTCAATCTGCACGGCTTTGTGAAAATAACGCAATGCTTCCTTCCACCGCTCGGCATGTGCATAACATTGCCCCAGGTGAAAATAGACCTCGTCATTAAGTGGGTCCAGTCGACTGGCCTGACGATAATGGCTGCAAGCCTTGTCGATATCGCCATTTTCCTGGTGGCACTGACCAATGCGCAGTAGCAAATCACCATCTGCATCAAAATGTTCCAACAGCTCGTGGTAGTACTTTAAGGCTTTGTCATACTGCTTGGTTTCAAAACAAAGATCGGCACAATCGCGGTAGGCAAACTCAAATTTTTCATCAATGACAAAGGCAAATTCATAAGCATCGATCGCCTCTTCATAATTGCCAAGGTAGGCATGGGCATGCCCCAAATTGTACCAAGCTAGTGAAGAATACGGATGCTGGTCAATGATTTCCTCATGTAGCCGGATACTGGCCTCGTAGTTGCGCGAAAGCTCTACAGACAACCACAAACGCTCCAACGCCACATCGTTTCGAGGATTTTCCTTGAGGGAAGCGCGCAAGGCAAAAAACATTAGCTCAAAGTTTTCCTGATATTCGTGAATCAGTGCTTCGACCATAAAGATTTCACTAAGTGCTTCCCGATTGACTTCGGATTTGAGTTGGTTCAACAATTGCAGCGCAATATCACCTTCCCCATTATAGGTCATGGCTTCTGCACGCAGCAAGGTGACATCCAGAGTTGCAGGCGCAATAGCATTGGCTTGATCCAGAGTATACAACGCCTGATCAACCTTGCCGGTATCTATAAGTAAGACTGCTTTGCGCAAATAAAAATCTACGGAATAATTGTGGCTGGAAATAGCTTGCTCGGCTACATCGAGTGCTTTATGAAATTGTTCTTCTTTTTCGTAGTAATCGATCAACTGCCGGTAAGCGCCTTCTTCTAAGAAGATGGCTAATCCGAGTTTTGTGTTGTTCTCGTATTCTGTTACCAGGTTAAAAATGCCGCTGTCATAGTTGTGGTGCATATAGCGCATAGGGATTATTGAAAATAAGTGTGTGTGTAGTAGCTTCGCTCCTGATCATCATGGCAATCCTGCGATTGCCCGGTAAATGCTCAAAAGCTCTAGTTCAACCTGTTTGCCTACGATAAAATAAAGAAAAATAATGCAAAGAAGCTACTGGTATTTAGTCTGGAAACAGAAAACAACGTGCAACGGTAGGTTTTCGAAAGGGAATGGACATATTTTATAAAACCTTATGTATGAACACTTTACAACAATTACTTATTCAATAGAATCTATATGTATTATTTAGTAACCCCCATCAATCCTTCATCAGCAAAGCTAAAATAGCCCATTTCGGACACAATCAAGTGATCTAATACGAAGACATCCAAGGTTTTCCCTGCTTCGATTAGTTTTTTTGTCAATCTCTGATCAGCAGCACTTGGTTCCAGATTTCCGGAAGGATGGTTGTGGCATAAAATGATAGAACTCGCCCGCCCTTCGATGGCTTTGTGAAAGATAATCTTAGCATCTACTACCGTGCCTGAAATGCCCCCAATACTCACCTGTTCTCGGGCTATGACTCGGTTGGAGCGATTGAGCAGCAGGATCCAAAACTCTTCGTGAGGCAAATCTACCAGAAAGGGAGCCAATATATTAAAGGCATCTCTACTACAGGAAATTTGTGGTTTTTGCCGGATATTGGACAACTGTCTTCGTCTGCCCAATTCCAGCGCAGCAACAATGGTGATAGCCTTTGCTTCGCCAATTCCTTTGAAACGCATGAGCTCTGCCAGAGAAGATTTACCGAGATCCTGTAGGTCATTTTCTATCGATTGCAAGATGCGTTTGGCCAAATCAACGGCCGTTTCCTGGTGCGACCCCGAACCGAGTAGGATGGCTAACAATTCTGCATCGGACAAACTGTGGCGACCTTTTGCCAATAACTTCTCCCGAGGGCGGTCTTCTTCTGCCCAGGCTTTAATGGTTAGATTGGCGTTGGGATAAGTTTTGAGAGCGGTTTGATTATTTTGCATGATAAATATGGGTTAAAAGAACTTCTCTTTATAGTTTGACGCTCAACGAGGAAAAATTCCATAACTTTCGGCAAGTTTTTTGAAAAAAAAGTGTGCATGCTGGATTTTACCTTCAAGAGTGGGGAGCGCCTGAAGAGCCGCAAATTAATCGGAGAGCTGTTTGAGAGAGGGCAATCTTTTGGCCAATATCCGCTGCGATTGGTTTGGATTGAAACGGAGGCTCCGCGCAGTGAATTTCCAGCACAATTGGCCATTAGTGTACCAAAGAGGCGATTCAAACACGCGGTGACCCGAAATTTGCTCAAGCGACGAATTAAGGAAGCCTATCGCTTGCGCAAACACCGGCTATACCGTACCCTTGAAACGCAAGATACCCAGTTGGCCCTGATGATCATCTATACAGGGCAGGAACCACTTCCCTACCCTGAAATTGCTACCGCGATGGATCGAATGTTGGGGCGTTTTATCAAAAAGTGGAAAAGTCAGCAGCGGCCAACCAACCCGCCATCTTAAATAAGCCTCTTTGGAGTAATTAAACCTGAATTTATGCGCCCGACCATTACCTTCTTATTGCTAGCTTTATTCGCATTACAACCTCTGACCGCCCAGAAGATCTTACAAGTTGAAACCTACGGCAAGGCGAAAACGAAAAAGATTTTCATCGGCGAGGAAATCGACTACCAGCTCAAGGAAACGGATATTTGGCACAATGCGGTCATTGAAGACCTCCGTGTAGATCGAAACCTCATTGTACTTGGCGACCGCTATGTGCCCCTGGAGGAAATTACTGCCTTCCGTACACCACACAATTGGTCACGCCCGGTTGGCAAACAATTGATGTTTTTTGGCATCACTTGGTCGGGTTATGCGCTCATCGGTAAATGGACTGATGGCCGTTCCGAAACGCACTACGATTGGGGCGATGCTATCGTAACCGGCTCCGCAGGATTGATCGGTTTTCTTCTACCAAAAATTTTCAAATACAAGACCACCAAATTTGGGAAGCGTAAGCGGTTGCGGATGATTGATATTACATTTTAAGCAAGCGGCCATATATACGTTCTAATGGGCGCAGTTCCGTCCTGTCTCAGTAAGAATACTGTTATAATTTGTTGTCAA
>CAXHCA010000083.1:0-27482 GCA_964015035.1 uncultured Saprospiraceae bacterium
TGAATAGCTTGCCCGAATATACTTCAGGGATTACCTCCAAACAAGCACTAAGATGCTCTTAGGGTCAGGAAATGACATTTTTCCTAGAAATTTCGAATAAAATCATCTAACGATTCTTTTTCATCCAAACCTAACCGCTTGCGCACCCGATAACGCGTTTTTTTAACACTATCCACATTAATCCCCAGAATTGCCGCCGCTTCTTTACGGGTCAGATTCAGTTTAATAAAAAGAGACAACCGCTCCTCCGCTTCAGTCATATCCGGATACTCTGCTCGCAGGCGTGAGAGGTACCCGGGATAGGTTTTTTCAAAATAGATCTTAAAAGCAGACCAATCTTCATCGGTCAGAATATGTTTGTTGAAGATATTATCTTCAAAATCTTTTTGATCCATTGATTTATTCGCCTGAGAAGATTCTTCAACAATTTTTCTTTCCATTTTGCTGAGTAAGGCATTTTTTTTCAGAAGGATGCGAGTCAATCGTTTGAGATTTTCTTCATTTTCCTCCATTTTACGCTTGGCTTGTTTGGTCTGTATTTTCCAAAGGTATGCTCCTAATGCACCTGCTAACATCAGAAAAAAAAAGGCCCAGACTCCGCGCTCAATAGAGCGTTCGGCGATAATAAGTTCCGCCCGACTTTTCTGTAAGGCCAATTCTTTGTCTTGTTTATCATATTTGGCCTCCAGTTTGGAGATTTTACGCTGAGTATCCATCCCCATAATACTATCCTTGACGCTATGGTACTTTTTTAGATAAAGCAGGGCTTCTTGGAAATCATGCTTTTTCCGATAAACCTCAGACAACCCAAAATAGTTATAGATCACGCGTTCCGGCCAATCGTTTTTCAAATTAATCTCTATACATTTTTCGTAAACCTCGCGTGCTTTCTCATATTGCTTGAGTTGTGCGTGTACTTGCCCTATATTATTCAAACATTGTACTTCTTTGTAGGAAAGGTTTAGGTCCCCATAGATTTTTAATGCTCTTTCAAAGTAGGGTAAGGCTTCGGCACCTCTTTTTTGATACGTCAGTAATGCGCCATAATTTGCTAGCGCAACGGCCAGGGGCCCCGGACCCCCAAATTTTTCGAGGAGAGGGGTTGCTAATTCAAAATATTCCTGTGCCTTTTCGAAATTACGAAGCTGGCCATACATCGAACTTATTTGTTCCAGATTGATGGCTAGGCATAAACTATCTTGACCTTGCCCACAAAGTTCCGCGGATAGTTCATATTGCTGTAGAGCCTCTTCAAAATTTCTGACATATACGTGCAGCGCACCTTTCCGATGCGTTACCCACCCCAACCAACTTAGGTTATCGGATGCTCTGGCGACCATTTCTGCATCGAGCACATGCCGGGTAGCTTCTGTAAAATCGTGGTTTTTAATACAATCAAAATAAAGGTATAAATGGCCGTAGATCTGCTTTAAAGTATCCTGATCTTCCTTGGCTTGATCAAGAAAAACCTGGTGAAGTTTCATGCTCTCCTCCTTCCCAAGCGTATCATTGGGGGCCACCGGATCATTTTTTATTCGGTCCTCCTTAAAATTTGTCTGGGCGCTAAGAGTTTGGGGCAACACATAAAACAAGAAGAGAATGAGTGGGATATATCTGGTCATAATTAAGGTATAGTGATCCGCAGCAAAACTAACAATAAATCGTTGTTATTAAGCTTGCCTACCTTTTCCTTTGGTTCTTTGACAAACCCCGTGATTCAGAGCCAAGCTTGTCCAGATTTTACATCGGGGAAATTTGTCAAAGAACGATTTCTTTTAAGTACAGGTTTGGAGATGCTGCTTTAGCAGCGAAAATTGCAGGTTTTGGGCTCTCGGAAGGCCCATTTTTGAGTGCACCTCGGCTGAGCCGAGACGGACGAAAAAATAGCCGAAGTGAGGTTCCTGAATCCCGGTTTTAACGGGACTGAATAGCTTGCCCGAATATACTTCAGGGACTACCTGCAAACATGCACTCAAATAAAAAATCCCGGATTTTAGCCTAATCAAAGGTAAAACCCGGGATAACTCATGCTTAAAACTTGTGGTTATTTGTGGTTATTTGTGGTTATTTGGCAATTAAAAATCGCTTCGTGATAATTCCTCTGTCACTGGTTATTTTGATAAAATATGTGCCATTATTAAGGTTGCTCAAATCCAGTTCTTCATGACTGTAAGCCACACTTGGATTCCGCCGCGTTAAAATTGGCTGCCCCAGTTGGTTGAGTATATCAATTTTCGTTTCCAGGCCGTAATAGTTATTCAAATCAACATACAGCACTCCGGTAGAAGGGTTCGGCATCAGGGAAAACTCCTTGTCACCCGCGTCAATAGCCTCCACCTGAGTATCGGTATTCGGCAATTCAGCAAGATGGGTATTTGACGAAGGTATCGAGACATGATTAAACTCTGCCACGACGTTTGACCCATTGGTATTGGTTACGTATAAGCCCAGTTGAATGCACGATGCCATACTAACTTGGCTAACGAGAACAGTTTGCCAGGTTGATCCATTATTAGACACTGTTCCAACAAAAAGATTGCCGGTACGTACTAGCTTCAGCCACGTCACTCCTGGTCGGTAGAGTTGTTGGGGTGCCGCATAACCATTGGTCATCGTTCTGATTTCCCGACGGACAAAATTGCTGAGGTTGACAGCAAGGGAAACTTTCTTTGACCCTTGAGCTTCAGATTCCCGCATACTAATACCAGCCCATCCCTGTCCAATTGGCGTAATGGAGCTAACCTGTGCAATGATTTCACCATCTCCACAAAGGTCATATTTTACATACGCTGCATTATCGGCCGCCCAATTGGTCGTATAACATCCGGCACTTTCTAGGGTAAAGGTTTCGGATTGTGGATCATAACTGACATCATTACCACCTTCACAGCCGATGCCATCTTCGCCGTAATCGGTCCATCCTTGAGGTAAGGAGCTTTCATCAATTTCATCATTACAGTTATTGTCCACCCCATCCTGAACTTCAATAGCCGCTGGGTTGATGTCGGGATCATTGTCATTACAATCACCGGTAGTGGCCGTCAATTCACTAGCCACTTTATACCCGGCAGGTCGTAGACATTGCGTAAGCGTCACGCCACTGCTATAGCCGTCTCCATCCAGATCTGCATACCAGGTTTGGCCAGGTTTTTCCAATGGGTCATTATCGTTACAATCTGTGTGGTCCATGACGTAGCCGACCGGCTGATTACAAGCTTCTTGTGTATTAGAGGGGTCACCAAAACCGTCTTCGTCCATATCGCGGTACCAAGTTGTCAAGGTTCCTTCGTCGGTCTCATTATTACAGTTGTTGTCAATGCCATCACAAATCTCGGTCGCCCCGGGGTTAATCGCCGCAACATTGTCATTACAATCACCGGTAGTGGCCGTCAATTCACTAGCCTCTTTATATCCGACAGGTCGTAGACATTGCGTAAGCGTCACGCCACTGCTATAGCCGTCCCCATCCAGATCTGCGTACCAGGTTTGGCCAGGTTTTTCCAATGGGTCATTATCGTTACAATCCGTGTGGTCAGCCACATAACCCGCCGGTGGAACACATGCCTGCTGAGTAACTGCCGGGTTTCCAAATCCGTCAGCATCGAGGTCTTGGTAATAAGTTGTGCCCCCAACGGCATTCTCGTCCACGGTAATCACAAAAGTACAGGTACTTCCATTGGTATAGGTGATGGTGTGTGGTCCTACCCCTGCCACAGAAGCATCAAACATATTAGCGGTTACCCCGTCTCCACTGTAAGTACCGCCGGCAGGAGTTGCACCTGTCAAGGCAAAAGTCGCTGCATCGGGACAAACACTAAAATCCGTTGGGCAGGAGACCGCTACTCCTGGAGTGATGGTAAAATCGGTATTTGATATATCAAAAAAGATATTACCTACAGCCTCCACCTTAATGCGTGCCGTAGTAGTTGGCGAATTGGGAAAGATTATTTGCTCACTACCATCATTTGGAGTGTTCGCCGCCAAGGTTGTCGGAAAGGTTTGCCCTCCATCGGTAGACAACAAAATATTGACATTGGAAGTAGCTCCATCAGTGCCATTGACACTCCAGGTAATGGTTTGTGAGGTATTGGCCGCATAAGTACCTGCGAGGTTTGTTGTTTCTAAAAAAGGCCCAATATTTCCATCTACGGTCACCGTGACTTCACCAAAATCAAGCCCTCCGCCGGCAGCATTGTTGTCGCGAACAGTCAATCTATGTGTTGTAACAATACCTACCGAAGGTAATTTGTCTCCCTTAGCGTAGTTGGAGCCATCGAGGATTGCGGACAAAGTAGGGAAGATACGTGTGGGTGACGAGCTTGGCTCATAAGTTCTAAAAAAAGGAGGCTCGGCAGTATTTCCCAAGGTAGAGGCATCAGGAGTTGAGGTACCGATATTGGTCCCTTCCCAACAATAGGTGTAGGTATCGCCATTGCCTGGAGTATCTGCACTTCCGGTCAGTGCAAAAGGGGTAGATTTAGGAATGGTATAAGCACTTGGCATCGTCACTACAGGAGCCGTATTCCCTGTAGCTGTCGTAACTGAACAGGTACCTTCTGCGGCAATATAGGTTTCTGCTTGGGAATAGCTAATCGTATGAAAAATCAGGATGGGGCCCGAAGCAGTAGACGAAAAATAATCGTCGGAGCCACAAGTAAAGCCATAACTCATAATCGTAGCACCGGCTCCGGGTTCTACCGAAGTAGCTGGGTTACGAGTAGTACAAACCGGGATCACACTATTGTAGCTATGATTCATTCCGAATTGGTGCCCCATTTCGTGTAGGATCAATTGATCATAAAAAACCTGGCCATATCCACTACCGATAACGGAAGCACCACCTGCCTTTAAAGGATCGTAACAAACTACACCTGCGTAGGCCAGGCCTCCACCAGAACCAAAATCTACATCATATCCCAAAACGTGGGCGATATCATAGTTGGCTGAACCGATCACCGCATTTACATTGACCGGGTTTTCATCCACCATCGGGCCGGTGTCATTGGAATATGGATCAGTAGCAGGGTTCGTATAAATGAGATTTGTGCCACTGACCAAATTGAAGTGAATACTCAATTCTCGGCGGTAAATCGCATTAATTGTATTGACATAGTTGGTCACGGCCGCCAATCCACTTGCTTGAGTACCTCCATTTTCTATAGTAAATTCACCATTGGCGGCCATCGCCAAACGGAAGGTGCGCAGGGAAGCACCGGTGCTTTTATTACTTGCCCCTCCAAGGTCTAGTTTTGCATTATGCATTTCATGTTCGAGATCCATATCACACTTGGCTCTCAGGTGAGCCGGTGGCGCGATGGCATCTGCTGTGAAATAGCTGAAATATAAATTGGGATCTTCTTTGGTGTAGTGCTCAAAATAGACGGCACCTCCTTCTCCATCGAGCACAATGGCGCTGAGTCCTAGTGAAGTGAGGTTCATGCGTATAGTGTACTCCGGATGAATCGTTCCGTTTCCAGCGTAGGTTTTAATGTCGGGGTGTTGCGCCGCTATTTCCGGAGCAAGGTTAGGTGATTCCACCAAACCAAAAGTTTCGGTTGTGCCATCGGGAAGTGGAATTTCGAGCGCCAGAGGGGCACCTTCATTTTGAAACTCCATCGGGGCATTATTCAAATAAAGACGTAAATTAGCTTCGTCGAGGCGAACAATATTCATTTTTTTGACGTTCCTAGTCGCCTCAACTGCTTTTGGTAAATTTTTGCCAGTAACGACCTCAAAGAAGCTCTTTTGAGCATCCAAGTTTGTCAGTAGCAAAGAAAAGAAGAGTAGCAGAAAGTAATTTGTTTTTTTCATGAAATTACAATTCAATTTTAAAAAAAATATTCAACCTCAAGGATAAGACTAGGAACGGGATAAAGCGAGGAATATAGGGGGGACAAAATAGGGGACAAGCCGAATTTAAAGGGCCTTGCAGGCAAAATAATCGTTGAGCAAAATTTAAGTGCTTGTTTGGAGGTAATCATTCAGTCTGCAATTTTCGCTGCTAAAGCACCACCTCCAAACAAGCACTAAAACTTAATCTTCTATACTAAAATGAGAAATAAAACAACCAAAGAGCAACTAAAAAAGACAAGCACTCCAACCATAGCTACCATTTTATTTAAAATGGGTTTACGTAATCAGTTTATACAAGGTGTGAAGCCGGTGGCCCCGGGGAAACCTACGATGGTGGGTGAAGCGTTCACCCTCAGATACATCCCGGCCAGAGAAGACTTGAACCCAATTACCGTATTTAGAGACCCTCAGCATCCTCAGCGGGTGGCCATTGAAACCTGTCCGGTGGGTGCGGTGCTGGTAATGGATAGCCGGAAAAGTGCAAGAGCTGCATCTGCGGGGTCATTATTAATTACCCGCTTAATGGTTCGTGGTGCCGCCGGCGTTGTTACTGATGGCGGTTTTAGAGACTCCCCTGTTATTGCAAAATTACCATTTCCTGCTTTTCATCATTCTCCAACAGCCCCTACAAATTTAACCTTAAATCAAGCCCTCGATATTAATGTTCCCATTGGTTGTGGCGATGTAGCCGTTTTTCCCGGGGATGTGATCGTCGGTGATGATGACGGGGTGATGGTTATTCCTGCACATTTAGCCGATCAAGTGGCGGAGGAGGCCAAGAAAATGGAACTATATGAAACGTATGTGGCAGAAAAAATCGCTGAAGGCCGATCAATCATAGGCCTATACCCTCTGACTACGGAAGAAAACAGATTAGATTTTGAGCACTGGAAAAAGGGAAGGTAAATAATTGGAACACCTATGTTGATTGTCTTTTCTGGCTCTTGAGGCGTTTAGTAGTCCAGAGCTCCAAAGGTGCACACTTTGTCCCTTTTTTTCTCTATTCTTTAAACGATCGACTGGCATCAATTTCCCCGAATATCTCTAATACTCTCCAAAGCCTGTTTAGTCAATCGCTCAATTTTTTCTAAGTCATAATTTCCTACTGCATCTTTTGCCATTAGCTGCGAGCCCATGCCTACACAGTACGCCCCCGCATCGAGCCATTTTTTCAAATTATCATAGTCGGGAGAAACACCACCTGTGGGCATGATACTTGTCCAGGGCTGAGGTCCCAGGACCGCTTTGATGAAATCAGGGCCGTAAGTGCTTCCGGGGAAAAGTTTTACTATTTCAACACCCATTTCCTCCGCCCGTGCAATTTCTGTCAAGGAGCCACAGCCGGGTGAGAACAATACTTTCTTCCTATTACAGGCAATTGCAATGTCTTGTCGAAAAACCGGCGTCACAATGAAATTTGCCCCCAACTGCATGTACAGGGCAGCCGTTCCCGCATCTGTGACTGAACCAACCCCCATCATCATCTCGGGCAGCTCTTTTGCACAGTATTTATTCAGCTCACCAAAAACCTCATGGGCGTAATCGCCTCGGTTGGTGAATTCTAAAAGTCGTGCACCACCTCTATAACAAGCTGTCAAAACTTGTTTGCCCATCTCCACATCGGCATGGTAAAACAGTGGAACCATACCTTGTTCCGCCATTTTCTGGGCGACTTGTATTCTACTAAATCGTGCCATGTTAATTTATTAAAAGTGTTTACTAACCGGACTTTTGACAAATCCAGTTAGCAAACATTGATTTGATTATATTCACACTATCGACTAACCCGCCCACTCGCATCGCCGCTCATGAGCTTTTCAACTTCATCAGCAGTCGCCAGGTTAGCATCTCCGTAAATAGTGTGTTTGAGGCAAGAGGCTGCCACCGCAAAATTGAGCGCCTTTTGGTCGTCATCCGGCCAATTGATGAGGCCGTAGACCAAACCGCCCATAAAACTATCGCCGCCGCCGACCCGGTCTACGATGTCCGTAATATCGTAGGTGGGTGCCTCGTACAGTTTTTCACCATCATACAGCACGCCCGACCAAGTATTGTGCGATGCGCTGATGCTACCACGCAATGTCGTAATGACCTTCTTTGCGCGAGGGAACATCTTCATCAATTGCTGTAAAACGGAGCGGTAGGATTTGGCGTCTACGGAGTGGCCTTGTGTTACGTCCACGCTCTCGGGGTGAAGTCCAAAGTGCTTCTCGGCATCTTCTTCATTTCCGAGTATGACGTCGCACCCCTCAACCAGGGCAGGCATGATATCTCCCGGTTTTTTGCCATACTTCCACAAATTTTTGCGGTAGTTCAAATCGGTGGAGACGGTCACGCCCAGCCGGTTAGCGGCCTGTATGGCTTCGAGGCAAGCGTCTGCTGCCCCCTGTGAGATAGCAGGTGTGATGCCCGTCCAGTGAAACCATTGTGCATCTTTAAAAACCTCATCCCAGTCGATCATGCCTTTTTCTATAGTTGCCATCCCGGAATGGGCACGATCGTATACCACTTTACTGCCTCTGCTCACTGCCCCGATCTCCAAAAAATAGATACCGAGCCGCTCTCCTCCTCTCAACACATGTCGGGTGCCAACGTTGCGCTTGCGCATTTCCATCAGGGCACATTCCCCAATGTCATTTTTGGGTATGCGGGTGACGAACTCAACGGGTAATCCGTAGTTGGCCAGCGATACCGCTACGTTGCTCTCCCCTCCCCCGTACACCACGTCAAACTCGCTGGCCTGGCTAAAACGCCTGAAACCAGGCGGGGTCAAACGGAGCATGATTTCACCGAAGGTTACTACTTTTTTCATTTGTTACAGCCTTTGTTATGTTTTTACAATCTTGTTGTTATGAAAATGCTAAACCACCATTGATGTCAAAATTAGCTCCGTTTATAAACGAGCTATTGTCAGAAGCTAGATAGACCACTAAGTCTGCAACCTCTTCCGCCTTTCCTTCTCTTTTTAAAGGCGTTTTTCCTGCCACCATTTTCCGAATTTCATCTTTTGTGAAATCATCGTGAAATTTCGTAGCGATTAATCCCGGACAAATTGCGTTTACCCTAATGCCTTTAGGGCCTAGTTCCTTTGCCATTGCTCTGGTAAATGTAGTGACTGCACCTTTGGAGGAAGCATATAATGAGGATCCGCCACCACCACCATCTCTTGCTGCCTGAGAAGAGAGGTTTATGATCGAGGTATTCCCCCCCATTAAAGGCTCAAATGCCTGCATTACAAAAACAGTCGCTTTAAAGTTGACATTCATCACCAATTCATAAAAAGACTCATCCAGTTCTTGTAGTGTTTTGCGGGCAAAAAGGCCTCCTGCATTATTGACTAAAATATCAATCTTATCTCCGAATGCCGCTACAGATTTTGTCTTTAAAAGCTGAATACCGGCTAAATTCGATACATCAGCTTGAACAGCAATGGCTTCACCGCCCAAAGACTTTATCTCATTGACGGTTTGATTAGCTCCAGCTTCCGAACTGTAATAGTTCACAACCACTTTAGCGCCTTCTTTTGCTAAACCTACAGAAATCGCTCTACCAATATCTCTTGCGCCTCCTGTTACTACGGCTACCTTTCCTTTTAGTATACTCATTTGTCCCTTTTTAATGTGTTTCGTTTAATAATTAGATTCCCAGTGCTTGACCACCCCCAACCTGGATGGTTTCTGCTGTTAAGAAGGCAGCATCTTTACTCACTAAAAAAGCAACGACCCCAGCTACATCTTCTGGTTGGCCCAATCTTCCCAGCAAAATATTGTTGGCCCATGAAGCAAAAACTTCTGGCTTTGTAGATTTAATTTGCTGATGAAAGGGCGTATCAATGGTACCAGGAGATACTGCATTTACTCTTATGCCATATTCGGCTAAATCCTTTGCCAATGCCCTGGTGATGGCATGAACTCCGGCTTTGGATGTCCCGTACATGCCAGCCCCAGGGCCCCCTGCATTCCATGCTGCATTAGAAGTGTAGTTGATGATGGTAGGATGATCTCCCTTTTTAAGAAAAGGGATTGCCGCTCTTGATGCAAAAAACACAGAATCTAAGTTTAATGCCATTACAAATCTGTAAAAATCTGTAGTCATATCCTCAAAACGAGACCTTCCTCCTAATCCACCTGCATTATTTACAAGCACATCAATTTTGCCATACTTTTCGCCTATTTTAGTAATATTTTCGGTTACTAATGCTTCTTTCGTAACGTCGAATCCACAATATTCTGCATCAATTCCTGCTGCTACAAGTTCTTCAACTCTTTGAGCGCCTGCTTCATCTTCTATACCGTTTATTACCACAATAAAACCGTCTTCACCTAATCTTTTTGCTACCGCAAAGCCAATACCACCAGTTGCTCCAGTAACAATAGCTACTTTCTTATTTGTCATTATTAATTGTTTTTAATTCGTTTAAATATTCTTAAAATATGTGCTTCTTTCTATTTTGATTGTAAGGGTTCAATTTTAGGGCATAACAACCAGATGCTGGCCATGGCAATCACTGCCAAGGTAGCCCCTATCACAAAGGCCGGAGTATAGTTGCCTCCTGAAGTAAGCCACGGAACCAGATAAGTCAGACCGGCCGCTCCCAACTTGGCCGCCATCCCTGAAAACCCAGCTAAAGTGCCCACCGTTTTACCGCCAAAAAAATCACTTGGCAATGTTTGCACATTTCCGATTGCTGTTTGGAACCCAAACAAGATAACCGCCATCAGAAGCACCGCCGTTACCGGCCCTCCCGGGCTCGACATGGCAAGCAGGGTGGGCAACATGATGAGGCATCCCAAATAAATAACCAGCTTTCGCGTTTTATCAATACTCCAGCCTGCTTTAATGCGATTCTGTGCCAGCAACCCGCCAAACCAGGCCCCCAACATCGCTCCGACATAAGGAACCCAGCCATAGATGCCTATCGTTTTTACATCCATACCATATACTTCTGAAAGATAGATCGGAATCCAAAAAACAAACAACCACCAGATTGGGTCAATCACCATTGAGGCAATGATCACCCCCCAACTTTCCTTGTGAGACAGCAATTGTCCGGTGGAAGGGTTATACCCCTCATCATAGTTGCCGTCTTTATCTAAGTCTTGATTCTGTTGGCCCTTTAATATATACTGCCGCTCGCTTTCCGTTATCCAGGGATGGGATTTTGGCGGAGATTTCACTAAAACCACCCAAGGGATCAACCACAACAAGCCTGCTAAACCTACCAGAATGAAGATCGCTTGCCAATCGAAATGAATGGATAAAAATGCAATCATGGGGATGGAAATAATCCCTCCAATGGCCGCACCTGAATTAAAAAGACCTTGGGCAAAAGCCCGCTCCTTAGTGGGAAACCACTCCGCATTTCCCTTGGTCGCCCCTGGCCAGTTGCCCGCTTCAGCCATCCCTAGAATGGCCCGGAAAATACTGAAACTAAGCAGCCCGCGAGCCACCGCATGAAGCGCAGTGGCGACAGACCAAACGCCAATAGACAAGACAAAGCCAAGACGGGTGCCTACCCAGTCAAAAATCTTTCCAAAAATAGCCTGTCCAAATGCATAAGAAAACACAAAAACAACAGAGATAAAGGCATAGATTTCTTTGCGCTGGTCATCCGTTTTGTCAGGATAAAGATCCATTGAAATTTCCGGCCATAGCACATTCAACGATTGCCGATCAATATAATTGATGACAGTAGCCGCAGCAATTAAACCAATGACCCACCATCTTAATCCTTTTAATTTCATTTTGATAAAATTTATAGTATTTGCTGAGAACAGGCGGATTTAGTGCATGTTTGGAGGTAATCCCTGAAGTATATTCGGGCAAGCTATTCAGGCTGCAAATTACCACCCCCAAACAAGCACTTACCGTTGGTATCATCAACCGATACTTCTTTGGTATTTAGTTTTTTGGGGGTTTATAAAAAGTCCTCCCGGTAAGGGCTGAACACATCAATCAATACACCCGGTTTTTTACACACACACCCATGCATCACATGAGGGGGGATGTAATAAGAGTCTCCCGCTTTGATGGTTTTGACCTGGTCGCCAATGGTCATTTCAAATTCACCGCTGGCCACATAGGTCACTTGCGAATGATAGTGCTCGTGCAATTGGCCAACACCTCCTTCTTCAAATTTGGCCTTGACAAGCATGATTTTGTCATCCGTGCCATGAATCTGGCGTTGAATTTTTGGATCAACCTGTTCCCATTTTTCTTCTTCGTCAAAAAAGAATTCTTTGCTTGGCTTAATTGTATTCATTTTTACTATTTTTTATAGACATTCCAGGCTTTGAAAACTTAGAATATCTGGTCCTACAATTTTTGATTCGCTGAGTGCATGTTTGAAGGTGGTGCTTTAGCAGCGCCTCCAAACATGCACTGACAATTCTGGTGCTTAAAGACCGGCAAAATTGTCGTATAAGGTTATCTTTTTGAAATATAGAACGGCCCTTGCCATTCGTATTGCTTATTGTTTATTTCCAATTGGTGATGCGCCTCCTGATCTGCATTCGTATTTGACAGTGCCACCACCCATTTCAAGCCATTTGTTTTTTCAAATTGGAAGACCGTGTATTCCAAATCATCCTGTATCACCTCTACTGATTCGATACTGGTGAAAGGACTATGCGGGATTTCCGCCACTGGGTTGTATTCCCCGTGTGGTTCGACAATAGAAATAAATACGGTGTTTTTCTCTCCTTTTTTTCTGATGACAAAGGCGGGGTCATGCCTCAGATTAAATTCGGGATCGTTGGCTCCGGAACGGACAAAAATCAATTCGTCATTTTTTGAAACGGCAGTCGTCAATGAATAAAAACGACCATGATTGAACCAGGTGATTTTGGCATTTTTATTTTCCGTGCTCCCCGTTGCTTCTTTCCAGATATGCTGATAACCGTGAGCGGTGCCAAGCGGAGAAAGTGCATTTAATGCTGTATTGTATTTAAAATTGGTCTGCAACAAATGGCCTTGAAACCAAATTGGCAAATCATATTGATTTTCTTTCTCTGAATTTATTTTAAACACATCAATTAAAATGGGCTTTCGGAAACTTTCATCCTCCATCAAAATTAAGGTGCGATGTAATCCGACACCCTCATAAGCATTAAAATCCTTGGCGCTGCTGACTTGAATATCGCGATTATCCGCATTGAAAAAGTGGGGAACGGGATGATGGGCTTCTCCTTTTTTTACACTGCCTTCATAATGTGAAATTTCATTTACGATCACTGTATTATGAGCAATGCTTTGCTTGGCAAAGGTGTTGTTTTCCGGCAAATACCGGCCGCCACCCTTTTGATCAATATTTACCCAACGGGCTGCGCCATAATCCTGAACAATTTCCCCCAATTCATCGTAAAGCGAATAGGATAATTTGTCAAAATGGCCATGCCCCATTCCGTGTGCGGAATATTTAAAAACGGCGCATAATTCCCCTTCCTCAGAATCGGTTCGCAAGATACTGACTCCTCCCTTTTTCCCATCTGCTCCATCTACATAGGCAATGGGGTTTTGTTTGTATGGTACCGCCAATCCTTTTTCAATATCTCTGGCCACGGCAAAACCTGTTTCGTCCAGCAATACCCTATTTTGTTTTTTGGCAATAGAGAGCAGCATCGGGTTGCGCCCCCCGTGAAAATAGGCGATATCTACGCCTGCCACCACTTCTCTCGACAACCACGACATGCCTTTTTGCGCATCATTAATCGGGAAGAACTGACCTTGTGCATCCGTTTGATTTAAAAGAGCATCAACCGCTTTTAATAAGATGCCGTCCCGATAATTTAATATGTCAATATCTGGTCGGTTATTGGCCAATGATTTTCCAAACAATAAAAATGGAGACATGGCATATCGCAAATAATAAGGCCCTTCAGTGAAATATCCATCCGGTGAAAATGAATAATCAAGCTGCGCTAAAAAGCCTGCTTTTCGCACGCCGGCTACTTTTAGATACCCGCCATCGTTGTCCACTTCATGCTCGCTGATGCCATCTTCTTCCAGGCCATATAATGCCCGCTGTACCAGTTCTTCATCGTCCATTACCAGACCAATCATGCCAACGGCAGCATTGGCCCACGTGCTGTGGTTGTGAATACGGTTGAAAAACTGCGGATTTTCCACCGATATAAAATCGGCGAATGGCCGGAAGAGGTTTTTGTTCAAATGTTGAACCTCTTTTGGTTCCAACCAATCGTATATGCAGTCATACGCTTGACTCACATAGACCAGCCAATTGGCATCATTGAGGCATTGCCAAAATATTTTACCCGTCGCATAAGATCTGTTGGTCGGATGGAGGCCCAGTGTGGGAAAAAGTTCCGCATATTCGAAGAGCATATCCCGAATATATACGGCATATTTATCATTGCCGGTTATCTGAAATAAGTTCCCCGCCTTCTGCAAAATGAAGAAATTCTTCTTGTGGCGTTCATGGGTATAGCCACCGGCCATATCCTTAGGTACCGGCACCAATATACCTTCCTCGATTTCCGCATCGACCTCCTTTATCGTTTCTGCCAATTCTTTGTCGAACAATGGTGCCTGCCCCAATTGGGCACGTATGTCTTTCACACTGTTCGGCGTCAGCATCAGACAAGGGTGGTTTTGTGAAAATGACACCACTCTGAGCCCCAATAACAGCAAAAACACAAGCGATATTCTTAATAAATTTTTCATTTCAATGGTATTATCTATCTCCTCATGATCAATCAAAATCCAGATCCTCGTCCTTATAAGAACCGTCGTGGGTCACTACTTTTTCAGTATTATTAAATTTGCTGTCTTTTATTTTAGTAATCGGTTCACCAACCACGAGGTGCAATTTTAATGGCTCGGAATCTGTAAATTCACATCCCATAATATGCGCCACCTGCACGCCGTGCAAGGAGACCGAGGCGCCTGATTTGTTTCTTTTATCGCCGCCCACATTTTTAAAAGAGGAATTATTCATTGCGAGCATGGGGCCAAAGGTACTTTCATCGCGTCCACCCCGATGAAGATCAAGTGCGGTGCCTCCGACGTCTTCAAACTGACAACGGTCAATCACAACATTTTCGGCACTGTATATACCGATATCATCAATTTCCGCAGCCAGCGAAAGCACGGAGCCACTGATATTTTTAAACGTGGAATTCCGCAGCACCACCGAATCAGCGAAAGTGTTTTTATATATTCTCAAAACATTGAAACTGTGATTCACATCGAGGTCGGTGAAGTCGCAATTCTCAATGAAGAGTTTATAATTCCGGTTCATGGAATATCGGCTGGTGCGAATCACTGAGTTGCCGGAATAATCGGGACATTCTTCACCGTCAATTTTTAAATCATACATGGCAAGTGCTCCACCATTTTCAATATTGAACAGGGAATTTTTTTCAAACCGAATGGTGGGCTTTTCACCCTTTGCCCGCACGGTGATGGGATGATTTACCGCGATGGATTTTGTCATCAAATAATCCCCTTCCGCCAATTCAAGAACGTCGCCATATTCCGATTTTTGTACCGCTTCAAGCAGGGTATTTTCTCCGGGTGATACGGCTATCTTTTTTCCAATATTAAACCGCACCTCCTGATCCATTTTGGGGTACCAGGTCACGCCGGTATTTTCCGGTGTGGCATGGGCTTTTACTTCGGTGATTCCCGCTTTTATGGATTTATCAGTGGGCAAAAGAATGCCATTTTTATCTCTTTTAAATTCAATCTTTTTTTGGGCAAACCCACTAGGAGCAATTGGGGAAATGTTTTTGCTCAAAATATTTCCATCAAAAGAAATGCCGCTAATGTCGTCATATACGGTAAATAAATCATCCTTTTTTTCATTGTAAAATATATTGTTATTGACCACCGTATTTTTGGGAACGGCGCTTCGCTCGGCATCACTTCCGGCGCACAATTGGATGTAATCACAATTGACAAAAGTATTGTTGGAAGCCTCCGAATCGATCACTGGAAAATAACGGTTGATGGGAGAATTTGGCACGCCATTCATGATGACCAATGCACCGCGAAAACGATATCCGGTCAAGCCTTCACAATAGTTATTGATTACTTTTTGGGTTTCATTGATGATGCGAATACCGCCCGTATTTGATTTGCCGTTCCCGAAAAAATAATTGCCTTCCACCAGCGTTTCATTGCCGTGACGCATCGTCAATGTGCCCTGACATTCATAAAAGGTATTGTAGCGAAAAGTATTTTGGCACGATTTGTTGGAAATGATTTCGTGCTCGCCATTGCAGCGGTCGAAATAGTTATATTCGACAATAGTGTTTGAGTTTGTGAGCGAATAATGACTCGTACCAATGCGTAGTGTTTCGCCTCCATTGCTCCCCATAATCGGATGGTGCCCAAAATAATTGTGGTCAATCAAATGATGGTTTTCCCGGCTTTCCACTGTATTCAAGCGTACCGCCAAGGTCACGCCGACATTTCTTTTCCCAACTAAATAATTGTGGTCAAAACGGTTGTTTTTGCCATAGATTCCCACCCAATAATCGGACTCAAATCGCTCGGGGTTATTGTAATTGTCAATGACACATTCCGTCACCCGACAATTATTGCAAAGCGTTTCTTTATTTTTTCTAAAAGAAATCACTTCGCTGGTTGGGGTATATCCATTTTTAAAGACCAATCCTTCTACAACCAAATACTCCCCGCCCATTCGCAAATAGGATTGCCCTTCCAAGGTAACTTTTCCTTTTTCTTCCACGGTTAAAACAATGGGTTTTTCCGCAGTTCCTTTTCCGACAAAAGTCAACTCTGCATCTTTCCACACCCCGTTGGCCAAGGTTATTTTGTCACCGGGTTTGGCCTGTTTAACCGCCTCATTAAATTCCTCTGTATTATTGACCATTCCTTTTTGGCCATTACTGCTTATGAAAGCGCACAAAAGGAAAAAAACGGTTGCTATCTTCAATAAATTAATCTTACTCATTTTTATTTTAGTTACATTTTCTCCAATATGCCTAGGATCCCATTATACGAGATAATACAGGCAAATACCAATGAAAGCGCCATGCCAATATTTAAGAAAATACCAGCTCGGTGTTCCTTCATTATTTTTTGGTTATTGATTAAAATCATGATGCCTAATATGACTAGAGGCAATACAAAAACATTGAACACCTGCGACAAGATTTGCATTTGAATCGGGTTGATTCCAAATACAGGAACCGCTAAACCAATGACGCAGGCGAGGCCTGTTAACAGCTTAAATTGTTTGGAAGAGGTATCTAGTTTTCCCGCCTGGTAATCGGCAATTAACAAGGGCGTAATCATCAAAATTGGAAAAATAGAAGATAGTCCGGCACTCAATGTTCCAAGGAAAAATATGGCAATAGCCATTCGCCCGGCAATGGGTTCGAGGGCGTAGACCATATCCAGCACCTTGGTAACGGTCTTTCCGTCATGGAATAAGGCAGCGGTTGCCACCGCCATAATTGAGCTACTGATCACAAATATGAGTATTGCCGCCCAAAGAGCGTCTTTACGCTGGTCGCCGATATTTTCTATGGTCCAGCCTTTTCCGAAAATAAATAAGGGCCTGGACAAAAAGGTGGCGGCCGCCATGGTCGTGCCAACGAAGGCAGCAACCATCATTTTGCCTCCTTCTACTTGCGGAATGGATGGAATAAAACCAGCGGCAATTTCTTTTGGGTTGGGAAATACAACAAACAGGGAAAGCAAAAATGAAAGCCCCATCAAGGTGACAAACACTAAAAGTATCTTTTCAAAAAAGGAGTATTTCCCAACCAACAAAAAGGAGTACATCACACCGATGATCATTAGCGCAATGATTAAAACGGCTTCATATTCCATCTCTTTCATGGATGGAATAAAAAGAGAAAGGGTTTCAAAAATGGCATTGGCGCTGATGCCCAAAATGCCGATGAGTGAATTAATTTGTCCAAACGACACCCCGATAATAATCAAGATGGCCATCAGGCTTCCATACTTCAGGTGTTTTCGAAAACCAAACAATGCCGTCTCACCGGTAACAATGGAATAGCGGCCGTAAGCCTCCATCAACACCCATGAGAATAAACAGCTGAGAAACAACACCCACAACAATTGCATTCCATAGGTACTGCCCGCCACCACCATCGAAGTGACACTGCCGGTGCCAATGGTATAGCCAATAGCAAATATGCCGGGACCAATGGTCAGCAACCACTTGAGTATTTTTTTTGCTATGGATGTTTTTTCCTGCATGACCTATGCTTGTAAATATGCGCTGAATTTCATTGCCGTATTCTGCTATCAATGGCTTACTTCCAAAGCATAATATTTCACTTTGGAAAATGCGCCTTCATCTGTGGTTGAGAGGTAATTTCCGGCCTTAAAATAATTTTCGAAAACGCCCCATTTTTCCATGTGAACGCCCTCATACACCACAGATTCAGATTCGTTCAAAATGATTTCCATCCTTCCTGCTGAGACAATAATTTCCAGTGTAAATTTTTCGTGCCCAACGCTTTCTGAAAAATAAAACCCTTCGTCGTCCGTCCATGCGTCGGTATGCAAAATGTCCGGTTCGGTAGCTGCGGTATCTTTTAATTCTTTTGTTTTGACACGCACTTTTCCATTCACCCAATATATCTTCAGAACGGGTGGGGCATTGTTATCATTCGCTCCGATTAAATCACGTTGCTCGTTCGTCAGTCGGCCATGAATTTGCATAATTATGGTGCGATGCGGATTGCCGTTTTCGTCCTCTGAAATTTCCGGGACAGACAAAGTCCCCTTCATACGCCCCCCTTGGGCAAAAGTCCAATTCGTACTATTGCTGCCGGGCACCATTTGTTCCCTTAATTCGGTACGAGAATAGGATGAGTTTGCCGTAGATTCTCCGGGATAAGTAAAGAAAACCAGAGCGCCATCCGTCGAATCATTGTACATAAAGTCCTGCAGCATTTGATTGTTGGCATAGTCCAGAATTTCAGGTGGTGATACCTCGGTAGGATTTCCAATTGGCAAAGTGACTTTCCAATGGTTCAAATCGATATGTGGTAAAAAATAATCGACTCCTTCTATAAGATCCGGCTCTTCGACGGGTATGATATTTTCGCTTACCTGGGCTTTACAGGAAATAATAAATGCCAGTGTTCCTATCAAAATGACTCTTGCAACGATTGGTGACATCTGCGGTGGTTTTGTTTGGTATCTGCTCAAAAAACCATAGGATTTAAGCATATAACAAATCGTCTATTTTAAAATATTAGACCATGTTTGGAGTTTGGGCCTGCTGAGAACCAACAACTAAAGGCTTTCAAATAGCATCCGCTCCAAACAGGGTCTTAGAGCAGTTCTGCCAGGGTATTTTGGTCGGATAAAAGGCGTGATTTACGCCTGCATAATCCCGGCAGAACAACTCTATTCAAAAGAATCCATCATTTTTTGAGTGGATAGTTTTCGTTTTATTCAATAAATTCAAAAGAATCCAGACGACACTCAGAACCAGAGTTTGTAAACAGAATACCGATAACGGAATTATCGCCTGAGTTAAATCCAATAATTTCATTAACATAAGTATCGGGATCTGAATTATCCGTCAATTCTAAAGAAGCTATTGTTGCATCAGCAGCTTCCGATAGCTCCGTGATCTCGCTATCCAGAATTGCAACAGTCAATGTGCCAGGATCACTTTTCATGGTATAATAGAAACTCAACCGATAATCCGTATTGGGAACGACCGCAATAGTTTGATAACCAACACGATCCCCATCTGAAGGCAATTTAGCGGCCTGGGCGCCTTGTTGGACAGGGCTGGAAGTAATCTGGATCACTCCGCCCAATTCATTTCTCCATGAATCACGGCCATCTCCTGAACCATCTGGCAGGCTATTGTCTTCAAAGCCTCCTTCAAGGATAACTGGCAAGACAAAAGCAGGTTCTTCAATAACGACCTCTTTTGAGGTTGTGCTGACAGCCCCTAATTTATCTGTAGCCGTCAATGAAACGGTATATGTTCCCAGATCTGCGTAAGTGTGGCTCGGCTCCACTTCTGTTGAGGTAGTCCCATCTCCAAAATCCCAGTTATAATCTGTGGCGCTACCTGAAAGATTGGTAAAATCAATTTGCAGGAAATCACCCTCATTCTGTTTGAAATCAAATGCAGCTGATGGTGGTGTTTCGTCTGGGATCGAATTGGCATCCGGCAATTCAAATCCTAAGTCACATGAAGAGAGGAAGATTGAAAGCAGTACGAACAGTGAGCCCTTCCATAAAATTCCTTTATTATGACTTTTAATATTTTCCACGAACATAATCTTTTTTTTATCTAAGTTGTCTAAAGTCTTTGGCTAAAAGCCGCAAATTCAGATGACCTGATGGCCTGCGAAAAGACTTCAGACAACCTCGTAATGAATAATTATTATTGAAAAATTATTTGTCAAAGAATCAAAATTAATAGCCCGGATTTTGAGATAACAGGCCATTGCTAAGTCCGATCTCTCTTTGGGGAATCGGAAGCAGCAAGTCTGTCCCGGAAAAGGTATAACCATTATCGGCAGCAAATTGAGAAAGAACATCTGCCGCAACACCAAAGCGAACCAGGTCAAAAAACCTGTGATTCTCGAAGGCCAGCTCCACTCTTCTTTCATCCAATAATTCTTGCTTGGTAATACTAGAAACCGGGTCCGTTAGTCCAGCTCTGTCTCTAACTTGCTGGAAGGAAGCCAAAGCATCCGGGTCGGTGGTACTTACGCCATTTCCTTCACCGATAATCGCCTCGACATGCATCAATAAGACATCTGCATATCTCAAGACAATCCAATCGTTTCCGGCAAGGGTCGGATCACTTGAAACGGGGTCGATTCCCAATGCCGCATCTCCATCCGGAAGGTATTTGACGACTTGGTTATGCTGGGGTTGAAGCGCATCTTGACGATAGGAAAACTGGGTTCTGTTGCCTCCTTTTTCATCCAGGATAGCCTTGGCCTCATCGGTTACATAATTGACACCGCTCGTTCTACCTACAGCATTGAGCCACTCTGCGCTGAAGTTTTGGCTATTGTTAGAATTATCGGAAATATAGCCTACGGCAAAGATGACTTCATTATTACCTTCATTGTAGAATACATCTTTGAAATTCGGTTCCAGTGAATATCCGGCACTCATTACCGATTCACACAATGTTCTCGCCTCACTATAGTTTCCTAAAGTCAGGTGTACCTTAGCCAACAGGGCTTCGGCAGCTGATTTAGAGGCTCTGGTCCGATAGGTATCATCCAGAGACTTAATAGCTGCATCCAGATCGCTTACAATAAGATTATAGATTTCACTTGTACTTACTCTGGTAAATTGAATATCGGTATCCAACGGAGCAATCACTTTATCGACCAGCGGAACATCGCCAAACAGCCTTACCAAATTGAAATAAGCATATGCTCTGACAAACTTTGCTTCGCCTTCAAATTTAGAGGCAGTTTCGGCTGAAGCAACACCCAAGTTCTCAAGTACAGTATTAGCTCTGAAGATAATGTTATAAAAACTTCTGTAATAATCAGTTACAATACCATTAGTCGGCTCAATAGTATAGCTTTCAAATTGAGCAGCCTCTCCTTCACTGCTTTTTGTTTTTGTATTGTCACTTCTCATTTCTGTCAAATAATACTCAAATTGAATTGAGTGATTTTTATTGACATCGGTATCGGCCAAAATATTAACGCCTTTAATACCGGCGTACATGCTGATCACTCCGGACTCTAGTTGGGATTCATTAGCATAGTAGTCTGTAGCACTAATGGCTGCAGTGGGGCTCGGACTTAAAAAATCCTTATCACAGGAGGTGAACCCTAGCCCTGCTATCAGCATTAAAAAGCTATATATTTTATATTTCATTTTAAATATTTTTTTAGTTAGGAATACTCATTGGAAGTATCCCGCTTTGATTAGTCAATCCAAGTTGCGCACCACCGCCATGCTGTTTTTGACGTACGTTCACAACTTGAGTTCTTTAAGTGCTTGTTTGGAGGTAATCATTCAGACTGCAATTTTCGCTGCTAAAGCACCACCTCCAGAACATGTACTAAAACTCTAGGTTCAATCCGAAGGATACCGTTTTCTGAATAGGAGAACCTGCTCTTTGATACCCATAAGTAGTTGGGCTGGTAGTATATATTGATTCAGGATTGTAGCCAGTGTAGTCATCTGCAACCTTATACACCAAATTTTGGGCGGCCACATATATTCTGGCTCTTGAAAGACCTGCTTTGGACAAGAAACTCGAACTGAAATTATAGCCCAAGGTTACATTTCTCAAGGAAATATAGGAGGCATCCTGTACAATGTCGTTTGTAAATATTTTTTCCTTAATAAATTCCTGATCTGGAGTAATTTCCGGATTGAAGTCCTGGCTGCTATTGAAGTGGTTGAACAGGTATTGATCTCCCATATTTCTAACTTCAGCACCGTGGCTTCCCTGGATCATGAAACTAAGATCTATTCCTTTGTAACTGATATTATTACCAAAACTCCAAACTAACTCAGGGTACGGGTCTCCTAAAATGGTTTTATCATCATCATCAATGACACCATCACCATTCAAATCTTTCACATACACATCCTGAGCTTCGCCCCCTACCGGATGGTATGGATTATTTAAATATTCAAGTGGAATATCTCTGTCAACAACCCAACCATAAAAAGAGGAAATGGGATGGCCTTCAAGGTTGATCCACTCAGCAGCTCTTTTGCTGTCAACATTTTGTATTTGCCCGTCAGAGTCCGCAAAATCGATCAGTGTATTCTTATTCATAGACGCCAACAGAGTCGTCTTCCAGGTAAAGTCATTAGTTCGGACATTGGTCGTTCTCAGCTCCAATTCCCAGCCTTTGTTTTCTACTTCTCCCAAATTGACTAGAGCTTCTGTAAAACCTGTTGTGGAGGAAACCGGATTGTACAGCAATAATTGATCACTCGTTCTTTCGTAGTAATCAACAGAACCAGATAAAAAGTCATTAAATAAAGTAAAATCTATCCCTGGGTTGATTTCTTTTGACCGTTCCCACTGCAGCTCTGGGTTCGCAATATTGATGGCTCCAAACCCTCCGGCAAGACTTCCATCAACCACTGCCGTATTTGCATTCAACAGCGCCAAATAAGGGTAATTATCAATCAAGTCATCACCGGTACTTAACCTATTGTTTCCGGTAAGTCCGTAACTAGCTCTAAACTTCAGATAATTAATAATATTGTTGCCTTTCAGGAAACCTTCTTCACTGATAATCCATCCAACAGATACCGCCGGGAAATTACCGTATTTATTCTCTGAACCAAATACAGAACTTCCATCTCTTCTTATACTAATAGAAGCCAGATATCTATAATCATAGGCATAATTTACCCTGCCGAAAAACGACTGAAAACGACCATCCCAATCAATGGAAGAAGCACCGGAAACCGTAGTTGCCGCAGAAATAGTCTGCAATAAATCAGAATCATATCCTATTCCGGATACGCTCTCTTCATGGACATTCCATCTTTCAGCCGACATCCCCAGGACCGCATTAATTTCGTGTAGGCCAAATTCTTTATCGTAAGAGAAGAAATTATCATTAACCAATCGTATTCTATTACTTGAAGACAGGTCCAACTGGATATTGGCCGCACCATTCCTATGTGCCAGAAGGCCCTGCCATCTGTCTCGTCTGGTATTTTGGTAAGTGGTAGAAAATACAGTCTTAAATTTCAGTCCCTTTACAATTTTATATTGCAAATAGGCACTACCGTACGTTTTGAACCTATATTCATTTCTGTCGCGCTCCAATACTTTTGCGGCAGGGTTTGCATTAGAGGTATTGCTAATATCCACCAGTGTACTTCCATCTCCATATAAATCGTAGTTATCAAAGTGACGCTGCCAAGCATAATCACCTACTTGTACATCTGGATATGCGTTTCTATCCACAAATTGAATGGTATTTTCATCATGATACACCGGCAACCAAACCGTCTGCCTCAAAATATCATGGGTAGAACCATCAAATCTTCTTCTATCAGTATAAGAAGGAGCCAAATTGATACCAAATGACAAGTGGTCACTCAACTCTGTATTTATCTTAAAATTTAGAGAGTACCTTTCAAAATTATCCGTCAACAAAACACCTTCATCTTTCAGATAACCCATTGTGACACTGAAGTTTGTACTTTTGTTACCTCCCCTTGCACTCAAAGAATGACTCATTATATCACCACCATCAAAGATGACATCCTGCCAGTCTCTGTCAACACCTATGAGTTGTTTATACTTAGTTCTGTCTGACAATTCTCCATTGGCAGCCATCTCCGCCGCTGCTGTCTCAGCCAAACTGAAGGAGTAGGGATCGCTGTGTCTTGCTTCTTTCCGCCCATAATATCCATTATAAGAAAACTTGGTTTTGCCCTCTTTACCATTTTTTGTAGTGATGAGAATCACACCATTTGCACCTCTTGAGCCATAGATAGCCGTAGAAGCGGCATCTTTTAATATTTCGAATGACGCTACATCATTCATATCTAAAGAGCCCAGAAAATCATTACTCACGATCAGCCCGTCTACAACGATCAAAGGATCTGAGCTAGCCACCATCGAACCTGTTCCTCTAATTCGAATAGTTGGGTCGGAACCAGCCTCCCCTTCTGTGGCTTGGATACTCACCCCCGAGACTTGTCCTACTAATGCATCATCGACCCTTGCAACAGGCAGTTTGTCTAAATCCTTATTGGTAACCTTTGATACGGATCCGGTTAGGTGAGATTTCTTTTGGGTACCATAGCCAATAACCACCACCTCATCAAGTACGGTTGAATTTGGTTCTAATGCAAGATCCAAAACAGTGCGTCCGTTGACCGGTACCTTTTGTGATAGGTAGCCCGTGTAACTGAATTCAAGCACGGCATCTTCCTCAACTTCTAAGGAATATTTTCCATCAATATCGGTAATGGTTCCCGTTGAAGTACCACTTATTAAAATGTTGACACCGATTAAGGGCAAACCGTCCTCTGCGGAAGTGACCGTTCCCGTAACTTTTATGGTAGCCGCTGTATATTTGGAATCAAGATCCAAGTTGGGTGTGCTAGCCCTCAATGCTGAAGGAAAGCAAAACAACATGACCATGCAGCCGACCAGCAACATGGAAATATTGAATTGTTTAGTTAATTTCGCTTTCATAATTTAATGTTTTTAAATTGTATTTTGACGTTTCACTTTCGGAAGTTTTCAAAAAGCCTAATAAGTAATTCAGTCGTTTTCAAACAATAAGCTCCCATCTAAAGTACTGTTGCACTTTAAAAATCCGGCTATGACCGGGGCAAACAAGCCATTTTTACAAGAAATAAATTTGGCAGTTCCTATCCGTAAAAATTAGCGGCGTGTTAAAGGAAAATGAAAAGGTTACCTACCAGGAAGAGGCCATTAGTGACCAAAAGGTGACCAATCTTTTTTAGCTGGTGTTGAAGGATGCTGAATTTGTAAGTTTCATACCTATGAGTGAATTTTAGTAAAAAATGAATTACCTGATACTCCTAATTTTACTGTGTATTTCCCGGTTTTACCGGGACTAAATAGCTTGCCCGAATATACTTCAGGGACTACCTCCAAACATGTACTAAGCTATTTTCCGTTCTCGTTTAAGTTTCTACTATAATCGTAAACATCCTTTAGGTGTTGACGCATGGCTTCAGCAGCCAGCTCAGCTTCTTGTGCGATGATGTGTTTCAGAATAATTCTATGGTCTTCCAATGCTTTGTGAAAATGGTCATCTTTGCAGACATCTAGCTTGAGGAAGCTGTTTATGATGTCTGGCGTGATGATGAGCATAAGTGATTTAAGGACGGAATTTTTACTGGCCTCGGCAATCTTTAGGTGGAACAAAAGATCTTCCTCTACGGCCTGAGCGCCCTTTTCTACTTTTTTCTCATACCTGTGTAAAGCCTTTTCGATATCAGTGATGTTTTCCGAGGTACGCCGCTGGGCCGCTAAACGAGCCGACTGAATTTCAAACAAGACTCTGGTTTCCACCAAGGAAGAAAAGTCGCTATTTTCTATCTTCAAAACGTCTGATATGAGCCCCTCTAAAGCGGTGATGCCCATGCCAGCAACGATGGTTCCGCTCTGGGGAAGAGTTTTTAAAATCCCATAGAATTCGAGTTTGCGAATTGCCTCACGGACACTGGTCCTGCCAACGCCCAATCGCTCTGCCAACTTGCGCTCAGGAGGCAAACGATGTCCCGCTTTCAGCTGGCCGGAAGTAATTAAGGCCCGTATCTGCCGAATTATCTTATCAACAGGTGTTTCAATTGAGATTTCCTGAAAATTGTCCAATAGGTTAAAGCTCTCCATAAACAGCAAGTTTTTTTGGCTCACCTTAAATTGGTCGACCAATTTAAGGTGAGCCAAATTTAGGTATTATTTTTAACTTACCAAAAAATCCCAATTTTTTTTTCTAAAAAACACCTATGGCCTAACAAAAACCTGTTTCTGCCCCCAAAGCT
The DNA here is from genome assembly GCA_964015035.1 of uncultured Saprospiraceae bacterium. GTDB lineage: Bacteria > Bacteroidota > Bacteroidia > Chitinophagales > Saprospiraceae > BQJU01. The sequence continues at coordinate 26,332 of CAXHCA010000083.1, forward strand.
GAGTTTTATTCTTTGACGCATGCATTCGCGGCAACCGAATGCGTGTGTTGAAGGACTCCACAGTCGCCATGTTGTCAAGCAAAACACAAAGAAGAAGCATAGCCCACCGCTAAGTGCAGGTTTGGAGGTGGTGCTTTAGTGCATGTTTGGGGGTGGTGCTTTAGCAGCGAAAATTGCGGGTTTGGGGTTCTCGCGAGGCTCATTTTTGAGCCCGTAGGGCCGCTACCGATTTCCTCCTGCGTCGGAAATCGGTCGTTGGTAGTAATCTATCACGTACTCTGGCACGTACTCCCTTGGCTCGCCCACCCGCTAGCGGTTCTCTCCCTTGAAAGTCCACTGGACTTTCATTCCTCCTTAGGAGGAAATCGGTCGTTCATCTTCGGAACCATTCAAAGTGGTGTGGTAGGCAAGCGGCGGTTAAAAATTAGCTTGCTGTGGCTTATTCTGGTGTTGCCCAAGTGATCATGGATTCTATTATTCTTGCTTAGTTTTCTGATGATACAAGACAATCCTTACATTTAGACTTGAAGTAGCTGACATCAATCTTTTTATAACTATCTTGGGAAAGACGACCATCAAAGCCACTTATTATATTTCCTAAATGTATTTCACCATTTCTATCCATGAATATAGGTACCTGTTTATATCTGAGGTCATTATGAAAAGGAGTTTCAATGTAATCTTGTAGCAACTCATACCCAAAAGTCGCAAAGAAAGCACTACATTTTTTCTGTGGGACTTCATCAGGATATAAATAAATGAATAATTTTTTACTAGTATTTGGTAATATAGTGTCAATACCTATGGTATAAAAATCGCTTGCTCCTCTTGGAAATAATCCTATGGAATCGCAGGAATTAAATTCTACTTGGAAAGATTGGATGTTGAATGTTCCATCTTTCTCTATTAGTTCAATTACTAGTGAGTCATTACTCATATTTTTCACTATAATAGGTATTCGGCCAAAGTATTCCTCTGCTATGTTACTGATATCAATTGTTTCACTCGCTAATTTTACATTCACTTCTCCTTGTTGACAACCAAAAAGAAACACTAGCATAATAAAAGCTATCATCCACATTGTTTTCATCCTTAATAAATAGACTTGTTTCGATATGAGAATCAACAACTTAGCTGAAAATTCCAAATTC
>CAXHCA010000084.1:0-27424 GCA_964015035.1 uncultured Saprospiraceae bacterium
CCAGAACCTTAACCCCTTGATTTTCGTAACGAATCCGCTCCAAACAAGCACTAAAGATCGCAAGAATTGTCGGATCGGCGAAATGGGGCGCGGGTTGTTGGAGAGTTGGGTAAAAAATCGTTATAAAAATAATAATAAAATATCATCATTATTTTTATAGCGATTCCCCCATTTTACATGCGGCCAGCGCCGTGGCCTTACTACTCACTTCTCAAACTATCCACCGGATTGGCCAGCGCCGCGCGAATGCTCTGCATACTGACGGTGAGTAAGGCAATTAGTAAGGCCATCGCTCCTGCCAGGGCGAAATACCACCAGTGTAATTCAATGCGGTAGGCAAATTCGTCCAACCAATACCCCATAACATACCAAGCCAGGGGAATGCCGATAAGCGCGGCAAAACCAACGAGCAGGACAAACTCTTTGGTGACCAGCTCAATAATTTGTAGGGTGGTGGCACCCAATACCTTGCGAATGCCAATTTCTTTAGTGCGATTGTGCAGGGCAAAAGCGGTCATCACAAATAGGCCCAGACAAGCGATCAATACCACAATCGAAGAGAAGAAGATCAGCAGCCGACTTCGAATAATATCTGCTTCATAAAAACGCTGGAATTGATCATTGAGAATGTGGTATTCAATGGGGTTTTCTGGGTCAAAGCGGTCATTGATACCTTGCAGGGCGGCAATGGTGCTGCCCCAGTTATCGCTATGTACTTTGAGGGAATAATAGTCGATGTTGTGCACTGGATTTTTCCAGAAACCGATGACCATTGGTTTGATTTGTTGGTGAAAATCTTCAAAGTGAAAATCATTGATTACCCCAATCACTTTTGCCTGGAATGGTTGTTCCAATGCATTGTTGTCACCGCCCCAATTGACCGTAGGAATTTCAATGATCTGGCCTATTGGATCGGTCAAGCCAAGGCTTTGCATGGCCGCTTGGTTGATCAGAACCCGCGAGCTGTCAGATAGCGCTCCGGAAAAATTGCTGCCATCGACCAGCTTAATATCATACGTATGCATGAAGTCTTGATCTGCCCCGAGGAAAATCATCTGTTTGGCTTTGTCTTTATTCGTGCCCTGCGTTTTGACGCTGGCCATCGGAAAGGCTTTCCATTCGCCGGGAACGCGGGAAGAAACACTAACAGCTTCTACTTCCGGTAATTTACCAAATTCTGATTTGATGGCTTCAAACTGGCTGCGCAAGGCCCGACTATTGATGTCGACCACTACCATACCTTGCATATCAAAACCCAAGTTTTTCGATTGTAGATATTGGAGTTGGTTGTAGAAAATAAGCGTACAGGCAATCAGGGCAATTGCTGCTGTAAATTGAAAAAAGGTGACTACTTTTCGGATGGGAAAGCGACCGCTACTGCGGCGTTCCTCATTAAGGGCTTTGACTGTAGCTACTTTGGAAATCAGCCAGGCAGGATAGGCAATGGCGACCAAGCTTACCCCTAATCCGATCAAGGCGAGGAGGCCAATTTGTTCTGTCGGAAGATAGGACCAATCAAAGGATTTACCCAAGACTGCGGATACTTTGGGTTGTAGCATATTGAGTAAAACAAAGGCAGTGCCTAGTGCCAAGGTGGTCAGCAATAAACTTTCCGTAAAAAACTGTAGCAATAACTGCTGCTGATTAGCCCCCACGGCTTTGCGAACTCCTATTTCGCGGAAGCGGCCCATAAAAGCGACATTGAGAAGCCCGGCATAATTAAAACAGGCCACTAGTAAAATGATCAGGGCCATCCAAAAGAAAATGGAGACATAAAAGTTATTGCCCTTATCTTTATTGATCTCTCCCTCTACTTCATGGGCGTACAAATGAATATCGGAGACCGGTTGCAACTCAAATTGGCTGTTATAGGCCTTATCCTTCGGCCAGTTGTCTTTGGCCAATTTTGTGATCTTTTGGCTTACCTGTGCGGGTAGGGCGTCTTCCTGTAATTTGAAGTAAGTGATAAATACATTACGGTGCCAATTGCTCTGCATAAAATCATTCCACCAACGGAAATTAGCGGCGGCGGTTTGGGTAGGAAACATCAAATTGACCTCCATGTGGGTGTTTTCCGGTAACTCCTTGAGAACTCCGGCAATCACTCCTTCGATTTGGTTTGTCTTTAAGATTTTTTTGAGTGCAGGTTCATCGCCAAAGTATTTTTTTGCCAGCGTTTCCGTGATGACCAATCCGTTGGGGACGGTAAATATTTCATCTGGGCTGCCCTCCTTAAGTGGAAAATTAAATACTTCAAAAAAGCCGCGATCAATGGTGTAAATACTTTCGTAATGCAGATTGGCGGGGTCATTCCCAACGGTCATTCTTCCCAATTCCAGGATTTGGGTCACCGCCTCAATTTCAGGAATTTGTTCTTGACTCGTCAACCCCACCCTTGGCCCTACAGCTGCACTTTCCCGTATTGTGCCATTGTCTTCTACAATTTCTTGCAGCACCCGAAAGGCCCTTTCGTGGTTTAGATCAAAATGTTGCTCACTGCTCACATAGAAATTAAGCAACAAGAAACAGAAGAATCCCAACGTCAATCCACCAAAATTGGCAAGCGTATAAAATTTATGATTCTTGAGGTACCGCAGGGCCGTTTTTAGATGATTGGTCAACATGATCGAGTGTTTTATGGGTTAACTTTATTCTTCTCTGAGCTTTTAGTTCATGTTTGGAGGTCAACCTTTGGGCTGTACATGCTCTTAATCACTCCATTTCTATTCGCTTCGCAAACTCTTTACCGGATTGGCCAAGGCGGCTCTGATACTTTGGAAGCTGATGGTCAGGAAGGCAATACCGGTGGCCACCGACCCGGCGATCAGAAATATCCACCAGGGAATGTCAATGCGGTAGGCAAAATTCTGCAACCATTGGTTGGTGAAATACCAGGCCAATGGCGAGGCGATCAGCACGGCGATCACCACGAGTTTGATGAAGTCTTTTGAAATTAAACCCATAATATCGGAAATACTGGCTCCCAGCACTTTACGAATACCGATTTCTCTGGTGCGGTTGGTTGCCGCCAAGGCTGCAAGTCCTAATAAACCCAAACAGGCCAAGAAGATAGATAGTGCTCCTGCCCAACCGATGATGCTACTCCAGCGGGCTTCTGAGCGGTAGAAGCGGTTGAGGTCGTCATCCAGATAGCTGTATTGCAAGGGTAGGTCAGGGACAATTTCCGACCAGGCCTTCTCAATATCGGTGAGCGCTTGCGCCTGGGTCTCTGGTTGTAGCCGAATGAAAAATTTGTAGGGCTGGTAATTGTGAAATTGATGGAACATCTGCGGGTCCACGGCTTGGTGAAATGACCGATAGTTGAAGTCTTTGACCACACCAATCACCACGGGCGTACGCTCCGTATTTTCGGTATAGCCGGTAAGCGGCTGCCCCACGGCTTCTTCTAACTTCCATCCAAAATCGTGGAGCATGGCTTCGTTAATGATGATTGCTGTGACTGTGTCTGAAGAAATATTGGGGTCAAAATTCCGGCCGGCTAATAGCTCCATTTTGAGGACGGGCAGGAACTGGTCATCCACATAATATTCATAGACACTTTTATGTTCCCCTTTGTATTCAAAACCAGATCGGCTCCAACCCATGCCCTGCCCCAACCCCAATTCTGCACCGGCATATCCTTCCACTGTTGGCATGGCCGCCAGTGCTTTTTGGAAGCGTGGCCAAACTTCTTCGGTATCAATGCCTTCTCCTTCTACAATAATGACCTGCTCTTTGTCAAATCCGGGATTGCGGCTTTGTAGATGCTTGAGTTGTTTGAGTACAATCAAGGTCCCGGAAATCAAGGCAATGGATAAGACAAACTGCAAGGTTACCAGTGATTTTGTAAAGGCATTTTCACCACCGAGTTTGATCTTACTTTTCAGAACAGTTACGGGCTTAAATCCAGAGATCATTAAAGAGGGGTAACTTCCGGCCACCAAGCCAGTCATTAAGGTAGTAATGCCATAAAACCAAGCCAATTCTGGATATTGCTGTAGAGACATGACCAGCTCTCGGTCTGCCATTTTATTAAAATAGGGGAGAAGGACCTGGGCTAAAACCAATGCGATTGCTGCCGAAAGCATACTCATCACCAGTGCTTCGAGCATAAACTGACTGATCAATTGTCTGCGACTGCTGCCTACTACTTTGCGGATGCCCACCTCCTGCGCTCTACCCGCCGATCGGCCAATGGATAGGGTCGTAAAATTAATGCAAGCGATCAATAGGACCGCTGCGGCAATGGCTAATAAAATCCAAATGGTTTGTGGCGCTACTGAAGCCACTTCGCCACCTCGCAAATTGATGTTGGTATGAATGTCGCGGAGGTTTTGCAAGCCATAAGTCACTGGCGCGCCATCTCCTGTCCAGTTTCCATTTTCGCGCAATTCCTTTTCCTCTTCCGGATAATGAGCCTGCCGGAAAGCCAAGAGCCGGTCGTCAGCTTGCGGTAGTCCGCTGCCAGGTTGTAAAAGCACATAGGTTTGAAAGGCGGAGCGGTTCCAGTTATCGCGAAAGCGCCGACCGGAATTGGTAGAATTCTCAAAATATTGAAAACTCACCATCATCTCGAAAATAATGGAGGAATTGGCAGGCAAATCCTCAGCAATGGCACTCACGGTAAATGGCACAAAGGCATCATCGATTTTGATGTCCAGGGTTTTACCCGTAGGGTTCGCTTCTCCAAACAGCTCCCAGGCAAGTTTTTCCGTAAGGACCAGATTGGAAGGATTTTGCAAGGCTGTTTCGGCATTTCCATACTTTAGTGGGAAGGAAAAGACCTTGAAAAAAGTTGGATCGGCATAAGTGACATATTGGCGAGTGACATCATGGTTGTAGCGTACAAAATTCTCTCCCCAGGGACCGCGCATGCGCACCACTTCTTCTATTTCTGGGAGTTCTTCCTTCATCGTTGGCCCCAAAATCATGGGCATATAGGTATCACCGCTAGCTTCCTCGCGTCCGGCCAGTTGTTCGGTCCAGCGGTAGATGCGAAAGATATCCTCATGGCGGTCATGCCATCGATCGTAACTAAACTCATTGATGGCGTATAGCAAAAATAAGCTGAAACAGGCCATACCAATGGAAAGCCCAAAAATATTGATGACGGTGAGCCCTTTTTGCTTAAGCAAACTTCGCAGAGCGACTTTGAGGTAATTGCGCCACATGGATATCAAAAGCTTTTGGTTAAAAATAAATCATTCACTTCGCAGGCTTTTTATCGGATTGTTGGTAGCCGCTCGCACACTTTGTATACTAATGGTTATAAAAGCAATTGCAATGGCCAACAGGCCGGCCAATGCGAAGGTCCACCAACTCATTTCTGCACGGTAGGCAAAATCTTCTAACCACTTACTCATGCCCCACCAGCCCAGTGGAATGGCAATGAAAACGCCTAGTAGGACCAGTTTCAGAAAGTCTTTCGACATCAACCCCACAATATTGCCCACCGAGGCCCCCAGCACCTTGCGAATGCCAATTTCCTTAGTCCGCTGTTCGGTGCTATAGCTGGCCAGACCAAAAAGGCCAAGGCAGCTAATAAAAATGGAAAGCAGGGTGAAAATACCGATAATTTGACCAATGCGTTGCTCCGCTTCATATTGGGTATTAAAGGCTTCATCCAGGAAGTCATAGTCAAAAGGCTGGTCTGGAGCCATGGTTTTCCAGTTCTTTTCCAAAGCGGCAATCACGGTATTGGTGGCGGATGCCTCATATCGGAAAGAAAGATTGCCAATGGAGGGGTCGAAAACAAAACAGAGTGGCCCAATATTGTTGCGCAAGCTGGAATAGTGGAAATTCTTGACGATGCCAATAACGCGGTATTCCCAAAAATCTTCTGGATTTGGTTTCCGATTGATATTTGGATCAGGGCGGAATACCCTTTTTTCATCGAGATTGCCGGTAATCCCAAATAGCTTTGCCGCCGTTTCATTGAGGATGATGGCGGTGCTATCCATGCCTTGGTTGGGATCAAAGTTGCGCCCTTCTGCGATTTCTATGCCCATGGTTTTCAGATAGTCACTATCCACATGCCAGGTTTGCATATTGACCGCATCGTCCTTATTCATACTTCTGGTTTTGGAGAATGAGTTGTCCGATCTGGAAGAGGGTACTGGAAGGTAACTGCTGGCTGTTGCACTTTGCACCGCTGGCAATTGTAACATCGATTCTTTGAGGGCATCCAATTGATCCCCCAATGCATAGGCATTTCTCAAGATGATCACCTGACTTTTATCGAAGCCCAGATTTTTATTTTGAATATAATTCAATTGCTTGAAAACCAATAGGGTAGCGATGATCAGGGTAACGGAGGTGACAAATTGGAAGACCACCAGTGTACTGCGAAAACCGATGCCTTTATTGCGACCGGAATATTCTCCTTTCAACACTTTTAAGGCATCAAAAGCAGAAAGAAAGAATGCAGGATAACTCCCGGCTAGCAGTCCAACGAGGCCCACCGTACCCACGAGCGAGGCCCAAAATAATGGCGCCGTCCAGGGTATGGCTAGTTCCTGGCCAGCCAATTCATTGTACCAGGGTAGGGCCAGCAGCGCCAGTTGTACGGCGATGATGACTGCCAGGGCCGCAATCAAGGTGCTTTCACTCAGAAACTGGTGCACGAGTCCCATTCTTCGGCTGCCCAAAATTTTGCGCATGCCAATTTCCCGCGCCCGGTTTGCCGAACGGGCAGTAGACAAGTTCATGAAATTAATGCAGGCAATCAGTAATATAAAAACAGCAATGGCACTAAATATCCATACGTATTGAATACTACCATTGGCATCTAATTCAACGGAAAGATCGGAGTACAAATGAATGTCGGGAATGGCTTGCAGAAAATATCTGGCATATTGTCCGGTTGCTTCAATCTCCTCTATGGTGGTGCCCATAATCTGTTGTGCCGTCAGGCTGATTTTGGCTCTGGAGTAATCCTTAAATTTAGCCCTGAAATCTTCAATATTGGTACCTTCCTTAAGTAAAAGATACGTCTGAAAGTTATTGTCCATCGCCCAGTGCAGCGGGGCATTGGCCACTTCCTGATTGCCATTCATGGACAAGAGCAAATCGGCTTGAAAGTGGGTGTTGGAAGGGAGGTCTTCAAAAACTGCTGTGATAACCCGCCGCGATTGGTTTTCCAGCAATAAAACCTGTCCCATTGCTTCCGATGGGGAGTCAAAATAGCGTTCTGCAGTACTTTTTGAAATGGCAATGGCATCGGGTTGGGTGAGGCATCGATCAGCGTCCCCTTCTAAGACAGCTACTGGAAAAAGCTGAAAAAAGGTACTGTCTACCATCAAGATTTCTTGCTCCTGCTGATTGGGTTGGCTACTATTTGCAGGTTTGATCAATAAGCTGCCGTATTGTCGAAAACGACACCAATTTTCTACTTCAGGTAGCTCTTGCCCACAATCCGGTCCGACGACCGAACTGACCACCGACATTTGGAATTCCTCTCCACCAAAACGAATGTCGGAAACCGGTCTGACAATTCGATCTGCATTTGGATTCCATTTTTCATAGCTCAATTCATTAACGACATACAATAGAATGAGCAAACAACAGGCAATGCCAATGGCCAAGCCGGCGATATTGATCAGGCTGAAGCCTTTGTTTTTCAGTAGGTTTCTCCAGGCGGTTTTGATGAAATTTTGCCACATAAGTCTTGATAATTGTATATTATGTTATTGATCAACAGAGGCTGTTCCGGTGCCTGAACCAATCTGAATTTCGACTTCAGAATCACCAAAACGCTTGACTTTCTTGAGGGTTTCACTTCTGTCATCTTGATCGACCTCTTCTTGACTGAAGTCGAATGGTGCCTTGATCTTACCTTGCCGCTTGTCGCAAACGATGGTGAGAATACCATCAAAATCAAAGCCGTTAAAGTCGAGCGAAGAGTCATTGGTGCCGGAATTGATGCCAAGGTCAGCCTGCACCGGATTGCCCAAGGACATATTTACCTTTCCCGTGCCGGAGTTCATACTTGATTTACCAGTCACAGAAATGGCTTCAGCGACTACGTTTCCAGTTCCTGTATTGGCTGTGATGGCCCCCCTCATCTTCTTCAGGTGGATGTTTCCGGTACCGGAATTTACGTCAAAAGTACCCGCTGAATCTTCTACCTGGATTTTACCGGTGCCGGTATTGAGTCGGATCTCGCCACCTACCTGCTGTAGGGCAAAACTTCCTGCGCCTATGTTGGCTTCCATACTGGCATTGATGCCTTCCATTGCTACATCACCGGCACCTACGTTGATCTCCATTTTTTTCCCATCCGGAATTTTTATGGTCCAACTGGTTCTGCCCCATTCCTGGTTTTTCAGTGTCTTTTCTTCAATTTTCAGTGCTCCATTCTTGATTTCCACCTTGAGTTCCAGGTCACTTCGATCATATTCAATCATAATCTCTACGGCATCTGTGGTGCTCTTGGCAATCGCCAGATCTCCTGCACCGATATTGAGTTTGATCTGGTCAATATTGTCATAGCTTTCGCTAAAGGTGGTCGTTTGCGCAAAGCTGAGCCCTGCAACACAGGTCAATAGCAGGGCCAATAAGCCCGAATTAAAGCGAGGTGATTTCTTCATGATCTGGTTATGTTTTCTTTATAAAAAAGTCGGGTTCTATTCACTTCTCAGAGATTTCACCGGATTGGCCAAGGCTGCCTGGGTAGCCCGGAAGCTCAGCGTCAGCATGGCCAGTACCAGGGTTATTCCTCCTACGGTCAGAAACATCCACCACTGGATTTCAATGTGATAAACGAAGTCGCTCAGCCAGCGATTCATGCCCCACCAAGCCAAAGGGAAGCCAATTAGACTGGCAATGAGGACCAGTTTGATAAATTCTTTGGACAGCAAAAAGACAATTTGCAAGACGCTGGCACCCAATACCTTGCGAATGCCAATCTCTTTAGTGCGCTGAGTGGCCATGAAGGATATAAGCCCCAATAATCCCAGGCAGGAAATGAGAATGGCGACCAGGGTAGCACTACGCATCAGTTTGGCAGTGCGTTGTTCACTTTTGTAAAAGCTGGCTACGGTTTCGTCCAGGAATTGGTGTTCGAAAGCTTCTTCGGGATAGATTTCAGCCCAGATTTGTCCAATCTTATCGAGTGTTTTTTTCAAGTTTTCTCCGGATTGATCGCTGTTGTGCAAACGAAGATTAAAGCAGTTAAATTCTGCACTTTCATTGGCGATCATCGTGGGAGGAATGGCATTTCGCATGGATTGCAAATGAAAATCCTTGACTACTCCAACGATGGGTAACAGTTGGTCGTCATTGTAAATCAAATGCTGTCCAATGGCATCCTGTGCATTGTCAAATCCCAGTAGCTTGAGATAGGTCTCATTGATCACCATCTCCTTGATGCTATCACTAGGCGTGATATTGCGGCCGGCCAGCAATTCCAGATTATAAAAATGGATATAATTGGTGTCACCGGTTTTGAGGTAGACATTGTTGGCCTGAATGTCTTTTCCATTGTCGTATTTGATCACATTGCTGCGGATGCTGTAGTGTGCGGGTGGTTGGCTACTTCTACTCATTTCCACCAATTCGGGCAGTTGTTTGAGTTGTTGTTCCAGAACTGATCGCTTTTCTGCAGGTGCCCGCCAGGGGGTGAAAAAGTAGATCACCGCACTTTCATCAAAGCCCATATCTTTCTGAAGCATATAGTCGATCTGACGACCGATGACAAAGGTGCCAAAGATGAGTCCGATAGAAAAGATAAATTGAAATACGATCAGGGCCCGGCGTAAGTTAGTATTTCTCAATCCTTCTCGTAGTGAGATCACCTGGTCTTTTAAGGCGCGTACGGGTTGGAAAGAAGACAAGACAAAGGAAGGATAGAATCCGGCCAGAATGGTGACAAAGATGGTAAATAGTGCCAAAAAGCCAAATACCCACGGATCGGTAAATTGCAATGTGACTTCTGCTGGAATGAATTCATCAAAATAGCCGATTCCCAGGCTAGCCAGTTGGAGTGAGATCAATACAGAGATTAGGGTAACCACTAAGGTCTCTCCCAAAAACTGGAAGACCAATCCTCGGCGAGTACTTCCCAATACTTTCCGCACACCCACCTCCTTGGATCTGCGCATGGCTTGTGCGGTCTCCAGATTGATGTAGTTGATGGCTGCTATGACCAATAGCAAAATTGCTACCAAGATCAGTGCCCGCAGGGTGGGAAGGTGTGTGGGAGGATGGAGGTCGTCGATTGTTGCTAATTCGGTATTAAAATGAATATCGTTGAAGGGTTGTAAAATAAAGCGGCATTGCCAGGTGGCATCACCATTATCTTGTAGGTAGCGTTCTTGGCCCAGGTCACTGATTTCTTTTTGGAGCGTGGGGACATCTGTTTCAGGAGTTGTCTGAATAAGCAATTGAGAAGAACTGTTGGTAGAACTCCAATCTTCGAGTCGGATTTGGTTACTTAACCAGCTTTGTTTAATGGTGGAAAAAGATACAAAATCGCCGAAGCCAAGATCTGTTTGGCGGGTTTCTGAGGCAATAATTCCGGATACCGTCAAGATCAATGAATCGCGATAAATGATTTGTCGACCGATAATGGCATTGGGGTCATCGTTGCCAAAATAGGTGTTGGCTTTCTCTGTGGTCAACACCACTTGATGTGGTGCAGAAAGAGACGTGATCGGCGAGCCGCTGATCCATTCAAATTCAGGAAATACTTCAAAAAAGTCGGGAGGGACGATCACTAAATCATCCTGGTAGTCCAGCTCTTTTGCCGGCAACCCATCCGAACCCATGACTTGCACTTTTTCGTAAATGGTGTGTAAGGGAATAACCTTTTTTACATCCGAGAACCGTCCGTCAATATATTCCGCCAAGGGAGCTACGACGCCCGTGTTGGTGGCCTCAAAGGAACCGCTAAACTGGGAATAGATGCGGTAGGTATGATCGTAATTTTCGCGAAAAGTATCAAAGCTCAACTCGTGGCGGACCATCAAAAAGATGACCAGACAGGCACTAATGCCAATGGATAATCCCACAACATTGATAAAGGCATGGAATTTATTCCGCCACAAGTTACGCAGAGCAATGGTCAGGTGATTTTTGATCATATTTTTAGTCTGGATGATTTCATTGTATCCAGCTCAAGAAATATGCCATAAGTTTTAATTGTCTGATTGTTAGGTTTTTACATGTAAGCGTGCTGGTTATAAAGAAGATTCAATTGTTCGGATTCGAACACTTGCTGTGCGATAGTGAACAGGGCGAGGTTAATTATCACTCGAAAGCAGTAGTCCTTGTTTGAGAAAAAGCGATCTTCCGGTTTTGGGCGCACCCCGTTGAAGCCTTCCCATAATCATCAGGAATCATACGATGATTATATCTTTAATAAAAGTGAAGATCAACATCAGTGCCGTACACCTACGTTGCACTCAAAGGCATGAAAGAAGAAGGCTTTGTCTCTTCCCGATTTGGAGGTATTAACCAAGGGTAAATCCGGTGCAGTGTTTAAAGGAGGAGTAAATCTACTCACTCCTCAACGCCTTCACCGGATTGGCAACGGCCGCTTTAATGGTCTGAAAACTTACCGTAATCAACGCAATACCAATGGCAATGGTGCCCGCCAGAATGAAGACCCACCAGGGAATATCAATGCGGTAAGCAAAATTTTCGAGCCAGCGGTTCATCACATACCAGGTGATGGGAATGGCCGTGACCAAGGCAATCAGGATGAGGCGGATGAAATCTTTGGATAATAATCCAACAATTCCGGTTATGGAAGCCCCTAATACTTTGCGGATGCCAATTTCTTTGGTGCGTTGCTGGGCGGCAAAAGAAACGAGCCCCAATAAGCCAATGGTGGCAATGAAAATGGCCAGTATGGAAAAGACCCCGATGATTTGTCCGATTTGCAACTCACTATCGTACATGCGGTTGAAGCGCTCATCCATTAAGGTGTAATCAAAGGGCTGGCCGGGCGCGAGGGTTTCCCAATCGCTTTTTAATTTTTGAATGGTATTGGATAGGTCACCAGAGCCCAATCGAAGGGTCATGAATCCCTCACTGGGTTGTAAAAAAAAGGCTAAAGGATCAATATGTTGCCGCAAGCTGGAAAAATGGAAATCTTTTACCACTCCAATCACCTTATAGGATGTTAGTTCATCGTTGTCATTAAACTCGGTAATGAATTGTCCAATGGGATCCTCATTGCCAAAATATTTAGCCAAACGCTCATTAATGACCACAGCGGTGCTATCAGAAGGAAAATCAGTGGAAAAATTGCGGCCTTCAACAAGTTGCATGCCCATGGTAGGAATGTAATCCGGGTCCACGTCCCAGTTGTTGAGAATGATCACCTTGTCTTGTTCCGGATTGCGGCCCAGGAAGTAGGAAGAAGTATTTCGTCTGCTGGGAGTGGGTAAAAAACTTGAAACAGTCACATGTTCCACTTCCGGATAGGCCTGCGTTTTTGCTTTAAAAGCAGGGACATTATTTTGCAGGGCATAAGCATCATTAATGACCAATAGGTGATTTCGATCAAAACCCAGGTTTTTGTGCTGAATGTATTGCAGTTGTTGGTACACCACCAACGTTCCGGAAATCAAAGCCATGGTAATCAAAAATTGAAAAACGACCAGGGCATTTCGTAGATTATCTTTACGGGTGCCCTGAAATAAACCGCCCTGCAAAACCTTTATGACCTTAAATCGCGACAGCAAAAGGGCGGGATAACTGCCGGCTAGAAGGCCAATCAAAGGAATGAGAATAATGGCGGTCAACAAAAAGCGCACGGAAAAGAGCTGGCTAATGGCCAAATCTTTGCTGGCCAAATCGTTGAAATAAGGAAAGAGCAACTTGATCAGAACCACGGCAACGATCATGGCCAAGACACTTAAAAGCACACTTTCTCCGACAAATTGAGTGAATAGGTGGCGTTTTTGTGCGCCCACCACTTTCCGAATGCCCACTTCACGGGCGCGAATTGCCGAACGTGCCGTAGTCAGGTTAATAAAGTTGATACAGGCAATCAAAAGAATAAACAGTCCAATGACCGAAAAAATCCACACGTATTTGATGTCTCCATTGGCACCGACTTCATCTTCCTTGTCAGAATAAAGGTGAATTCGCTCCATCGGAAAGAGCAAATAACCAAAATGGTTTTCGCCCTGCATGACCTCCTCCCAGCGCTGACCTATGTACTTTTCCACCTCGGGGGCAAAATAATTATTGATAATAATCGGGTTGAATTTTTCCGTAAAGGCAGCCACATCGGTCCCTTCCCGAAGTAATAAAAAGGTGGCAAAATTCAGACTGCCCCATTGATTATTTCTACTTTCTTCGATGGTGCTCATAGACAGGTAAAAGTCGAAATCGAAATCGGTATTGGGTGGCATGGGCGCCCGTACTCCGGTCACGGTATAGCGATCCCGATTGTCAAGTGCCAACACTTTTCCAATGGGGTCCTCCTGTCCAAAATATTTCTGGGCCACTGCTTCAGAAATGACCACTGTATTGGGATTGCGAAGCACCGTTTCCGGGTTTCCTTCCGCAAGAGGGATGGCAAAGAACCGGAAGAGGTTACTATCGGCAAAAACAACCTGATTTTCCCGAAAATGTTGATCTTCATAATGCACCAAATAACTGCCGCGACTCCGCAGTCGGGTGTAATCCTCTACCTCGGGAAATTCGGCAAGTAGGGTCGGGCCAAACGGGGCAGAATTTTCGGCACTGGAAATGACCTGATCTCCCAGTTGGCCATCCACATCGGCTCGATAAATACGCTCGGTATTGGGATGGAAGCGATCATGAGTCAGTTCATCGTTGACATATAGAAAAATGAACAAGAATGCAGTGACGCCAGCCGCCAATCCTATGATATTAATTAGGGAATAAAACTTAAATTTCCATAAATTCCGGATGGCGATTTTAAAATAATTGTACCACATAGATTGGTGTTTTAGTCGGGTGAATTTGCATTTAAGATGCTTTTGGAAAGGGTATACCCCTATATAAAAGAAGGGAAATTTGACCTGTTTTTATGCCTTCCCTCAGACGTGTTTAATTTTTGGAACAAATATTCATCTAAATCAGTTTAAATCACTTCCTTGTCTATCTGGACATATAGGTTCGCAAGCAACTTTTTATAGTCTACTATTTTTCTGGAGAAACCTGATAAGTACTTTTTCCTGTCAATAAATCAGCAGATGCTAAATGCTTTAAAATATAAAGTTTACTTGCTTTTTAAAGTAATATTAGTTACTTTTATTCAAATTCTTTTTAACAAGCGCTTTTTAATCACCTTAAATCTAATAAAGATGAAGCATCTCTCTGTGTTTATGTGTTTACCTGTTTTTAATGTTCACCAGTTTTCAGGTAGTTTTTTCACAAACATCTCCACCAGACCTTCCATCCGGCACCTTTCCTCTTGATGGCACTGTTGATTGTGCTACCCCATTCGGCGTTTATCAGCAGACTTTTTCTACAGCATCGCTGAATTCCGGCGTTTATTCTGTGATATTACAAGTTAATGACCAGCTTACTTCAAAGGTCATTGTAAAAAATTAAACGCTATCATCTTGGTCCGGGATGGTGCGAAAAAGGTGCTATCCCGGATTCTTTATAAAAAAGATTATGAATAAATTAGTTTTTTTTACAAATCTGTTCTTAATACTCTGGGCAAGTAACCTTCAAAGCCAAACCACCGCTCAGTTTGAAGCTACCATTTATGTAGAAGACGCCATCGGTAACATAGATTCTGTGATAGTTGGCTTCGATTCTTTGGCTACAGAAGATCTTGACCCGGAATTTGGAGAAATAGAGATTGATACCCCTTTTGATTCGGTCTTTGAAGTAAGGGGAACCCTGCTAACCGGCCAGTATCGCTATAAATGTTCAAAAAAGATCATCAATGGCGCAGAACGAATTTTTGATGGCCCTAATGACTGGAGTAGTGGTTGTTACGGAGGAGGAGATTGCTTTATTATTATCAGGTCTATCCATCAACCCGTTAAAATATCCTGGCACCAATCAGAATTCTGGAGTCGCAACTGTCATAGTGGTTCACTACTCAGCAACCATTGGGCCGATGTTCTTTCGGGGCCTTATGATTGGAACGAAAACCCGGCCAATCAATATTTTTGTATGGCAGCCCAGGACAGCATTGTTATTGATTTATCGGAAGAGGCAATACTTGAGGCCAATGTAAATACTCCGGTCTTTCTTGATTTTGAAGTGGAAGGTGTGGGAGAACAGAGCATTTATGGAGTACGATTCTTTCACGCCCCTATTTTCCACTGGACACCCTGTGATCAATTTGTTACCTCTTCTTCTATTCCGGAGAGTGAGGATGCTATCCAGCTCTTTCCCAATCCCACCAATGATGATGTGCGGTTGGAGCTTCCTGAAGGACATAGACCGGAGGAGGTCTCTATTTATAATTTAAACGGCCAACAAGTGGCCCATTTTACGGGGCTTAACTCATCCGTTATACCTTTGCACAACCTGCCGAAGGGTATTTACCAGGTCATTGTCAATCAGCGGTTTACTGGGCGGGTGGTGAAGTTGTAAGGGTGTAGTTGGGGTTTGTCTATCAGATCGAAATTGCCAACTTCGATCATCCTTCGGTATCAATTATTTCGGACTAGTCGCACTAGTCCTTCCTTTTTTTTTTCATAAACGAATAGTTTTAGGCCAGGTTGTTCTACTCACTCCGTAATGCCGTACATTTTTTGACAGGTGGTGCCGAAATGGTTTACTTCAATACAAAGTCAACAACATTATTTTTCATCATTGGTGATCAACCAGTCATATTTTTCGATCATTTTTATGAAATCAGGATTGGATTGTAAGTTTTCAAGGCTTCTGTCCTTTTTTACAGAGGTAAGGAGATACTTGTTTTTGTCCCTTCCTTCTAGAGGGTTCAACTTACTGAATAAGTATTCATCCAAGGCGGATATTGCCTCATCCTGTTTTCCTGTTTTTACATAAAGCCCAGCTAGTGTTCTTTTAAGATCTACTGCTTCTTCCGAACCTATTTTATAGTTGTTTTCTCCGGCCAACAAATCTTCAAAAAACTGAATACATTCTTCAACTCTATTGGATCTGGTCAGTAGGGAATACTTTGTATTTGCCAAAGCATAAAATGCCTCCTGCAAATAGATAGAATCCGCCGGAAAGAAGTCCTGTAAATGGTCTTCAATGAATTTCAATTGATTTAAGCATTGATCCGTAAATTGAAGGTCCTTGTAATTGGCATAATTGGGTTTACGTCGATCATGATAAAAGCCGTCATGATTGGGCAGCAACACAACTGGCAATAGATTTGAGGAATAAAAATTCTTTTTCGGAGTCTTTCTTGCTTTTTTATGATGTACGGATTGGCGGATATAATCAATGGCTTTGTCCTTATCGAAGTGCTCCGGTTGGGTGTAAATTAAAGAAAGCCAATTATAGGCCGAGGTAGCCAAGGCTTCGGAGGATGCTACTTCATGAAAGCCCTTTATCGCTTCCTCAAATCTACCTATAGTCAGGTAGTACAGGGCTCTTTCTAAGATATGCTCGGGTTTTTTATGTACGTCAATTAATTCCGTAAGGATACCAATAGTTTTAAGCGAATCGCCCATTAAGGAAGTGATCTGTGCTTCATTAACGATTAAATCCAGGTCTTTTGGAAGTAATTCACGTAGGGCCCGATTATCTGCCAGGGCCTCGTTAAATCGCCCTAGAGTCTTAAAGAGATTTCTCCTTTCTGGAAGGTATTTTTTTTGTGCTAAAGAAGTGTGCTGTGTTTGCATCAGATATTCATAGTCTTCCAATGCTTTTATTGTATCTTTTTTTACTTGCAAATGATATCTTATTCTTTCTTCTACAGATTTATTAAATACAGTACTTTTACTTTCTATTTGGACCGCTTTATCAAGCCTGTTTTCTGCTCGGGGAAAGTCTTCCTGTTTAACATATAACCGGAACAATTTTAGAAAAATATCCCGGGCGAGAATGTTTGAAGTGGAGTCAATGGCAATTACTTTTTCAAAATTTATAATAGCTAGAGAATCCTGTCTTGTTCTCCGAAATATTTCTGCACAATAGTAATGTTTTAATTTTTCATTTGGTCTTCTGTTATAGTAATTATTGATCACCTTTAAGGCAAGTTCAGGGTGGCCTTTGGATAGATACATTTCCGCTAGGTTTGCGGCATTTAGGTTCTCCGGGTATAGGGTATTGATTTTTTCATAAAACTTGATGGCCTCTTCAAAATTTCGTCTACTATAATAATAGTGCGCATGGGTGGAAAGCACATTTAAGTTAGTAGAATCAATCGCTAAAGCCTGTTCCAATAAGGGCGCTATCTTTTCATGATCCTTTTGCCTGCGATAGCAGTTTATTTGATCCAAGAGTATAGTGATGTATTCCAATTTGTCTTTAGGAATGGAAACCTTGCTATACAATTGTTCTTTTTTTTCGCAGCTGGAGGTCGCTTTCCCCAGGGAGAAGTAGACAATATCCTTGATGTCACCGACTAAATTTTCATTGTGAATCAAGGATGATATGGCATCAATTTTCTGGAAGCCCGTTTCTTTTTTATTGCCAATCAAAGAGGCCACTGCTCCATCTTCTCCCATAGGGAGAAATTTAATATTAACCAAAGTAGAATCCCATTCACATTGTTTTTCATAGTCGCCCCATAATAATAAATCAGCATGACTGATTTTTCCGATTTTTTCGGCGGTTTTATAGTCCAGCGGTTTTTCCGGCGTATTAAACTGCTTGTTGATTCTCACATCAATTTTAATACCTTCGATGGAGCTTTCTCTGATCAATAATTCTCGAACCGCTTTGGTGCAAAATTTGCTGATGTCCCGGTCACAATTATCATAATGGTCAAACGGAAAAATCAAGACGTTATAAGTTTCCTTGGGATTGATCCATTTTCCTTTTAAAGATTTCCAGTCGTATTTCCGAGTCCAAAAAATGGAATTAATATCGATTTTGGTGTTTTTGATTTCCGGAAGCTTATTTTCCTTAAATTCCAGGAAAGGTCTGCCATCTCCGGAAGTAAACGATCGGCACAATTTTCCAGGAGGATAACACTCCTTTTTGATTAGATCATAATACCAATCGTAGTAAAAGTAAAAGCTATCGAGCGGGTGCATGATGAAAAAACTGTCGGAGGTATAGCTTAAATCAAAGCCATCTTCTTCAAAGGTTTTGATAAAGATCCTGTCTTCCTGCTGCTCTTTTTTAGCCTCTCTTCCTTGACTAAATAAATCCAGGATTTTTTGTCGATTCGCACCTAATTCTTCCCGAAATTTAGCTGGAATATCTTTGAGGTTAATTCTGGTACTTTTCCTCCAGTTTCTTTCTGCTTCATAGTGATTGGCTTCCAATTGCAGGTAATAATCACGATCCTGTAGGAGCGGATCGGGTATTTGCAGTTTTCCCCAAACCGTGGTTTTCTCTGTTGTAGCCTGAGAGGTGCTTCCCATATCTTCAAATTCGGTGGCTAGGTCCGGCTGGATCACTATCCCACTTTCTGACAAGATCATGGACATCTCATTGTGCAAGTTCTCCAGTACTTTAGCGTATTTACCCAAATTTTCAGAAGACTCAGGGGAAATGGTGAAATTTCTGAGGGTTACAATGGCTTCTGATGCGATAGTGGTTTTTTGTGCCTGCAAAAAGCATTGGAAAACAATTAAAACCCAAAAGCATACCGCAAGTCGTTTAGTCACACTAGAATGAAAGATGGCTAATGGTTGCATCACTTTGTAGGTTTATGTTTTTTTCTTTGCTTAGACCGGAATGGTACTCGATTTTCAAAGCGTGATTACCGGTCGGAACCTTAAAAGTCTTGTAGTCTAAATTACTTTCGTTAGGTATTTCATAGGCCACCTCATTATCGATGAAAATTCTCTTGAAGTTGGCTCCGTGAATGATCTTGAGCTTGACTTTTTTTACTTGCGGGACCTTTGGGTTCTTTGGTGGGTTCAATCGGTTTAGCATATAATTTTTAAAATCCACTACCTCATTTTTCATCATCTCTTCATTTCCCTGGTCGCAATAGGTCACAATGGTTGCACAAAATAAATTTCTAATGATCGCCAGCTCAACGATTTGGGGGTTACCTGTAAAGTCACTTTTTCCAACATACATTTTACTGACTTCAGTTCCTTTGTTTACAATATAATTACCGCCTATTCCCCCTTTGACTAATCCAAATTTTTTGATGGTTGCTTCGGCGCTTAATTGGCCATTGAGCGAAAAGGTATCGAGAAATTGCTGGGTTTCCCGATCGATATTTTGAACCAATTGATCGAGTTTCTCAATTGGGCAGTTACAGGATTTTTCCTCCTGCATCGGCTTTTCGGGAATGATGGCATCTGTTATTTCCGGATTTCTGTAAAGGGCGAAAAAAGTGATTGAACACAATAGTAAGGCGAGGATCAATAAAATTGGCCAAATTTTCATACGGGTATCCGGATTAATTAACGACAGCTTGTGGTTGTCTTTGGACGTTAATTTATGGATTTTTTTTCAGATAATGTTAAAGTACATGCACTTAAGAGTAGGATACTACAATGCTTCGGGTTGGTAAGAAGAAGGGTTTTGTTGGAAAAAAAGGAAGGACTATTTTGCCGGCTTAGAGTGCCACCTTCCTCTTTTTCCATAAGCGCATAGCTTTCGACCGGGTTGTTGTTTACTCACTCCGCAACGCCTTCACCGGATTGGCCATAGCCGCCCGAATGCTTTTGTAGCTAACTGTTAAGAAAGCAATGGTCAATGACAATAGGCCAGATAGGGCAAAAATAGACCAATGCAAATCGATGTGATAGGCGAAATAATCCAGCCACTGATCCATAAAGTACCAGGCCAGTGGCGTGCCAATTAATAAAGCTATAAACACGATGGTGAGGAATTCTCTAGACAATAAGCTAACCAGTTCTGCTACACTTGCGCCAAGTACTTTGCGAATGCCAATTTCTTTGATGCGTTGTGCAGCCGCATGGGTGGCCAATCCAAATAACCCCAGGCAGGAAATCACGATGGCCAGAAAGCCAAATGCTTTACAAATGGAGGCGAGGCGGCTATCATCCTCATAATAGCGGGCGATACGTTCATCGAGATATTGACCATCAAAAACTTGCTCCGGCAAGACTTCGTTATAGACTTTTTGAATGTCATTGGCCGTTTTGGATAAATCATTGGACTGAACTTTTACACCGATTTCCCAATAATACTGATTTCTTGTAGTCAGCATGATGGGCTCATGTTGCTCGCGGAAAGAGTGTGTGTGAAAATCTTTGGTTACCCCCACAATTTCCAATGGCGTACGGCTACCTAGTCTGAGTTGTTGCCCAACGACTTCTTCCGGATCGATGATGCCCAATTTCTTTAGCAACATTTCGTTGACTACTGCTTCCCGCATAGTATCAGAAGGAGCAAGCCATTTACCGGCCAAAAGCTCTATACCATACGTCTTTTGGTAATCTACATCACAAAATTTCAGACTAATTTCATAAGGTTCATCCTCAGGGCGGGAGGCGTACCGGAAGTTGGAAGACCAGGTATTGTCGGAAAGGGGCTGGTCACTGCTCAGGCTCACCGCCTGTACCGATGGCAATTGCAACAATTTTTGTTTGAGAGCCGATTGTCGGGCAATGCTAGAACTATCGGCACTCATGTTGAAGGTGTACACCAGGTCCTGATCAAACCCGAGGTCTTTAGAACGGATGTAATCCAGTTGCAAAATGGTGATACCTGCACCAATTATCAAGGCGTGGGCAATTGAGAATTGAAGAACGACTAAAGATTTTCGGATAGCGGCTCCTCCAAAAAGCGAACGGTCTGCATTGTTATTTAACGCTTGTACCGGCCGAAACCGGGCCATGGCCAATGCCGGGTAGATGCCAGAAACAAGGGTTACCAAAACGGTAATCAGCAATAGAAACCCAATCACCAAAGGGCTGGAAAGAAAAGGCAATTCGCTCGGGACATGGGAAAATACGGTCAGCAATGGCAACAACATCGAAGCCAGGACCACGCCTAAAATTACGGCCAGACAAACAATGAGTCCGGTTTCGGTCATAAACTGCCAAATCAGCTGACTTTTTCCACTGCCGAGGGTTTTGCGCACGCCCACTTCCCGGGCCCTTAGCGATGCCTGCGCTGTAGCCAGATTGATAAAGTTGAAGCAAGCCATGATCAGGATCAACAAGCCAATGGCAGCCAAAATGCGTAATCGGCTTTTGGCAATGGTATGGGAGCCGGAGTTGTGATACTCCTCACTGTAGTGCAGATCGGATAAGGGTTGCAACAAATGGAATCGAGTTTGTTTGCCCGTTCTGTTACTGTATTCTTCTGCGCCAACCGTCGCCAAAATTTCATTGGCTGCAGCCATTTGTGTCGGATCATACAACTTGGCATAAACCTGATTGTTGGAACTGCAAGTGCCCCAACCGCCACCAAAGAAAAACAGGTCAGCATTGGCCTCAACCGTTGGGTAGGAAACCAGGAAAGGGATATCAAAATCACAATTGGGAGGAAGGTCCTCCACCACTCCCTTGACGGTTACTGGCACGAGGTTATCGACCAAAATGGTCTGTCCCAAGGCTTCTTCCCAATGATCAAAACACTTTTCTGCCCAGCTGCGCGTAAGGAGGATGGTGCTTGGTTCCGAAAGTGCTGTTTCGGGATCACCGGAAAGCCATTCAAAATTGAAGATTTTAAGAAAATCTGGTTCGGTGAAGAATGCCGTTTCCGTAGGGTCCATACCCAATTTTTTAAGCGGCGCACCTCCGGATGGGTCGGGAATGGTCAGCGTAGCCCACAATTCATGGACTTTAGCCATATATTCAAATTGGCTGACCTCGTTTCTCATCACCTCCATGGCAGGTAGAGGGGTGCAGGTCGTGTGTTGATCTCCTTCCTCCGGACTCTTTTCAATACTCACCACTCTGACGATACTATCGTAATGGGCAAAGTTTTTATTAAAACTCATTTCATAGCTGATCATGCGGAAAATGAGCAATACGGCAGCAATTCCCATCGCCATTCCAATCAGGTTGATGGCCGTATACAAGCGGTTTTTGCGGAGTACTCTGAAAGCCCCTTTTAAGTGATTATAGAACATAACGGATTCTTTTTATTCGTTTTTTAATGCTTTTACCGGGTTAGCAATTGCTGCCCGAATACTTTGTATACTGACTGTCACAAAAGCAATGGCTACTGCGGCTAGTCCGGCCAGAGCAAATACCCACCAGTGTATATTGATGCGGTACGCAAAATTTTCCAGCCAGCGATCCATGGCAAACCAGGCAATACCGGAGGCGATGACAAAGGCTAGAAATACCAACTTCAAAAAATCGGTTGAAAGCAGTCCAACGATATGGGCAACCGTAGCACCCAATACCTTGCGGATACCAATTTCCTTGGTTCGCTGCTCGGTAGAGAAAGTGGCCAGTCCAAAGAGTCCCAGACAAGCAATAATGAAAGCCAATAAGGTGAAAAAGGTAATGGCTTGACTCAGCATGGTTTCCTTGCTGGCCAGTTGTGCAAAATTCTCATCCATAAAGGTGTAGATCATGGGCGCTTCCGGTGAGAACTTTTGCCAGTTTTGTTTCAGGGCAGCCACAACTTCTCCGATATCACTACTGTTGGTTTTAACTACCAATTTGCTGCCTTGGGGAGCATAGCTCAACACCACCGGAGCAATCTCTTCGCGGAGAGATTGAAAATGAAAATCGTGAATCACACCCACTACGTGCTGCTTTTGATTGACTTCCGCACCAATGGGGTTTTCTCCTAAACCAAGTTGCTTGGCGGCAGCTTCGTTGAGAATAATGGCGGAGCTATCACTGGCTATTTCTTCAGAGAAATTGCGGCCTTTGAGCAGTCGCATATCTACGGTAGGAAGAAAGTCGTGATCAACCGGGAAGGTTTGTATGGTGATCGACTCAGTCATTTCAGGAGTCTGATAAGTATACATCCAAATGCCACTTCCGGCAGGTACACGGCGGGCAAAACTAGTGGACAGTACCTTGCTGTTGCGTGCTGTCTCCGCCCGGAAGGTAGCGGATTGATCTTTGAGCTCGTTTAGGTTTTCTACTACAATTACGCCATCCTGATTCAAGCCTTTATCTTTATCCAACATATAGTGCAATTGTTGGTAGACGATCACACTACTAATGATCAACCCGATGGAAATGACAAACTGAAAGACAACCAGACCGCTGCGCAATTGGCCATTTTCCTTTTTGTTGCGCGCTCCTTTGATGATCTTGGCCGGCCGGAAACTCGTCAGGTAAAATGCGGGGTAAAGTCCCGATAAGATGCCAACCAATAGTGCAAATCCAATCAACAACAGTGGTTGTTGCCAATTGGAAAATATCGTCTGCATGTGTTGTTCACCGGTGATTTTGCTAAACAACGTTTGTAACAATTCCGCCAGCCCTCCGGCAATGATCACCGCTACCATACTAAACCAGATGGCTTCGCTGAGAAATTGTTTAATTAGGAATTTTTTCTCGGCCCCCAAAGTTTTCTTGATGGCGATTTCTTTGGCGCGGACCATGGATCGGGCCGTTGTCAAATTGATGTAATTGACGCCAGCCAAGAAGATGATGAACAGGCCGATAATGCCCAGGATGTAGACCTGTGTGGCGTTGCCTCCGGCAGATACTTCCATGCTGTAATTAGACGTCAAATAGATATCGGTGAGGGGTTGGATATAGAACTTGACGGCATCTTTATGGTTGACCCACTTTTCAAAAGGCAAATCAGTTTTGACGGATGGGTAAGCATGGTTTTTTAACAAAGCATCCAGTCCACTCCGCAAATCGGCTACAGTGCTATTTTTGTTGAGTTTGACATAGTTGTAAAAGGTCACATTGGTCCAGCTGGTCCTGTTTTCCTCTCTGCCTGCGAGTGGAAACCAAAGATCCGCTTTGAGGTGGGTCCGCAGATCATGGTTGTTGATTACACCTGCTACCTGGTAGGGTTTTTGTTCCGTGCCGGTGAAGATGGTTTTTCCCATGGCTTGCGTCGTGCCACCAAAGTACTTTTCGGCCAGCCGTTGCGAAAGCACTACTTCATTTGGGGCTTGTAATGCCCGAGTAGGATCACCGGCTACAAAGTTGAAGGAAAACATTCGGAAAAAGGCCGAATCGACGTAGAGATGTGCTTTTTCCTCGTATTCTTGTTCCCAAGCCTTGACTTCCAGGTCGCGAAAGCCGCGGTCAAAGCGGGTAGCCAGCTCAATTTCCGGTGTTTCCTGAGTGAGTACCGGCAGCAGGTTTTCCTGGCTTTTAGCAAAGCCACCCATATTAAAAAAGTCTGTGCCTACGCGATAAATGCGGTCGGCATCGCGGAAACTTTGATCGTAAGTCAGTTCGCGGTAGGTGTAGAAAAGGAGGACAAAGGCTGCTGCCAATCCGAGCGACATGCCCAGCAGATTGACGGTAGAATACATTGGATATTTCCAAAGGTTCCTCCAGGCGATTTTAAAGTTGTTTTTAAACATAATTCGGGCGATTTTAAGAGTGTTAACAGGCTTCGGGTTTCATCGTCTCAGCGTTATTCATTTCTCAAAGACGCTACCGGATTAGCTAGGGCTGCTTTTACACTTTGAAAACTTATCGTCACAAAAGCAATCAATAGCGCTAAAACACCGGCAATTGCAAACATCCACCATTGTAGTTCAATGTGGTAGGCGAAAGATTGCAGCCAATGATTTACGAAGTATCCCGCGATCGGAATGGCGATGAGAATGGCCAGAAAAACCAGCCAAAGGAAATCTTTGGAAAGCAACTGGACAATATTGGCTACCGAAGCGCCCAGTACTTTTCTTACCCCGACCTCCTTAATGCGCAATTCCGCGGAGAATACGGTCAGGCCAAATAAGCCCAAACAGGAAATGAAAATCAGTAACCCGGCAAAGATTTGAAACAACAACCCGATCTGAGCATCTGCTTCGTGCATTTGTTGAAAAGTCTCTTCGAGAAAGGTATATTTAAAGAAGATCCCGGGTAATAACGCGCCAAATTGCGCTTCTGCCTTTTGGAGGGCTTCGGTAGTATTTTCAGCATTAATTTTTGCCAAAATGGTATGCCCACGCCCTGAATGATGCCAAATGACCAATGGCTCAATAGATTCGTGTAAGTTTTCAAAATTGAAATCTTTCACCACACCAATGATTTGTCCTTCGCGCCCCTGAAAACTGGACTTTCGTCCAATGACCGGTTGGGGGATGTTGAAACGTCGCACAGCTGTTTCATTGAGGATGATGTTTTCTTGATCGCTGGCCAAATCCGGAGAAAACCAGCGGCCTTCTGCCAATTGCAGATCGAAAACGGATAGCAATTCTTCATCGGCTCGCAATTGATAGACATTCGTGGTTAAATTGGCTGGTTTGGCGGCCCAGCTCAAGCTGCCGCTGTTTTGGTTGTCAATATGGGAAACGGATCCATCCGTGAGCGCAACGGCTTCAAATTCGGGCAAAGCTGCCAATGCTTCTTTAAATAATTTAAACTGTTCAAAATTCTTTTCAATATTGCCATCGCGGAACAGATTGGGGCGGATTTTGATGACCTGAGCACGGTCGTAACCGACGTTTTTTTGCTGCACAAAAAGCAGTTGCTGGTACATCACTAAGGTGCTGATCAAAACGATAACCACCGCAGCGAATTGGGCCACGACCAATGCTTTTCGAAGGACGGCACCTTTCGTGGCAATTTTTCGGCCATTGATCAATTGGATGGGTTTAAAACTGGCCGACATCACCGCCGGATAGATGCCTGCTACCAATAGATTGAGCAAGACCATACCCAATAAAATGCCCCAGACGGAGGTTTGGGTAAAGTCGATGTGTAAGGGCACCTCCACAAAATTACTGAGTAACGGTAAAGCCGTATTCACAATCGCAATCGCTCCCAGAAAGGCACACAAACTCGTCAGCAGTGTCTCCAGCATGACCTGACTGAATATGTGTTGAAAGTTGGCGCCAATCACCTTCTTTATACCAAATTCCTTGACCCTTTTGCTGATCAATACAGTGGAAAGATTGATGTAATTTAAACCTGCGGTGAGCAGGAGAATCAACCCGATAATGGCAAAGATGTAAACGGTGGACTTGTCCTGATGCGGGAAATAATCTCCTGATAAGTCCGGATAAAAACGCACCTCGTCGATAGGGACCAGGGAGCAGGTATTGCGATTTTCGTCGTCTGTTTCATTGAGGATAGCAGCCAGTTGTTCGGCAATTTTCTCGGGGGCAGCTTGTGTCTCCGTTTTGAAAAAAGCAATGTAGTTGTAATTGCCCGAGTGATAGTCTTCTTCATAAGCCGCTTGATTGGCCCAAATGGCTTCCAGTGGAAGATAGGCCGTAAATTGAAAACTGGAATTGGTCGGCATTTCTTTCAGGATTACTCTGACGGTAAACACCGTTGCGTGAAGTTCCAGGGTTTTTCCTATTGCCGACTGATCGCCAAAGTATTTTGTGGCTTGCTTCTTGGTCAGCGCAATACTGTTTTTGTTGGCATAAAAAGCGGGGAGTGATCCTTCAAGTATTTGGTAATCAAATGCTTCAAACCAAGATTTGCTGACGTAGGCAAAGTCTTTTTCTTCAAATACGGTGCCGTCTTCTAAGGTTACCAGAGGACTACGCTGATCAGGGTGTAAGAGGTAGCATTCTTTGATATCCGGAATTTTTGCTTCAGCGGTTTCCTTCAGTCGAAGGGGTATGGACCGAATGTTAATGCGACTTCCAGCGCCATTCCAGTGACAAAGCACCCGATAGATATTATCGGAATTTTGATAGTAACGGTCAAAGGTCAGTTCATTTTGCACCCAAATATAAATAAGCAGAGTCGACGCCATGCCAATGGTGAGCCCCAGCACATTGATTGCCGTAAATAATCGACTTTTAAAAAGACTTCTTATTGCTATTTTGATTTGCTTGCTCCACATTTTTTGACATTTAAAAGGATCAAATTGGGAAGGATTTCTCCTGTCCTGTCATGGATATTTGCAACTTCCATGACGGGAATTTATTACTCACTACGCAATGACGGAATTGCCACCTAATATCGGTTTGCCAATCATTGAACACATACAGAAAGCCCCATATGACTGCCGCCAAACCAACCGTCAGTTCCGAAAAATTGATGAAAGTGCGGGTGCGGTTTTTTAACAAATGCCGAAGGGTGATTTTAAAGTCATTGCGCAACATACAGCTTGATTTGTAGCATACCGTGCCAAATCCATGCCAAGCGGAAAATTCCTTCTTTTTCGGCCTTTTACCCTGGGAAAGCTATAAAAAGGTGTTCATACCTGAACAGCGAGTGTTCAAAAATGGACAGTGCAACCAACCGTCCTTCCCGGGTTGGTCACCTATTATTTTAATTATTGATGGGGCGCAGTTGCGCTCTGTCTCAAAGTTGGTAGTTAAAAGATCATTCTC
>CAXHCA010000085.1:0-27418 GCA_964015035.1 uncultured Saprospiraceae bacterium
ATTGAAACATGCAGCCCCCCTCTAAACTCTAAACCCTAAACTTTAAACTCTAAACTTTAAACTCTAAACCCTAAACCCTGTCTTAATCGTACCCTCAGGAATTGAAACTAGTACGGGATGATGCCAAACTGCTCAAAATTTGTGCTCTTATCTCACCAGATGCCTCCGGCGGTCCCTTTTTTCTTGGCAAAAAAGGGAGAAAAACCCAAGGCTGTAGAACCGTTCCTAAAAATCCTCTAATGCCGAAAAACGGTCATCGATTTTAACCACGGCCCTCTTTTACTACAAGCCCTTTTATTGGCCTTAGTGCAGGTTTGGAGGTGGTGCTTTAGCAGCGAAAATTGCAGGTTTTACCGGAACTGAATAGCTTGCCCGAATATACTTCAGGGACTACCTCCCAACATGCACTCAACAAAAAGTACTGTTTTACAACCCAAAGTTTGACCTCCAAACATGCTCTTACAATACCCAAAAGACTATTTTCGTTGTTGTAAAAAAACAGACCACCATGTTACAGCCTTACACTATTAAATGCCTATTGCTCCTGGTATTGGCCCTCAATTTTGCCTGCCATTCCAGCAAGGTCAACACCTCCACTTCTTCCCACGTAGAAGCAGAAGAACTGATTGATATCGTGGAAGCTACCGTGGAGCTAAATGATGAAAACTTTGAAGAACTGATCCTTAAAGACAACAAGGTATCACTGGTCTATTTCTGGGCA
The DNA here is from genome assembly GCA_964015035.1 of uncultured Saprospiraceae bacterium. Lineage (GTDB taxonomy): Bacteria > Bacteroidota > Bacteroidia > Chitinophagales > Saprospiraceae > BQJU01. The sequence goes on from CAXHCA010000085.1 coordinate 722, forward strand.
ACTTGGTGCGGGCCTTGCAAGATTACCGGTCCCATCATAGAGGATTTGGCACACGACTACAAAGGCAAAGCCAAAGTAGGCAAATTTAACCTGGATTACGCCTCAGCAGTCGCCAAACAATACGGAATTCGCAGCATCCCGGCCATGGTTTTTATCAAAAATGGACAACCGATCGACCGCATCATTGGCACGACGCAAAAACATATCTTGGCGGGTAAACTGGACAAATACCTAAACTAGGAATTGCCAAATAATTTTTTGAAGCGACGCCTCCTGCGGTAGGGGAAAACATCCATGATTTCGCCCTGACGCAGATGCTTTTGGGTGTCTCTCCAAAATTTGACGCTGTATAAATTTCCGTGCAATCGATGGAAAATTGCCCTGATTTCGGGATTGCCAATCAAGAAACGTGGAAACTCTTCGGGAAAAACATCGTTGGGACCAATGTGGTAGTAGGGTTCTGACGACATCTCCTCATATTCATCCCGAGGCTCTGGAATGATGCGGAAATTGTAATCCGTCAAAAAGCCGATCTCGTCATAATCGTAAAAAACGACGCGGTTGAGACGGGTAACGCCAAAGTTTTTCAACAACATATCTCCCGGAAAAATATTGACCGCCGCCATTTGTTTGATGGCCTTGCCGTATTCATTGATCACCTCCTCGGCTTCTTCCAGCGTACATTTTTCTAAAAACAAATTGAGCGGAACCATCTTTTTCTCTATGTACAAATGTTTGATCTCCACCGTATCCTCAGTAATCACCAATTTAGATCCAATCTCAGCCCTCAGCTCTTCCAAAAAAGGCTCCGGAAAACGCTTTCGATCTATTACCAGATTTTCAAACATATAACTGTCAGACATCCGCCCCACCCGATCATGGCGGTTGACGATTTCATACTTTTCTTTGATTTCTTTCTCCGTAACTTTCTTGGGCGGCGCAAACTCGTCTTTGATCACTTTAAAAACCATCTTATATTCGGGCAAGGTAAATACCGACATCACCATGCCCCGAATACCGGGAGCCATCATAAATTCACCGGTATGCGCTTTCAGATGTCGCAAAAAATCGCGATAAAAGAAGGTTTTTCCGTGCTTTTCAAAACCAATCGAATTGTATAATTCACCTAGGTTTTTTGTCGGTAAAATGGATTTTAAAAAATCGATCATCTCACTGACAATATCCACTTCAACCAGAAAATAGGACCGATTATAACTGAAAATGGAACTTAGATCCCCATCATTCCACAACAGCGCATCAATGTATATACCACCTTCTTCATGCAGAATGGGCATGATAAAAGGAATTGGTTCTCCCTCGCTCTCCTGATGCATCAGCCTTCCAACTATATAAGCCCCCTTATTGCGAAAAAAAATTGACTTTAAAAGCTCTAACCGCAGTTCCTGAGGATTGAGTTCACGAGAGTGCAAACACCTTTTTAGGGCCCGGGTGAGATAGCTTTGATCTCGCTCCAAATCCTCAAAAGGGACATCAAAGGTGAAATGTGTGAAAATATCGCGAATGGTCTCCTCTATGGAGTGGGAAAATTCATAAGTATGAAAGATGGGTTGTGCCGACTGAAACTCGCGGTAAGTCCCCGTAGCATGCACAAACATCAATTCCTCATCAACACTTAGCCCCTTGTGGCTATGCCGAAATACCGAATTGTAAAAGGTCTCGGCAATATTGCGCGTGTTAAAGTTCAAAATTTCCTCGAAATACATGTCCTTCACTTCCCGCCATACCTGGTTGTCTTCCGCTTTTTCACCCATCAAATCCAGGATTTTCTGAGTCGTATCGCCAACCATATCCCGATACAAGGTAATCCGCGCCTTGGCATCTCCCTGAATACCATGCCAATCACGGTGCTCAAAGCGAATTTTGGCCCGCTTGGTAATGCGCTTAAACTGACGGTAATACAAAATGTATCCGCCCAAAATAATATGCGCCACCTCAAATGGAAGAAGTCTCTCGAACATAGTGTGATTTTAGGAGTCAGGTTTTATTTAGAAACAAAGGCCCATCTCCCCAATCCTCTCTCGCTGGTGAGCATCTCTGACTCGAATCATTAATCCTTCCCAATCAAACCATAACCCTCATAAACCGCTACCAATATTACGTCCCCCCCCAAGGACCATCCCTACAAAGATTGGTTTCCTCCGGAATCGCCCCCCCAATAAACCGCCTCAACTCTCAACCCTCAACCCTCACCCCTCACCCCTCACCCCTCAACTCTCCCCCCTCAACTCTCCCCCCTCACCCCTCAACACGCCCTACAAACTCTTCACCTCAGCCACCAAACGCTGAATTGTCTTTTTCGCATCGCCAAACAGCATGCGCGTGCGCTCGTGGAAGAACAACTGGTTTTGAATACCGGCATATCCCGGACTCATACTGCGCTTGAGCACAATCACGTTTTTGGCTTCCCACACCTTCAATACCGGCATCCCGTAAATTGGACTACCCGGGTCATCACTAGCGGCGGGATTCACTACATCATTAGCCCCTACAATCACCACCATATCCGTAGAAGGTAAGGCAGCATTGGCATCTTCCAAGTCCATCAGCTTGGGATAAGGCACGTCGGCTTCCGCCAATAAGACGTTCATGTGCCCCGGCATACGTCCCGCCACCGGGTGAATCGCATATTTTACATCTACCCCATTGGACTCCAAAAGGTCATCCAATTCTTTGCATATCTTTTGTGCCTGAGCCACCGCCAAACCATAGCCAGGAACGATCATGACCGATTTGGAATAATAGAGTTGAATCGCCGCATCATTCATCGTCACCTCTTTGGCTACCTGATCCCCCAAAGCGCCTTTGGCACTGGTACCACTACTTCCAAAACCGCCAATCAACACATTGACCAGCGAGCGGTTCATCGCATTACACATCAAAATGGTCAAAATTGTACCCGATGCTCCCACCAGAATCCCCCCTACCAACATGAACCGATTGTCATAAATCAATCCCGCCGTAGCGGCAGATAGTCCCGTGAAAGAATTCAACAAGGATATTACCACCGGCATATCCGCACCGCCAATCGGCGCTACAAAAGATAAGCCGTACACCAAGGACAGAATGAGAAAAACAAGAACCACCGTATAGCCGGTCGCCACCCCACTAACCTGAATATAAACACCGATGGCTACCGTCACAGCCAGCAAAACCATGTTGAAAATATTGTGCCTTGCAAAGGTCACCTTCTTGTCATTAACGATTCCTTCCAACTTGCCATAGGCCAGCATACTTCCCGTAAAGGAAACCCCACCAATCAGCAATGCCAATAGCACGATCAATAACTGCCCATTCGTCAAAATTTGTTCCCCCTGATAAAAGTGGGTCAACTCCACCATAGCCAGTACCACGGCACAGCCCCCCCCTAAGCCATTAAAAATGGAAACCATTTGTGGCATTGCCGTCATTTGTACCTTTTTGGCTGCCAGCCAGCCCACTGCACCACCAACGACCATTCCTCCAATAATCCACAAGTAGTTATTATTGGTGCCGCCCAAAGGATCGAATAATGCTGCAACAATGGCCACCCCCATTCCCACCCCGGCAATGATGTTTCCTCTTCTCGCCGTATCAGGTGAGCTCAAACGGCGCAAACCCAGCACAAAAGCCAGAGCACCAATCAGGTACGACAGGTTTATGATTGAAGTCATTAACATAATCTACTTGCTTGTTTTTTTCTTTTTGAACATTTCCAACATGCGGTCCGTCACCGCAAAGCCGCCCACTACATTGATCATCCCCAACACAATACCCAACACTCCCAAAATCAGGGTCAGGTAATCATCCGGCTCCGCACGACGAATCAGAATGATCGCACCAATGATCACCACCCCACTGATCGCATTGGCCCCCGACATCAGAGGCGTATGCAGTACGGTAGGCACCTTTGAAATCACTTCAAAACCGAGAATGATGGTAAACAGCAGGAGATAGATCAGGAGTAAATATTCATTAAAGAATTGTAGAATGGTCTCCATATTTCAACTATTTTGTATGCTTATTGGTCAACCTGAACAATGTAAGATTTGGCGATGATTTCATTGTCCATATCAATGGTCAATGAACCATCTTTTACCAATAAATTCAGGTAATTCATCAGGTTATTGCTAAACAGGCGACTGGCATCCTGAGGCATCTCTCCGGCTAGATCGGAATTGCCGATAATGATCACCCCATTGTGTACAACAGTACCGGTACCTTCGGTCAGTTCACAATTGCCCCCGGAAGAAGCCGCCAGATCGATGATCACCGAGCCCGGCCTCATTTGATCTACCGTACTTTTTGGCAATAAAACAGGTGCTTTACGCCCCCGCACCTGTGCCGTGGTAATAATCACATCCGCCTTGGCCGCCCGACGTTGAACCTCCGCCTGCTGGCGCTCCAAAAATTCTTTTGATTGCTCAACGGCATAACCACCGGCCGAGGTGTCCTCTTTTGCACCCTCCACTTCCACAAATTTAGCCCCCAAACTCATCACTTCTTCCTTAGCGGCCTGACGCACATCTGATGCTTCTACCATTGCACCAAGGCGTTTGGCCGTGGCAATAGCCTGCAACCCCGCCACACCAGCACCGAGTACCAGCACTTGAGCCGGACGGATACTCCCCGCCGCAGTGATCATCATCGGAAAATAACGAGGCAGACGATTGGCCGCAGTGAGCACCGCCTTATAACCCGCAATCGAGGCCATAGAAGAAAGAATATCCATCGATTGGGCGAGCGTCGTCCGCGGAATCATATCCAAACTAAACGCTCCCAACTTATGCCGCTCAATCTGTGCGCTAATCTCCGGATTATTAAAGGGTTCAAAAAGCGCGATCATCAAAGTGCCCGGAGCCAGTTTACTCATCTCCGCATCCGATAATGGCTGGATACTAATAATCATTTTAGATTGGCTCAGTACTTCCTCCCGACTGGCAATCTTGGCAAATTCAGCATATTCTTCATCGCTGAATGCTGCATTTTGCCCTGCTCCGGTTTCAATGAGCATGAGAGCAGCCACATCCGGATTTTTCTTCAGGGTTTCCGGTGTTAGGGCTACCCGTTTGTCGTTGGTTTCTTTCAGTACACCTATTTTCATCAATCTTTGTTTATGGTGCGGTAACACAGTAGCTAGGGCCCAATATATTATTCCCTAACAACCTCTAATATACAAAAGCATACTTATTCACATAACCAATCAACAAAATGATATTTTGATTTTTTACAAAATGGCAGTTTTGGGCGTGTCCCCCATACGGGGGCCGCTCCCCTCCGGGCTCGCCATTCGGCTCGTCCCGGCTTTGCCGGGATTTCGGCTGCGCCTTCCCCCTCCGGGCAGCTCACGCGGCAGTCTTCTCCCTTCAATACCCCTCGTATCAACCAAATTCTTTTGGTCCCAACCCAAGCAAATTAATCCTATCCTCCCCAAATAGTCAAAACCAGCAAAGAATAAATGACCTGCCTCTGAGCAGGTTTTTTCTGTCACCAGACCAGGCACAAAAGACGAGAACAGCCATCAGTATTAGTGCAGGTTTCGAGCTGGTGCTTTAGCAGCGAAAATTACAGATTTGGGGTTCTCGCAAGGCTCATTTTTGAGTGCATCTCGGCTGAGCCGAGACGGACGAAAAAATAGCCGAAAAGAGGTTCCAAAACCCCGGTTTTACCGGGATTGAATAGCTTGCCCGAATATACTTCAGGGACGACCTCTAAACATGCACTTAGATTTTTTTATGAGATCCCCCGAAATCAATGCGGCAATTTATCCCGCACCGCTCCATAAGTCATCGTCCCCGCCAATGCACTTATCAAGACGACAATAAAAATCGGGAACCCCTGGCCGATCAACACATAGATCGGCCCCGGGCAAGCACCAATCAAGGCCCACCCCAAACCAAAAAGACTCCCCCCTAACAAATAGCGAGAAATCGTTTTCTCCTTTTCCGGATAATCAACGATTGCACCTTCCAGCGTCTTAACTTTCCACTTTTTGATCGCCCACATGAAGATACTTCCCAGCACTACGGCAGTCCCCATGATGCCGTACATGTGAAAGCTCTCAAAACGAAACATTTCGTGAATGCGAAACCAAGAAATGGCCTCCGATTTCGACATCACAATGCCAAAAAATATACCGACTATTAAAAAGCTTACATTTTTCATTTTCCCTACGTTTAATCCGTTACTAAACCCCAAATATCAAAGGCATAATCAAATAAGTCATCACCAGTCCGCCGGCAAAAAAACCGATCACCGCAATCAAAGATGGCCATTGCAAATGCGACAACCCGGTAATGGCATGCCCCGAGGTACATCCCCCGGCATAACGGGTTCCAAACCCCACCAGAAAACCACCGATGATGGCCAATACAATACCTTTAGGGTTACTTAGATTAAACACATCTGTGGGAAGCATCCCCGTACCTTCCTCAATGGTTTCAGGATAGGCAATGTCCCACTCCTCCAAATGACTCAGGGTCGCTTCGGAAATAGCCGCCGGTTCTGGACTCTGCAGATAGGTGACCCCGAGATAGCCTCCGATTAAGGCTCCCGCCGCAAAAGTCAACCGCCAGATATTTTCCTTCAGGCTGATATTAAAAAAGGGAAGATACTTCCCCACCCCAGTGGTGGCGCATAGCACCTCAAAAGAGCTGGACACCCCAAAACTCTTCCCCATCCAAGTAAGTATTAATAATAGAAAAGCGATCGCCGCCCCGCTGACGGACCAGTGCCAAGGCTGGCTAATGGTTTGTAGAAAACCATTGGTTTCCAAAAGTAGATGCATAAATTAATAGTTAGTGGTTGTTTGGGTATTCTTTAATTGTATAATTGATGCTAAGTGCATGTTTGGAGGTGGTGCTTTAGCAGCGAAAATTGCAGATTTTGGGTTCTCGCAAGGCTCATTTTTGAGCCCATCTCGGCTCAGCCGAGACGGACGAAAAAATAGCCAAAAAGAGGTTTCAATATCCCGGTTTTACCCGAACTGAATAGCTTGCCCGAATATACTTCAGGGACTACCTCTAAACATGCACTTAGGAAGTGGTCAGGAGTTTTTCCCAAAGGATCCAGCCACCTTCCATATTAAATATTCGCTTTTTGTCAAAGCCCCCGTTGCGCATCAGCGTACAAGTACGGATGCTTCTACGGCCAGTTCGACAGTATACAAAGTAAGTAGCATCATTGGGTAATGCCTCAATCTGATCCCAAAAATCATAGGCAAAAAAACTGATATTGATTGCTCCAGGAATATGCCCCAGTTGATATTCTTCCGCCGTACGCACATCTATCACTATTGGATGATCGCTTTTGGTAATGGCCTGGCTAAAGGCGCTTGGAGATAGATTATTCAGCTGCGCCTTGAGCATCCGCCAGCGTGGAGTCTTGCAGGATTTATCTTCCATAGATACAATTGGGTTGGTCAGGGTATCAAATCTAGTATCCGAAGATATAAATTATCTCTAACCAGTGCACGCTTTTTGAAGAAATTGTGCCCGGATGACGAGCTGACCGGGCATTTGATTAGCGCTACTGAGGGGTGTGTATAACAAATTGCAGGAGGGTGTCAGGTTGGTCCCTAAAAAAAAGATTGAGCAGATGGGATTCTATTAATATGCTTCGTCATTATTTTAGATTTGTGCTTTTTATCTGACCAGATGCCTCCGGCGGTCCCTTTTTTCTTGGCAAAAAAGGGAGAAAACCCAAGGCTGTAGAGCCTTTCCTAAAAATCTTATCCCGTAGGGATGAAACATCTTTAGCGCTAGGTTGTCAAAATAATGTTCGACCCCATCGGGGTCGAATATCATCTCAAATTATTTAGCGATAAAGGTTTGAATCCTACGGATCCTGTTCTGTCCATTCAAATAAAAATTCGTCTTTGTATTCTATACTATTTGAATAACTTCGTTTTATGGTGTTTCTTTAAAAGGCATCCACCCAACATAAACCTCCTAAACCAGCCAAGTATCTTTACAGAGGCCGGGCTCAACTGCGCCTGTACAGGAAACTACTCCCCGGACGTCGATTTTTTTAACGTCCCCTTTTCATTCACATTTTCTAAGTAGTACAACTCTTCCGCAGGGCGTATCGGCCGCTTAAACCACAATGGCCGACGCAATCCATCCGGCCCTGGAGCAGGTCGGGTCATGGCGAGCCATTCTTTATACATCTCAAACGACTTATTGGTATCCACAAAAATATCTCCGTAGCGTTCTCCCTCCTTCGGACGCTCTATCCGCACCCGCTGATGCCAGCAGTGCATACCACTAATCGGATCAGGGTGCACCGCATGAGTAATATTCTGGTGTACCCCACCATCCATCCAGAAAATGCGAGAGCTATCCTTATCCTCACTCTGGAAGGGTTTCACACTTTCTACCGTATTCATCTTCCAGCCGCCATTGCCATCATAGGCGATCGCTACTGTATTGGTGGCCCAGCGGTTGCCGATTTTATCTTCCGGCTTACGCCAACGCCCCAGGTGATGCGAACAAGCTATGACACCGGGCTTCATCCCCTGTGTAACCCATACTTTGTCAATAAAGTACCCGATATCCGTATTTAATTTTACCAAATCCCCGGTTTTAAAACCAAAACGATCGGCATCCTTCGGGTGCATCCAAATGGGGTTGCGGTTCGATATTTCCATCAACCACTTGGCATTCCCCGAGCGCGAGTGTATCAGGGTAGGCAAGCGGAAAGTGGGCACCAAACAGTATTCCCCTTTCTCCTTGTCGAGTTTTTCCTCGTGGATGTGACTCTTAATGTAGGTGGGAATGGCATATTCCGGCCATTTCCAATCGACCATGGTCTGGGAATAAAATTCGTTTTTACGTGAAGGCGTCGGAAATCCCACCTTGGCCACACCATCGATCATCACCCCGATAGCCTTACCCTTTTTGGTGATCACACCGGTATCCGGATTAACTTCCGTGCCCTCTAGCTGCTCTGGCGACAATACCTTTTCGTGTTTGCTGTAGGAGTGTTTTTCCACCTCAAAAGCCCCGTACTTGCGCATGTATTGCAATTCGGTCAGGCCCTCTTTCTTTGCGGCTTCCGGCAACCCCGGTGTATGCTCAAAAATATACTGATAGTATTCGTCAATATTGATCTTTTCTCCTTCCCGATAAGGCGAAAGAAAATGCTTGCGAATGCCCAAAGAACCATCTGGATCAATGCGCCAGCTCAGTTCAATCCAGAATTCATCTTCCTCCCATACTTCACCGGGGTTTACCTCGTAAGTAAATTCTACTTCCTTGCCTGCCTGACGGGCTGCTTCCCGTAAAACCGGTTGCCGGAAGGCAATCCACATGCCTGAATGGGTGGCATAACTATTGATGTCGTGCCTTTCGGCAGAATGCCCCATCGGCAATACGTAATCGGCATAATAGGCCGTTTCATTCCACGTTGGCGTCATGGCAATATGCAGTCCCACCTTACTTTCATCCGTCAACGCTTCAATCCAGGTAAAGCCGTCCGGATATGTCCACACAGGGTTAAAGACTCGGGTAAAATACACGTCCATCTTGCCCCTGCCTTCTTTGAGAAAATGTGGCAAAAGGAAACTCATTTCAAAAAATGCCAATGGATATTCATTCGGAAAATGTAGTTCATTCCAGAATTTCTGGGCCGGTGGCACATCAAAAAACTTTGGCGAAAATTTATTCCACGAATTGGGCGAAGTTCCCCCAACCGTTCCTACACTGCCCGTCAATACATTCAAAAAATGCAACGCCCGGGAGACACACCAGCCCCCCAGATTGCCACTGGCCGCACTCCGCCAATTGTGGGTCGCAAAACGCTCGCCGGCCTGACCGATCAATCGGGCCACTTCTACCACCCGATCCGCAGGAACACCACTCTCCTGTTCCGCGAAAGCGGGCGTATATTCCTCATATTCTTCCCGCATCTTCTCAATATAAGATTCAAAAGTCAACGGAGCTTGCGGATGCCTTTTTTGCAGATATTCTTTCCAGTTGGTCCAGTTTTCCAAAAATGGCCGATTGTAAAGCCCCTCATCCAGAATGATCTTGGCCATGGCCAATAGCACCGCCGCCTCAGAGCCCGGATAAGTGGGCATCCAATAGTCTGACATACTCGCCGTATTCGACAAACGGGGATCCATACAAGCCAGCTTAGCGCCTTTCATTTTAGCTTCGATAATGCGCTGAGCATGTGGATTAAAATAATGACCACTTTCCAGGTGAGCCGAAATTAAGAGGATAAACTGTGCATTGCTATGATCCGGTGATGGACGATCGTAACCGTACCATATATTGTAACCAAAACGGGCACCGGAAGAACAGATATTGGTGTGGCTATTGTGCCCATCTACCCCCCAGGCCTGAATCACCCGATTGGCGTAACCTTCGTGCCCGGGACGGCCTACATGATAGGCAATCTCATTGTTGCGCTCCTCCTGAATGGCCTTTCGCATGCGACTGGAGATGTCATTCAATACTTCCTCCCAACTGACGCGTTCCCACTTGCCTTCTCCTCGTTTTCCGGCTCGCTTCAGCGGATATAAAATCCGATCAGGGTCAGTGATTTGATTGATGGTGGCCGGCCCTTTGGCACAGTTTCTACCCCGACTTCCCGGATGGTAGGGATTGCCTTCAAATTTCCGGATAGTACCGGTTTCTTTATCGACATAAGCCGTCAATCCACAGGCACTTTCGCAATTAAAACACGTCGTCGGCACAATGCTGTAGTGCTTTTTCTCTACACGTGGCCAGGCGGTGGCTTCGTATTCTACCCAATCGTTCCATTGCTCCGGAGGTGGAAATTTGGTCAGATCCCCCGGCTCTGTCAATCGATCCACCGGCGGGGCCGTTTCTCCGTGCAAATTTGGGATGAGCCCTAGTTTTTCAGCAATATTTTCTATAAAAGATGGTTTCTTCTGTCCCATGTTTTTTTGATTGTAGTTGAGTTAGCTCAATGGAATGCGTTGTGGGGCTTCCACCCAAATGTGCTCTGTCAAATAGATACCGATTAAGACTAAAGCCCCGGCAATGGCCAATAATAAACTAGAGGAACCACTGCCCAAGATCAGGAGTATCGGTAAAACATTACCCACCAAAATCACACCGCCCCAAAACAGACCGCGGTACCGGCCTTTGGTAATCATTGCTACTGTGGTTTTGGCATCTTTGGTGGGGTGGGTCATGGTCAATTCCAGTAGCATGGTAAACAGATTAATACCCATCCCAACCAACAGGACCGTACCCAACCAATTCATCCAGCCACTATCGCTGGCGATCACCAAGTTTAGAATCGTAAATGTTGCTGCTCCTGCCATAAAGCTATGCACCAACATGTGAATGGCCAGGGTAGGGCTCTGCCAAAAATCACGCCCTTTGGCTTGCGCAAACAGAAAAGCGGTATAAATAGCCACCACCACGGCACTCAACGCAGTGATCCACATCAATGGCATCGTCATTGTCGTCCAGCCAAACCAATAGGCTACAGCCAGCAAAGTGAGTAAGCCACCATAAATGGAGATCGCATATCCGCCCTTAACCAACCAAGAATTCCACTGCGGCCGTAGCAATACATTCAAGAAGCGGTCGGGTCGATCCAAATCTTTGATCAACAGCAAACCAGTTGCTGCCAAGAAGACAACACCAAGGCCCAACGCAATCCACAAAGTCGTTGTAGTAGGAGATGCCCAGCCGAGTGCCATTGCCAAAAAAGGCACCAAAAATGCACCCGCCGAAATCGCCTTAGTCCATACATAAGCCGATACTTCCCAACCCCATAAAACCCCTTTGTCAGGAACATCATAAATGCGGCGGGCTTTACCCAACATGATATCAATCGATTTCGATGAGCCATTTTTAGCCACTTCCCCTGCTGTGGCCGACTGCCCATTGGTTTCCATTAAGGCGGCCATCACATCACCATTGGAGAACGCCATTTTTTCAGCCTCTTTGGCGTAATGTCCGACACCCAATGACTGCGAGCTCCAAAAATAGGCGTCCGATTTCTCCGTAACCGATGGATTGAGCGATGCGTCATCACCATCAATGTAAAAGAGATTGGGCTGCGTGGCCTTTTCCGGCTTTCTGACCTTGACCTGCTGACGGGAAAGCAGCTGCGCAATCTCAGTATCTGGGTTTTCCATATCCCCGGAAATGATGGCGTGCTCCGGACAGACATTCACACAGGCTGGCTCCAAACCAACATCAATGCGGTGCGCACAATAATTGCACTTGGCCGCAGTGTGATTTTCAGGATCAATGTACAAAGCGTCATAGGGACAAGCCTGCATGCAAGATTTACATCCAATACAACGATCCTTATCAAAATCGACAATGCCGTCATCGCGAATGTAAAGGGCTTCTACCGGGCAAATCTCCACACAAGGAGCATCCGTACAATGATTGCAGCGCATCACCGAAAACAATCGGCGGGTCTGTGGAAACACCCCCTTTTCAACCTGCTTGACCCAGGTCCGGTTGACCCCAACCGGCACCATGTGTTCCGACTTACAGGCGGTGGTACAGGCATGGCAACCTATACATTTTCGATTGTCAATGACAAAACCGTATTTCATGTAAAATCAGTTTTATTTTAAAGGTATTCAGGCAGTAAAATAGTTTAAGCACCCGTGAATGCATAAAAATATGATAATTTTTTCATATAAAGCAAAATTTGCTTCTGCTTTTTGTTATTATCTCCAAGTAAATTGTGGTATATGGATAGGATAGAGGTAGAAAGAACAAGCATTTCCCTATATCGGCATTTACTTGAATACCTTGGATTATCACTAAGTGCTCCTTTTCAGTGGTATTTGTAAACTTTACTCCAAACCAGTCTGTTTTCAAATTACAACTTTAGACTATGCTGTATTCTCGGTTACGCTATGCGTTGATCTTTATGGTATTGGCCCTGGGGGTAATGCTGCACTGGCAGTTGGGCTTTGCCAATGCCTGGTATATGTATTTGGCAGGAATCATTCTATTGGGCACTCACTTTATGTTTGGCAGTGTTTGGACCGCCTTTCATGCCCTCAAAAAGGGCAAGCCGGAACAGGCGGAGAAGATTTTGGGGTTTACCCAATTTCCGGAATTGCTGGTGAGAAGAAATCGGGCATATTATCACTTTACTTACGGCATGATCGCCTTACAGCGCAAGGCTTTTGACATGGCAGAAGAACACCTCAAAAAAGCCAACGCCCTACAACTTGATACGGCTAATGACCGGGCACTGGCCGCACTCAATTTGGCGCATCTTTATTACGTAAAACAGAACCCCGAGGAATGCCACCGCTTTTTGCAACAAGCTAAACAGGAAAAAGCCAACGATCTGATGATTAAAGATCAGATAGAAAAACTGGAACGGGTGGCATTTTAATGTACAGGCACTACATTTTCTCTGGGCTGTTTGGCAAATCCCGTGATTCAGAGCCAAGCTAAAATGTAAAACAAGGCTTCTAAAGGTGCTTTTGATTTACACTTTAGCTTGGCCACAACTTGGCCCGACTTTACATCGGGGAAATTTGTCAAAGGACGAACTTTTTTTACCTTTACCTTCTTAAAAATCACCTTCTTTGACTAAGGGTATGTTTGGAGCGGATTCTATTTGAAAATCAGTAGATTAGGGTTTTGGCTAAGAGGTCAAATATGAGTCTCGGCTGAGCCGAGGTGAATATTTTAGCTCAACGCCGGGTTCCTAATATGTTGGTTTTCAGCAGGAGCAAGTTCCTAAGTGCTTGATCCAGTTGCTAAGTACTCATTTTGTCAAAAGGTCTAAACTACTAATATGTTTACAATCAATCCATATTTGCGTTTTGCATTGATCGCCGCGGGGCTGATCGGTGGTGTTTTATTGTCTATTTTTCAAGGGTTTTGGTACGGCTTCCCATTCTGGTTGGTTGGACTGATTTTATTAGTCACTTATGTACTACTCGGAACCGTAGGCCCTGCTTCAAAAGCCCTACAAACCGAAGACTTTGATAAAGCAGATAAATTGCTAAATCTGACCTTGACGCCAAAGTGGTTGTACCCTACTAATCGCGCCTATTATTACATGCTGAAGGGTTCCATTGCTATGGCTAGAAAGGATATGGTGGCCAGCGAAAAATATTTAAAGATGGCGGAAGCTATTGAGGTCCCCACTGACAATGAAAAGGCGATGCTGCAAATTCAGCTGGCCAATATCGCAGCAAGCAAGCAAAAATGGGGTCAGGCACAAGTTTACTTTCGCAATTTGAAGAACCTCAAAATCACCGATAACAACATCAAGGAACAATATAAAATGCTGGAAAAAGCCTTCCAAAACCGTGGGCAGATGAAAGCGGCCGGCATGGGCAATAAGGGCGGTATGATGCGCCCCGGTGGAAAAAGACGTCGACCCAAAATGAGATAACAACTCTTGTCAACGCTTCCGCAAATCAATCAAGGCTTTGTCGGAATCGCTATAACCCCTGTTTTTTGGCCCATTTGCGCTTTCGGCCAAAAAACGATAAACCTAAAACCATGGAAAACACCCCAAACACCTCTCTCACAGTCAGAGTGCAGGCTAAAGACGGCATGTTTCTTGGTCCTGACAGCTACGGTGGTGCCATCATTTCCATTAAAGATGTGGCTACCGGAAAGACCCTGGCAAGTGGCTTCACCAATGATGGTGATTCGGGCACCCGTTCAGAATCCTACACGCCAGCGGCCACGTCCTGTCCGATCATGACGCCAACCGCCCCTTTTCCGACCTATTACCTGGTGGTGGCATCCACGACTACGGTCAACTTTACGACTTCCTTTTATTTGACTCGTCCTACCCTACTCGAAATTTCCGCGAAGGTCCCATTACCAGATGCCCAAGGCAATCAGCACGTGAGCCAAACTCAATGGTTTATCCCTGGTCAGTCCTACTCTACTGAGCCGGGCTTCGTCTTGGAAGTTCCGGGATTATGGGTGCAGCCCGAAATTATTGCCACTCCACAAATAGCAAAAATAAGGGCAAAGGTCACCATGATGTGTGGTTGTGAAATCAATAATAATTCACCTTGGATTCCGGCTGATTTTGAAGTCGACGCCCACCTTTATAGTGGCGAAAATCTAGTGGACACCCTGCCACTTTCCTTTGAAGTCAATAGCCAGTTTGGCACCGATACTGCTCTGAAAACGGGAAAGTACCAAGCGGAAATTCAGGCATTTCAAAAGAGTACCGGCAATGTGGGCGTGGCTAAATTTGACTTTGTGGTTTAACTCCCTTTTTCAAACGTCTTTTCACAAAGGCATTGAGCAATAGCACTACGGAAAGGAAGAGGGCTATCCGGGCGATAAAATCGCGCCACTGCACGTAAAAAGTGACTTCGTCATTCAACGTCAATGTGCCACGAATGGCGATGGCTTCATTGTATTGGGTCGGTTGTAAAATATCTCCGCGCTGATTGATGAAGGCGGAAATCCCAGTATTAGCAGAGCGGGCGATACTCCTCCTTGTTTCAATAGCTCTTAGCGAGGCAAAATAAAGGTGTTGACGATGCCCCGCGGTATTATCCCACCAACCATCATTGGTCATGATAAAGGCCAACTGAGCGCCACCTTGCAATACATAATTAGCAAAGTATTCACCAAAAACCGATTCGTAACAAATCACCGGGGCAACTCGGCCACTCGCACTGGAAAAGGCCGAGCGTTTCGTTTGAGTGCCCAAACCTGCTGTGGTGCCATCTAATTTTTCCACTAGCGGTTTCATGAAGAAAAAGATTTCCTGAAAGGGGAAAATCTCCGGGCCGGGTACCAACTTGGATTTCTTATAAATCTGTACCTCTTCTGTTTCACCAGAAATTTGAGCGCCCAGGTTGTAGACTTCATAATAAGCCGGTTGCCCATTGCTGCGCTTTCGCTCCCGGGTATTTTTGGTGGGTGTTTCATCTGGCCCCAGATCGTGGTAGGCATTCAGGCCGGTGACAATTTTTAATTGAGGATGATCGATAAAAAGTTCTCGCAAGCGACGAATAGACCCATAGTTGTAAATATTGTCCGTTTCTACATATCCGAAACTCGTCTCCGGAAACACCAGATAATCGGTATTTGTGGTCAACGCCTCTTTTGACAACGCCAGGCAGCGATCCACCTGCAATCGTTCATCTATCGAAAATTTCTCATAATGTGGTTCATAATTTGGCTGTACTACCACCACCTCAACCCTTTCTCCCTCCTCTTCATAGTTGTAATAAAGGACCAAAGAAAAGGCGATCGGCACTACTGTCAATCCAATAAATAGCACCGCATCACTCCATTTCCAGCTCCGATCCTCCTGATAGCGATTGACTATTTTTAAGGCCAAAACATTCATGCCCAACACCCAGATGGAGCCCCCAAAAACACCCGTCCATTCGTACCATTGCACCCAAGATGGCACTTCGGCAAATCCATTGCCCAATGTCAACCAAGGCCAGGTCAGATCCCAATTGAGGTGAGCATATTCAAAGGCCAGCCAAAAGGCCATGAAGGCCAGATAGCTCACTTGTGGCAAGGCCTTGCGGGTGTGATAAAACAGCATAAAAGGGATGCACATCAGCGCCGCATTGGCAGTAATGGCCAGCAATCCAGCGGCCAGGGCGGAGTTGGTTACCCAATAGGTAGAAAGGATATTCCAAAGCACAAAAGCATTGTAGGCATAACGAAAGACCAGCCACCCCTGACCTTTTTGTCTGAGTTGTTGCTCCACCAAAAGCAAAGGGACAAATGCCACAAACAGAGCAATGGGAAAGACAATCGGGTCGGGAAAACCGAGGGCCAATAGAAAACCGCTGAGGGTCGACAACCCGGTAAAAGTCCAATTATGGGCCTGTCCGGTCCGCCATTCTCGCCAACGAATCATGCTCAGTACAATTAGCGCCCAAACGGATAAAAACAACCCTAAAGGACGATAACCCCAGAGCAATTGCTGGGCATTCAGCGACCACATATCATAAGCAAACCAGCAGCTGAGCACCGCCAAAATGAGGAGTACAGGCAGGAAAAATTTAGGCTTCACTTGGATGAATTTTTCACAATGTTAGGGAAAATCAACGGGAAAAACACTTTATTTGTATAGATTAACCCTGTCTTAATCTTTGATTGATTTTATATTAAACATTGAAACTCATACCCTTTACAAAAATAATTGTTTCATGATCAAAAAAATTATTTTCGGAGTAATCGCTGTTTTGCTGCTCATCCAATTCATACGCATCGACAAAACCAATCCTCCCGTTGATGCCAGTCAGGACTTTATCCAACTAACCAATGCTCCGGCAGAAGTGGCTCAAATCATGAAAGACGCCTGTTATGATTGTCACTCTCATGAAACGGCCTATCCTTGGTATACCAATGTAGCGCCGGTGTCCTGGTGGGTTAAAAACCACATCAATGATGGTCGCCGACACCTCAATTTTTCCGTGTGGGGAACGTATGAGCCTAAAAAAGCGGACCACAAACTGGAGGAGTGTTACGAAGAGGTGGAGGAAGGCAATATGCCGATGGACTCTTATACCTGGGCCCATGCCGAAGCACGCCTGACCGATACTCAGCGTGAACAATTGGTCTCTTGGTTTAAAAGTCTGAGATAATTTCTACCTTTGCATTGCTTTGGTGGAAGAGGCATAGGCCACTTCCTTAAAAGGGAACCCGGTGCAAATCCGGGGCAGTCCCCGCTGCTGTAAGCTCTGTAATCAGCTCCTGAAGATAAACCACTGTTCTGGCTTAGCCACGATGGGAAGGTTTCAGGAGAGAGCAAGCCAGAAGACCTGCCTGAGCAATTTTGCCTAATAGACTTTCGGAGGAAAAGTTGGTAAAGAAACGTTTGGAAACAAGGCAGTCTTTGTATAGCTGCTCTGTAGCAAATCGACGGCTTTTGCTGTTGCTTAAATCCTTTCCGCATTACAGATCCTGTAATGACGTTTCCTACCATTTTACCACTGACGGTTTCGGATGAAAAAAATGGTATGAGGCGTATTCTACTGTCCGTTTTCTTGTTTGGCTGTAGCCAATGTCTGTTTGCACAAATAGACACCACCTTGCAATTTCCCACTGTGGAGATTGCTGCGCCCCGATTGCGTAGTGCTCCACCCGGCGAGCGCGTGGAGCAGTGGGACTCTATGAGCTTGGTACGAACAGGCACCGAAAATGTCGCGGAGTTGTTAAGCCGCCAAAGCGGGGTGTTTATCAAAACCTACGGTTTGGGCAGCAGCGCGACCAGCTCGATCCGAGGCGGCAGTGCCGGGCAAACTTCGGTGATCTGGAACGGACTGCCGCTGCAAAGTCCAATGCTGGGGCAATTAGATCTATCCTTATTACCAGTCCATTTTATTGACCAGATGAGCGTCCGCTATGGCGGTAATGGCGCTTCCTGGGGCAGTGGCGCTATTGGAGGTGTCATCACCTTACACAATCAGCCGAAATATGGGATTGGGCAGGCCGTGGACCTGATCAGCAGCGCGGGCAGCTTCGGGCGGTGGGATCAGCAACTGAAATGGCAGTACGGTCAACAAAAATTGGCAGGAGCCACCCGAGTATTTTACCAACAAGCGAAAAATGACTTCCCCTACTCTATTCGCCCCGACTTGCCCACCCGTCAGCAGAGCAATGCCGCAGTCCGGCAAGCCGGCATCCTCCAGGAAGTCTACTGGAGAAACCGGCCCGATCAGGAATTATCGCTCCAAATCTGGACGCAACAGACGGAGCGGGAAATTCCGCCATTGACCACACAAACCCGCAGTGAAGCCAGACAGGAGGATGCCTTTTTGCGCTCCGCCCTGCACTGGAAGCGGCACGGACAACATGGTATCATTGAAGCCAGAACAGGGTTCTTTTGGGAAAATCAATACTACTCGGATGCACAAACGGGTGCGGATAATACAAACCGATTTCTCACCGCAATGGCCGATTTAGATGGACAATGGCAGTTAACCCCAAGTCGGAAATTCCAAATAAACGTACATCAGATTTATACCCGGGCCACTACGGAAGCTTATCATGGAACGGCTACCCAATACCGCATTGCCTTCTTTGGTGCTTTTCAGCAAAAATGGGGACGATGGACCGCCCAGTTGGGCATCCGGCAGGAAATGGTGGATGGTAAAGGGGTGCCGATTGTGCCTCATTTGAGTATGGAGGGCAAGGTCTGGCCCTGGCTCACGCTAAAGGGGAAAATGGCTCGCAATTACCGATTGCCTTCGCTGAATGATTTGTACTGGCGCCCCGGTGGTAATCCCGACCTGGAGGCAGAAAGTGGTTGGAGTACCGAATTGGGGCTTAGTGGCCAATGGGAAATGGGTACCCAGCTATTCCGTTACAGCCTGACCGGTTTTCATCGGCGCATCCACAATTGGTTGCTGTGGAGTTTGCAGGAAGGGGCCAGCTTCTGGTCGGCCAGTAATATAGCCGAGGTGTGGAGCCGAGGCGTGGAGCAAAGGCTGAGCTGGGAAAAGGGTTTCGCAAATGGTCATTGGCAGCTGAGTGCGGGTCATGACCTGACGTGGTCGACCAATGAAAAGGCCATTCAGGCTCCGACCATCAAGGCCGGGCAACAATTATTTTATACGCCCAAACATCAAGCTTTTGCCTCCATCGATTTTTCCTGTAAAAATTGGAATCTGTACTACCAACATCAATATACCGGGCCGGTAACTACCTTATCTGACCCCTTGGAAGGGTATCAGGTGGGGAACTGCCAGGTGCAGTACAACTGGCGGCACAAGCAATGGCGGGGCGGACTATTGTTGCAAATCAACAACTGTTGGAATGCACAATACCGGGTAATAGAACGGCGCCCGATGCCCGGCCGGCATTTTCAGATCGGATTGCGGTTGGGGTATCGACAACCCCGGCCTAGCGATGCGCAATAGCCTCCCGCAGGGAGGGCCCGCAGGGCCGATCTCGGCTGAACCGAGAGAGCTATGGAGCGTAGCGCCCGCAGGGAGGCCCCAAAAGGAAAATTTATTCACAATCAAAAAATATTCATGAAAGCAACATTTACTTTAATTACCCTACTCTTACTTGCCTTGCCTTTGTCGGCGCAGACAACAGCCACCTTTGAAGCACTGGATTTGGGGGCAGACCATTACCTCAATAATGCCGGTACCGCCGGTGGATTTAGCGACGGTAACCTTTTCTTACCGAATGACTTCAATGAACAATTTGATTCCTGGTCTGGATGGGCTATTTCGGCAACAACGGATACGGAAACACCGGGTTACTTGAATCAGTACAGTGCCATTACCGGCCAGGGGCAGGATGGTTCTTCCAATTATGCGGTCACTTATGCTCCCTTTCCCAATTTCACCTCGACGCTTCACCTCACCGGACCGGCTGCCGGGGGCGTGGTGGAAGGGTTTTACATCACCAATGGCACCTACCCTTATTTGAGCATGTTGGAAGGAGACGGTTTTGCCAAAAAATTTGGCGGTGAAACGGGAGATGATCCCGACTTTTACCGACTCACTATTCGCAAATACCTGAATGGGGTGCTGAGCACCGACAGTATCGATTTTTATCTGGCCGATTACCGCTTTAGTGACAATAGCCAAGACTATATTGTCAATACCTGGGAGTACGTTGATCTTTCACCTTTGGGCAATGCCGATAGCTTATTGTTTACCCTGGCGTCAAGCGATGTGGGCGCTGCGGGGGTCAATACGCCTACCTACTTTTGTATAGATAATCTGACCACCAGGGATATGCCGGTGGCGGTACAGGACGAGGTGCTTGATGCCACGGTATCGGTATTTCCCAATCCGGCTACGGATTATTTGACCATCAGCTGGCCGGGTGCGCCCGTGATGAATGCCACAATCTGGACGATGGGCGGCCAACTTTTGCAAAGAATTCCAAATCTGCACACGGGTGAACCAGTAGATATTCATTTCCTGAAAACGGGATTGTACTGGCTGCAGGTGACTGATGGCGAGCATACTGTGATGAGGAAGGTGGTGAAGGAATAAGTGGGGAAGCGGTTGAGATGGGGGAGATGGTTTAGGAGGTTTATGATGAAGCGGTTTAGGGGTTTATCTGGGCCTCGGTTCCGGAGGAACCAAGTCTTTGTAGGAACGGTCCTTGGGGGAATGCGATTGGGGTAATGGAATGGGATGAGGCGGTTAAACGCTAAAAATCTCCATTACCGTTGCTCCTCCTATATCCCTCCCCCTCAAGATTGGGTGCCGTTGGGATTTGTCCCCTTGTGTACCTGAAAGGCTTTATCCATCAGGGTGTAATAATAGATGCCGGTGGCCAATGGTCGACTTCAATCGTTTTTGCTCATACGCTCCAATTAATAGTAATACTTTTACCTGAAAAAAATGAGCTTCTTTTCGAAAGAGTAAATCTTACTCAAAACATTTTTCTACTTTCGGTTATTTACAGTGGAAAGGTAAAATTATGATTTATTACAAGACGAATGACAATTGGTTTGGAGACATTGTACATCTGGCCAAGTCCTGGACGATGGTGAAGATCACGCGCAGTGTTTTGCTGATTGGCGTGTATAGCACCGTTGTTTGTGTCACCCTGGAATACATGGACTGGCACAAATTCATCCACATGAATACTTCGGTATTTTCCCTTTTGGGGGTAATTTTGAGTATTTTTCTGGTGTTTCGCACCAATTCGGCGTACGACCGGTGGTGGGAGGCGCGCAAGCAGTGGGGCGCATTGGTGAATAATGCCCGCAACCTGGCGATTTATGTACAAAGCATGTTTTCCGCGCAGGACAAAGAGGTGCGTCGGTTATTGGGTAAACACATTGCCAATTTTTGTCTGGCCCTCGTAGAGCATTTACGAGAAGGGGTAAAGGTGGATAAATTAATTTACCTTTCGGAGGAGGAAAAAGCCGAATACATTACCAAGGGGCATATTCCCAATCATATTGCCTTGCAAATCTTTCAACGCCTGGCGGAGGCCCACCGCAAGGGAGAGATCAATGAAGGAGATTATATCAATATCAAAGCCCAGCACCAATCGTTGTTGGATATTCTCGGCGCTTGTGAGCGCATCAAAAAAACGCCCATTCCATTTTCCTATTCCATTTACATGAAAATCTTCATCACGGCTTATGGTTTATTGCTGCCCTTCGCCTTGGTCACTACTTTTCATCTGAATGCTATTCCGTTGGTGATGTTTATCTTCTTTGCCTTGATCGGCGTCGAATTGATGGGTGAGGAGATTGAAGACCCTTTTGGGTTGGATTGTAATGATTTGCCAACGGGTGACATCGCGCATACCATCAAAATCAATATCTTTGAGATACTGGAGGATCAATCGGGTGTGGGGCGCATTCCCGAAAGAGAATTATATGAGAAAGTCTTTTAGCCCACCCAACCTTCTCGAAGAAAATGGCTGTTTTAGCAATTAAGCAAATGCAATCTTCATGAAGCACCGATACCTTTCGTTACTGCTCTTACTGATACTAGTCCTTTTTTCTGCCTGCACCTTTGACGGTAAAGCAGATGATGATGAAATCATAATTATTGAACCCCCGGAGCCTCCTGAATTTGAAACCTTTTCCTTTGAAAAACCGGTAGAATTGACATTAGACTCGGCCATTTTTCAAATCGGCGACACGATAAAATTGCGATTTGAGATTCCAGAAAATAAATTGGTCAACCTTTTCAACAGAGATACCGTCTTTTTCTTGCATCCAAACCTATCCTATAATTTCAGTATTTTAAAACTCGACCAATTGGGGAACCCCGGTTTCAACACCCCTTTTATCGACTATCAGGTCCTGGCAGGACAAGAGTTACATTTTTCACAATCCCAAACTTTTGCCAATTGGGCTTTTCACCAATCTTGTCCTCCTGCTGGAGAAAATCTCGCTTTTGAAATTCACTTTATGCCGAAGCTTTCGGGAACCTATTCTTTCGAACTAGCGACCGCTTTTATCCAGTGGGGCAGTGGTCTGAGTTGCAATGGTTCAACGCCAAGCGGCACCTCTAGTTTTGGCGAGATGAACTTGTTTTTCTATCCCTATGCCCCAAGATTAGATTTATTATATGATCTACCGGAAAGTACACAACAATTCATTGCATACCTGGTGCCCAATCATCCTTCTCTGAACAACCGGAGGGTGGTGTTTTTTCGGGTGGATGAGTGAGGGGGTAAGGGGTTAACGGTTAACGGTTAACGGTTAAGGGTTGAGGGTTGAGGGGTTGAGGGTTGAGGGGTTGAGGGTTAAGGGTTAACGGTTAAGGGTTAACGGTTAAGGGTTAGGGGTTAAGGGTTGAGGGTTGAGGGGTTGAGGGTTGAGGGGTTGAGAGTTGAGGGGTTGAGAGTTGAGGGTTGAGAGTTGAGGGGTTAACGGTTAGGGGTTGAGGGTTGAGGGTTGAGGGTTGAGGGTTGAGGGGAAATCGAATAGATTTATGAAAGGGGATGAGGTTTATTTGGGATATTGGTTACAATTTCTAAGTCCCAAAACCTACCGGCTTTTTTAGTTTGGCGTGGAGAGGATAGCGTTGTGCCTTAAAAAAGAGAATTGGAGAATGAGCGCAAGCGTTCATTCTCCAATTGTTTTTTGGTGCTTTGACAAATGCCGTGATTCCCTTGACCACGGCTTGGCCCGATTTATATCGGGGAGATTTGTCAAATCACGTTGTTTTTTTCGTTACAACGTAAATCTCAATCTAGCGAAGACCAGACGGCCGTTGGCTCCAAATTGCTGAGAGCGACGAGAATATAAGAAACGGCCTTCACTTTGGTTGGCCAGGTTATTCAAATCCGGATACACATCCAGCAAGTTGTTTGAGCCAACGCTGAGGATGAGGTTCTCAGTGATTCCGTAGCTAACACTTAGATCTGTAATAATTTTAGCACCAAACTCTTGCTGGTTGGCTTCGGTATTGGTGGCTTCTTGCACCTTACCGAAATAAACATTGCGCAAGAGCGCCGAAAAGCGGCCTACTGAGTAGTTGAACGTCAAATTGACCTTAGTTCTCGGTACGGCACCTTCGAGGAAAATCCGGCTGGTTTCATCAAAATAGATGTCTTCCTTACCTTTTAGCTGCTCGGAGGTTTTAATTTCACCCAACTCCGTCTTAGTGAAAGTTCCGGCTAGTGTGGTATTCAAATTACCGGTACCGATGCGAGCATTGTGTGCCAGAACGATATCCAGGCCACTCGTTTTGGTATCGATGGCATTAACGAAGAAGGTCGCCTGGCTCGCATTGGCTTGTTGCAGCAAAGTAAAGATTTCCTGATCAACGGCAGAACCATTTTGATCACCGGTAAAAGTACCGGTCAGGACCACACGATCAGTGATATCAATGAGATAACCGTCGATAGTAATGGCCAAGTTTGCCGAAGGAATTTGCGCAGTGACTCCCGCGCTGAAGCTGGTTGAAGTTTCTTCTTTCAATTCAGGAATACCCAGTAGTTTGGCCGGGCGACTGTCATTGGAGAAGGTGCCTACTTCATTGGGTACTCCATCCACAAACAAGGTGGAAGTAGAGTTGAAATTCAGCTGGTGCAAAGAAGGAGCCCGGAAGCCGCTACTGGCTGTTCCCCGTATCGCAAGGTCCTCTGTCAGTTTATATCTAGCAGCTATTTTCCCCGTGAGGATAGACCCAAAATCGCTGTAGTTCTCAAAGCGCAATGCACCGGCCACCAAAAAGGCATCGGTCAGATCCGCTTCCACATCGACATAAGCAGCAACACTATTGCGGAAAGCATTCACTTCATTATCCGGTCTAAACCCAGGAAATACCTGAGCACCTCCGGGACGTGGCTCTCCGTTTGGCGCAAATATAGTATTAACGGGGCCTTGTCCATCCTTAATCAGGAGTGAATCACCACTACTGGTCACATACCAGCTAGCCAATCCATAATTGGCATAGGAGGCTTCTTCTCCCGCCACAATCTGATAGTTTTCCAAGCGGTATTCGGCACCAAAAGCCAGGTTGAATCCCGACAGACATTCCTCCCAATAGCGGCGGATATCAAAGTTGGTCGTATTTTGGGTAAAACTAAACCCACCTGAATTAAAAGAAGTCGGTGATGCCGCTTCCAAAGAAGCATTTAAGGTATTGGTAATAAGGTAATTAAAACTATTTGAGCCCAGGGTGTTGCTAAAATCCAGTTCCCACTCTCCTACCCGATTGCGCAGGCCGAAGGCGATAGATTTATCTTTGATGTCGGAATTAATTTCCGGCAAAAATCCATTGGGGTAAATATCGGTCACCGTTCTGGACTGATTGGGCAGGCGGTAGAAACCCGCAGCCTGTCCGCGCCGGTAACTCAATCCTCCAAAGGCATAAAGGGTGGCATTTTCACTCACCGGCAATTCCATATTGGCAAATACCCCACCGGAGCGCAAAGCAGATTGCCCGACACGCATGTTGAAGTCAGAGCGTTGCAACCCTCTTCTTTGCAATTCAGCCTCCGTGATATCATCGTTGGGATCTCCGGTATAATCCGGGTTGTTAAAGCCTGAGAAAATCGTGCCTTCCCATTCCTTCATGCGGTTGGTATGGTTACGCACTTCGTATGAGCCGGTCAGGTTAAGAAACCCCCCATTTTTTCCCAGATCAGCACCATAATTGACACTCAATTGGGCATTTTCACCATCCATACCATTGTCATCATCCGCTTCGGGCAACTCACTGGTAATGTAGGCTCCCGTACCTGCGGAAAAGGTGACACCACGATCATCTTTAAGGACGATATTGATCACTCCGGCAATGGCATCCGATCCATATTGGGCAGCAGCACCATCGCGCAAGACTTCGATGCGCTCGATAGCCGCTACGGGAATGGCATTCATGTCGGTGCCCACATTTCCCCGACCAAAGGTACCGTTGATATTGACAAGGGAGGTGGTATGCCGGCGTTTGCCATTGATGAGCACCAATACCTGGTCAGGTCCTAAGCCACGCAAAGAAGCCGGATCGATGTGATCCGTCCCATCCGATATCGTTTGTTTGTTAGATGAGAAGGAAGGGGCCACATAGTTCAGGATTTCGTTGACCGTGGTTTGAGGCCCGATGTTGGCAATATCGTTGATGTTCAACACATCGACCGGAGCGGTTGTCTCCAATTTTGTTCGCCCTGCCGAACGGGACCCCAATACGATGATCTCGCTAAGTAATTCGCCTGAAGAAAGGATAGCATTGACTTCGTTACCCTCTCCGATAGTTACTTCCTGAGAGCCATACCCGATAAAGGAAATGACTAAGGTACGAGCACTTGCCGGCACATTAAGGCCGTATTTACCGTCCAGATCTGTCACTGTTCCAATGGAGGTTCCTTTGACTTGAACGGTAGCACCGATCAGTGGTTCTCCGCTTTCGTCAGTGATAGTGCCAGTAATCGTCTTTTGGCTAAAAGCCACAAAACTTAGTCCCATGCATAGAAAAAGTAAAATCAATTGTTTCATAAACCATGAGTTTTAGATATACAAATAAAGTCGCTATAGAAATCAGTTTTAAAACAAAAGAGGTAGTCAAATGACGAATGTGTTAGCGCAGCATCTATTATAAACAATACTCCGAACAAAAAAGATGTCAATCACATAATTATCAAAATAGTATATGGAAATACTTTCATATCCCCAATATATAAATAATCGCGCAATAACTTGTAGTTTTACTGTTGGATCATGTTTTGCATAACCCGAATTTATGAAAGTTGTTGGCATTGGCGCTTCTGCCGGAGGAATGGAAGCCCTATTGCATGTTTGGAGGTAGTCCCTGAAGTATATTCGGGCAAGCTATTCAGTCCCGGT
>CAXHCA010000086.1:0-27308 GCA_964015035.1 uncultured Saprospiraceae bacterium
GCCTGAATAGCTTGCCCGAATATACTTCAGGGATTACCTCCAAACAAGCACTCAGATGCTTCCAATCGTCCATTTTATCTAGTTCTGCCAATCCTACTAGAGTTCTTCCAATTGTTGCAACAACCAGTCTTTTTCAGTGAGTGGTTCTGAATGCTCAATTTGCTGATGATACACCTGGCGAGCCGCCTTGTCATAAGGGTTGAGTTGAAGCATTTTTTTGGTCAGGCGGACGAAATTTTGATAATTGTCCTTGTGATACCCCATCAACCGCTTGCGGCGGATGAAGGATTGCATGGCCTCCAAATGAGCTTCTAAAAGTTTGATTTCATCAATTTGGAAGTAAATCTTAGCCAGCAGCGTTTTAGCAGCGAGGTTAAGCAAAAGGTCACTGTATTCCGATTTTTGCAAATGATCGATGGCAGAATCATAATTATGGCGTTCATATTCCAACCGGGCCAAACTGAACTGGTACATACTCTCCCGGTGGGATTTGGGCAAGGTTGATTTATATTGCTCGATGAACTGTTCTACCCAGGTGAAATTAGCTAGTTTTAGTCCAATGGCCACGATATTGCGATAAGCAAACCTGGACAAAATGCCGTCGGCCAATAAGTGTCCTGAATCCAGTCCGGCTTGATACAGTTCTAATCCTTCCCGTCCAAAAGCCCAGTCTCCTTCGTTGAATTTTTTGATGCAAAAGTTGATGGCCAGTAGGTACAAATCACGCATTTCCCGATTAGAGAATGCCTGACCATGTTGCAAGATGGCTTGTTTAAATACAGGAAAATATTGGTCACCATCGCCTTTTGTCAGTGTTTTAAATCCATGATAATAAAGCCCAATCGCCGGAATTTCAGTGAGTTTTCGTTGTTCCACATACTTCAGAATTTCGTCCATTAACCCAAAGTGATAAGTCGCACTGTACACCGCCTGGTGTGATAAGGCCAGGCAGGATTGTCTCAGCTTACGCGAAAGAAAGGCCAGGTCGATATTGTCGGAGATATCCTGTAATTTTTGCTCCCCCATCCGCCTTTTACTGGCCGTTTGGAAGTATTGCTCTTCCAGTACCCGGTAGTTGTATTCAAAATAATCTGCATCGCGCAACGGTTGTTTTTCCAATTGATCCGCCACTTTCCGTAAGGTATAATTCAATTGTTTTTCCAACCCTCGTTGTCGGTAGACTTTGGCAATCTCCAGGTCGACCTCGAAGGGGCGGTCAAGAAAAGCAGCAGTAGCCAGATATTTTTCAATGAGCTGTAACAACCAGCTCATTTGTTGTCTAATGCGTTGCGGCTCATACGGCGCGTGCGGAAATAGGTGTTGATGAGCCCCCTCTTTGGTTGGAATCAAATCTAATTCGAACCACTGCTCGATCAGATAAAGAAACAACTGAAAAACACTTTTCCGGCGATTGAAAAAAGGTGATTGCAAGAAGGCTTTGAGCTCTTTGATTTCCTTTGTAGTCAAACTTTTGATGACAATCAGGAGGCGACTCTGCTTCATTTGTTGATTTTTTTGGCAAAAAAAAGTTTATAAAAAAATAAATGTATATTATAAATTATTCTGTTTAATGCTGAAAAATAAGAATTTATGACAAAAAAAGTGTTTAAATAATTTATAAACTGGAATAATTGTCTTTGTTCATGCCAAGAATAGTGGGAATATTTGTAGTGTGAAAAAAATAACCGGCTTGAGTGATATTTTTGCGTATGCGAAATGGGCTTGAGCATCAAGACTAAATACAATGAAAAAGCTATTCCTTTATTTGATTTTACCTGTATTATTGTGTGTAACCGATACCCTAGCTGCTCAAGGATGGTTACATTATTATTCCGATTCTTTTGGATCTTCTATAGGCACCGATGCCAAGGAGACTGCCGATGGAGGGGCCATTCTACTGAGTGAAGTAGATTATCCGACCGGTGCCATACGGCACTTTGTAAGATTGACCAAAACCGATGCCGATGGTTTATTGCAATGGGAGCGGGTGTATAATGAAGGGCAGATCAATCACCATAAAGGGCACACTGTTTTGGTACTTGCCGATGGTGGTTATTTGATTGGTGGGTCAAATTTTAATCCACCTGGTTTGGCCTCAACCATGATGCTCATGCGAACGAATGCATTGGGCGACACCCTGTGGACCAAATCCTACAGCGTTCCTGAGGAAGAGGGCTACATCTTAAGCCATTCTGTGATTCAGACTGCTGATGATGGATTTTTATTGGCGGGAGAACACCAGAAGCTATTACAGGGCGCCATTGGTGGAGCTCCCTATTTTGTGAAAGTGGATGCCGATGGTAATGAGCAATGGCGTAAAGATTATCTGGATCAAGATGCGCCCTCCAGTGGATTAAAAGTGATTTACGATATTAAGGAGGTGACTGCCGGTGGCTACATTGGCGTGGGCGTCAGTAATGAGGA
Organism: uncultured Saprospiraceae bacterium; assembly: GCA_964015035.1. GTDB lineage: Bacteria > Bacteroidota > Bacteroidia > Chitinophagales > Saprospiraceae > BQJU01. Next base: position 2,425 of record CAXHCA010000086.1, read on the forward strand.
AACTTATCTGATGCGACTGGATGCCGCGGGGGATAGTTTATGGACTCGCTCGCACTTTATCACCACCGGTAGTCGGGCGTATGCGGTGGTGGAAGGCCCCGATCAAGCATTTTATGTAGCAGGAGATGATAGTGGTTTTGCAGGCTACAGTCCGAGCGTTTCTAAATTTGACGACACCGGCGAGTTAATTTGGAACGAGATTGTACCGGCAGGACTTGGTGGCGCCACCTCCATTATCTTGACAGAAGACAATGAACTGGTCGTGTCGGGGACTCTGAACGCCGGTGCTTCGACTGAAACCCAAGGGATTTTGGAACAAGGTTTTCTAGCCAATTTTAATCTCGATGGAACCAATAACTGGACGCAAATTTTGAGTGACGAATCCCAGGAAAATACGCTTTTGGCTTCGTCTGTGGTTGCGACTGCCGATGGGGGGTATTTGCTCTGCGGAGCTAAAGCTAATTCCACTGCTTTTTTACAGAAAACGAATAGCGCCGGATTCTCATTTACCCATACGGTAGTTGGAACCTTGACCGCGAGGTCTACCTGTGGTGCTCCAGACTCAATTGCGCTAGGTGGCTGGATGATTCGCCTTAGCGATGGCGAGCAAACTTTTTATACCATCAGTGAAGCGGATGGTCGTTATCAAATCCTAAGTGATACCGGAGCTTTTGAGCTTACGGTTATACCACCGGCCCCACTGTGGGATTTATGTAATGCTCCAGTATTGGTAGATGCCTCTGAGCAATATGGTACAACGGTGGTAGACTTGGAAGCTGTACCGCTGGAAGACTGTGCTTATTTGCAAGTTGATGTATCTACTTCACTCCTGAGGCGGTGTTTTGATAATGTGTACTATCTCAATTATTGCAATTGGGGAACCGTTGTTGTTGAAGGTGCTTATATTGAGGTGGTTTTGGACCCATTTTTGGAGATCACCAATGCAAGTGTGCCCTATACGCTAGGCGCTGACAATACGGTCATTTTTGAAGTAGGTACACTGGATGTTGGCGCATGTGGAGTCATTACCTTCGATGCTTACCTGAATTGTGATGAAGTGGAACAAGGACAAACTCACTGCGTGGAAGCCACGATCTATCCGATAGCCGATTGTGTACAACCCGATATTGCCAATCCGCTAATTATGGTTGGAGCACGTTGTGAAGGAGATTCTGTCGTTTTTACAATCAAAAATATCGGTAATGCGGCGATGAGTGCCCCTTCTCAGTATATCGTCATTGAAGATGATGTGATGTATCTGCAAATGCCCTACAATCTGGATGCTGGAGACTCCACTGAAGTAGCGATCTTAGCCGAAGGGGCTACTTACCGGCTGGAAACCTTGCGTACACCAAATGCGTTTAATGGAGAATTTGTCAGTGCCACCTTGGAGGGATGTAATTCAGAATCAGGTAGTATTGGTTTTGTTAATCAGTATTCATTGAATGACAATGATCCTTATTATGATCTGGACTGCCAGCAGAATGTAGGTTCTTATGATCCCAATGATAAAATGGGGCTTCCATTGGGTTATGGCGAAGCACATTCTATTCGTCCGGAGGCGCCATTGGACTATTGGATTCGGTTTCAAAATACGGGTACAGATACCGCTTTCTCTGTAGTTATTCGCGATACCCTTTCGGAATACCTAGATTTAGAAAGTATTAAGATAGCTGGCGCAAGTCATGCCTTCCGTTGGGATGTGTCAGGAGATCGTGTTTTGAAGTTCACCTTTGATCCAATCGCTTTGCCGGATAGCAATGTGAATGAACTGGCGTCGCATGGATTTGTCAAGTTTCAGATAGCTACAAAGGCTGACTTACCTATTGGTACAGAAATTTATAATCGTGCAGGGATCTACTTCGATTACAACGCTCCGGTGATCACCAATACCACTTTACATACCATAGGTCAACCGCTTATTGACATTCTGAATGATGTGACCGATCCGCAGCAGGAGCTGGTGCAACTGAGTTTGTTTCCAAATCCGGCGACTGCCAATAGTCAATTGCAACTACTAGGCCAAAGGGTAGAACGGGGTAGTTTTATTTTGCACAATGCCAGTGGGCAGGCCATTGCCAAAACCTCTTTCACTGGCCGTACTATTGATTTTGACCTTGGCCTTTTGTCAAGTGGATTGTATTTTTTCCAGATTATGGAGGGAACTCGGATTGTTGGAAGTGGGAAATTGTTGATAAAATAAAAGGGAATTGTGTATAATAGTGGAAGTTTAGCTTAATATTTGAGGAACAACAGTACTGTTTTAGCGATTTTAATTTAAAATCGTTATAAATGTCATCATGATATTTGTAACGATTTTTTTTTTAGAAGTGGCATCATCTTATTCTACTTCTCCTTCTAGGTTGTTTCGGCAACCATTCGCGTTCCGTAAGGGGATCTGTTTCCTGAATTTGTTGTTGCAATTGCTGGGCGGCCTGCTTTTTCTAAAAATTTGACCTAATAACCTGCGGGTAAACAGGATGATGTTTTGAACCCATTGCGGTTTTGCGACGCAAAAAGCTACACCGGCATCGAGGTGGGCTTTCGCATTGCTAATGAATGCTAATGCAAATCAACATTCCCTCCAGTGTAACCTTTGTGAATTTTGAGGATGCAGAATATGATCATTGGCACCCGACAAAACTATTTGCGACTCAGCAATGCCTTCCAGCTAACTTTCTCTCCGGTGATCACATTTTCATTGCCAAAAGTTTTAGACGCAAGCCATAATGCGAATACTGCATAGATCAGAGCCAATAGAGCCACCAAGGCTACCATTCCCGTATCAAAACTTCCCTTCAACACTTCTCCTATGGCCAATGAAATATTGAGCATTGGGATTAGAGCAGTAGTGGTATTTAATTCCAGTCCTGGCATCTGTGAGATAATGGCGGGTAGCAAAACCAGCATCATCAAGGGAGAAACGTAGCTCTGTGCTTCTTTGTAAGAATTGGCCAATAATACAACAGCCAGGGAAAGGGCGGCCAGAAATATCGTGGACAATAGAATAATCACAACAACCCATAACCAACCAACAGGCGAAACCGAGAGGGCAAAGGCCGGCGCATCTCCACCACCCGAGGCGGTATCTCCCGAAGACATCAGGCTGAACTGGATCAACATGGCTACAAATAAGCTGAGTAGGTTCATTGTTGCTGAAACAATGCCTATGGTAAAGACTGCCCCAAATTTTCCGGCAATAATCTCACGAGTCGTTACCGGTGTTGTAAATAAAGACTGTAAGGTACGTCGTTCTTTTTCTCCCGCCGTAATGTCAATTGCAATGTAAATACACCCCAGAAAGATGAATAGTAATAGCAACATTGGGAGAAAGGACCCCAGAATTTTGCCGATCATTTCTTCATCGGTAGCCAGGTCTTCTTCCTGAATATTGATTGCTTTGATGAAGGTGCTATCCAGTGCGGCTGCGGCCAATCGGTCGTGTACTAACGAATCATTTAGAGCATTAAATTTTCTCACGAGGCGCTTCCGACGGTTGTTGAGTAAATCTTTGGAGTTATCGGCATAGATCTTGATTTCGGCAGAGCCTTTGTTCTCTTGAATTTGTGTGAAATTAGGATCTACATAAACACCAATGGTATTTTTAGCCGAATCGATTATCGCTTGATCAAAGTGTTGCACGATGAGGTTGAGGCTCGTATCCTCACGTAAGCGCTCGAAAACAGGAGTGCCTTGCCCCTCTGGATTTAGGTATACCGAAACCTTTTCCGAAGCAATTTTTTTCGATTGACTTTGCCCGACTTTACCAATGATGGTAAAGAGCACGGGGTACAGGAAAAAGGGCAATAAAATGATTAAGTAGATCATGCGTTTGTCACGCAGAACCTCTTTTAATTCCTTTTGAAAGATGGTAGAAATGATAGGTGTTCGCATTGTCTTTTGCTGATTTTGGGTGTTAAATTGAAGTGGCTCCAACCAATTCGAAAAAGGCTTCCGCCAATTTGTTTTTGTTGGTCTTGTCCTTGGCTTCTTCAATGGTGCCGCAGTGCTGCAACTGTCCGTGGTGCATGACCGCAATCCGATCACAAAGGCGCTCCACTTCATCCATGTGGTGGGTGGAAAAAATGACCGTTTTGCCTTCTTCTTTGGCCATACGGCGGATAAATTGCAGGATAAATTCACTGGCCATAATATCCAATCCCGTCGTTGGTTCATCCAGAATCACCACCTTGGGGTCGTGGATTAGCGTGCGGGCAATCGATACCCGTTGCTTCTGACCGGTGGAGAGTTTTTCGCAGTGTTTGTCTTGAAAATCACGGATGCCAAAGGCTTCGATCAGTTCCTTACCTTTGGCTCGCCACTGCGACTTAGGAACGCCGTACAATTTACCAAAATAGGCCAGGACTTCAACCGGTGTAAGGCGGCGATACAGGTCCATGTCACCCGTCAGAAAACCCATCGAGGCACGTGCTGCCAACTGGTCGTTTTGCATCGAATGTCCGGCAATAAAAGCTTCACCTCGGGTCGGCGTCAGCAAGCCAGACAGCATCCTTAAGGTGGTGGTTTTTCCAGCACCATTGGGGCCTAAAAGACCAAATATTTCTCCTTCTTTCACCTCGAAGCTCAGGTCGTCTACTGCCCGGAAGCCATTAAAATCTTTAGTGAGGGCTCGTGCTTCAATTTGCGTTTGCATGGTTGTTGTGGTTGGTTTGTGGTATTAGTATCGCTTTGGCCGAATTTATTACAAGGATAGGTGTTTTTTTCTGGTGGTCTGCGAAAATTATTGGTATTATTGTTCCTATCCAGGAGGTTAAATGGTTGCCAAAATTTATTTTGGTCGATTCCTTAATGTAGCATCGGATCAGCGTTTCTTTTAGCATGTAGGGACTTTCTGGAAAAAGAACTGACCACCAAACGATGGATCTATTGGGTGTTAGAGGAAGAAGGCGAAATCATGGCCCATGCATTTGTGCACCTCATACCGATGATTCCCAAGCCAAATCGAATGGAAGATCATTTTGGTTATTTGACCAACGTTTACACCAAACCGGGCTTTCGCAATCAAGGACTTGGAGGTAAACTATTAAATCACATCAAACTTTGGGCGGTGGAAGAGGATTTGGAAATTTCGACCATCCGCGACAATGAAAGATGCCGCACTTCCAGCGCGGAATTCGCGGGCTAGGATTGGTTACAAAGATGGCGTTCCTCCGGAACGCAGCGTGACCGCCCCATTTGGCAATACGTGGTGGATGACAGAGGTTAATTCACCACCTTTCCTCCTTTCAACCGCAAAATCTTGCCAGTCTTACCGGCCAATTCCAGGTCATGAGTGACGAGTACCAGGGTGGTTCCCGCTTCGCGGTTGAGATCAAAAAGCAATTGTTCTACCAATTGGCTGGTTGCTCCATCGAGATTACCGGTGGGCTCATCGGCAAAGAGGATTTTGGGTTGGTTGGCAAAGGCGCGGGCCAAGGCGATGCGCTGTTGTTCTCCGCCGGAAAGTTGGGTAGGGTAGTGGTCGTGCCGATCGCCCAGCCCTACTCTTTCGAGTAGCTCCTGAGCGCGTTTTGAGGCGTGTTTCTCGCCGCGTAATTCAAGGGGAACCATCACGTTTTCCAGGGCGGTCAAGGTCGGAATGAGCTGGAAATTCTGAAAGATGAAACCCACATGTTGGTTGCGAACGGCGGCCCGTTGGTCTTCATCCAGGTCCTCTAAAGCAACGCCGTTTAAGGCTACGCTACCGGAAGAGGCTCGATCTAATCCTGCACAGAGACCGAGTAAGGTGGTCTTACCACTGCCACTTGGCCCCACAATGGCAAACGTTTCTCCGGGTTCAATCTTAAAACTCACATTATCTAGAACGGTCAGGGCCTTTTGGCCGCTTTGGTAGGTCTTGCTGAGATTTTGTACTTCGAGCATCTGCTATTGGTTCGGAACATTATGGTTAATGGAAGGAACAACAAACCAAAATAGTGGTTGGTTGCTACCTGGTGGCTTAATTTTTGAATACTGGGTTCAAAAACCTGCTTAAAATCAAAGGCCTCCATGCAAGGGCGCTTTATTTTGAGCAGTTCCACTTTTTCCTTTGCCCTATGGTTCTCTATTAGTTGTTGGTATATGTCTGCAAAACATCCTATTTTTCGAAATGGTTTTATCTTTGCTGCCTATGAAGGAAAACCAACTTTTAATACCATTGGGCATTTTTGTGGCATTGGCTGTCATCTTGCGCTTCTTTTCGTTTTTCCCAAGTGTAATCAACCACGATGAATCGACCTACATTTTGATTGGCGAAAGCCTATTGCACGGCAAGACCTATTTTGTTGATTTTATCGATACTAAACCCATCGGTATTTTTTTGGTATACGCTGGATTGTTAACGGTGGCGGGTAAGTCAATTTTTATCTTGCGTTTATTGACCGCGTTATGGATTGCAGTGACCGCATTTGGGTTGTTTCGAGTCAGCGAACTATGGCTTAATGATCGGGCTGCCGCCTGGGCCGCGGGTATTGGCTACTTGTTTTTGACGTCCATTTTCACCTATTATGGTATAAACCCCAATACGGAATTGTATTTTAATCTGTTTACCATTCTGGCACTTTGGTGTTTGTTGGCGGGGACAGATTGGTGGCGTTTTGCGCTGGCGGGAGGCTTGCTTGGACTTGGTTTTATGATCAAATATGTGGTTTTATTTGATGCACTGGCATTTGGCTTGTTCTTTTTGTGGCGGTATTATCGAGAAGAAAAGCTCCTTATCTTTGGTAAGTTGGTATTGATGGGGATCACTTTTTCTATTCCTTTTCTGATTATTTTATGGTATTATCAGTCCATAGGGCAGCTAGAAACCTTACTGTATTATACCTTTGAGGTGACCCGAAAATACCCTGTGGATACACCTTGGTGGAAGTCAGCGGTTTTTATTTTGCAATTCTTGCTGCGCTTCTTTCCATTGACCTTTATGGCCATTTACGCCTGGTGGAAATTGGAAGGCCGAGATTGGAAAACACTAATGGCTCTTTGGTTTATATTGGATTTATTCATCATCTTATGGCCGGGAAAACTATTTGGTCATTACCTGATCCAATGGATGTTGCCACTAGCCTTATTGGGTGGGTTTTATTTTAGTGATCTTTGTGTTAAACCAAAATTCTGGCAAAAGATACCTGCCAAATGGGGCTATCGGCTCTTGGCATTTTTAGCCGTGGTTGTGATCTATTTTCAGAAAATGGACTATTATGACCGACCGGATGAACCCAGAGCAGTCGCTGCTTACCTGCAATCCAGGTTACAGGAGGACGATGTCATTTACACCGGTAATTTCCATCACATCCTCTATTTTTTATTGGATAAAGAAAGTCCCACACCCTACGTGCACCGTTCTTTGTTGTGGGATGCCAAAAACATAGATGCACTCGGTATTGATACAGCTCAGGAAACGGAGCATTTATTGGCGAAAGCCCCGAGATATATGTTGTGGAATGGAGATTTTTCAGGCAATGAGATGGCTCAAAAACTTTTTGAAAACTACCATCAGGTCCAACAGTTTGGAGACCAATTGCACCTTTACGAAATCAATCAAGATGCAGAATGATCCTATTAAAGTATTGGTAATCAGTTCTTACGATGATAACTGGAACGCCGTTCGGCCAGAGGGTGAATTGCTGATTGGTTTGCACCAAGCGGGCATTGATGTGACCGTGATGACCCAAGGTAAGGCGCCTTACGCCCAACGTTTTAGGGAGGCAGGAATTTCCGTCATTGATTTTCACCCCACAAAAAAGTTTGACCGGAATGCGGTCGCCTTCATTCGCGGAGAATTGTTGGAAAAAGGGTATCATATCTTACATTTGTACAACAATAAAGCCATCATCAACGGCATTCGTGCAGCAAGTGGATTGCCGGTAAAAGTGGTTACTTATCGGGGGTACACGGGGAATATACATTGGTTCGATCCGACAAACTATCTGACCCATTTGCATCCAAGGGTAGACAAAATCACCTGTGTTTCTCAAGCGGTTAAGGATGTCTTCGACCGGCAATTGTTTTTCAAGGCAGATAAAGCCGTGGTGGTTAGCAAAGGTCATGATCCAGCCTGGTATAAGGACATCGAGGCGGGTGATTTATCCGAATTTGATTTCCCGGAAAATGCTGTAGTGGTTAGTGTAGTGGCCAATGCACGACGCATGAAAGGCATCCCTTTTTTAGTAGCGGCTACACATCGATTACCCTCAAAAATGCCCGTTTATTTTCTATTGATTGGCAGAGGGTTGGATAGCCCTAAAATTCAATCCTTATTGCAAAAGTCCCCATACGGGAGCCACTTTCGCTTTGCCGGATTTCGAAAAGATGTCTTGTCTTTGGTCAAAGCCTGTGACTTGAGCGTATTGCCCTCCATAAAAGGAGAAGGACTGAGTAAAGTCTTGCTGGAATCCTTGTTTTTGGGGAAACCTACGATCATGACCGATATTGGAGGCAATCGTGGCCTGGCAGTCAATGGAGAAAGTGGTTTGGTGGTGCCTCCTGGTGATGCTTCAGCTTTGGCAAAAGCCATTGGCCAATTAGCGAAAAGTAAAACCTTGCGAGAAAAGATGGGGGCAGCAGGAAAAGCTTATATCACCGAGCACTTTAGTGTGGCACGAGGGGTGGGCGAACAGAAAAAAGTCTATGAAGATCTGGCAATAAAAGCAGTTTAACCAAGCTTTAACAGCTTGATTCTTGCCTTTAACGGTTTTTGGCGATAATATTGAGACCAATAAACCCAAGTTTAACCTATTTATCATGAAAAAAATCTACTGCCCACTCCTGATGGGGCTGCTACTCTGTGCGCTCGTCTTTAGTTCCTGTTTTACCCCAAAAGCTGTCGTTCGGATCAGTCCGGAAGAGGAAGAAAGTGTTCGCTGGAATTACGGTCAGGCATTTGCACGAAAGCGCATTGGCGATATCGGGGTACAGGCGGCTTATGCCAATTACGATAAGCACTACCTGATTTTTGATGTTGAAGTTTCCAATTATGGCGATCAAGAAATACTGGTCAGTCCGGAATATTTATTTCTGGAAGCAGACGGTCGACAGCTTCGCGCCATCGATCCAGAACGCCAATTGTTAAGCATGGAAATCGAAGATGCTCGTCAGGAGGCCAGTCGAAAGAATTTGGCGGTAGCCATTGGTACGGCGGCGGTGGTGGGAGCAGTAGCGGCCATTGCCAGTGATACGGACGACGAGGATAATAACCGCAGCGATAATGACAATGAGGAGCTCGCTGTGACAAGCCTTTATGTTGGCGCGACAGTGGCTCCGGCCATTGCTGATGCACCAATGCCGCCCCCGCCCGGTCCGGCAAGTCCTTGGTTTTGGTCGGATTATGCTTTGCGCAAAACAACCCTTGGGCCCAATCAAATGGTCTCGGGTAAAGTCATGTTTCCGCGCAATGACGAAATAGTCCGCATGGTCTTGGTAGCACCAATTCAGGAAGAAATTTTTAGGCTGAAATTTCAGCAAGTAATTTATAAGCCTTAGTGTTGTTAAAAAGAACCAAAAGAAATGGAGTACCAGGCAATTGAAACATACTCTTATTAGTAAACAGTTGTTTTCAATTTTAAACTTATCTTGTTGTCTGATTCAAAATTGCCTTGTATAAAATGAAATTAACAACACCAGCTAGAGTATTATCTTTTCTTTTCTTTCTTTTGATTTCGCTGACTTTGATGACCTCCTGTGCGGAGGAAGCACCGCCCATGTTGGTTTACCCCGATAAAGTCATCAATTTGGAACCGGCAGCCGCCGCTGATTTGGCGCAGAAAATCCGGCAAGAGGTAGCGGTCACGCTGGCTGAAGGCCTGGATTTATCGGTTTGGGCCTCAGATTCTCTGGTATCCGACCCCATTGCCATTAGTATTGCACCGGACGGCCGTATTTTTTATACCCGGGCTTCTCGCCAGAGTGATTCCGAATTTGATCTTCGGGGGCACCGCAACTGGACCGTCAATTCCGTCTCTTTTCAATCTGTTGAAGACCGGCGAAAGTTCCTCCGGGAGAATTTTGCTGCGGAAAGCGAAGAATCCAAGCGCTTTTTGAAGGATCTTAACGGCGATGGCATCCGCGACTGGCAAGATTTGGCGGTCACAAAAGAGCAGATCTGGTATGTCCAGGATAGCTTAGGGACCGGCCTGGCGGACCATGCACGTATGTACATCGAAGATTTTCACGAGGAAATTACGGATGTCGCCAATGGCGTCGAATTTGCCAATGGAGAGGTATTTATTGGCGTAGGGCCGGATTTGTGGCGTACCAAAGACCGCGACAAGAATGGCATTGCCGATCAAACGGAATCCATCAGCCATGGTTATGCCATCCACGTTGGGTTTAGTGGCCACGGTATGTCCGGCGTTACCCTCGGTCCAGATGGCCGCATCTATTGGGGTATTGGCGATATTGGTATGAATGTGGTGGACAAAGAAGGCAAAAATTGGAAATATCCCAACCAGGGGGTGATCGTCCGTTCTGAACCGGATGGTACCAACTTTGAAGTTTTTGCCGCTGGGGTACGCAATACACATGAGTTTACCTTTGACGAATACGGCAATTTGATCACCGTTGACAACGATGGTGACCACCGTGGAGAAAGAGAACGTCTGGTGCACTTGATTAATGGTTCTGATAGTGGGTGGCGCACCAATTGGCAGTTTGGAAAATATACAGACCCTGATAACAACCGCTATAAAGTATGGATGGATGAACAAATGAGTGTCCCTCGTTGGGATGGTCAAGCGGCTTATTTTTTACCGCCCATTCAAAACTACGTCAATGGCCCCACCGGGTTGGTACGCAACCCCGGAACGGCATTGGGTGAGCAGTGGTACAACTACTTCTTTGTGGCGGAATTTAGAGGCTCTCCGGCCAATTCACCCATTCATGCTTTTAAGTTGAAGCAAAACGGTGCCGGTTTTGCGCTGGATACCACATTAGAGGTGGTTCACGGTTTACTGCCTACCGGATTGGACTTTGGCCCAGATGGTGCACTTTATTTTGGCGATTGGATTGATGGATGGGGCGTGAAAAACGAGGGTAGAATTTGGAAATTAGATGTTCCGGGTGGTGCCAACACCGCCATTCGCCAGGAGACGAAACAACTGATTGAAGCCGATTTTGCCGAAAAAGATGGAGGTGAATTGGGGGATTTGCTGCAACATCAGGATATGCGTGTTCGGGTGAAGGCGCAGCACGAATTGGCCAAACGAGGCAAAAAGGGAGCTAAGGTTTTATTGGCAGCAGCCCAGCAAACAGACCACCAATTGGCTCGGGTTCATGGCATTTGGGGGCTCAATCAATTGGCGCGACAAAAGATAGGCTTTGCAGAAAAGCTGATGGAGTTTTTGCATGATGCGGATGCAGAAATAGTGGCTCAAGCGGCAAAAATGCTGGGGGATGTGCATTATGCGGAAGCCGGAGCGGAATTGGTACCCCTGCTAAAGCATGAATCTCCAAGAGTTCGCCTGTACGCTACAGAGGCATTGGGAAGAATTGCTTACCAACCTGGTGTTGAGCCCATTCTGGCAATGTTGGAAGAAAATAATGATCAAGACGCCTGGTTGAGACATGCCGGGATGATCGCATTAGGGCGTATCGGTGAATCGGCACCTTTGGAGGCCTTGACGAGTAATCCTTCACGTGCATTACGCATTGCGGCTGTGGTTGGCTTGCGCCGAATGAAGTCACCGGGTGTCGCCAAATTTTTGCAAGATCAGGATGAATATGTGGTCACAGAAGCCGCTCGCGCCATTAATGACGATTTTTCTATAGTAGAGGCCTTGCCCGATTTAGCCCGGCTATTGAAAGATACTCGTTTTACCAATGAAGCCTTGATTAGAAGAGCCATCAATGCCAATTTGCGCGTCGGTGAGTCTGAAAACCTGGAAATTTTGGTAGAATATGCCACCAGAACCAGTGCGCCGGCTGCCATGCGTGCCGAGGCCATTGCCACCTTGGGGACTTGGGCAAAACCCTCGGTGTTTGACCGGGTAGATGGTCGTTATCGCGGGGAGATCACCCGGGATGAAGCCCCTGCTAAGGAAGCGATGAAGCCTATATTGGATGATTTGCTCAAAGCAACGGACGCCGATGTGCAAGTCGCTGCGGCAAAGGCCGCCGCTAAATTGGGCAGTCCTGCCAATGCCCCTACATTATTAGAGTTGTTAAAGACCAATACGTCTGAAGAAGTGAGGGCGGCCTCCTTGGAGGGCTTGTTTAATATGAAGTCTGATTTATTACCACAAGCCTTGGAAATTGCCAGAGCCGATCAGAGCGAGGGCGTTCGCTCCATTGCCTTGGAGATCATCCCGGAATCCGGTTTGGAAGAAGAAAAGGCAGTGGAACTACTGGCTTCAATCCTGAAAATTGGTACCCTTGAAGAAAAGCAGGCCGCGCTGAGAGCACTCGGCGCCATTAAGGGAGAAAAAGCCGCTACAGCTTTAAGACAACCGTTAGTTCAATTGATGGCGGGGGCTTTGCCAAAAGAAATTCACCTGGATATCATTGATGCGGTAGAGCAACAAGGTAACGCGGCACTTTTGGAAAAGCTGCAAAAATATCAAGACGCCAAGGACAAAACTGATGAGCTGGCGATGTATCGGGAAGCATTATACGGAGGAGACCGGGAAGCTGGCGAAGATCTATTCTATCAGCATGCCGCGGCTCAATGTGTACGCTGTCACTCCATTTTTGAAACCGGCGGCAATGCCGGGCCGGGACTTTCAGGCGTAGGGTCGCGACTTTCCAGAGCGGAGATTTTGCAGTCTATGATTGCACCAAGTGCGGTCTATGCGGCGGGGTATGGCGTGGTTACCCTGGAATTAGTTGATAGTACGACTACCGCGGGAATCGTATTGGAGGAAACTCCGGAAATACTGAAGATAAAAATTGGCAAGGAAGATATACAGACCATTGAAAAGAGCCAGATTGTTGCTCGGGAAAACATTCCTTCAAGCATGCCGGCGATGGGGGAGATTTTGACCAAGCGGGAGTTGAGAGACCTCGTTGCATTCCTAAGCGGTTTAAAAGAGCAGCATAACTAAAGAATAACAGGAAACATGAATTACCCCGAATTTTGGCTAAAGCCAAGGTTCGGGATTTTTTTTGATAAAAAAGCACCTCCTAAAAATTGGAGGATCTGACCACGCCAAAAATTTAAAACATTACTGCAAAATGAAGTACCTCCTCCAAGCAAGCACTAACCTAGCAATCGGTGTTTTCCCCCTTTAGATACAGGAAGGATAGCACCATCCACCATGACTACCCATCCGCCAGCGGCTTTACGCTGCCCATCGTCATTGCCGGGAGGTTGTCCTCCGTCTTTGATATAGTTTTTCAGGTGTAGGCGATTGACTAAATGGCTTTGGTGTATTCGACAAAAAGAGTGGCCCTTTAAGAGGTCATTTTCTACTGCTTTAAGCGTTTTGGAACACAGAATAGGGTTGGGTAGATTCCTTACATAAAATAAGGTTTGATTTCCTTTCTCAGTAGCCGTCTGACAATGAATGATGTCGGCACTTTTTAGGAAGGTGCACCCTTCCATGGTCGGTACCGGTATTTTAGGAAAGGGGTGTTCCGGATTCTGATACACATTTTTTATTTCATTCAGCAATGCGTTGGAAACAAGTGGTAGTTTGCGTTCTTCAATGACTTTTACTGCCTTGACCAGCCGTTTAGGGTCCACCGGTTTGGTAATGAAATCTATGGGGTAGTTCTCAAATGCACGTAGTGCATGCATATCGTGCTGCGTCGTAAATATAACATCAAAAGTACGATTGGGCAACTGCTCCAGCAAGTCGAAACCAGCAGTGGGTGTTTCCATTTGTATGTCCAGAAAAATTAAATCCGGGTCGTGCATCTTTATGGCACCCAATGCTTCTTTCCCCGATCGGCAAGTATCATAGATCTCAACATTCGCACAGTTGCGCTGAAGCAGTATCATCAGGCTGCTTAGGTGAAGCTTGTTATCATCAATCAGAATGGTCTTTATTTTTTTAGGCATGGCCAAAGAAGTACTTATTATAGGTAACCAAGATGGGGAAATTTATTGAATGATGTAAGGAGTAATGAGAATTTGGCTATTTTTAGGGGAAATTTGTACAAAACAGACATTTATAAATAACTTCAATCACCAGATGAAGCCGTATTTTGCTTTTCATAGCGATTCCCACTGGTATAGCACTTGTTTCCAAATGATCCAAAACAAAGTTACTGGGTATGGATCAATCAGTTAGGACGTTTCCACTCAATCGGAAGCAGATCATTTTATTGGCCAATCTGTTTTTTTGGATCACTTTTGCCGTTTTTGATATTCTGACCATTGGAGGCATGCTAAACGGCTATTATAGTGCGATGAGCATTCGTTTTATTTTGCATGGAGTGTTATTTGCCGGGCTCATTTATCCTAATTTAAATTTCCTTTATCCCGTACTGTTGTCCCGGCACAAATATGTGGAATATGCGGTGGCGGTCTTATTGCTATTGGCCATCAATATCTTTCTGCGCACCCAACTTGATTTGTTTCTGATTCATTCCAATCGACCGGATAGTATTTTCTTTCTCGTTTACGAAAGTGTAAGAGCCAACAAAGCCATCACTACCCTCATCGATGCGGGATTTTATAGTCCTACTGACGGTTTTTTCACCAGTTATTATATTGGTATGACAATTGGTAGCATAGGTGTGTTTTTTATCACCGCCCCAATCCGCTTAGTAGAAGATTGGTATAAAAAACACCAACTGGAACTCAAGCTCCTTTTACAGAAGGTTGAGCAAAATCAGGCTGCTGCCAAAATACGAGAAGAAAAGCTCAAATTTTTAAAAGCCCAGACTGATCCTCACTTCCTCATCAATGCGATAAGTGGTGTCTACCATTTGGCTCTTATTAATAGTGAACAGGTAGATCAGGCGCTGTTGCATCTTTCCGAACTCTTGAGTTATATGCTGGGGTATGGCAAGGAAGATTTCATTTTATTGAAACACGAAATCCATTTTATTGAAAGCTATATCGATTTTAATAAAGTGGTCTATCAAAATGAATTCATCCTGGATTTTCAGCACAATGCTACCCCCGCTCAGATCGACTCCCTACACATCCCCCCGGTACTTTTACAACCTTTCTTTGAAAATGCCATTAAATACCACAATCAAAATGCTGATCAAAAGCTGATTAAAAGTGAATTGAAAGTGGAGAGCCGATATATCTTATTCAGTATTGAAAATCAGTTTACACCTGCGGAATCCGATAATTGGTACACTACCTCACACGGTATTGGCATTCAAAATGTTAAAGAAAGACTAGAGCTTTATCTGCCAAACCAGTACGATCTTCAATTTAAAGTCAAAAAATCGATATTCAGAGTCGAATTGGCCATCTATTTGAACAAGGAAAAATGCTCCCCTGTACAACCCGGTACGGAATCTTTTATCTAAAACATAACCTTTTTTCCTTCCAAATTCTTTTTTATCCTTCCAGATTCTCATTTGTGGTTTTAAAGCGAGGAATTAACTCCTTCCTTTGTCCCCATACTTTTTTAGCACCTAAATTTATTACCTCAAAAAATAAATTCAGTTATGAAGTTTAACAGTTATCTAGGTTTTGGCGCATTCATTCTGGCAATGATCACCTTTTTCTGTAGTGCAGGATTACCGGCGGAAAAAGACATTATTCAGGAAGGCACTTTTTTTCTCAAAGCAAGGCATAGTGGCAAATACATTAGTGTGAAAAATGCAGGTCAGGAAAATGGTTCGATCCTTTGGCAGTGGGACTACCACGGAAAGGCGCAACAGCAGTTTAAATTTAAAAGCGCAGGTGGTGGGTATTATTTTATTCAGGCCGTTCATAGTGGTAAGTATGTCAGTGTAAAAAATGCGGGCACTGAAAACGGTGTTATTATCTGGCAGTGGGATTACCACGGAAAGGCTCAGCAGCAGTTTAAACTACAAAAAGCAAGTGGAAACTACTATTACATTCAGGCCAGAAACAGCGGCAGATACCTTTCCATAAAAGATGCGGGCACCAAAAATGGCACGATTCTCTGGCAATGGGATTATCACGGTAGAGGGCAGCAACAATTTGAAATGATACCCGTAAGCACTGGTGGAGGCTCTATTACTATAGGCAATGAGTTTAAACGGGCAATTCAGGGTGCACCAATTGGTTGTGGTGATGATACTTTCTTTGATCCGATCGATGGTGGTACTTGTTGGACTTGTCCGGAGGGCTACAATAGAACGATATTTTCTGTAAAAAGTGATAAAGCCTGTGAACGTCCAGGGGGAGAAAAATTTGCCAAAGCTATAAGACATAGTCGTGGTTCTGGTCTTTTGGGAACAGACTGCAGCAATGGTCAGTTTTGGGATCCCAACGGGTACTGTTACAGTTGCCCCAAGGGATATAGCCGCACAGCTCACCCGGTTACTTCGAGCAAAGCATGCTCTCAAAAAGTACATGCCGACTACCGCCCGGCACGATTGTTTAGTGCTGCTAATGAGTGTAAAAAGGGATACTTTTTTGATATAGGTACCGACAAATGCTGGACTTGCCCGGATGGATTTCAGCGTACGGTATTTCCAGTAGATGGCGATAAGGCCTGTGAGAAGATTTCAGTTACTACAAATTAATCGGTCCTACCCTTTGGGGTGAAAAAGGCAAGGCCGCAAAGATACTTATGTTGTTCTTTGCGGCCTTTTTATCAGACGTTCTGATGCTAATTACAATTCAATCTCCACCGTGTAGGTGCCAATCGTCAAAACAGCCTTGTTGTCACAATCACCATCTCCAAAGTCGAGCGAACCGTCTGTATCCGGGTTCGAAAGATTTAAATCTACAAACCCACTCACCGGCCAGCGGCAAGTCAGCGGACTGCGAATAAGATCAGGTGTGGTTACGGTCAAGACTTGTCCTTCACTATTGGTAATGGTAGATTCCTGAGTCGTACCCCATACATCGTCAAAGATACCGCTGAGGCCATCCGTGAAGAAGTTGGTGTCGTTGCCCTCAATCATTTTGCTTACCCGTTGTGACTGGTAGTTAATCGTACGCCCATCGGCAGTAGTTACTACTCCGTCAACCGTAGCGGTAAAGGTCCATTGACCATTGGCGTCTTCTCCATCATTAGAGAGCACATAATCACCGGTAATGGTGTTGCCATTGTGCACAAAATCGAGGAAACGCAAGCTATATGATGTGCCTGGAGAAAATAACAATCCGTCGTAAATTGCAATCACTGTACCAGAGGCTGTAGCACCACTGGGGGTCGTACAACCCTCCTCAAAAGTCAGTGTTAAGGTAGCGGGAAAGATGGTGTTATCGGTTAAAGTGAAGCTAACCTCAGGACAATTATCCCGATCATCGAGTTCATCGTCAGGAACCTGGAAGCCATTCAGGTCGCCCTGCTTTTTGGCTTCTTCGTCTACCATTTTAAAAACTCCTTCAAAAGTAGTTTCCGCCAAAAGATAGTCTTGCGCGGCACTTTCTGTCGCCATGCGATCTTGTTCGGAAACTTCCTCCTCTTTGGCACAGCCGGCTATCAATAAAATAGCAGCTAAGCCTACCCAATTAAAATTTTTGATGAGCATGTTCAATGAATTTTAGTTTTAATGATTGATTTCTCTTTCTGGGGAAGTTTTGCTGTTGGACAACCGGGGTAGGGCAGAGGTTTAATGGCGTCTTGATTTTTTATGCCGCTCAAAGATAGAAAGGAAACGAAGCAGTAGAACCGCTGAGTATATGAATGTGTTTAAAGTATGTTTTTAAATAAAAATTTGAGATTCTTGTCCAATCCTTTTCAACCCTTTCTAACCCGCCAACCCTTCATTGTACTCGATGGGGCGCTGGCAACCGAATTAGAGCATCGGGGGGCGGATTTACGGGATTCCCTCTGGTCGGCCAAAATACTTTTGGAAAACCCCGACTTGATTTATCAGGTACACCTGGATTATCTCAAGGCCGGAGCGGACGTGATTACTACGGCGAGTTATCAGGCCTCTTTTCCCGGCTTTCGCCAAAAAGGAATTGGTCAGAAACAAGCGGAAGAACTTTTGCAATTGAGTGTAGACCTGGCGCAACAAGCCGTTGACGATTTTTGGCAAGAGCCCGCCCATCAACATGCGCGCTTTAAACCCATCGTGGCTGCTTCCATTGGCCCGTATGGAGCCTACCTGGCCAATGGTTCTGAATATCATGGGAATTATGGCGTTTCTGCCAAAGTACTCGAAGATTTCCATCGGCCGCGCATTGAATTTTTGGCGAAAGCCGGAGCAGATGTGTTGGCTTTTGAGACGATTCCCTCCTGGCAAGAGGCACAAATGCTAAATCACATTTTGTCTAATTTTTCAAATTTAAAATATTGGTTATCTTTTAATTGTAATAGTAGATCTGATATATCTGATGGCACTAATTTTGCAAAAATACTTGTTGAACTTAATGATTTTGAAAATCTGGTGGCTGTGGGGATTAATTGTACCGCACCGGAGTATATAGATCCACTATTGCAGGTAGCTCAGACAATTAGCCATAAACCGTTGATGGTTTATCCCAATAGTGGGGAAATCTGGAATACAGAGGAGCAATGCTGGATGCATCAGCCAAATATCAAATCACTCTCAGAGCAGGCTTGGCAATGGCATCACGCAGGTGCACGTATTATCGGTGGCTGCTGCCGGACCCGTCCGGAGGATATACGAGCCCTACGAGCACTTATTCAATGATTTTTTCCATTCGCTCATTATAATAGCAAAATCCCTGCTTCTTAAAAAAAGCCCTGGCACCAGTATTCCGGGTCCAGTGATCCAGTTGGACCAGATGGATGTTCCGCTCTTTGGCCAATTCAAATACCCTGCTCACCAATTGTTCCCCTATTCCCTTTTGGCGCTGGTTTCGATCCACGGCAATCTGATCGATGTAAATGGACCTGGAGGCATATGCAAAGGCATTTTCTTCCCGTTCTTTTACAAAACAAAGGATGTAGCCTACCGGCTGATCAACGTTATAAGCAACAAAGGCAAAAGCGTTTTCTTGGGCCAGCATTTTTTCAAGTGCTGAGTGCACGGCCTCAAATTCATAAGGTTTAAAAACATCGGGAAATAGCTGATGGTGTAGCGTATGCACCGGCTCATTCAAGCGGGCAATGAGAGATGAATCTTTGGTTGGTTTTAATTGAATCATGGGAAAGGTGTATGGTGGAAAGGCCTTTATTCTAGTATGAAAATAGTAAAAGAATCGAGTTCCACGGCTGGCTGCCGTATCACCTCATTGAGCGAATAAGTTGAAATGACGGCACTATCCCGTAAAATCGATAGACGCGGCTCGGTGTCTCCATGGACTTCGTTGTATTTGATTTTTCCAAACAAATAAGTGGCTCCGCCACTGACCTTTTCAAAATGTACTTTGGCAATTTTAAGGCTGTCATTATTGACCAATTCTACAATGTCTCCTGCCAGGATCTCCAGTTGACTGGAAGCGGAAACTTGTACATAAACAGTTTTGTCTGTCGAGCGGTTTTGGGTTTTTACACAACTATTGAAGGTACTAGCCAATAGTACCCCAAAGAGGATGTAACAGTTTTTTTTTAAGATTGAAAACGAAAAAACAGGCATAAAATAAGGGATTTTAAGGCGGGTGAAGACATTGAGATTTCCTGAGTACATGTTTCCGAAATATATTCGGGGCAGGCTGTAAATCACCACCTCCAAACAGCCGATCGGATAAAAAACATCAATGACGAAGCCAATCAATAGAAGGCCCTCTGCTCCATCGCTTCCTGGGACAAACCCTAACTGCACTTTTCCTGACAGCGAAAAGTGGGGGTGACTCATGTTTTTATGTTGCGGAACGATATTGCCAGGAAGATGTCATGAAAGCACCCGCTGCCTAACTGCTGCCCGTCTGTTTTAAAATTCCGCGGTCTTTGGTGCCCTGGGGAATGGAATCACGTCGCGAATGTTACTCATGCCGGTAATGAAGAGTACCATACGTTCAAAACCCAAGCCAAAGCCAGAGTGAGGTGCACCTCCAAACTTACGCAAATCCAGGAACCAGGACAGTTCTTCTTCCGGGATATTCATTTCTTGCATGCGCTTTTCGAGCTTTTCGAGTCTTTCTTCCCGTTGTGAGCCGCCTATGACTTCTCCAATGTAAGGGAAAAGTACATCCATAGCGGCGACGGTCTTGTCGTCGTCGTTTTGACGCATGTAGAAGGCTTTGATGTCCTTCGGATAATCTCTTACGATCACCGGTTTCTTGAACTTCTTCTCGACAAGGTAACGCTCGTGCTCGGATTGCAAGTCTTCGCCCCAAACCGGCTCGTATTCGAAGCGGCCTTTTTTAAAGTCTTTGGAGTTGCGCAAGATGTTGATTGCTTCCGTATAGGTAATGCGTTCAAAATCGTTATCGACCACAAAACGCAACATCTCTACCAATGGCATGGGGCGGCGCTTTTCTTTAGGCATATTTTTCTCCAACTGCTGAATGCGGTCATCGAGAAAAGCCAGATCGTCCGGATAATTGTCCAAAACGTAGTTGATCAGGTACTTCACAAAATCTTCGGCCAGGTCCATATCATCATGGATATCGAAGAAGGCTACTTCGGGTTCAATCATCCAGAACTCTGCCAGGTGGCGAGAAGTGTTAGAATTTTCTGCACGGAAGGTAGGGCCAAAGGTATAGACCTTACCCAATGCAAGTGCGGCAATTTCAGCCTGTAGTTGCCCGGAAACGGTCAGGTTGGTGGCTTTGCCAAAGAAATCCTGCTTCCAGTCGATGGCACCATCCTCCGTACGGGGTGGATTGCCAACATCGAGGGTGGTCACTTGAAACATTTCTCCGGCACCCTCAGCATCACTACCGGTAATGATCGGCGAATGCATATAATAGTAACCCCGGTCGTTGTAATATTTATGCACGGCATAAGCAATGGCATGACGAATGCGAAATACGGCACTAAAAGTGTTGGTGCGCATCCGGAAATGAGCGTTTTCACGCAAAAATTCCATCGTCTGGCGCTTGGGCTGCAATGGATATTTTTCCAGGTTGGTCTCACCGAGAATCTCGATGGTATCTGCCAATACCTCTACCGTTTGCCCGGCGCCCTGACTTTCTACTAATTGCCCGGTCGCTTTAATGCAGGCGTGGAAATTGATCTTTCTGACGACACTTTCCTCGATCCTGTCTCCATCCACTACCACCTGCAAGGTCTTCATACAAGACCCATCGTTGAGGGCAATAAATTTGGTGTTTCTAAAGGCCCTTACCCAGCCCATTACGGTTACCTGTTCCCCAATTTGGGGCTCCGCCAGTACTTTTACAATTTCCGTACGCTTATCCATTTTGTTCCTTTTATTTCTGTCTTAATTCCTTTACAGAAAAATTAGTTCAACAATCGCTTGTTTTTTTGAAGTCGCGAAGATAGCCAGATTATCGTTCTTCGACAAATTTTGTGGTCAAGCTAAAATAGAAATAATGAAGGAGTGATTCCACAGAATAGAATACGACAGTGCTTCAAATGCGAGAACCGCGAAAGCGGTGGAGCCGAGCGCCAATGGCGAGCCAGCACGGGGCCGATCTTTTCAATTGGTAGAGCTGTTCAGTATTGCTTATAGGGTGCAGTTGGGATTTGTCGCCTTGTATAAGGATAAGTGCATGTTTGGAGGAGGTCCCTGAAGTATATTCGGGCAAGCTATTCAGTCCCGGTAAAACCGGGATTTTGGAAGCTCTTTTCGGCTATTTTTTCGTTCGTCTCGGCTCAGCCGAGATGCACTCAAAAATGAGCCTCCCGAGCCTCAAAACCTGCAATTTTCGTTGCTAAAGCATTACCCCCCAAGTATGTGCTAAGTTATTGATTATCATGGTGAAATAACTCCATTGAAATGGCCAAAGGAAGGTTAATCCTTTACGCAGCGGCAGGAGAAGGCAATTTTTTTCCCTTTGGCGGTGGTTTGATACAAAATGCTGCCGTTAGAGCTAAAGGTGATGGACAGGTGATTAAGGTTTTTATCAAATGAAGAGGTCCAATAGTTGCCCAACCGGCCGACATTCTGAAAGTCACTACTGTATACTTTCATACCACCAAAAACGGCATTAAAACCACTTTCACCGCCCGCTGTCAATTGTGTGGCAGCCTTTTGCCCTTTGTCATCTGAATCTTTGTCGACTCCGCCATACACCTTGATCATTGCCCGCCATTCTTCGCCCGAGGGCAGGTGCCAGCCTTTGCCCAAGCTTTGGCAGGCCTTCACCGCATCTTCGTATTCGTACAGGCGACCATATTTTTCGCAGTAGGACTCCTCTTTTTGATAACAAACAGAATTGGGGGTCGGCGTATTCAGATTCTGCAACATCCATTGCTGACCGTTCAGGGACTTTATGGGATACAAAATGGCATTTTGGGGGTCGGCAACGGTAGTGGCTATATGAGGACGATTGCTCGTTGAGGGCTCATTTCTGACCGGTGGAGTGAAAGTTGAGGTGTTGCCTTTACCGGCAATAAACAAAAAGTTGCCCCCCGGTTCATTAGTGCCAAATCCCCCCGAATGAGGCTTGGGATTGGCGACTTCCATAAAACCTTGCAATTCGGTGAATGTCAATACATTGTCGTTAATGCCATAACTTCGTAACCCTATGAGTAGCTGCTCCGTAAAAGGACTATAGTTCTTTCCGTCCGGGGTGCGTTCTTTTCCTCCGGAAGTGAGGAACAGACGGGAACGTGGTTTGAGCGAACGGGTGATGAATAGTTGATTGTCCATATTGGTCAAAGTGCCTGTAGGACGGGATTTACTGAGCGCAATGTCTTCGTCAAAAGTACCGGAGTAACAGGCATCTATCGCTAGCAAAATATGGTTACAAGGGATATTGTCGACGATGCGTTCCAGGCGAGTGTGGGGAATATAGGTATCCTGGAATGGATCTTCTAGCAGGCCATCTTTAGGGATAAAAAAGCCTTCGCCGGTGCCCTCCCGGAAATCGCCGTGACCGGAGATGAAAATGAACAGTTGATTATCCTCTCCATAATTGAGGGTCCGGTATTTTTCTAAAGCGGCGTAAATTTCATTGCGTTTTGGATTGATCACCACTTCAGTCGCAAAATTGTATTCTTCCTGCAATTCTTTAGCCAAAGCCTGGGCATCAGATACCGGATTGCGAAGGTCGTTCCAATAGTCGTAATCTTGCACGGCAATGAATAGCGCAAAGTCTTTACCTGCTCGGACCTTCACGTCAGTATCCGGGAAATTAAAAAACAGGAAGACAGGTAGAAAAAGCAAGAACAGGATCTTTTTCATTTGTTGGGATTTTAGGCTTAAAAATAGGGTATATGCGAAACAGTTGCAAATGAAGCAGATGGGCTAGTCTAACCACTTGCCGCTCAGAATAAAACCACTCCAAATTTTAGGATTCGCAGTATCCTTGTCGCCAATCATTTTTAGTTTTGCTTTACGCAATGCGGCAGCAGTCGTTTTATCTTTTAGCAGTTCTCCGTAAAATTCCGTCATCAACTCAGATGCATAACGATCATAGACGTTCCAAAGGGTAGACAATACATGGTCGGCTCCTGCCACAAGAAATGCCCGGGTCAATGAAAGCGTACCTTCTCCCAAGGCATATTCGCCCCTGCCGCTCTCACAGCTACTCAGCACCACCAATTCGGCATTCATCTCCAGGGGATAGATTTCCGGAAGGTAAAGTATCCCATCTTCTTGTTCTGCTTTTGCCTGAAAAAAGGCGACTCCCGAGAATTGACTATCGGCACGATTGACAAAACTGTGCGTAGCCAGATGAATGTATTTATAGCTAGGCGCTTCCTCCTTAAACGTTGTTTCCAAGGCTTGGTCAGAGAAATAAGCTTGTGTTGCTACCTTTTTATCCGCAAATAACTGCAAGATGTTACGCACCTCTTGTTCAGAATGTTTTAAGGGCTGAAACAATCGGCCATCGGAGGAAATGGCTCTAAGGGCAGCATTAGATTGGTAGAGGGTGTCAAACAAGAACCGATTAGACTCGCGAATATAACTACCGATAGAATCTTGAGTAAAAATCGGAGCCATGGCCAGGAACGGTTCCAGTTCAGTAATAGACGGAGGTGGGGACTTGGTCAAGACCTCTCCGGCAAACGCAGCGTACTGGATGGCATAATCCTTGACGAGGTAATTGAGCTTGTGGTATTTAAGTTTTTTTTCGGCATCGACATTTTGGGTGATAATGGCTTCAAAAGGTAGTTGATGCAGTGGTCCGTGTGGAACAATGATCAAATTCTCGCTGTGTTTGATGACTTGCTCCACCGGTTCAATAAGTTTCCCATAAAGTTGAAATCCATTATCGATTAATTCTCGCGGCCTGATTTTTTGTATGGCGGTCAAAAAGCCATCAATGGCCTGATCTAAATCAGCGGTTCCTGCCTGATTTTCTAGCTTGGAATACACGCCAGGGCTAGCCTTCCCTTTGGCGACCAACCCCTTCCAGCTGGCATCTATTTTCTTGAATTCAGGAAGTAGGGCCGTCTTTTTGGGCAAACGAATGGTCTCAAATTTATCATCGCTAAGTGCAAAAATGTAATAGTCTTCTTCACCAATAAAATATTCCAACAAGGAAGTTTGGTCCCCTAATTTTTGTTGAATATTGGCAACAGCAGGGCTGGCAGTAGAAAACAAAGCCTGATAATAACCGGGATGTTGTTTTTCCACCTGTTTGAGAAACTGCTGGTACTTTTCAAAGGCGGTTATCTTAGCCTGGCGTTGTTTGGCATCAGTTGGGGCTAAGGCCAGTAGTGCTTCTTCCTGCCGCAGTTGATTTTTTAACAGCTGTTCCTGCTGCACCAATGCCGGATACTGAATGGCCAAATCCCCGACATTCATACGCTGGGTGCGCAGCAGGTTGGCCCGACCGGCTTCCGCCAATTGAAAGG
>CAXHCA010000087.1:0-27255 GCA_964015035.1 uncultured Saprospiraceae bacterium
GCCTTAGCGAGCCCCCCTAAAACGCCTTCACAAACTTCCCCTGCCAGATTTGCCTCCCCTCCGCTTCCAGCCGGATGTGGTACAGACCGGCCGCCAACCCTTCCAGGTTGAGCAGTAGCTGGGGCTGCCCGGCAGGCATTGCCTTGCGCCGGAGTTGCCGCCCCATGGCGTCGTAGATGGACCAGTGGGTACCCGGCGGTAGCGGTACCTGCGGCTCGAGGATGATGTAGTCGATCGCGGGATTGGGGTAAAGTTTGACCAGCACCTCTTCAGGGTGATGGTCTTCCGTATCGGAGACGGTGACATTGACCCAGTCGCAGTAGGTATCGCTGGCATTTTCGTTGGCTACCGTCAGGCAGACGTAATAGGCTCCGGGCTCAGAGTAGGTATGCACCGGGTCCTGCTCGGTGCTGCCGGGGGAGCCATCCCCAAAATCCCAGTGCCAATGGGTGGGAAAAAAGAGGCTGTAATCCCAGAAACTGGCCGTCAGAAACTGCTCATTGTGCCGAAAATCCGCCTGTGGATAGTGGTCAATACCCAGGGTATCACAGGGGCTGCCATCTTCCGGGCCCAGGCCGTAGTAGGGATGGTTGGGGATGCCAAAGGCGTTAAGCGTTGATAATTCTAATCCTCGTTGCTCCACTTGACAAGCAGCTCCTTTAGCATTAGGATTGTGGATCACATGGAGAACCCTCACAGTGTTTGTCGAGCTGATATAAATCTTTCCATCTGGGGCCAATTGGCACAAAAAGAATCGAGTTGGTAATGAAAACGGAGGCGGTGATAAAACGCCATCATAAACCGCAACGGTTTCTCTAGAGGCTTCAATATCATCGGCCCAGAGATCGTATTGATAGATGTTAACGTAGGAAGAAACATAAAGAAATCGGGAATTGGGGGAGATGGCCACGCCGCCGGAAAAAGCGGTATCATTATAGTTGATTTGTGCAATCACCTCAAGAATTCCACTACAACGATCAAAGTTGTAAATATTGACAAATTGTCCTTCTTCAAAGTTATGTGTTGTAAAATTCACATATTTAGTACCATCAGGAGAAAAAACGGCCTGGCCCAGGCCTGAAGGAAAAGGTTCACCAATAGATTGGCTATTCTCCATCAAAATACCATCTGGTGATACCTTCAATGTATAATAACGATTAGTGAAATATTCTTGTTGCAGTATCCACCAATCCCGACCATTCGCGTGGCGATTAGCCGTGATTTTGCCAAAACCTAAGGTATCACTAATCAATTCCTCATTTTTCTCGGTCACCACACCAGCCATGGTATTCATGTCAACAGTAGAATAGTAACAATGAGCTACAATCTGATAATTGCCAAATATACCATCCGGAAATGTGGTTCTCTCACTGTGTATTAGATAATATTGATTGCTACTATCAGGAATAGCTAAGACTAAGGCTCCTTGATATAAAGGATATCCTCGATCTGCCCATATCTCCGTATAAGGGTCGGGATTTAGCCCATCTCCATTTTCCATTAATTCTCCAGCTACATTATGAATTTCAATACCATTGGTATAAAAAAGCAGGTTTCCGGCGGTATCACAAATGGCAGCATTGGTGATGTCAAAATCCATTTCCCTATATTCATAACTGAGCTGTGGAGGTAAAGAGTTGAAATCAAAGCGAGTACCTCCTACAATTTGAATGTCAGGATTACTGCTGTAACCAGTCAACCAGATGAAATCCCTTTTTTCTTTGACAAAAGGAATTTGTGCTTGAGAGTTTAAGCAAAGAGACAAGAGAAAGAAGAGAATAAGATATCTCATTGTAAGCAATGTAAGTATGCCCCCGGAAGATAATTAATCTTCCGAGGGCTGGTTTTTAATAAATGACAATTCGTTGGCTGTGTAATAATTCGTGCTGCTCGGAAACTACTTGTAGGTAATAAAGCCCCGGATTAAGCTCGGAAGCTAATATCTCCTGACGCTGAATATCCGCAAAAAGTTCAATCGTTTTCACTGTTCTTCCGGTCAGGTCGGTGATACGCAATGTTGCATTCCGAGGGAGTTGGTAAGTTACGGTAAAGTTTCCATTGTTGGGGTTGGGGAATACCTGGAAAGACGGGTTTTGCTCATTCGGAGGCGTAATACCGTAAGGGGCAGTAGGAAAACTCTGACGCGATGCAGAAGATTGACAGGTGATCGTATCAAAGTTGACCTTGGCATAAAGTCCGTAAAGACTACGAGCCCGGTATACTGCCGGACCTCCGTATTCGGGGCATTGTAATGCAATATTATACAAAGTATCCGCCTGTAAAGAATCCATCCCTACACTGTCTGGTAATAGGTTGTTCAGGTAGATACCATTGACCCATTTTTCATTGGATTGATAGACTGCGGTATCCGAAATACTAACATTTTCTATATAAAGGGAATCCCTGAAGGCTGCTCTTTCCAGTTGCAGCGTATCCACCAAGTTTTCAGAGAGTGTTAACAATGAATCGCATTGTGCCAGTAGTTGTTTTGTCAGCCCCGGTACCGCAGAACCGGGATGGTTGACCAGCACACTATCTGCCAGGATCAATGCCTCCATCAACGAATCAGTTTGTTGTAGATTTTGCTGTAAAGCTGCCCGTTGAGTAGGTAACAATTGGAAAAGTGTATCCAAATTTTTGTGTAGATGATACAAACGACCCAGTGCAGCAGTACCTTTATTAGAAAAATAGGTAGCCATCACCGTTGAAGTATCTCTAATGCTGGCGGCTGTCTCTAACATCTTGTAGAGTTGCCATTGAGCGGCCCAATGCAATCCCCCGGACCAGGTGTTGGCAAAATCACCTACTGCCAGTTGCTCCTCATTTGTTCTTATTTCTTCCTTGATGGGCACAAAGCCTAAAAGGGAGCATTCTGAGGTCGGTGAACAGGTAGCAGGACTTCCACTGGGATCGAAATTAAACCACGCAGTTGTTGGAATACCAGGGCTGTTGGGTAATGCAATTGTAGGGGGATGGTATGGTGTTGAAGTAGTATGAACATCGAAGCGTTGTAGCCCAAAATAGTCATTAGTTCCACCTCCCAAATGCACCGCACCTGCTACTCCATAGCTTCCCAACTCCCAGCGATTCCCCCGGTGGCTCTGGATGGGCATCATCTGTATATCTTCCTCATACAATAGTCCCTGACTAAAGGGAGGGTTATAGACCGTATTTTTCAACTCATTCCCACTGCTGGCGCCATCAAAAGCGGTTCCGGTGGTCAGATTTTCTACTGTATTACAAGTAAACAGGGTGGAAGAGGTATAATTAGAGGTAATGCCTACTCCTTTGCCGCTACCCGTCACTTCATTGCAGGAGATCCGGCAGTAGGTGCTATTGTCAACCCGAATACCGGTAACATTGTTGGCAGTGGTCCCTACCAAGAAAAGCTCATTTTCATCAACTGTATATTTATTGGTCGTGTTAAGGGTGATACCAATATTTTTTTGATACAAATAAATAGTGTTTTGGGTGATCCTTGCATTGATTTGTTCACCTCCATTTTCATACACTACCATACCCCATCCGGAATTAATCGTATTACTGTTTTGATCAACATAAATCGTATTTTTAACTACATCGACGGAAAGGGCTGGGTCATTATGTAAAAGATTGATTCCGATCCCAAAGCAGTCAATTTCATTATGGCTAATTTGGAGGATCCCATTTTTTGAATTTTCGATGTGGACTCCAATAAACATGTCATTCATTCGGTTTGAACGGACGTTCACATTGCTGAAGCTGGCCCAGACTCCGGTATAGCAATTGTCAAAAGTGGGAAAAAGGGCAGTCGACCCCAATCCCTTCTGGATTAATGGTGCATAACTGTTCCCATAATGCCGGATACCATATCCCGTATAATCATAAGGTTCATCGACTCCTTTTTCAAGATCATAAAATACGCTGTTCTCAACTGTTAATATTGCACCCTCATTAAAAATTCCATTGCGTAGATTTTGGAAAGTATTGACAGTTGCTCCGGCTACGCCAATGTGGAGAATACCCCGCAGGCTGTTAATGCCCACATAGCCATAGGTACCAATCGCTTCTGTGGTGTCCAAGGGAGGAGTTAGGGGCGTTGTACAATCAAAAGTGTTGCCAAAAAAACCAGAAATCGAAACGTCTACCAGGTTCATGCCAATATAGTTTCGATCAAATGTCGTTTTCGTGATATCAAGTAGCACTTTATTGGCCGCATCAATGCCTTTTTTGGCATCTTCAATGATGGTTTGGTTGTGACTAATTAAGCTAAAACCACCATTCATTCTTGGTTTCTGAACGATAATACCCGCCCAGAGGAAGTCACAACCTTGCAGGTGAGCGCCATCCAGTTCAAGCGTCGATAAGGAATCCACCACAATGGCAGCATCAGGACCCATGTAGAGATTACCGGTGAAGGCGTAATCCTGGTCAATGGTCAGTGTATCTTCAATACACAAATTCTGGCCGGTACTACCAGACGGCAAGCCCGCCGCTATGGCTTCGGTAATGGTTATATTATTGGCCAAGAAGATAGATCCTGGAATGGGGCAACATTCGCTGGCCTCAGGACAATTTTCTATTTCCACCTCTATAGTGCTTTCCGGGCTGCCACAGGCATTAGTTACTATCAAGGTTGCCGTATAAGTAGTTTGGCTGAGGGAGTAGTTATGCTCTAGCGAAGTACCCGTTGTGCCATCACCATAGTCAATAACCCAGGTATCGCCTGCCTCTAAACCAGTAATAGAGAAAGTTACGAGCCCACAGTCTTCGGAGTCAATATTTAGAAAGGCAGTTGGAGCAGCGGGTATGACATTAACTGTAACATCGTCTTCGGCATAAAAACAACTAGCAAAGTCTTCATAACCAGCAGTGGTGATTTCCCTGGTAAGGGTATACGTTGTCGTATCAAATGGTGAAACTACGAGAACAGGTATGGTGTCTACCTCTTCTTCATCCAGCCAAACGTGCAAACTATCTTGCCCCCACTCTAATTCATAAGCTAACAAGATAGTATCTGCTGGATCTGTCCAGGTATACCTTACCCGAATATTAGACAACATGCAAAAGTCCGGAACAGTTAAGCTAACCGGGATAATACAATCATAGGTCTGATCCTCACCTGCGGTGAAGTCATCTTCAACGACTTCTACTTCGTCCAGGAGTATCTCTTTTATCGCTGATCCTGTACCACTAACCTCAGACCAAAACCAGAGGGCAGTAAAGTCATTATCTAGAGGAACATTCATACATTTCACATCTCGTTTAAATGTTGTTGATGGACCGCTGAAAGCGGTTGAACTTAATAGTTGGGAATTACCTTGTTCCAGATCAACCTCACTTATATAACTAGGATTGGAATAACAATTGCCAAACTGTGTGGTAATGTTCGGATCAATTAACATAGCATTCATCTCAAACACAAATTGCTGGCTTCCAGATGGCACCCAATTGCGCCCCATTGAATAGTAGGAGAAAAAATATTTTCCACCATCCAGGATCAAAGGAGTATATGTAGATTCATTTTGTCCATTTTCTACGATACTCATTCTTAATGCACCAGAATTAGAGAATACGGATTCCGTGCCATAAAAATCTGGCGTTAGGGTTGCCATGAACCAGCCCGGAAAATCGAAGCAGCTTCCTTCGTTACATTCTATTGAAATAATATTATTGCTGCCAATTGGTTCGCCATCACCATAGGCCACTACATGTGGATTACAAATCAAGTTACAGGGATTGGCATTTGGAACTTCATCTTCACTAGAAAAAAAACTGCAATCTTCACATCGTTCCACCAGAATATCAACAATCACTGGGTTACCTTCCTGGGGACAGACACTTGAGGTAGGCGTATAAAGGAAGGAATGGAGACCTGGGGCACAGACGGTCAAAGTAAGTGTTCCATCTAGATTATCAACTATTTCGTCGCTGTGATCAAATGGAATCAGATAAGCTACACCATCAGCGCCAATATCGTTCCCCAAAATATCCTCCAAATCAATGATGAATTCAGGAGTGTCATCACAAAGCGTAAATTCAAATAGATCTCCAGAACAGGCTTTTACCGGATCAAAATTCCCCACTACTGTGCAGGAACAGTTCTGCATACCTAATACTTGATAGCCTAATTCACATAGAATTCGTCTTTCGCCATCCTCAATTAGGTCAAGTCGTTCTCCAGTAGGCATGAATGGTTCCATCAAATAGTATTCGGGAGTATTCGGGCAATCCCTATTTAGATGGCTAAAGGAGCTACCTGTCGATGCGTCCTCGTTGGGGTTAGGCATACCAGAAACGGGGTAACTTCCGGTATAAATAGGAAACTTTGATTGGTTGTCAGCAGACACAAACTCCATTCTTGGCCCAGGTGTTGTGGTGCAACTGGCGTGTAAATCTGTATTTATATCAATAAGTGGATTTAGTATCCATCTATATGGATCTGCATTATCCCTAATTATGACCTGAGTTGCATCTTCTAATGCAAGATGAGTATCAAAACGACTATAGGATTTTAAAGGGATATTATTATTAGTACCAAACATAAAATAGCCCCCATCTAAAATTTGCATCGCGGAGTGGAATCCCATTATATGCAAACCTTCATGAAGAAGAAGTGTATACAAATCAAAAAGATCTGTAGGAACAGGTTCGTTATCATCAAGGTAATAATTAAAAGCTAAATTAACATCTAGTTCGCCATGCAATATTCCTACTACTGCCGGATCCAGCTGGCTGGTATATCCAGGATTATTAATGATTTTCCAGGGTAGTGCATCGATAATTCCACCATTGCTATAATGATAAAAAACTTCAAAGTAGGGACTGGCCGATGCTAGCTTGCCATCATTGGCATCTACATAAGAGGTTACACCAATATTGATTTCAGGTAATGGTTGCTCTTCATCACAGGGATTCGAAGGGCGTTGTATCAAATGAGCAAGATAAGCAAATGCTTTACAGGCCACTCTTCGGCGTTCTTCACCAAGCACAGGATCAGCAAAACCTATTGGCGGACTAGCAGGTGTAAGGCAATCTGTAAAATACAACTCGAAATAATTTTCACTTTGCCAGGGTACTTCCAGGTCTGTAAATTCATCACAGCCGCAGGAAGAGGAAGGCAAAAGCGATTGTGGAGGGCCGGGAAGCTCTAGTTCCTCTCTGAGATACAGATTCCCAAATCGGTCACCATACAGAAGTTCTGTACTATCAGTAACGATGGGAGGGGCTTTATAGAAGCTGCCACAGGCTCCGAAAGTCGGTGCAGGAGGTTCCTGGCCTTCCACCACGATATCAAGAGAGGCCGGAGTGCCGGTGTTAGCCTGATAGCCGCCTTGTACATTGGCCAGATTGAGGGTGTAGGTTTTGGTGCTATCAACGTGTTCCAGGACAATGGAAAAACATTGAGTGCTATCATTTTCCTCAAAGGTCAAAGTTTGCGTTTGATATCCAATGAAATGAGGAAGAGAATCTGTGTCCAAGGCGACATCGACACTGGTAGGACTACAATAGCAGGGGTTTTCCAGATTCACACAGACTTGCACAGTGTCTCCGGCATCGGCATTGATAAGTGTGTCGGCAAACATTAACTCCGTATCGGGTACGGTGTCCGTCTGCGCAAAGCTGATATCGGTAAAGGTCGCATCAATGGTGGTACCGCTGCTGGTACTATAGGCGGCTACCCCTATTTCTACACAATCCGTCATGGCCTGAAGCGTAAAGAAGGAAAGGTTCCAATTTGTTCCGTTTGTGGACCAGAAACCGGAGACATAGTTGCCGCTTCGGGTGATTTTTAGCCATTGGTGGCTGGGAGCCGAAAAGGTCGACTGGAAAAATGGGAAGTTATTCGTGGTTCTTTTTTGTAAAAATAACTGGCTTCCCAACTGCGATAAATAGGCGCATTTTCTGGCACCAGCGGCATTGCTTTCTCTTACAAATACTCCTGCATAACCACCGGAAAGAGCGGAAAGCTTAACAACAAGCTCTCCTGCTCCACATAAATCGTGGAAAACCATTTCCTGGTTATCCGTAGAAGCATTGGTGCCGGTAACGGCATTTGTTGACAGCACAATTGTATCAGGTACACATTCATCAAAAGTAGAACTTCCTGTGCCAGTTCCCATCGACAGGCTCTGCAATGGATTACAATATACATTAGAACTAGTGGTAGTGGTGGTTCTTAATGGAGGTAAATATTGTTGTCCATTGATAAAAGTTTGGACTTTAGACCACCAGAGAGCATGCTGGTTGTGATTGCCGAACAGAAACAAAACCCCGCTCAGTAATAAAAGTACGGGGATTGTTCCTTTAAGTACGCGAATAGGTGTTTTCATAAATTATATATCGGTTTTAGAAATGAAAAAAGCAAGCCTGGCAAATGTCGTAACCTGACATTTGTGCCATCAAAAATGGAATAGCCATACTGCCTTGTATTGTGTTAATACCAATACAAGTGTGTAAAGTTTTGTGTGTTTATGCTTTGCTGATGAAGTTTGCCAAAACACCGAGGCTTTGCGAAATCCGTTCTTTTGCAGGTAGAATGGTATTTGTTTTGAAGTTAGCGCGATTACTGAACTCTAAAAGTAATAGATATTATATGAATAAGAAAATGAAACAGTGTTAATTATTTGTATAATTTAAAAATGTACTTTAACAGACTAAATTATTCAGAGCATGTTTGGAGCGGATTCGTCACGAAAATCAGGGGGTTAAGGTTCTAGCTAAGTCTTTTTATGTGATCTTAGCGGGTTAAGTGAATATCAAAAGACAACGCAAGGTTCTTAACCCCTTGATTTGCCCGGGACGGGCCCGACCAAACGGTCCCGCCTGGGTATGGGCAGTAGGAGCAAGCTCCAAACATGCTCTCAGCCTTTACATAGGGCCAAAATAAATTTCACCCACCCAAAATAAAAAACCGGCACTCGATTGCTCGGATGCCGGTTTTTATCAACGACTAACCAAATAGATTTTGGCCGAGGCGGTTATCCACCAAAGTCGTCAAAAGCAATATTTTCTTCGGGTACGCCCAGGCTGTCCAGGGTGTTGATCACCGACTGGTTCATCATTGGAGGACCACAGAAGTAGTATTCGATTTCTTCCGGCTCCGGGTGGTTTTTCAGATACTGCTCATAGACTACGGGCATAATGTACCCTTTGAAACCATCACCAGGTGCATCCATATTCTCCTTGATCTGCCAGTTGTCTTCCGGCAGTGGATTGTCAAGAGCTACGTAGAAGCGGAAGTTTGGAAATTCTTTTTCAATCTGACGGAATTGCTCAATGTAAAACAACTCCCGACGGGTACGGCCACCGTACCAGAAAGACACTTTACGATCGGTTGTTTTCAAGGTATGGAACAGGTGAAATAAGTGTGAACGCAATGGCGCCATTCCCGCACCACCACCAATGTACAACATTTCTTTCTTGGTCGGTTTGATGAAAAATTCACCATAAGGACCAGAGATCACCACCTTATCACCAGGCTTTCTGTCAAATACGTAGCTAGAGCAAACCCCTGGATTCACATTCATCCAACCGCCATTTTTGCGATCAAACGGGGGCGTAGCAATACGGATGTTCAACATCACGATATTTCCTTCTGCCGGGTGATTGGCCATAGAGTAAGCACGGAACTGCTCTTCATCGTTGACCATTTTCAGGTCCCACAGCTTGTACTGATCCCATTCCGCACGGAATTTCTCCGGATCGTCATGAAATTCAGGGTGGGCGGTAATGTCCATATTTTTATAATCCACCGTGATTACCGGCACATCAATCTGCACGTATCCGCCACTTTCAAACTCCAGGGTTTCCCCCTCTGGTAATCTCACAACAAATTCCTTGATAAAAGTCGCTACATTATAATTAGAAACGACTTCACATTCCCACTTCTTGATACCAAAAATCTCTTCCGGCACCCGAATGTGCATATCCTGACGCACTTTCACCTGACAAGCCAAACGCTTTTTTTCCATCACTTCGCGGCGGGTCAAGTGGTTGAGTTCGGTAGGCAGTACATCTCCTCCACCTTCATCAACATGACATTCACACATGGCGCAAGTACCGCCACCACCACAAGCAGAGGGCAGGAAGATATTCTTTTCAGAAAGGGCAGAAAGCAAAGAGGAACCCGGCTGAACCAGCAGGGGGTTTTCTTCGTCGCCGTTGATTACAATCTTGACATCTCCCTGGGGGACCAGTCGCTTTCTGGCAAAAATCAACATAAAGGAAAGTGCCAGGATGACCAGACAGAAAACCAGCACTGAATATATAATGATCGTCATCGGAACAATTTTTTTCTTAGTAGTTAATCCTTATTGAGCAGCACTAAAGACTGCCGGGTCAATACCCATCAAACTCATAAAAGCAATCCCCATCAGGCCGGTCAGGATAAAGGCCATGCCCAGTCCACGCAGCGCCGGTGGTACATTGGAGTAACGAATCTTCTCGCGGATCGCCGCAATGGCAATGATGGCCAGGAACCAGCCAAAACCACCACCCAAGCCAAAGGCTACGGACTCCGTTAAGTTGTATTCCCGAGCTACCATAAAGAGAGATCCACCCAGGATCGCACAGTTTACGGTAATCAGGGGTAGAAAGATCCCCAGAGCGGCATAGAGCCCGGGAGAGAATTTTTCCACCACCATTTCTACCAACTGTACCATGGAAGCGATTACTGCAATAAAGAGAATAAAACGCAAGAAGGTCAAATCGACACCGAGTAAGCCATTTTCAGACAATAAATACTCGCTGATGAGCCAATTAATCGGCATGGTAATGCCCAATACAAAGATAACGGCAAGTCCCAGACCAAATGCAGTCTTTACCGTTTTGGAAACCGCCAGGTAGGAACACATTCCAAGGAAATACGCCAACACGAGGTTTTCGATGAAAGCTGCCTTTATGAATACATTTATAAATTCCATGTCTGTCTATTTAAAAAGATCGATATCAATAATTGGTTCAAAGAAAGATTAGGATACATCAACCAGCTTCTTATTGTAGCTGCGCTGAACCCAGATGAAAATACCGATAAGAAACATAGCGGCAGCAGGCAAAACCATCAGGTTGTTGTTGGCGTACCAGCCAAATAAAGTGCTTTGTGTCGTATCAATCATATAGGCTTCTCCGGCACCAATCAGCTTCATCTCAATGGGGCTACCGGCAAACAGACTTCCTTTTCCAAAAATTTCACGGAAAACACCGACCATAATCAGGATTGCGCCGTAGCCCAATCCGTTACCAATACCATCCAGGAACGAGCGCCAGGGCTTGTTGGCCATAGCGAAAGCTTCCAAACGTCCCATCACAATACAGTTGGTAATGATCAGTCCGATATATACCGACAATTGTTTGTAGATGGGGTAGTTGAGGTAGCGCAGGGTCAATTCTACCATCGTCACCAGTGAGGCAATAATGACCAGCTGTACAATCATGCGCACCTGCTTGGGAATATAGTTACGCAATAGTGATGTAAACAGGTTGGCAAAAGCCGTTACCATGATTACAGAAATAGCCATCACCACAGAAGGATAGACCAATGAAGTTACCGCCAATGCCGAGCATATCCCCAATACCTGAACGGTAATTGGGTTATTGTCATTTAAGGGGTCGGTAAGCAATTTGCGCTCCGCCTTTCCAAAGAGCGGCTCCGCCTGTTTTACTTGTGGATCTTTTACCGATGTATCAGCCATTTTATTTCTTATTATGATTGGTCAAATTGAATTCCAAAGTGCTTATTTCAATGTCTTGAAATAAGGCTCATAAGCCTTGATGCCGTCATACAGCATTTCTGTCACGCCATTTCCAGTTACTGTGGCACCAGAGATGGCATCCACATCGTGGTTGGGATCAACTGCTCCACCTTTGCGCACATCAACAGAGACAAATTTACCAGTTTCGTTATAAATCTTCTTGCCTTTAAATTGCTCAGCGAAAGATGGATTGTCCTTGATTTCGGCACCCAGACCAGGTGTTTCTCCTTTGTGATCAAAAGCTGCGCCAGCGATGGTATTGAGGTCGCTCTTCAGGGCGATGTTGCCCCAAATCTCGTCCCAAAGTCCCTTGCCTCGTACCGAAACGATATAGAATTTTTCGCTACCGTTCTCATAAACAAATAAAGGAAGCTTGCGTTCAGACATTGGTTTCTTCTTTTCTTTTGCCATGTCAATATCTTCCGCTTTCACATCACCTCCTTCGATAGGTTGGCCTTGTGCGTTTAAAGTAACCTGCTTAACCTTAGTATCAAAAATATTCAACACCTCTTCATCGCTGAGATCGCCAACTTTTACGCCATCGCCAAGGTTGTCTTCAACTGCCAACAAAATGGCTCTCTTATTAAAAATATCTTCGTTGCGCTCGGCGCCGGCCTTGGTTACTTCGCGAAAACCAGCCAGCAAAACGGCTACCGATGCGGTAAGGATGAGCACGAAAGTGACAACATATCTGGTACTATGCACAATAGTAGATTTTTAGAATGATTAAATGCAATCAGAGGTCGGAGATCAGCTGCGGGGAGTCAGGATATTTTTCAAGAGACAACCTGACTCCTCGCACCACGCACCAACCTCCTCAATATATCTATCCTGCCACTGCTTTGGCCTTCGCACGTTTGAGACGACGATTGATGTTCGCCTCCAGTACATAGTGGTCAATGAGTGGTGCAAATACGTTCATAAACAAGATGGCCAACATCCAACCTTCTGGGTATGCCGGATTCAAGACCCGAATAATCATGCCCACGAAACCGATAAAGAAGCCATAAATCCATTTGCCCGTAGGTGTAGCGGAAGCCGTCACGGGGTCGGTAGCCATAAAAACGATGGCAAAAAAGAAACTACCCATATAAAATTGGTAGTACCAAGGCACTGCCATAAACTTGAATACACTAGGAGTAGCATCGGTGAATTGATCAGGAGCCACACCGTTCATCAACAAGGTCACCAATACGGCACCAATCACCCCCCCCAACATAATCCGCCAGCTGGCGATGCCGGTTGCAATAAGGATCAAAGCACCAATGATAATGAGTGGCTTTGAGGTTTCCCCAATAGAGCCAGGGATATTTCCCCACCACATCTGTGTTTCAGTATAGACCTTGGTCACACCTTCCCATCCTTCTTTGGCGGCTAGGGCCAATGGTGTTGCCCCAGTATAACCATCGATGACGGGTAGCCCGCCAGCCCCGAAGGTCTTCCAGCCAAAGGCATTAAAGATGGAATCAAATAGATGGTGCGCCCAGCCATATTGTACGCTAAAGTGGTCCAGCCCAATTTTTTCAATCCCCGATACCCAAACCTCATCACCTGAGATGTAAGTCGGATAGGCGAAAAAGACGAATACCCGTGCCAGCAAAGCAACGTTAAAAACGTTCATTCCCGTGCCACCAAATGCTTCCTTGCCAATGATTACCGCAAAAGCGATGGCGAGAACCAAAATCCACATGGGAATATCCGGTGGCATGATCAAAGGAATCAATGCTCCCGATACCAGGAATCCCTCTTCAATGGGGTGGCCTCTTTTGGTGGCATAGAAAAATTCAATACCCAACCCCACGACGTGAGTCACAATAAAAATGGGTAAAATCTGAATCAGCCCGTGGAAAATCTTCAGGTGAAAACCTTCAAAAACGCCAGGGTACATGCCCAGTGCGTCAAAATGTTGCTGTCCGATGTTGTAGGTTCCAAAAATGTAACACAACTGGAGCGCCAACACCACCAATACCATCGTCCGCTTCAAATCCATACCGTCCCGGATATGCACCCCACCTTTGGTTACGTGGTTGGGTGTAAAAGCGAAAGTAAAAAAGCCATCATACAGCGTATGCAGGAAAGGCGATTTTTGCTTATCCGGTTCAATTCGGTGAAAAAACTTGATCAAATTTTCTTTCATGTTATATTGATCGTTATGTCGATTCTTTAATGATTATCTAAGATTCAATACGCTCGCAGGCTAATCGAGTAACTTGGTTATTCTATCCCTGGGCACGCATAGTTTCCAGGCCTTCACGCAGGATTTGTTGTAATGGCTGCTTGGAAGTACACGCAAATTCACATAGTGCTATATCTTCCTCACTCAGCTCGTAGATGCCCAATCCTTCCATACGTTCGAAATCACCGACAATGATGGATTTCATTAAGGCTTGTGGGTAAATGTCCATTGGCAATACTCGCTCATACTGCCCCGTAACCACAAAAGCCCTCTTTTCACCATGGGTATTGGTATCTGCGTGAAACTTTAGATCCGGGAATAAGAAATTGGGGAAAGATTTAGAAATGGAAGGCCTTGGCGCTAAAGGCAGCAACCAGCCAAACGTTTCATAATAGTCGCCCTCTTCTACCACCGTGATCTGATCGTCAAATGCATTGAGGTATTGCTCAGCAGATTTTTTTTGCCCAGACAATACATCACCAGAAATCAGGCGATTGTTACCTTCTTTGAGGTTGCCTTTTAGCAACTCGCCAATATTGGCACCGAGATACGTATTGACATATTGTGGCGTATTCAATTCGGCACCAACCAAAGCCACCGTACGTTGGGCATTAAAGCGTTGCTCCAGAAACAAATTACCCAAAGTAATCACCTCCTGCACACCCAAAATCCACACCTTATCACCGGCATTGATCGGTTTGATATGGTGAATTTGTATTCCCACATTACCAACCGGGTGTTTGCCGTAAAACCAATATTTCTTTACATTCTTAGCTTCCGTAAATGCTGTTGAAGGAGCTTCTTCACCTCGCGCATTCAACCCCAAATGGACCTCTCCCTCAGTCAAACGGTTCAATACATCCAGTCCTTTTTGGAAGGCGGCCTCTTTCCCCTTAACCACTATATTCAAATCTGGTGCCAATGGCGCACTATCAAAAGTAGAAACAAAAATGTCTCTTGGTACATCCGTTGGATGAGGAATCGAATCATAAGGACGCTGGCGAATCAATGGCCAAATACCACTGTCCATCAAGTAGTTCACCAATGCCGTACGATCGCTTTGATCGAGATCAAATGCAGGCAGCGCACGATATTGCATTTCTTTATCCGCCAGAATGACCACTTCGATAATGGAACGCTTGGCACCGCGATTGATCGCAACGACTTCCCCACTTACCGGAGCGACAAATTTCATGTCGGGATTGGACTTATCGTAAAATAACGGGTCGCCAGCTTTCACTTCAGCCCCTACTTCCACCAACATCTTAGGGATGGGCGCAATACCCCGGAAATTAACCGGTTGCACCGCATAGTTAGTTACAGCCGCCGTTGAAACTTCTGTTTTACTGGCTTCACCAGCTAGTAGAATATCGTGTCCGCGCTTGAGCACTTTCACCGAAGCCCCCTTGGTATAAGCCGGTAACTTTGGCGAAAAGATATCCTTAACCCCAGGGAAAATGCCAAAATTGGCACTATCACTGCTAATGCCACTCTGCTTGGCTTCCACCGCCAGCAAATTGTCAGAAACCTGTAAAATGAGATAGAAAAAAATCAGGACGGCTACACCTACCAAACCATAGACAAAATAGCTAGAGCCTTCACTTGTCTGGGCAAACAGCCCGTTGGCAGAAAACATCAGTACGAGGACTGAAAGTATTTTGGTTATTCCGCTTTTCATTATCGTTGTTACTTGTTTTGCTGCTTTTACAACAATTCCTAATAATATGTATTCCCTCGAATCGCTCCCATCAAACCGCGAATAGGATCAATTCTCAGTCTTCATTTTTTTAAAAATCCCCGCAAAGATAAAAACCTTTTACCTTATTAAGGGAGAGGGGTTTAGCAAAGTTATAGCAGGCTATCTATTTAGACTTATTCTAAATAAATGGTTAATTAAGAAAATTTCTCCCCCGTCGGAATTTTCTCTAAACGGCTTATTTTCAACACCTTATTCAATTTTACGTTTTTTCAAAAAACAAATTATCCTTTGCTAAATTCTCAAATACCCAAAATCAAATATGCGGTTCCTGATGATTAACCAATAGTGTGGTTTTCGCGCTGATACATTCGCAACCAATTGACGTAAGCCACAGCGGCAATCACCACGTAGACAATCATCAGGATCGCAAATAAATAGGCCCCTCTTGTAAAGTACAAATAGGCGTATAAGGCATCAATGGCTACCCAGTACAACCAATTGTCCAGGCGCTTTTGAACCAACAAGAAGGTAGCAATGACCGAAAATACCGTGGTGAGGGCATCGAGATAGGTTGCCGCAGCAGCAGTATAGGTTCCAAAGAAATAGCCAAAAATACCTGATAATACCAAGCCGGTCACGGTCCACCACAAATGTGCCCGCCCATCTAGTTGGGTGATCTTCAATGCTGACTTCGCCCTACCCCCGTACTGCCAGCGATAAAGGCCAACTAAGGACATCCCCACATAAAACAATTGCAACAGGGCATCCAAATACAATTGGTAAAAAGCAAAGGAAGCATAAGCCCAGAGCGAACAACTAACGATACCAAATAACCAGCACCAATTATTTTCTCTTGCCGCCAAGATCACATAAGCCAATGCCGTAAAGGTCGCCACCCAGTCGATCCAGGACATGAGTTGCATTTGTACCAATAGATTTTCCCAGATGGCCAGGTCGTTCATAGCGAAGAGTTTAGTGCATGTTTGGAGGGAGTCCCTGAAGTATATTCGGGCAAGCTATTCAGTCCCGGTAAAACCGGGATTTTGGAACCTCTTTTCGGCTATTTTTTCGTCCGTAGCGGCTCAGCCGAGATGCACTCAAAAATAAGCTGCCTGAGAACCCAAAATCTGCAAATTTCGTCACCCCAAAGCGCCACCTCCCGACATGCACTTAGGGATTAGGAGAACTAAATATAAACCTATAAACTAAAGCGGGGTAAAGATAAAAGTTATCTGCTTATCTTCGGAGGGAATCAATACTTTGGCAAAAGATACTTTCAACACCCAACCCTTAATTTGCTGAAGCGTTAATAAGTTGTAGTTTTATAGGCAGTGATTTTAATTGAGTATACTTTCTATGACAAAATTTAAAGGTACGGCTTCCTATGTAGCCACTTCTGAATTACAGACGGCAGTGAATGCCGCCATTCACTTACAAAAACCACTTTTGGTAAAGGGCGAACCGGGTACGGGCAAGACCTTGCTGGCGCACGAGATTGCAGCAGCATTGGACAAACCGCTGATCACCTGGCACATCAAATCCACCACTCAGGCTCAACAGGGACTTTATGAA
Source organism: uncultured Saprospiraceae bacterium (assembly GCA_964015035.1). GTDB lineage: Bacteria > Bacteroidota > Bacteroidia > Chitinophagales > Saprospiraceae > BQJU01. The sequence goes on from CAXHCA010000087.1 coordinate 17,180, forward strand.
TATGATGCGGTAGCAAGGCTTCGTGACTCCCAATTGGGCAACCCGGAGGTGGAAGACATTGCCCATTACATCAAAAAAGGCAAGCTTTGGGAAGCCTTTACCGCTGAAAAGCAAGTGGTTTTACTCATCGATGAGATCGATAAAGCAGATATTGAATTTCCCAATGATTTGCTGCTCGAACTGGACCGCATGGAGTTTTATGTTTACGAATTGCAGCAAACTATCCAGGCTAGTCAGCGCCCCATTGTCATCATTACCTCCAACAACGAAAAAGAACTACCTGATGCCTTCCTTCGGCGCTGCTTATTTCACTACATCCGTTTTCCCGAAAAGGAAACCATGCAACAGATTGTCGATGTGCATTTTCCAAATATCCAGCAAGAATTAGTGGGGGAGGCCTTGGAGGTCTTCTTTAAATTGCGGGATGTCACAGGACTAAAAAAGAAACCTTCCACCAGTGAGTTACTCGATTGGTTGAAGTTGTTACTTTTGGAAAAAATTCAATCTAAAAACTTAAAACAAGTAGATCTATATCAAGAAATGCCTCCTCATCTTCATGCCCTTTTAAAAAACGAACAAGACCTCGACTTACTAGAGGAGTTGCGCCGCAGGGGAAGACGGTATTGAGTAACTTTCAGCTTGAATCCATAACCATATGCCCGATAATACAACACCTAAGGAAATTGAAAAGATCCAGTCGATGATCAAGCAAATCGACCAGTTGATAGAACATGCCAGGGACGTGGAAGAGCAGCACGAAGCGAAACTGGCCAAAGTGCATCCCGACTATCAACGCAGTGCCCGCAATCTATTGCATTATCGGGCCTTACGCAGTCTCGACCTTCGCGATTTGCACCAACAATTGGGTGATATGGGCCTTTCACGCCTTGCTCGGGCGGAAGCTCACGTGATGAACAGCCTGCTTACCAATAAGGAAATCTTGCAGGGGTTTATAGAAGCCAATCAATTGCAGAAACCACATCCGGTAGTTTCTGTAAAACGAGCCCGAAAACTGCTACTGGAAAATACAGCACGACTGCTGGGACCACCTACTGAGGGGCGACGTACCCGCATTATGGTTACCCTGCCAAGTGAAGCGGCAAAGGACTATACGCTAGTCTATGGACTTGTTTCTGCGGGGATGAATTGCGCCCGGATTAATTGTGCCCATGACGAGTCTAAAAGCTGGGAGAAAATGATCAGTCATGTGCGTACAGCGGCAAAAAAACTTAATCGGCATTGTACCATTGCAATGGATTTGGCGGGTCCTAAAATTCGCACCGGAATCTTGGCACCCGGTCCTCAGATCAGGAAGTACCGGTCACTAAAAAACCGCCGGGGAATAATCATCAGTCCTCTTCCGGTTTGGTTGGGGCCACTTCCTCCGGCTGACCCGGGCCTGGCACATATCCCGGTGGAGTCTCCACACCTCAAAGATCTGCAAAGTGGAGATGTTTTAAAATTTAAAGATGCCCGCAATAAGAAGCGACGCATCAAAATATTGGAAGTGAGCCCAGAAGGGTGTATGGGCGTTTGCCCCAAGACCATTTTTCTGGAAACCGGCTTACCCATGTTCCGGCCGGGTAAGGTCCAATTAGGCCCGTTCTATGTACTGCCGCTTCCCGCCGTAGAGCGGCCCATTCAGTTACTGGCCGGTGATCAACTGATTTTGCACAAATCCCCTACCCCGGGAGAGCCCGCCAAGTCCAATAATAAAGGGGTTAAAACCGAGTTGGCACATATCAGTTGCACCAATCCGGAGATATTTAAAGAAGTGAAGCCAAATGAACCCATTCTTTTTGATGATGGAAAAATTGAAGGCGTTATCAAAAAGGTGAATGAGGAGAGAATTGTAGTGGAAATTGTACAAACACCTCCTGGCGGAGCAAAATTGCGCGGAGATAAGGGCATTAATTTACCTAAAAGCAAGCTGAGTATTCAAGGCCTTACCAAAAAAGACCGCAAGGATCTGGAATTTGTGGCCAAGCATGCCGATGTGGTCAACTTTTCTTTTGTCAATTCGCCCAAAGATGTGCGAGAATTAATCGAAGCACTCGACAAATTGAAAGTCAAAAACAAACTGGGCATCATCCTGAAAATTGAGACGCAAGCAGCCTTCAACTCACTGACCAGTATCCTTTTGGAAGCCATGAGTGTATATCCCGTGGGGGTGATGATTGCTCGTGGTGACCTGGCTATTGAAGCCGGTTGGCAGAACATCGGGCGTGTACAACAGGAAATTCTGGCACTGTGCACCGCCGCTCACTTGACCGATGTTTGGGCCACACAAGTTTTGGAAAGAATGGCTAAAAAAGGGATCCCCTCGCGTGCGGAAATCACCGATGCCGTAATGTCTCAACGAGCAGACTGCGTCATGCTCAATAAAGGTCCGTATATCTTGCAGGCGATTCGTTTGCTCGATGTCATCCTAAGAGAAATGGACCCCTATCGGGATAAGAATGTGCCGATGTTACCCCCCTTGAAAGAAGTGGATTAAAAGCCTAGGAAGAAGAAAGCCGGATCGATTTCGATCCGGCTTTCTTCTTTAATCACTTCAATAATTCATATTTGTATTGAAGCATTTCTATGATCGGTGCCCCCGTATCCGGAAGCGTATTTTCCAGCATGATATCCACATCAATGGTTTCACTTTCCTCCTTTTCGGTACTGTCGAAAATGACTTTGATGCTTCCCTTCCCTCCTGGTTGGATGGTCTCGGTCGGATATTCAGTGGTGGTACAGTCGCAAGCAGAAACTAAGGAAATGGTCAAGGCCGTATCTCCTTCGTTGGTAAATTCGTAGACATGAGTACGCTTTTCTCCTCTTTTCACTTTTCCAAAGTCCACCACTCTTTCCTTGAAGGTCATGATTGGCAATCCTTTCAAGTCTTTACGGCCGTACAAAGACGACAACTGGCTAATCACAGGAGTACCCGTTGCCGCTTGCGGCAAGCTATTGCGGTCTTTCAGCCGACGAGGCTTGGAATCCTTGGTAGCATTTTTCTGACTCGCTTCTTGTTTTTTCAAGCGGGTCGTTTTAATCTGAATGCTGGTCGGCCCTTCAATAATCTTAAATTCCGTACGACGATTCAATTCGTGCGCCTTTTCTTTTTGCTCCTCTGTTTCCAATGCATCGATATATTCATTGGTCAACACATCTCCTTCATTGAGGAAGTCATATTGAGCGGCCACCTTAGCAGAAACAGTTTGTGGTACGGTTTCGCCATATCCTTTAGCCACAATGCGATCGCGGTCAATGCCTTTGCGCACCAACCAACGACGTGCAGATTCCGCACGACGCTGAGACAGATCGGCGTTGTAGTTATCAACACCGCGACTATCCGTATGAGATCCCATTTCCACCTTCATAGAATCGTGCTCGGTCATGATTTCGTAGACCAGTTCCAAATCCACTTCAGCAGATTGGCGAATGCGGTCATCATCAAAATCATAGAGGATATTTTCCAAAACAATTGGCTTCTCCTCTACTACCGTAATATACTCTGGCTCTGGTGGTGGCTTTGGTTTAGCCTTTAGAATAAAGTTATGCTTAAAGGTTTGTGACTCTTTCAAGCCAACCGTATTTAAGGTCGTAGAATCAGGGAAGTAATCGGGGTGAGTCACCACTACTTTATAAGGTTTCTCCAGCCCCAGTCCGTACTCAAAACGGTTGCCATCACCATTGGTCTTATTTTCAGGAACACCTGGCTCGTCATTCACCACCTCGATCAAAGAAACAGTAGCCCCTTTAAGTGGCTGTTTGGTCGCATCATCAAAAACCCCCACCACTAAGTCTGCAAAAAGCTTGGCAATGGTAAAGCTGTATATGTCATCGCAGCAGGTTTTGCTATGTGCAGAACGACCACCTTCCCGATTGGAAGTCAAAAAGCCATTGTAGCCCTCTTCATCCATCCGGAAGTACAGATCATCCACCATGCTATTGTATACCTTACCCATATTTTCGGGCTTGCTCCAGTTGGCGCCATCCCATACGGAATAGAAGATATCGAAACCACCGATACCCGGATGGCCGGTAGAACTAAAGTATAAAGTTCCATCATTATAATAAGGAGTCACTTCATCGCCAACCGTATTGATTACTGCACCTAGGCTAACAGGGTCACTGTATTTTCCACCGCCTTCGTAGGTTGAGTAGAAAATATCCATACCGCCTTCACCACCTTCCATATTGGATGAGAAAAACAATACTTCTTTGCCGTACAATTCACCGGTTGCGGGGTGTGTAGCAATGTAGTCCCCATTGATGCCTTCCAATTCATTTGGCCCCAGCCAACCTCCATCACCCGCCTCACTCATGTAAATCTTGCTCATCGACAACGTATTTCCTTCCAGCACCGAGCGGGTAAAAAACATGCGATTGCCATCTGCGGAAAGAGCCACGTTGGTAGTGTGAACCCCCGGGCGGTTAATCTTATCATCCAGCGCTTTGCGTTTATTCCAGCCATTATCATCCTTGCTAGCCATATAAAGGCGCGCGTGATAATCCGTATTTTTATCATCAACTACAATGACATCATCTGCATCAAAAGCCGCAAAGTAAAGCGTTTGGCCATCACGAGACATCACCGGAGAATATTCAGATTGTTTGCCGTTTACATTTTTCCCCACATTGTCAATAGTCACCCCTTTGCCGGTTTCCGACATAGATTGCGCCATTTCGGCACCAATCAATTCACTTTGGGCCAACTGCTTTTTGATCGGATCATTGGTTTCTTCAATGAACTTCTGCAATTCAACGATGGCATCAGGATATTGGCCCACCATTTTTAACACGCGACCGTAGTTGAAACGCTCGGCTGCATACTTATTTTCCTTATCGCGATCCAGCAACCTTCTATAAGCACGCTCTGCTTTGGTGTAATCCCGCAGCAGGTAATGCAATTCGGCGATGGTCAGCGAGAGTCCGCGATCTTTTTTCTCATCATAGGCCTCTTCGTATCTTTCGAGCGCCAGATAGTAGTCCTTCTTGGCCAGGGCTTCTTCCGCACCTTGCAAGAGCACCTCATAACTTGACTTCCCGACCGGTTGTGCCGAAAGGCTTACCAGACCGAAGCAGCATATAGCAGAAATGATTAGAACAATTCTCATATCATTGACAATTAGTGGATAATGGATGGATAGTGTTTCCTGTTAATAAAACGATGAAAATTAAAATTGTTGCTTAGAGCATGTTTAAAATTCATCCTTTGGGCCTAAAATATCCCTTTCAAACTTACTCTTCTTTAAATTATCGGTCCATCTCGGCTGAGCCGAGACTGGTTGAACCTCAAATTTGCCTCGATTAAGGTTGAAATGAATTATTTTAATCATCAAAAACGAAATTTTAAAATGCGCTTAATGCAATGTTAATTTAGAACCTTGGACACAAAATTGTTGGTGTCAAATCAGGTTTCTTGTAAATGCGGAAGATATAGTTCGCCGCTAGTTCCAAGGCACCCTGACCATTGTTGAATTTGCCTTGAGAAGATACCGTAACATCATAAGCCAGGGCAACTTTCAGGTCCTTATAGTCTACGCCAAACAACAACTTACCGGCATCACTAATGCGGTAACCCAATCCAAAGTTCAATTTCAGATCAGGATTCAATTGGTAGCCTGCCCATGCTTGCAGGGCAATTTCGTTGGCCTTAGCCGTATTTTGCCAAAAGAAGGTCGGTGCAATGCTCCATTTATCGTCCATCATCATATCCAGACGACCGTGGGCAGAAGTCAGGAAAGGCCGCTCTTTACCTTCAGTGGTTGGTGTTGGCCCGCCGCTGAGAGAGCTGCCACCAAAAGCATAATCAGGTGTTGTCACGTGTCCGGTAGAAACGCCTAATTCCAGGCTGGTTCCTTTATCGATTTGGGTGCGCAACATCAAGCCGCCACCCCAGTCCATGAAGCTTTTTTCTTTGTCCTTGTTGCTATTGGGGTCCTGCTGTCCGCCGCTATTACCAGACAAAACCGGATCGGCAGAAATATCGGTTTCTTCACCACCGATATCGGTGCCAAAAGTATTGCCACTACGGGCATTATCAAAATTGACGGATCGGCCTACATTGCCTCCCTGAATTCCCAAGGTCAACATCGTCTTACCCTTTTTGTCCAATGCCAGGTGATAGGCTCCGGAAAAGGCAAAAATATTGGTGGTCAATTTCAGGTCACCGGCATTATCACTCACCAATACCCCGCCTACACCGATCCAGTCATTTTTGCGGAACCCGCGCATGACAGGAGAATCAATATATACGGAAGGAGTGGAATACCCTCTTACATTATCGGTGGCAAAAGCCTGAGTCCGGTAGATGCCCCCAATGCGGATCGAGCCGGAAAAAGCCCCGGTCAACGCAGGATTGAGGGTCAACGGAGACATATTAAACAGGGAATAGTGAATATCCTGTGCTGATAGTGTTCCAACGGAAATGAGTAGCGCGGAGAACAACAACGGTCTAAGTATCTTCATATACGCAAATTTGATTTGGCTTTCTGAATAAACACAAAGGCGAAATATAGGCTTTTTTGCCCAAATCCGTGCCAAGTTAGTTGTTAAACCTAAACTACCCTATCAAATTTTCCGGATTTTTCTCTGCTGACCGACAATTTTGGTTTTAGCCCCTCTTATAGACCCCATTGAAGCATTTTATCCAAAACCGCCTTCTCACCATTCATTCTCTTCACGCCCCATAAGCTCAAGCTCCCGCATACACCGAAAGTGCCTCTTCGGGCACTCCGCAAAACCAATCTTGGAACAGGGGCGGCAGGAAAGTCCTTTGACTTCCAGAATCGTGCCTACATCACCGGAAGGCAGGTAGGGATACATGCCAAATTCAGGAATGGTATTGCCCCAAATGGAGATGATTTCCTTGCGGAAGGCAGCAGCAATATGCATCAAACCGGTATCGTGGGTGATAACCTGACCGGCCTGACGTACCATCGAAGCTGATTGATTGAGTTTCAAAATGCCACAGGTATTGATGACGTGCGCTCCGGCTTGTTGGGCGATCTCATCTCCCTCGGCTTTTTCATCCGGACCACCAAGCAGGACCACCGGTTGGGCTATTTTTTGGCAGAACGCAATGATTTTGTCCGTGGGCAGGCGCTTGGTGTTGTGGGCCGCACCAATCACAAAGGCCACGTAAGCTTGGGGGGTAATTTGGCTTAAAACTCCCAGTTTTGCATCAGCCGGATCAATATTCCCCAGAGGTACTTCCTGCTCTCCAGGAATAAAATAATCGAGTCCTTTCCCATCATTTTTCACCCCGAGTGGTGCTGCGGTTGCCAGGTACCGATCGACAATGTGCACCCTCGGTAAGCGGTTAATCTTAAAGCGGACCATCAACCATTTTTCAAAATTGATCTTATCAAAGGCATAGCTTTTTCCAGAGACCTGCCATTTGACCTGTAAGCTGCGTAAATTCTTGTGCAGATCGATGATGTAGTCATACTTTTCCGCCTTTAATACCGACAACACCTCCCCTACTTTCTTATCGATGGTAAATAACCGATCAATGTAGGGATTGGCTTCCAATACAGCCCGATAGGACTGCTTGGTGAGATAATGGACTTCCGCGCCAAGTTGCTGCTTTAGGCAACGCACCACCGGAGTAGTCAGCACAATATCACCAATGGAACTAAAGCGGATGATCAGGATTTTCTTCAAAATAGATACGTTGAAATACAAATGTAAAAAATCCTTTACTCCTGCATTGGTTTTCCGGCCGTAACCTTCACATTTTCGGTATCAATTCTGGACAACTCTTCCAGTTTCCCATTGACAAACAGGCTGTCAAAAACACTAACCGCCAGCGTTTTAGGCACCGGTTTGTAATTGATATAATCCGCAAAGCGAATCCCCTCAACCGTTCGTACGTTGTAGGCTTCGCGAAAGCGAGCGCCACCACCATTGACTTGATAATTGTACGCCAAATAATCCATGGTATGTCGATCCTGATGAATCCAATAGATGTATTCATCATCAAAATCTTTGCCACCGCCCTCCTGCCGGAAGGTTACTTTGATTTTGTGATAAGGCTCTCCCTTGATCGTGGTTGAATCCAGGTAGGCGGCCTGCACTGCCGCATCTTGCAAGAAGTAGGGCAACAACGCAAAATAAATCACCGAATTCACCGAATTGGCGTAAGCCGCACTGTCCTTGGAGGAAAGGGTTTGCCGAACGCCATCCACTTCCCGATAAAACGCACCATTGGTTAGCACATCCCGAAATTGAATACCCGTTGTATCCGTAAAGATGCGTTCATAGGTAAAATCACCTCCAATGCCCGACGCTCGATAATGCCGGTTTCGAAAGTCGAAATCAATGGTTTTATTTTCTATTTTTTTGCTGCCGTGCCCTTCCAGAACTTGCTGGATAATGAGTGCTGCATCAAGTTTTTCTGCAACGACGTGCGATGAATCGGTAACGCTTTCACAGGATTGCAGCATAAAGAATAAAATCAGGGATAAAAAGGCTGATCGCATTGAAGTAAGTTTTGGTTCATCATAAAAATACTTCTCCCCCCCAATTGGTTGACTTCCGGCCAAAATTCCCCGAATAAATTCACCCCAAACAGATCGTACTTATGAAAAAAGAGTGGCGCCTTGGAGCAAAGTTGCAATTCATCCTGTTTTTTACTAAATTGAGGGGCGAATTATTCCCTTCCCTTTATTCGACAATACTCCATAAACAAGATTTTCCCTTCCCCAATTTTGAATTGAATTTCATTTCAAAAACCATTTATATCATGCAAAAACCACTGTTTTGGCTAGTCCTGTTTATAGGTCTAAGCTATTCTTTATCCGCCCAGAGTATAGAGCGGACCGTTATTGGTAGTGCTGGCAACTATCAAACCAATGCTGCAGTGGGAAACCTCCACTGGACTGTGGGTGAAATTTCGGTAGAAACCTACCAAAACACCACGGTCTTATCACAAGGTTTTCACCAGCTCTATTACGATTTATTGGTGACACCCGTTTCAGAAATTCCAGGCTTGGAATTTGATGTGCAGGTGTATCCCAATCCTACTACCGGATGGCTGAATCTCGAAACCGACCTTTCTGGCCCACTGGATCTTTCGGTGACCAACCTGCTCGGCCAGAAATTGTTGCAGCAACACATTTCCGGGCCTACAAAAAGTATTGATCTGGCGCAATTTTCAGCTGGCATCTACCTGCTTTCTGTTTCCCAAAACGGCCAACATTTAGGCACTTTTAAAATTCAAAAATCAACCTTCTAATTTCCCGAGAACTGATTCCTGACCACTCTGATAACTACAGAAATGGTCAGAAAAAAAATGACTATCATGAAAAGACTACTAACTTTCTTAGTCCTGTTGATTGGACTTTCTACCTACAGTTTTGCACAATCCCCTCAAAGTTTTAAATACCAGGCCGTGGCTCGCGACGCCAGCAATCAGCCGTATCAAAACACCAACCTGGGCGTTCGCATCAGCTTGATCAGAGATGGTGTTTCAGGAGTAATCGATTACTCGGAAAGACACATGGTCACCACTACCGATTTGGGTGTATTTGACCTGAGCATTGGCGGCGGCACTGCCCTCAACGGCAATTTTTCTACCCTCGATTGGGGGGCACATGCCTACTACCTAAAAGTAGATATTGACCCCACGGGCGGCATGTCCTATCTCAATATGGGAGTCAGCCAGTTGCTCTCCGTGCCCTACGCCCTTTACGCTCGTGAAGCCGGAAGTGGCGGCGGTGGAGATAGCGACAATGATCCGGCCAACGAGATTCAATCTTTGGTGTATAACCCCGCAACCCAACAACTTTCCATTTCTGATGGAAATACCATAAATCTCAATATTCCAACTGGTAGTTCGGATGATCAGGTATTGACCCTTACGGGAACAATACTCACAATTGAAGATGGCAATTCCATTGACCTTTCGGTACTGCAAGATGGAACTGAAGATGCCGATGCCGATCCCAATAATGAAATCCAGGATATTAGTTTTAATCCGGTAACCAATGAGTTGAGTATTTCCGATGGCAGCACCGTCACCCTGCCTTCCGGCGGAACCGATGCCGATGCTGACCCCACCAATGAATTGCAAACCATCA
>CAXHCA010000088.1:0-27246 GCA_964015035.1 uncultured Saprospiraceae bacterium
GAACTTCAACCATTCAGGGCCTTTTTGGCGGTGCCAAAGTCGTACTCAGCCGAGATGCACTCAAAAATGAGCCTCCAGAGAACCCAAAACATGCCCTAAGGAACCTTCATTTCACGCCCATATTTTCTTATTTATACAGGTGTAGGTTTTTGTAATTGTACAAAGTACCTTTGTAAATATACCAAAACCTCTTTAGAAAGGAAAGTGGTCTTATCTCTTTAGTATCTCCCCCTAACCACAATAAGAAAGCCCGCAAAGCATTCACTGCTTTGCGGGCTCTTCGTTGATTTCAGGGGTCAGCGTATTCGTATCAGCGTCACCCATCACCACCACTTCACCACTCGCTCTTCCACCTACTTCCCCTGAGCATCTACCACCGCCAGTGCAATCATATCTACAATTTCCCGCACCGAAGCGCCCAATTGCAGCACGTGCACCGGTTTTTTTAAGCCCATCACGATGGGGCCGATCTTTTCGATACCCGCTACTTCCTTGACCAGGTTGTAGGCGATATTGGAAGACGAAAGGTTGGGGAAAATCAAGGTGTTGGCGCGGCCGTCTACGAGGTCACTGAAGGGGTGGTTTTGTTTGAGGAGGTCGGTATCAAAGGCCAGGTGCGCCTGCATTTCTCCATCCACGATCATGTCGGGATGTTTTGCTTTGAGGATTGCTCTGGCTTTGCGCATTTTCACGGCGGCAGCACCGTCGGAAACAGAACCAAAATTGGAATAGGTGACCAGGGCTATACGCGGTTTGATATTAAATTTCTCCACCTGACGGGCGGTGAGTTCGGTAATTTCTACAATTTCCTCTACCGTTGGATCAAAGTTGATGGTGGTATCTGCGAGGAAAAGCGGACCGAAACGACTCATCAGGATGTACATCCCTGATACGCGGCGAACGTCCGGATGAGGCCCGATGATATTCAGAGCAGGGCGAATGGTTTCGGGATAATTGCGGGTCAAACCGCCAATCATCGCATCAGCAGCGCCGGTTTCGACCATCATGGCGCCGTAATAGTTGCGTCGACGCATCATATTGTGTGCTTCGGCCTTCGTATAGCCTTTGCGCTTGCGTTTTTCAAAAAATAGATCTCCGTAGTGGACGAAGGTCTGCTTTTCCTCACCAGCTTTGGGTCTGGCAGGATTGATGATGGTCACGGAAGACAAATCGAGATTATTGCTTTCAATCAATTCTTTGACTTTCTGCACATTGCCCAACAAAATGGGGGTAGCAATTCTTTCTTCGATAGCTACCTGCGCGGCTTTTAATACCGACAAATTTTCTGCATCAGCAAAGACGACACGTTTGGGGTTTCGGCGGGCCTTAGTCAGGATAATCTTGGTCAGATTATTACCTTGTCCCAGACGTTTTGACAACTCTTCACGATAAGCATCCCAGTCTTCAATGGGGTATTTGGCCACCCCGGTTTCCATAGCGGCTTTAGCCACTGCGGGGGCCACGGTAGTCAATAGCCGCGGATCTACCGGCTTGGGAATGATGTAATCCTTGCCAAAAGTTAGATTTGCTTCTCCATAAGCCAGATTGACGATATCAGGTACCGGGCGCTTGGCCAATTCCGCCAGCGAACGAACCGCTGCCAGTTTCATTTCTTCATTGATTACTTTGGAGCGCACATCGAGGGCTCCGCGGAAGATGTAGGGGAAGCCGAGCACATTATTGACCTGATTGGGGTAGTCGGACCGGCCGGTGGCCATGATGATGTCTTCCCTAGCGGCTGTCGCCTCTTCGTAGGTGATTTCCGGATCGGGATTAGCCATCGCAAAGACGATACAGTCTCGCGCCATGCCTTTGACCATCTCCTGATTGAGTACATTACCCCGTGACAATCCGATAAAAACATCCGCTCCTTTCAATGCATCGGCCAACGTAATGTCTTGCGGCAAGTTATCATTGACAAACTCCGCTTTTTTACCGTCTAAATTGGTTCGATCGGGATGAATGAGGCCCTTACTGTCGAACATAAAAACATTGGCTTTATCGGCCCCCAACGACACATACAAACGGGTACAGGAAATCGCTGAGGCGCCCGCACCATTCACTATTATTTTGGCTTTTTTGATGTCCTTTTTGACCAAGTCTAAGGCATTGAGCAGCGCCGCCGAACTAATAATTGCCGTACCATGCTGATCATCGTGCATAACGGGGATATTCAACTCCTCCTTCAACCTTTCCTCAATTTCAAAACAGGCCGGCGCGGAGATATCTTCCAGATTGATTCCACCAAAAGTGGGCTCCATGATCTTGACCGTGCGCACAAATTCATCTACATCCTTGGTATTCAACTCGATATCGAAACAATCAATATCGGCATAAATTTTAAACAAAAGCCCTTTTCCTTCCATCACCGGCTTACCTGCTTCCGGGCCGATATCTCCCAGCCCTAGCACCGCAGTACCATTACTAATCACCGCTACCAAGTTGCCCTTAGCGGTGTATTTATAGACATCATCGGGGTTGTCGTAGATGGCCAGACAAGGGTCTGCCACTCCCGGGGAATAAGCCAGTGAAAGGTCCCGTTGGTTAGCTGTTTCTTTTGATGGGATGACCTCAATTTTACCTGGACGGCCTTTGGCGTGATAGTGTAAGGCCTCTTCGCGTAGGTTTTTCTTGGTGCTCATAATTATCTGCTCTTTTGAGACCCTGTCTGGAGCTTGCTCGTACTGAAAACCCTCCATCTTAAGAACTTCGCATCGACAAATCATTTGCACCTTGACTTAGCCGAGACTCACCTGATTTCTCTTGGCGAAAACCTTAACCTTCTGATTTTCAGACAGCATCCGCTCCAAGCAGGATTCCTGTTGGAATTGGAAAAGGCAATATTAGCAATATTATTGAACATACCTATGGTAATTGGTGCCCCAAAATAAAACCGGCCCAACAGGTTTGATCCCGTTGAGCCGGTAGGTTTGTTCTTTTATTAGTGCATGTTCTTGATTATCGCAAGCGGAACCCAGTGGACCCCAGGTAACCTTTATTTGAGTATACCATCAGATTGTATTCTCCTGCATCCAAGTCTTCATCCATCTTGAAAGACATATCCAAACGCTGGTTTGATTCCAAATTCACTTTCTTGGCATCTGCTGCCTGTATTTTCATCGGTTCATTGGTACTGGCAATACTTACTTGTTTAGCTGGAATTTCTGCTACAGGATTACCGGCGATGGTTGTTACCGCAAGGTAAATCTCATCTTCACCATGTCTGTCCATAGGTACATTATCCAGGTTAAAGCTCACAATTACCTCATCCGCTTTTCTTGCTTTCGAAGTCAGCTTGTCGTTGCGTTTCTGTACAGCAATACGAAAGTTATCCGCACGGTATCCGGCTGGTGCCAAAGTCATCAAACGTTGATTCATTGCCTGGTTTGAAGTGGTCAATTCAGCAACTTGTGCGTTAAGGTGATTCACTGTTGACTTGGTCGTAATCAGTTCTTCATTCAATTCGTAGTTGGCCGTAGCCAATTGTTCATTTTGATCTGTTAAACCGATAATCTCCGTCTCCAGATCAGCCTTCAACGCTTCCAGTTGGGCCAATTTTGCTTTAATTTCTTTTGCGTTAGACTTACTAGAAGCAAGTTGGCTTCTCATGTTGGCGATCTTCCCCTGCAATTCCTCGACCTCTTGTACTCTGACCTGAATTTCAGTTGATAAAGTGTCGTTTTCCGCTACCTGGTCATTGTAAGACATTTCCAGCTCCCCCAATTGGCCTTCCAAGTCAGTTCTCGTTTTGTCCAATTGTGAGGCCAAATCCGTAGATTGATCACTCAGATTATTGGATTGGATACCAAAATAAACCGTTGTGATTACTGCGATGGCAAGTAAAGTGGACAAAATCCAAACTGTTGTGTTGGAACTTTTGGGTTGGTTTGAAGACGAATAATCTTCATTGGAATTTCTCTTCCAGTCTGCCATGATAAATAGTTTTGATTAACAAGAGTCAATCTATTTTCATAGGCTGATTTAAAATTTGAAGCGTGTTTAAAAATACGTGTTTACGTCTCTCAAACGGGGCAAGTTGAAAGGTTGTTCGGTCAGGTTGAAAAAAAATTATTTTTTTACCGTCACCACTTCGATCAACTCTCTCAGCATCATTGCCGTAGCGCCCCAGAGAACCTTATCCGCAACATTGTAATAGGGCACTTTACGTAGGGTAATGCCTTTGCTGATGGTCATATCGGTAAACTGGATATTGGCTTCATCAAGAAAATAGTCAAAGGGGACTTCGAGGATGGATTGCACTTCGGTAAGTTGCGGGGAGAACTCGGGTCTATGGTCAAGATAACCGACAAAGGGATGCACCAAAAAATTGCTGACTGGAATATACAGTTCCGTCAAGGCGCCCAATGGATGGATGACATCTGCGACAACCCCTACTTCCTCTTCGGCTTCCCGAATAGCCGTATACAACAAGGAGGGATCTTCGGGTTCATGTTTGCCTCCGGGAAAGCTAATTTGACCACGATGCCGATCCTTAGGATTGGTAGACACCCGCTCAATCAGCACCAGATGCCAATCTTCATTTTTGGGATATAACAGGGCTAAAACTGCCGCCAATCGGGCATCTTCCGGCGGCGGAGCATAAGAGCGACGCACGGCATGAGCCATCTTATACTGAGCATCCGGTCCGGGCAGTGGATCGCTGAGCTTTTCTTTTAGTTCCTGTATTAATACATCCATATCATGACATTAAACAAGCGGATATTTATTTTGGTTGATATAGGTTCAGCTATAGCATTTTTCAGAACCTCTATCCCTGTTGCAAGTTTTCACCAAAACTAGTGACTACACGTGGCTGTTTCTGCAAAAAAGAAAATTTCCTGTTACACAAAACAGCCCCGACAAAGTTATCTGCCGGGGCTGTTTAAAAATTTTTCTTTTCGGGATACTTACGCGTCCTTATTAGACTGCTGCAAGTATTTTTCCAGTGCCATCGTCATCGAAGGAATTTCCGGAGCCGGAGCCTTGATGTTGATCGTTAGTCCATGATCGGTTACGGCCTTACTGGTGCTATTGCCAAATACGGCAATACGTGTGTCATTTTGCTTGAAGTCAGGAAAATTCTCGTAAAGAGATTGAATACCCAACGGGCTAAAAAACACCAATACATCATAGATGACATCACTCAGATCCGACAAGTCACTGCTCACCGTTTGATACATCATGGCATCTTGCCAATTGAAGTTATTCTCATCCAAAAACGTCGATACAGCTTGCGCTCCGAGGTTAGAGCATGGCAACAAAAATTTTTCATTGGCCTTATGCTTCTTCAGGGCGGGTGCCAGATCTAGAATTGTCCTTCTTCCTGTAAATACCTTACGCTTCCGATATACGATAAACTTCTGGAGGTAGTTTGAGATGGCTTCCGTCAAGCAAAAATACTTGGTGTCCTGAGACATCTTGATTCTCATTTCTTCGCACATCCGGAAGAAGTGATCAACTGCATTCTTACTAGTAAGGATGACAGCGGAATACTCGTCCGGTTTGATCCGAAATTTGCGAAAATCCTTGGCAGAAACACCCTCTACGTGAATAAAGGGTCGCCAGTCAATCTGTAGCTCGTACTTTTTCTCCAGTTCGTAATAAGGGGAGCGCTCCGGTTTGGGTTGAGAGACTAGGATGGTTTTTACTTTCTTGTATTCTCCTTCCTTCGCTTTACCGTTTGCTGCCATTCAACGAGGATTTTTTAAAAAAAAATACCTGCTTATCCTTCTAACTGCTTAATTATCAGCTTGGCGAGGACCAAGACAGGTGCGATTTCAACGGTGCAAATATACAACAAAAAGTGGAATTTGTGAAACAACAAATATTTGTTCGTCATGAACAATCCTCGAAGGGTCCGCAAACCGTACAATCCGATGATGATGGCAAATGTCAGGTAGAGCAATCCTTGAGTCACATATATGGGCGCATAAGCCAGAAACAAGTTGATCGGTGAGAGGACCAATCCGATCATTATGCTGAAAATCATAATGGTAAAACTATACAGTTGGACTTCTTTTTCTACCGGAAAGATGTAAGCAATGAGCGACAAAACCAAATGTTTTAGCACGAATACCCCTGAGATGCCCAGTATAAATTTACCGAGATAGCCCCAATAGGATGGCGGATTGGACAAACCATAATGCCGAAGCAGTAAGAAGAGAAAAACCGCCAAGTTGACAAAGAAAAAGCAATACATGATAATAAACGGCAGACTCTTGCCCGCATTTTCGCGATACAGCTGATTGAGCATATTATCACTAAAGATTGCTCGGTATATTTTTGCAAACAAGCCACGAAACAGGGTGAGCAAAATTGCCAACAGAATTAGGCAAATCATCATCACCGTAAAAAGAAAAGAATCGTATTCTTTGGAACCACGGGTAGATGCGGGCACTCGTTTTTTGGGTTTATCTACCACCGAAATGGGTTCGCTGGGTGTTGCCAACGGAGTGCCGCCTTTGCGAAGGAGTTCAAAAGGATTATCGCTTTCAACCATTTGGGGCGTTGCCGGTGTTTCCACTTCAGGCGCTTCCTGCAAACGGGGTGCCATTTCAAACGGATTCTCCCCCGTTTGAGCCCCAGCCAAGTTGCCCAAAACCCATAAGCAAAAAAGTAGAACTGTAAATCGTTTAATCAAAGGTAGTTTGCTTTTGATCTCAAAAATACGGATTTCTTGTTAATGAGCTGTTAATCCGTGCAAGTCTGTATCATTTAGACCTAAATTGTGTCATTCAAATGCGTATTTTTACTGATGATTTATGAATAATAAAACCATCACCAGGGTCATCATTTTGGGAGTCATTGCTCTAACCGGCATCATCGGCCTGCAATCCTATTGGGTGATCAGCACCTGGGATATTAACGAGGAAGATTTTAATAAAAAAATCAATTACGCCCTTTATAATGTTGCCAAATCACTGGCCAATATCAACGACAGCACACTTCCGCCTCGCGAAATCATCAACCGCAAAACCTCCAATTATTACATCGTCAACCTCGCCGATGAAATCAATACGGATCACCTGGAGTATTTCCTGCAAAAGGAGTTGGAAAGTTTGGCACTAAACATCGATTTTGAGTATGCCGTTTTTGATTGTAACACCAATGAAATGGTCTATGGCAATTACTGCAATTATTCGCCACACCTCATCAAAGACCTCGAACTGGGCAATCTGCCAAAAGACAGCAATTTTACTTATTATTTTGGGGTAAAATTTCCCACCCGTTCCGGCTATCTTTTTGGAAAAATGCAGCTCTCTATCTTCATTTCCCTGATTCTGCTCATCACGACCTTATTTTTTGCCTATTCTATGTTTGTCATCCTGCGCCAAAAGCGCCTTTCAGAAATGCAAAAGGACTTCATCAACAACATGACCCACGAGTTCAAAACCCCCATTTCTACCATTAAAATTTCCGCTGATGTTTTCCTCAACAACCCAAATATCAAATCGGACCAGCGACTTTTACAATACGCCACCATCATCAAAGAGCAAAATCAGCGACTCAACAATCAGGTGGAAAAGGTGCTTCAACTGGCGAAGATAGAACAAGGCAATTTCCAACTCAAAAAAGAAAAGGTAAACCTCACGGACATCTTAAAAAATATTGGCGAAAGCATTATGGTACGGGTGGAAAAAAAAGGGGGTCAGTTTTCTATAAAATTGGAAGACAACCCCATTTTCATCCAGGCTGACCGACTACATTTATCCAATATTTTGTATAATCTGCTCGACAATGCCATCAAGTATTGCCGAGAAAAACCGTGCATCCGCTTGTCGATGCTTTCTCATGAGAGAACGGTGAAAATATTGATTGAAGATGAAGGATTGGGTATTCCCAAAGAACACCAAACCCGGGTGTTTGACAAGTTTTTCAGAGTTCCCACCGGCGATGTGCACAATGTAAAGGGCTTTGGTCTTGGGTTGTACTATGTGAAAAGTATTTGTGATGCCCACCATTGGACATTACATCTCGATAGCCAGAACGATTGTGGGACCAACGTGGAAATCGTGATGCCCACAAGCAAATGATTTTGGTTATGAACACCTAATAAATTAGTTATGAAAGCTCATTTACTTTATGTAGAGGATGATCAAAGCCTCAGTTTTGTAACCCGAGACAATCTCGAACTGCAGGGCTACCGCATCACCCATTGCACTTCAGGTTCGGAAGCATTGGCCATGATCAATGAAGAGCAATTCGACCTTTGTATCTTCGATGTGATGTTGCCTGATATTGATGGTTTTGCCCTAGCTCAGGAATTGAGAAAACTCGATACGGAGGTACCCATTATTTTTCTGACTGCCAAATCCCTGAAAGAGGATCGCATCCATGGCCTGCGACTGGGTGCTGACGACTATATGACCAAGCCTTTCAGTATTGAGGAGTTGATCTTAAAAATTGAAGTCTTTTTGCGCAGAAGCAAAATCACGCAACCCGAATCACCCATTCGCTTTAAATTGGGCAACTACCTGTTTGATCATGCCAATTTGAGTCTGACCGCCAATGGACATGACAAACAACTCACCCAGAAAGAAGCTGATCTGCTTCGCTATTTAATTGAACATAAAAACCAAGTACTCAAACGCTCCACCATCTTGGAAAATGTGTGGGGCGAAGACGACTACTTCCTCGGTCGAAGTCTTGATGTCTTCATTTCTCGCTTGCGTAAATATTTACAGCAGGATGTAAATATTCGCATTGAGAATATTCACGGAGTAGGGTTTCGTTTGCAGGAAGGCTAACTATACTAGCTAGAAATCACACTGGCTTTTAGTACTTCCTCATAATAAGCCTCATATTCCGGCAGGATGTGTTTAATGTCAAAACGACTGGCTTGCTTCAAGGCATTGACCCGAAATTCCTTCAACAGGTCCGGATTTTTCAAAATCTGAATGGCATTTTTGGCCATATCCTCGACATCACCCACCTTGCTGAGGAAGCCCGTTTTTCCATGAATATTGACCTCCGGAAGGCCACCAACATCCGAAGAAATGACCGGTACTTCACAGGCCATTGCTTCGAGGGCAGCAAGTCCAAAACTTTCACTTTCTGAAGGCATCAGAAAGAGATCTGCCACAGCCAACAACTCCTCTATCGCATCTTGTTTGCCCAAGAAGCGAATTTCGTGCCACAAGCCAATTTTACGACACAATTGCTCCAAATTGTACCGCTCCGGCCCGTCTCCAATCAGGAGTAATTTAGAAGGTACCTGTTCATAAACCTTTTGGAAAATACGTACCACGTCCTCCACGCGTTTCACCTTTCGGAAATTGGAGGTATGTACCAAGATGGCCTCCCCGTTGGGTGCAATGGCCTTTTTAAAGTGATCCTTGTCACTCTTGCGAAAACGATCAAAATCGATAAAATTATTGATCACTTTGATCTCATTTTTGATATCGAAGTATTCGTAAGTCTGCTGCTTGAGGCTTTCTGAGACCGCCGTTACGCCATCGGATTTATTAATGGAGAAGGCCACCACCGGTGCAAAGGCTTTGTTGGTTCCCACTAGAGTAATGTCGGTACCGTGTAGGGTGGTCACTACGGGTACGTAGCGTCCTTCGGCCAGCAGAATTTTTTTAGTCATATAGGCGACCGCTGCGTGTGGAATCGCGTAGTGAACGTGCAACAATTCCAAGTTTTCAAACTTGATCACGTCAACCAGCTTACTGGCCAGCGATGTTTCATAAGGAATGTATTCGAAAAGCGGATAGTCTTCGGCACTTACCTCATGAAAAAATACATTTTCATGAAAATGAGTCAGACGAGCCGGACGTTTGTAGGTGATAAAGTGGATTTCATGTCCTCTTTTGGCTAGGCCAATTCCCAGTTCAGTGGCGACGACACCACTCCCCCCGTATGTGGGATAACAGACGATTCCTATTTTCATAAATTGATCCTGCTGTATGTTTATTTTCCTTCTACTTACCGGAGTAAGCAAAGCTGTTCAATATTAAATAAGGCCCGAGTATCGAAATAGTTCAGTGTAAACACAAAAGGGCATCTTAAAGATGCCCTTTTGTTAGATTTATAGCTATAAATAATTTTCTGTCCGTTGAAAACTATCTCGATTTGATCAATTTTTCCGTTTTCACCTGACCGTCTGCGACCACCTGTACCAAATAGAGGCCATCGGAGAAGCGGTTAAGGTCCAATTGATACTGCGCCTGTCGCACATTATTTTCCGTTGCACTGAAAATCACTTGTCCCAGGGTGTTGACCACTTGAATCTGTGCGTCCACCGCATTGTTGAAAGCCACTCGCAAATCCACCAAGCCAGACGTTGGGTTTGGCGCCAACGAAATGGCCTCAATTGGGTTGATGTCTTCAGTTCCCGTAGCGACCTCCACAACGGCGCTGATCACCTCACTACAGCCATTTGCATCAGAGACTGTCACAACATAATTTCCTCCAACCAGGCTATCAATGGTCGCGGTAGTTTCTCCATTACTCCATTCATAATAAAATGGTGCTGTTCCGGCACTTGCTGTCACCGTAATCGATCCACTTGAGGTACCTTCCGGCCATTCGTTCAGCACGGTAGCATCCAAGTTGAGCGCTGGCGGACAAGTCCCCATATTGATATTATCTAAATCTACCCAGTAATCACCTTCGCCCCAAGAATGCAACCACCGCACCAGGATGCCTTCGCCGGCATAATCGGAAAGATCCAAGACCAACCGAGTGAAATCGGTAGTTGGCGTATGATTGTCCATTGTAATGGTGTAGATCGTGGTAAAGTTAAGTTCACAAAATGGTGATACCTGGATCTGCAGGCTATCGCCAGGACCAAGAATCTTGGCTTCCGTTCCAGCAAAATATTCCACAAAGCGATAGTCAAATGCCAGATTAGTACCCGGGTCAATTGGGCCATAGGCTGAAGTGGTCACCTCGAAAGAAGGATCGCCACTATAGACATTGTCAGAAATGATTACTGAGGAGTTATTGTGAGCCTCCTCTAAAAAGATCGGGTTAAATTCATCCGTTGTCCAACCGCCAGGGAAAGAACCAGATTCGAAATCTTCAGCCAAGGGTACAGCCGCTAAAGCTTCAAATGACAAAGAAGTGGTGTCATTGGCTACAAAGTCATCACCAAAATCACCCCAAACCAATACGTCAAA
The DNA here is from genome assembly GCA_964015035.1 of uncultured Saprospiraceae bacterium. Classification (GTDB taxonomy): domain Bacteria; phylum Bacteroidota; class Bacteroidia; order Chitinophagales; family Saprospiraceae; genus BQJU01. The sequence goes on from CAXHCA010000088.1 coordinate 11,124, forward strand.
GGAAGTCAATCCCAGTGAATTGAACGGGGTGGTAAAGGCATAGACGACTTGCTCCCCCGGATTGACCGTAATGTTAGCCAATTCAGAAACAACTGGTCCACCATTCACCTGAAAGTTCATCATAAAGTCAGACAAAGGCGTCTCTCCATGATTGAAAATACTTACCTCTAACTGATCCGTTTCTGAGCCACAAGGCTCAGTACTGGTACGAATTGGCGCCAAACAAGAGAGATCTTCATTTACGGCGGCGTGGATGTAAATATTGTCGATACCAATACCTTCCTGCTGAACAGAGCCATCTGTGGCAAAAACGAAACGCAACTGCACCTCGTCGTTGCCGGCTGCTCCATCAAGTACATGAGAAGCAGTGGTCCAGCCATTAAAAAAGCCATCCCCACTCCACCAGTGGCTGTAGAGGTCGTCATCCAGGGTGTACCAATTGATGCCTTCATCATCCGGCAGGCTGGTACCGACTTTTGACCAGTTTTCTCCATTGTCGACACTCATTTCCAGCCACATGCCATCGTAAGTATCTTCAGAGTATAAGAAAATTGAAAAATCAAATATTGGATCTTCCGAGTAGGTTGAAAAGTCGAGACATGGCGACAATAAATAACCAAACTCCGAGTTATTATAAACTCCGCTGAGGTTGGTGACCCAAGCATAGTCACCACTTGCTGCATTAGAAATGATGCTACCACTAGGTGTGCCATAGGCAAACGAAGCGTTCTCAGAACTTTCAGAACCTACTCTCCAGCCTACTTGGCCAGATTCGAAGTTATTATAGTTGGGAATTTCATCAATGGTCGGAATGCTATAGATCGTCACACGGAAGGTATCATTACTCAATACGCTATCGGCTTCCAGTTCCGTCCAAGCTACGATTTCATACTCGCCGGGAATGGAAAAATCGTAATTCATATCAAACTCAATCATATCGATGCTATCCGTACCCAATACGCCGGTATATACCCCGTCGATAGGTTGATTAACCCCAGCCGGTACACCATTGATGCTAAAATTGAAAGGGATTAACGATTGAGGAGCACCGCCAAAGTTAGCGAGCGTGACTTCCACCATTTGGCTACCAAGCCCCATACTACAACCACTGGTTGGCATGGTCAAGCCGACCACTCCTACATCATTGGCATAAGGAGTCATGAAGGAAAAGGTAGAATCTACGGTTAAGGAATCACCATTGGTACACAGTACCGAAAGGTAAAAGTCGTAAGCGGTATTTTCGGTAAGTCCCGTCAATACCCGAGTATCATTAGGCGTCTGAATCACATTACCGGTGCCTGGCGCAAAGCCCGCTTCTCCATATTCCAGGAAGTAAGTTCCTTGAGGATCAGAGTACAACCAGTTGATCCGGGCCGAAAAGGCGCGAATGTCTTGCACCTCAACACCGCCAACAGGTGGAGCAGGGCATTCCGGGCAGTCATATATCCCTGTAAAAACATTACCGACAGTGGGGTTGGGACCATCCTGAAAAACTATATTTCCCTCTGCATCCAGAAGGACGTAGGACACTTCATTTTCGAAAAAGCCCGGCTGATAATTGATACTGTATTCAATACCTTCAGTAACGATGATAGAAAAAGCCCGGAAGCTACCATTATCATCTATGTTATTCAGTGTATATACCTGATCTACGCCGTTCGCAGAGATCGTCAGGGTAGAATTATTCCACCCATCCCCGAATGAATCTGTTAATTCCAGGGTATATTCGCAACTGACTTGAGCATGGAGCATGCCCCCCCAGAGCAGCGCAATGAAAGTAAAAATAGTAGAAGTCCACTTCATAAGTTAGATAGTATTAGTCTATTTTTAAATTTTCTTTGGTATCAAAGAGCTTAAAATTAATCAAAAAAACAAAAACTCTTCTTTCTATTTTTGCTCCTCGTCGTATTACTGCCAAAAGAAAATGCAGCAAATACCGGATTCATTAAACCTTTTCCCGGGTTCAACGTTAGACTTTAGTGTAAATTTCAGCCTTAGCACCGTAGCATTTACCAAAGGTAACTAACTGATTTAAAACTTTTTGCATCAGTGGCAATCTATTCAATCAAAGACTTAGAGAAGTTGTCGGGTATCAAAGCTCATACTATCAGGGTATGGGAGCAACGCTACGGTATTATCGTGCCTCGCAGGACTAAAACGAATATTCGGTACTACGAAGATGATGACTTGAAGTTGTTACTCAACATTGCTCTACTCAACAAAAATGGCACCAAAATTTCCAAGATCGCTGAAATGAGTTCAGAAGAGATTGTTGAAAAGGTTGCTGAAATTTCAGAAATCAACGGGAAATTTGGCACACAATTGGATGCTCTGACCCTTTCAATGATTGAGATGGACGAACATAAATTTGACCGGATCATCTCTGCCAACATGCGTCAATTGGGTTTTGAGCGTACTATGCTCGAAATCATCTATCCCTTTCTGGATAAACTCAATTTATTGTGGTTAACCGGCTCAATGAGTCCGGTACAAGAAAATTTCATCAGCTACCTCATCCGCCAGAAAATCATTGTGGCCATTGATGAAGAGCCTTTGGTAAGCGGTGATAACGTGCAGAAGTTTATGATTTATTTGCCGGAAGGCGAAAAGCAGGAACTGAGCTTGCTCTTTATGCATTATCTACTCAAATCCAAAGGATATCAAGTGATCTATCTCGGATTAGGCGTAGGGATTGCCGACCTAAAAGACGCCTATTCCATTCATCGACCGGACTTCATTTTCACCATGATCACAGAAACGTTTGCCAAGGAACCCGTCCAACATTACGTCGATAAGTTGTCCAATGCTTTCCCCTATTGTTCGATTCTACTTTCCGGTTATCAACTAGCGATCCAAGAGGTTGTTGACAAGTCCAACATCCACATCCTCAAAAGCTTAAATCAAGCCTTAGACTTCCTGGAACAGATAGAACCTCCCTCTGAACAAAAAGCCGCACCGCAACTTTTTGCCAACAAATCCGACCGTCAAACTGCTTCTTAAACACTAGTTTAAAGATTTGCCTATCAACAAGCCAATAAATGTCGGGTATATTTCCGATATTGAGTTTTGAAAAACCTAAAAAGTCAAAATAAAGTATGGAGCCGACTCGCTTATTTGATTTTATCTATTATCAGCAAGAAAACTATCCACTAGACCAAGCATTTGGGGCCAGGACCGAAACAGGGTGGCAGTACTATAGTACCGAAGAAATTATCACCCTTGCCAATCAGGTTAGCCGGGGACTGCTCAAGTTGGGCGTAGAAAAGGGAGACCGTATTGCATTGATTGTTTACCAAAATCGGCCAGAATGGACCATTGTCGATTTGGGTATCCAACAAATCGGAGCCATCAATGTTCCGGTTTATCCAACGATCAGCCCTGGTGAATACCAATATATTTTTAATGACTCGCAGGTCAAATACTGTTTTGTGGGTAAGGATGACTTGTACGATAAAGTAGCAGAGGCCCAGCAAAGCTTGCCCAACCTCAAAGGCATTTATACCCTGGATCGGCAGGAAGGTCGGCCTTTTTGGCAGGATATCTTTACCGAGGAAGGTCAGGATACGGTAAATGCCCTCATGGCATCTATTCAGCCCGATAGCCTGGCGACCATCATTTATACATCCGGCACCACGGGCAACCCAAAGGGAGTGATGTTGTCTCATACCAATATTGTGAGCAACGTCAAAGCCGTCAAAGCCCTATTGCCGGTTAGCAAAGGGGATCGAGTCTTGAGTTTTCTGCCGCTCTGCCATATTTTTGAACGAACAGCTTCTTATTCTTATACCTATAATGGCATCAGTGTGGTCTTTACCGGCACTCAAAATCTGGGTGGTGATGAAGGGGATCTGAGAGCTGTGCGGCCGCATTTTTTCACGACAGTTCCCCGTCTTTTAGAGAAAGTGTATGAAAAAATTTACAATAAGGGGCTAGAACTTTCGGGCCTCAAACGTTGGCTTTTTTTCTGGGCCTTGCGCCTGACTGATGACTTTGAATTTGACAAGGAATTCAGAGGATGGGCCGGCTTCAAACGAAAAATTGCCGATGCCCTAATCTATAGCAAATGGCGAGAAGCTCTGGGAGGCAACATCAAGGGAATCTTGACCGGTGCTGCCCCTTGTCCGGTGAAGATGGCAAGGGTATTTTCCGCTGCAGGAATTCCCATCCGCGAGGGTTACGGACTAACGGAAACCTCTCCTGGATTGACGGTAGGTCGCTACGAGCCCGGCGGGGCAATGCTCGGTACCATTGGTCCTACTCTGGAGAAAGTAACCCTCAGAATTGACACCTCTGATGGAGACTATCGGCCAGGAGAAGGAGAAATATTAGCCAAGGGCCCCAATATCATGATGGGCTATTACAACAACCCGGAAGCGACCGCTGCAGTGATGAAGGAAATTGACGGAGAGCAGTGGTTTTGTACCGGAGACATCGGCACGATCGTCAAAGGGCCAAACGGGCAGGAGTTTTTAAAAATCACCGATCGGAAGAAAGAACTCCTAAAAACCTCGGGCGGGAAATACGTAGCGCCGGCCCCGATTGAGAATAAATTTAAAGAAAATTTTCTCATTGAGCAGATCATGGTGGTGGGAGACAAACGCAAATTTGTCTCTGCCTTGATTGTGCCTTCCAAAGATTCACTAAAAGATTGGTGTGAAAAGCACGATTTACCCACCGGATCTATTCAGGAGATGGTACACAACCCTACCGTAATCGCTCATTATCAACAAATTATAGACAAGCTCAATCCGCAATTTAGCCATATTGAACAAATCAAAAAATTCCAGCTATTGGATTCAGATTGGGAACCTACCAAAGAAGATGGTAGTGCGGCAGAATTAACGCCTACCCTCAAGTTGAAACGCAGGGTAATCCTGGAAAAGTACGAGAAGGAAATTTGCGCTATTTACGGCGAATAATCAGCGATCAGAAACCCGCTATACATGCAATAGCAAAATGCTCTTATCGGGTAAAATCCCAGATAAGAGCATTTTTTTCCGCTCCGAGAGCAGAAAAAGACTCAAAACCACAGATTTTCTAAAGGATTAGAATTCGAGTCTAAAGTTATATTTGTAGATCGCTACTACCAGAATTACGAATAACAATATACCGATAAATCCGTATAACAGGCAGTATCCTTTACCTCCAGCATTTTTTATTTCTTCTGACATGACTTGTTTAATTTGATTTTGCAATACGCATGCAAAGATGAACAAAAAAATAAAACTTGCAAAGAAACATACTCTAAAAGGAAAAAGGGTTGGTACTGTTTAGCACCAACCCTTTTTCCGAAGATTATCCCTATCGATCTTATTGATTAATAAAATTTCGAACGGTAATCTTCTACCGTAGCACCTTCTCTCATGGCTTTGATCAAGTTTGAGTTGACCTGAGACCGGATATTCGCAGCCATGCGCTGGCGCACTTGCGGCAAATTGGTAGGCGCAGCCAATGCTGGCTTTTTGGTCATCACAACCTTGAAAACACCCGATTGACCAACAATTGGTTCAGAAACCTGACCTTGATCCAATCCAAAAGCAGTAGCAATGACCTTAGGCTCCGCACCCAGGTTTTGCACAAATGCCTGACTGAAGGTCACATTTCTGGCGGTATCGACCGGTACATCATATTGAGAAGCAATGGCTTGCATATCCATACTGGCCATCTTCGCTTTCAACATTTCACCCTTCTTTTCATTCATTACGGCAGGCTCAATTTCTTCTTTCACCGCTGCTACAGTGGGCACTCCTGCTTTCTGCACGGTACTGAGAGCTACCGCTACATACTTATTGTCATAATAATCCACATTATCCTTGTAGGTATATACCGTAGGAGAAACCTCGCCCTCTCCTGCAGTAAAGGCCCAACGTACAATTTCCCGTGAATCATCACCAGATCCCAATTCTCCTACCGAGAAGTCATTTTTCTTCAATGGCGCTGAACTCTTGATGGTCAAGTCTGATTGCTCAGCAACAGCTTTATGCAACTCATCAAGCGTGCGGTTTTCACCAATGAATGCGGAAGCTCTTTCAAAGGCTTCGGCCTGCGTTTCCTTGCTCGGTACAATGTTTTCCATAATGTAGGCCACCTGTACCCGCTCCGTTTTAGCAGCATTTCTACTCAACACCTCTACCAAGTGCCAACCAAAGCTTGTGCGAATAGCATATAGTTTTCCAATTTCACCAGTTTTAAATAACACTTCGTTGAATTCCGGTACAAATTGGTTGGGAGTGACTCCTTCGTATTTACCTCCGTTGTTGGCACTACCTGGATCCTGGCTAAATTTGGCTGCCAAAGAATCAAAAGAAGCAACACCAGTTTCCAACAGGTTGGTCAAACTGTCAATAGTTTTCTTGGCCGCAGCAAAATCAGCTGGGGTAGAAGCTGTACGCAAGATGTGGCGGGTATCCGCAGAATCAGCCATCAAGAAGCGATCCAATACCTTCACAGCTTTATATGCTCCTGCTTCAAAGTAAGGGCCATAAACCTGGCCTTCAGACATATTCATTACTGTATCAGCAATAACAGGGCTCAGTTCCTCCTTAGTATAAAATACCGGAGTAATCTGTCCTTCGTTCGCCAATACGAAATTAGAATCATTCTCTGCAGCTTGAAATTTGTCAATCAAATCAGCAATCATCTTACGGTTATGAGCAGAGTCGGCGGCAGTAGGCAGGACGTCAAATACCACATAATCTACTTTACGGGTTTCTTCGTCTACTTTATAGCGAGCAGCATTGGCCTTGAGGTAAGTCTCATAGTCTTCATCAGAAAGACTTACTTCAGTATTGTCAATTTCATCGTAAGGAACTTTCACATAAGCGAAGTCAACGAAGTGGTTTTGCTCAGCAAAGCCCATTTCCGCCATCCAAGTAGGCACATACATGGCTTTAGTAACCAATGCATTGATTTTGGATTGTAGTCTTTCCTTTTTGATTTCTTGTTCCTGGTGCAACCAGTAGTCGGGGAAAGAAGGACTCAATTGCCCTTGCTCAATAGCAGATTGCACGCCACCATCCTGAATCAATTGCTTGAAGTAGTTCAACTGCTCGCGGTTTACTTGCCCGGGAGCGTTAGGGTTGGAGAAGCGCTGTACGATGATGGGGCTTGGATTTGGACCAAACTCCAGGTCAATCAATTCAGTAGGGCTTACGCCCAAACCGATTGCATCAGCTTCTTTGGTAACCAGTCTTTCTTCTACAAAATAATTCCACAGAAAGTTGCGACGGGTATACACATCTCCACCGGAGCTGCCATACACCAAGCTATATACTCTCTCAAAATTCCCGCGATCGATTTTCTCACCGGCAATTTCTCCCAGTACAAACTGAGAACTTGATCCCCCACCGGGATTACCGGCACTCATCATATCCATGAGCAGGAATCCTCCCAAACCCAAGGCGATCATCACCACCAGCAGCCAGGAATTTTTCCGAATTGTTCCAATTAGAGCCATTCTTCTACAATTATTTTTTGCTTCTTCAATCTAAATTTTTTCAACCTCGCACGAGGTTAGCCCTCCCTCTTTTTCGAAAGGGACTGCAAAGATATAATCCCTCCGCAAATAATCCATGCTAAATCAAGGGTTTATTTGTCGATTTATCCACTAATAAAAGCGTTTTGGGAGATTTTAACACCCTAATCCGCCCTGTTTGGCCTATTCACCTGACACTGTGGAGGTTCGACCAACTAATTACTTATGATTAAATCTAGTTCTCCTTTTCCCATACATTCCTCACTTTATAGGGTTTTTTCTGCTGAGATTCGAAATAGGTACGCATTTGTATTTCCACCACAATCCCGATTGTAATGAATTGTACGCCGCCCAGCACCAGCATCATGCCCAAAATCAATAGGGGTTTTCCCCAAATATCCTGCCCCATAAATACTTTCAAAAATAATAAATACAAATTGACAAAAACACCAATGATAAACAGCAGCGCTCCTGTATTGCCAAAAAGGTGCATGGGCTTTTGCAGGTAGCGTTTAAAAAAGAGCATCAGCAGAAGATCACTGATCACCTTAAAGGTACGGCTCAAGCCATATTTGGATTGACCAAATTCCCGGGCGTGGTGTTTGACCGGCACCTGTATAATGCGGGCACCTTCCTGAGCCGCCAATACGGGAATAAAGCGGTGCAATTCGCCATAAAGTCCAAGTTCTTTTGCCAATTCGGCACGAAATACGCGCATGGCGCATCCGTAATCTCGTAAATGCACACCAGATGAGGTCCGAATGATATAATTGGCGATACGACTGGGGATCTTGCGCAGAAAGACCCCATCCTTACGATTGGCTCGCTCTCCGGCTACCATGTCGTAGTCGCCTTCTTCCGCCAGTTTCATCATCGCCGGAATATCACTGGGGTCATTTTGTAAATCGCCATCCATGGTGGCAATGTATTCGCCCCGAGCGTAATCAATGCCCGCCATTAGTGCCAGACTCTGGCCGTAATTTTTTCTAAACTCAATAATGCGCAATTGTGGTAAAGCCAAGGATCTCAAGGCCGCTACCGTGCCATCCGTTGAACCATCGTCAACGTAAATAATTTCATAATCATAACCTTCCAAGGCGTTGGTGATGCGTTCCACCAATGGGCGCACATTGGGTTCTTCATTGTATACAGTGACAACTACGGATAATTTCGGAGACATGACAGCTTACTTTATTAATTGACCAATGGCATAAACGGTTTTCCGGTGCCTGACATAGAAGGAATCTATTTTTTCATAGCGAGCATCGGGATATTCATTCGGGTTGATAATATAATATTCCTGCGGGTCAAAATCACCTTGCTTTCGCTCGATAATGGCCCCACGGGTATTGGTTAGGTAAAAAGCATTGGTTGGTTCCATGGTGGTAAATTTGTAGACTGCAAGCGGCTTGTCCTTTAGATGTTGGCTTGCCGAGATGGAACTTTGACGACACACATCGCCATAATCCTCCCCATTGCGGTCGGGTAAGACAAACCAGTTGAAACCAACGCGAAAAACGAGCAAAAACAACACTAGAGCCAAAAATCGTTGTTCTCTTTGTCGCCAGTACAAATAGGTCAAGCCAAACAACGCCACAAAAAGGGCCATGGTCTTAGGCCATAACCACGTTGCACTTTGGGTCCGCTCCAAAAAAAGTGGTGCAAAACTGCCTAGGGCAATGACCGCGCAAACCACCAGAAATAAGACATTGAGGAACCGAAATTGCCAGGAATTTTCCTCGCGATGCACTTGGTGCAGGTATATAAAAACCGTAAACAGTAGCGGCACCAACATCAACAAATATCGAGGATATACTTCTGGCGAAGACCAGTAAACCAGAATGTTTGCCAGGAAGATCAAGCCACAATACACCACAAAGGGATTGGCCAGCAAGATCTTTTTGATGCCCTTACGGAAAAGATAAATCACCAAAATCGACCAAGGCAGGAAGTGATAGGTCATCTCAAATGGAAAAGTAAATAGATGACCGATGGTGCGCCCCCAGCCGTAATTGACCACCGTGCGTTTAGAGGATTCGCTAAATAAGGTCGCAAACACTTCCCGGAGGTCATTGTATTGATGGTACACCAAATAATATCCGCCCACAATCCCCACAAAAATCAAGCCGCCCACTATGTGCTCCAGTGAAAACAACTTCTTAAACCGCTTATTATAGACAAACCAAGCCAAGAGGGTAGTCCCCTGAAAAACAACCGATGGCAGTCCTTTCATCAAAAACCCGGTGGCTGTCAGCAGGTAAGACAACAGAAAGAGTTGCCAGAATTTTCCTTTTTGGAAGGTGTGAAAAACCACCATAAACCCCGTAAAGGTGACCCAGGAAAAGGTGATGTCAATCAGGGCCAGCATCGAATCCCAAAAGAGCACCCGACCACAGGTGACCAACAAAAAGGCATTGAGGAAAGCGGTTTTGGTATCGAAGTGTTTTTTACTAAAGTAAAATATGGTGGCAGCATATCCCATCAAGGCCAATGTAGTGGGAATTCGGGCAACAAACTCATTAAAGACGCCCGCAAGTTGAAAGAACACCAACAAAATCCAATTGAAAAGAGGAGGCTTATTGTAATAATAGGCACCATTCAGGGTTGGTGTAATATAGTTGCCCGACAACTTCATCTCCAAAGCGACCAGCGCCCGAATGGCTTCGTCGTCAATGAAGGTCAGCAGCCCCAAATTGATGTACAGTGCGGGTAGCAACAGTACAATGGCCAGAAGATAAAACCAGCGGTTAGGTATTTTTATTGGTTTCAAGATATTCCATTTTGCCCAAAAAGCGGGGCAAAAGTACGGAAAATTAAGCAGTTGACCGCGCGTTTCACATTTTCAACATTTATTCTATTTTTACCCTTTATGAAGAACCTAGTATATGCCCTATTGCTCGTTTTGTGGGGTTGCAACGCCTCGCAATCAAACCAGGATGCCCCCTTTGAGGCAACGGCCGACACCTCGACCTTGGTGCTCCCCAAAGATACCATCCAGACCGAAGTCGCCGAATCCATTGTTCCCGATTACGATACGATCGAATGGGCGGATCTCCATTATTTAGACACCACCATCCAGATTGATATGAGGTACGCCACTGAAGACAATTTTGTCAAGGCTAAAATGTACGAGTGTAGTCGCTGTTTTCTGCGCCCCAAAGTAGCCAAGGCGGTGATGGCTGTCCAGGAAAACCTCCAAACAAAAGGGTTTGGCCTAAAAATGTTGGATTGTTTTCGTCCAAGGCCCATCCAGTGGAAACTCTGGGAAAAAGTGCCCGACCCACGTTTTGTCTCCGATCCACGCAAGGGCTCGATGCACAATCGGGGTGCCGCCGTCGATCTGACCTTGGTGGATGCCGCAGGAAATGAACTCGACATGGGAACACCTTTTGATTTTTTTGGACCAGAGGCCTACCCCGCTTATACCCATTTACCGGATAGCATTCTGGAGCGGCGCCGCCTATTAACAACCACCATGGAAGCGTATGGTTTTCGCGGAATTCGTACCGAATGGTGGCATTTTTACTACCTCGGCCCCACCTATGAGCTTTCCGACATGTTATGGAAATGTTATTGATTCTACATTTTGCCGCTCAATGGTGAAACAATGGTACTTTTAGTGCGTTTCACATTTGGAACTTGTCTAAGAAAGTAATTTTTAAGAACTTGCGCCTTCTTTGCATCTGTTTAAAAATAATTTTTCAATGATCATCAACAATCGGGAAGTTATTCTTTCGCAGGTGCTTATCGCAAAAAATAACCCATGGCTCAAATAAATTTCAACTCAGACGTAGAAGCAGTAGATGCTTTGGCAAAATCTTATCACGTACTCAGGAAGGAAATTGCCAAGATAATTGTAGGACAAGAAGACGTGGTCAGAGCGGTCATCATATCCTTATTTAGTAATGGTCACAGCCTTCTGGTAGGTGTACCTGGATTGGCCAAGACCTTGTTGGTGAGTACCATCGCCGAGGTATTGGATCTCAATTTCAAAAGGATACAGTTTACGCCCGACCTGATGCCTTCCGATATTACCGGTTCCGAAATTCTGGATGAGGATCGTCATTTCAAATTCAACCCTGGCCCTTTATTTGCCAATATTGTATTGGCCGATGAGATCAACCGGACTCCTCCCAAGACGCAGGCTGCCCTATTGGAGGCCATGCAGGAGCGCTCCGTCACCGTAAGTGGCATGCGCCATTTATTGCCTTCACCATTTTTTGTACTGGCCACACAAAACCCTATCGAGCAGGAAGGAACTTACCCATTACCGGAAGCCCAGCTCGACCGTTTTATGTTCAATATCCCGTTGGATTATCCAACCTATGAAGAAGAGATTCAAGTGGTAAAAAGTACAACCGCTTTGCAAAATTCCGAGGTAAAGCACGTCATCACCGCAGAGCAAATTCTCTTTTATCAGCAACTGATCCGCAAAATTCCGATTGCAGATAATGTCTTGGAATATGCAGTATCATTAGCGACCAAAACACGGCCAAATACGGCGCGTGCCACCAGCAATGTCAATGAATATATCTCCTGGGGGGCAGGTCCTCGTGCGTCACAATACCTCGTATTGGGTGCCAAGTGCCACGCGGCCATCAATGGTAAATACTCTCCAGATATAGAAGATGTCCAGGCTATTGCCAATTATGTACTTCGCCACCGCATCGTACGCAATTACAAAGCAGAAGCCGAAGGCGTTACAGAAGAAAATGTTATTGAAAGTTTGTTTTAAACCATGTTCTGAGGTCAATCTTTGATCCAGAAACATGCACTTAGGTAAAAAATATCTTTGGGGGCTTATGGGTAAATCACGCTTGCCTAATAAGCCCTTTTTTTCTACTCTTCCGCCTATCACGCTTGCCTTGTGTTATTAGTTTCTAGATAATCGTGACTTAGAATCAATCAAAAACGTAAATCAACGCTCTCAAAGGGCACTCATGAATCACGTTTTAGCTGAACCTCCACCCGTTTCTATTTTAAAACCAGAGAGTTTTATTCAAGAATGGTGCTCTTTTACTCGAAAAGGCTAAGCAAAATCACTAAAACCCATCAATCTTTTAAAAAATCCCGCTTTCATTCCGGCAAATGGATTGGCAGTTCTATCTTTGCAGGCAATTTAAACCACTGGAAATGCCCAAAGACAATTCTATAAAGTCCGTATTGATTATCGGAAGCGGCCCGATCATCATCGGCCAAGCATGTGAATTCGATTACTCCGGTAGCCAAGCCTCTCGTTCACTACGAGAAGAAGGTATCGAAGTGACCCTCATCAATTCCAATCCGGCAACCATCATGACCGACCCGGTCACCGCTGACCATGTTTATCTTCTGCCACTGACCGTGGAAAGTATTATTCAGATTCTTGAGGAGCGACAGATCGATGCGGTATTGCCCACAATGGGTGGACAAACGGCCCTAAACCTAGCCATCGAAGCTGGTGCCCAAGGCGTTTGGGAAAAATACAACATCCGCTTGATTGGGGTAGACCTTGCGGCCATTGAATTGACCGAAAACCGGGAAGCATTCCGCAAGCACATGGTCGATATTGGGTTGAGTGTAGCGCCTTCCTTTATTGCCAACTCCTTTTTGGAGGGGAAAGAAGCGGCCCAGAAAATCGGCTATCCATTAGTGATTCGGCCCTCCTACACTTTGGGGGGAACCGGAGGCGCTTTTGTGCACAAAGCAGAGGAATTTGACGCCGCACTACGGCGCGGGCTTGACCTATCACCGACTCACGAAGTACTGGTGGAAAAGGCGGTATTGGGTTGGAAGGAATTTGAACTGGAACTACTAAGAGATGCCAATGACAATGTCGTGATCATCTGTACGGTAGAAAACCTCGACCCGATGGGTATTCATACGGGAGATAGTATCACGGTGGCGCCCGCCATGACCTTATCAGATACAGCTTACCAGCAAATGCGCGACGAAGCCATCCTGGCCATGCGTTCGCTGGGCAATTTTGCCGGTGGTTGCAATATCCAGTTTTCACAAGACCCGGTGACAGAAAAACTGATCGTCATAGAGATCAATCCACGGGTATCAAGATCTTCTGCGCTGGCGAGTAAAGCGACTGGATACCCTATTGCCAAAATTGCAGCCAAACTGGCCCTTGGGTATAACCTGGATGAACTTAAAAATCAGATTACACAAAACACATCAGCTTACTTTGAACCAACCCTCGACTATGTGATTGTGAAGATGCCCCGGTGGAATTTTGCCAAATTTCTTGGCTCCGACCACCAACTGGGCTTACAAATGAAGTCGGTCGGTGAAGTTATGGCCATCGGCCGCAACTTCCTGGAAGCTTTGCAGAAAGCCTGCCAGTCACTGGAAAACAACCGCATGGGGTTGGGCGCCGATAAAAAGGAATGGATTCGCACAGCGGATGTATTGGAACGCCTCGAAAAACCCAGCGACGACCGCATTTTCCGGTTGAAAGATGCCCTACGCCTTGGTGTTCCAGCCAAAACGGTGCAAAAGCTCACCAAGATCGATCCCTGGTTTATCAACCAAATCAAGCGCCTGGTGACTATGGAACAAGAGTTGATGCGCTATAATGTGGCGGAAGATATCCCCACTGATTTCCTGCGCGAACTCAAAGAAGTTGGATACTCTGATGCTCAAATTGCCTGGCTATTGCGCATTACAGAAAAGGAAGTAACTGTTCATCGCAAACAGGTAGGCATTCGTCGGACCTATAAAATGGTAGATACTTGTGCCGCTGAATTTGAGGCAAAGACTCCTTATTTCTACTCTACCTTCGATCGGGAAAATGAAAGTATCCCCACCAGTGACAAAAAGAAAGTATTGGTACTTGGCTCCGGTCCAAACCGGATTGGCCAAGGTATAGAGTTTGACTACTGTTGTGTGCACGGCTTGCTAGCGGCCAAAGATGTCGGATATGAAGCCATTATGGTTAATTGCAACCCGGAAACAGTTTCTACCGATTTCGACATTGCCGACAAGCTGTATTTCGAGCCTGTCTTTTGGGAGCATCTGGAAGAAATTTTGGAGTTGGAAAAACCTGATGGGGTAATCGTACAGTTAGGGGGACAAACCGCACTTAAGCTGGCCGAAAAATTTAATACAGAAGGCATCCACATCTTCGGTACCAGCTATAAAAACATGGACCTAGCCGAGGACCGCGGGGCTTTTTCTGACCTGCTGAAAGAGCTAGAAATCCCTTACCCTCGCTATGGTGTTGCCGAGGATACCGATGCTGCACTGCGGATTGCCGAAGAAGTGTCTTATCCTGTACTGGTGCGGCCCTCCTATGTATTGGGCGGGCAACGCATGCGGATTGTGATCAATGATGAGGAACTAGAACGTCACGTGTTGACCATCTTCAAACATTTGCCTGACAATAAGGTGTTGATTGACCAATTTCTGGAAAGAGCCAAGGAAGCAGAAATTGATGCCATTTGTGATGGCGATGAGGTACATATTATGGGTATCATGGAACACATCGAACCCGCCGGTATCCACTCCGGTGACAGTTCCGCTGTACTTCCAACCTACAGTCTTTCGGTAGAAGCCGTGAGCAAGATGGTAGAATACACTGAAAAATTGGCGAAAGCCCTAAATATTCGCGGTTTAATCAATATCCAATTTGCCATCAAAGGCGATCAGGTGTATGTGATTGAAGCCAACCCACGAGCATCCAGAACCACGCCATTTATTGCAAAAGCGTATAAGGTTCCTTATCTGCAAATTGCCACAAAGGTCATGCTGGGCACTCACAAACTCAAGGATTTTGACATTCGGCCACAACCGAGCGGCTATGCCATCAAGGTGCCGGTATTCTCGTTTGATAAGTTTCCTAATGTGGATAAAAACCTGGGGCCAGAAATGAAATCTACCGGTGAAGCCATTCGTTTTATCAAGGACCTTTCCGATCCCTTCTTCCGCAAGCTGGATCGGGATCGGAATATGTATTTGACGCGGTAGGCCAGGGTAAATTGAAAAAAAAAGCCGGAGCTCTTTACAGAACTCCGGCTTTTTTATGTTCTATTGTAGCTTATTTCACAACGTTGATCCGCTGTGTTACTTCACCTAACTCAGTAGTAATTTTTACCAGATACAAGCCAGAAGCGGTTGGGTTCTTCCAGGTCTTGATGTAGTTACCAGATTGGTAGAAAGCACCATCTTCCAAAGTAGTAACCAACTTGCCGCTGATGTCGTATACTTTGATAGACACGCGAGAAGCTTCTACCAATTCAAATTCAATATTGGCAGTCACATTGGCAGGGTTAGGATATACATCTACTTTTCCTGCCAATAGGTTAACAGGGTCATTGGTTCCCGTAGTTGTTCCTACTAGGTTGATATTGTCCAGGTAAGCCTGGTTGCCCCAAGCAGAAATAGCTTTGAACTGCACATTGATTTCCGGTACATTATCATAAGCACTCAGGTCAATCATATCGGTAGTCCAATCACTGGCAGCAGGAGCATAATAAGCTTCCGTATGACCAGGAACGGTGGCCAATCCCTCACCTTGAATATCATGCACGACAGCCCAAGTATCCCCACAATCTTCTGAAACCAAAACTTGCAAGCGATCTTGAGATCCTTGGTATTGTGCACCAGCACGATCAAAAGCTGTCTCTTATACACATCTCCGAGCCCACGAGACGACATCTCATC
>CAXHCA010000089.1:0-26553 GCA_964015035.1 uncultured Saprospiraceae bacterium
GACTGAATAGCTTGCCCGAATATACTTCAGGGACTACCTCCAAACATGCACTTAACCCCGAGGCGGATTTGCACACCCAGAAATATCTTTTCTAAAACCTTTTACAGATGTGCTTGTTAGGGCTACAATGTTCAACGGTTTAATGCTTTGGGCACAAAGCTGTTTCCGGCATTAAATGACCATCCAAAGGAATAAGTTCATCATGGATAAAGAACAATTTTTAGAATCGGGCTTATTGGAACAATACGTTCTGGGACTGACCAACGCAGAAGAAAGTGCCGAGGTAGAAAGTTATGCAGCTGCTTTTCCTGAAGTTCAAAAGGAGATCAACAGTTTGCGGACCAGTCTCAAAGCTTATGCAAAAGACCAATTGCTTGCTTCCCCTCAAGATTTAAAAGCCCCAAACCTAAACGAAGTCGATGAGTTAGCGCATGTCCGGACGCCAAACCGCCGTAATATTCGATTGTACGCTGCGGTAGCGCTGGTATTATTGTCTACGGTAATGGCTTCCCTTTATTTTTTCCTGCAATACCACCATCAAAAAGAGGCCTACGACCGATTGCAGAATGAATTTGAGGTCTTTCAGGAGATATGCCAGAGCACCAAAAAAGAGTTGGCGCTGAGTACTCAAAAACTTGAGTTTGTTAACCACCCCGCTACTCAACCGGTATATCTAAAAGGAACCAACCTTGACCCAAAGGCCGCCGCCGTAGTCTACTGGAATCCAGAAGCGCAAAACGCCCTGCTGAGTGTTTTAAATCTTCCTCCACCTCCTTCGGAAAAACAATACCAGATATGGGCTGATGTGGATGGCAAGATGGTCAACATGGGGGTCTTTGACCGTGATCACCACCAATTGCAGGTGGTAAATTTCATTAAACAACCCGATAGCTTTAATATCACATTGGAACCCAAAGGGGGTAGCGACCATCCAAACACCAATTTGCTTTACGCAAATGGCAAGATTTGATAATAATTGAGAAAGAAAGGGGGAAACCGAGTAAGTGCATGTTTGGAGGTGGTGCTTTGCAGCCTGAATGATTACCTCCAAACATGCACTAAGATCATCAAGATCGGTTTTTCACCTTTTATCCTATATCCTTATATATAGAGCTTATGCCCATCAATTTTTTCCAGATGGCCCATCTCCCTGCCATTTTTTAAATATCATTTTATTTTAATATTTCCGAAAAAAAGAGACTTTCCTTGCTATTCTGAAGGGTCATTTCAGTATTTCAAAAAAAAATTGGCATAATTTTAGGAAAGTAACTAAAAAATCTTGATTTTAGCACTGCCCTCATGAACAGTTATTCATAAACATTATTTTTTAACTCTAAAACAGTAGGCTATGCTGATTATTTACATCGCGACAGGAGCATTCCTCGTCGGAGGAGGGCTCGTTTTTTTGTCAAATCTAGTATCTGAGAGTTCAGAAACTAGGTATTATTGATTCCCCTTTTTCTCGAGACAGCCTGAAGCTAAAAATGCTTCTGGCGAAATTCGCAAGATCGCAGCCGCTAAAAATTTTCGGTGCGATTGCAAGTCTTCCCTAGTAACCCCGGGCATCTGAAGCCCACTACTCCAAAATCCAAAAGTCGATCATTCGACCATCTTCCTGAAAACTTCCCTTGAACATTAAAAACGCTTGGCATGTGCCAAAGCAACCCTTTTTATTCTAATTATATTATCCAATGCTACCTCAATGGTAACAGTGGTGGGAAATTGAGCTTTGAGAGGCTCCAACCTTTAAGGAGGAGGGCACGGTTTAGGTATACACATTTTTTTTTACTGACGAGAAACCAACTAAATTTGATTTGACCTTAGCCCTCCTCCTCCCACACTTTATTTTTGTAGGTCTGTTTGCGGTTTTTCAGGCACTTCATGGCCTGAGTAAGCCCATCTACGGTCATTGGAAACATCCTGTTTCCGGTGAATTTGCGGAGGAGGTCAACGGACTCGTAGTAGTCCCATTCGTATTCAGGAAGAGGATTGATCCAGATGAGGTGTTTAAAGTGGTCGCTCAATCTGCGCAGCCATTTTATGCCTGGTTCGTCATTGTAGTGTTCTACACTTCCCCCCGAGTAGAACAACTCATAAGGCGACATGGCAGCATCACCCACTACGATCAATTTGTAGTCTGATCCAAACTTGTGAATCAGTTCCAATGTGGGTAACTTTTCGCGAAAGCGACGGCGGTTATCCTTCCATACTGATTCATACACACAATTATGGAAATAAAAGAAGTCTAAATGTTTGAATTCCCAGCGAGCAGCCGAAAACAATTGTTCGCAAAGGGAGACGTGTAGGTCCATCGAACCGCCCACGTCCATGAGCAGCAAAACCTTAACCCGGTTTTTCTTGGACGCATGCATGGCGATATCAAGCATACCGGCATTTTCCGAAGTTTTCCGGATGGTGCCGTCAAGATCTAACTCGTTGGGTATCCCCTCTCGAGTTAAAATACGGAGGCGTTTCAGGATGAGTTTGATATTGCGCGTTTGCAATTCAACGCGATCATCCAGATTTCGAAAGGCACGTTGATTCCAAACCTTTATGGCTTTGCGATTCCCCCCTTCGCCGCCAACTCGAAAGCCTTCGGGATTATACCCCCCATTTCCGAAAGGGGAAGTTCCCCCGGTGCCAATCCATTTGTTGCCGCCGGCATGGGCTTCCCTTTGTTCGGAAAGCAATTCCTCAAAACGTTCCATCAAGGCATCCAGCCCGCCCATTTTTTCAATTTGAGCGATTTCTTCTTCGGTGAGTTGTGTCTTTAGATAGTTTCTCAGCCACTCCGGAGGAATCGACGCCGAGAAAAAGTCATCGGGAATGGCTTCCAATCCTTCAAAATAGTGGCCAAAAATGAGATCAAACCGATCCAGGAGGGCTTCGTGTTTGACAAAGATGGCTTTGGACAAAGCATAAAACTCATCCAGGGTATAGTTGATCACTCCTTTTTTTAAGGCCTCCAGCAGACTCAAGTATTCATGCAAACTGACTGGAATACCATGCTTTCGCAGTTCAAAAAAGAAGTTGAGAAACATAGCCTACTTTTTCGCCATTATTTAACTCAGTTTAAGTACATCTAAGAAGGCCTTTTGTGGTACCTCAACACTACCAATTTGGCGCATGCGTTTTTTACCTTTCTTTTGCTTCTCCAACAATTTTCGCTTACGCGTAATGTCACCACCGTAACACTTGGCGGTTACGTCCTTACGCAGGGCAGAAATCGTTTCACGCGCAATAATCTTGGCCCCGATTGAAGCCTGGATGGCAATCATAAATTGCTGTCTGGGCAGCAATTCTTTCAACCGCTTACAGATTTTACGGCCAAAGGCTTCTGCCTTATCGCGGTGCACCAAAGCAGAAAGCGCATCCACAGGTTCTCCATTTAGACGAATATCCAAACGCACTAAATCTGACTGTCGGTAATCCGTAGGCTGGTAATCAAAGGAAGCATATCCACGAGATATGGACTTGAGGCGATCGTAAAAATCAAAGACAATCTCCGCCAGGGGCAGGTCAAAGGTCAACTCTACCCGATCAGGAGTCAGGTAATGCTGTTTGATCAAAATGCCCCGTTTTTCCATACACAGGGTCATGATGGCACCAATGTATTCGGGCTTGGTAATGATCTGAGCTGAAATAAAGGGTTCCTCTACGTAATTGAGGTAGTTGTTTTCCGGAAGATCTGCAGGAGTACGCACCATCAAGGTTTCCCCTTTCGCCGTATGGGCAATATAAGACACGTTGGGAATGGTGGTAATCACATCCTGATCAAACTCGCGAGCCAAACGCTCTTGAATGATCTCCAGGTGCAACATCCCCAGAAAACCACAGCGGAAGCCAAAACCCAAGGCCACAGAAGTCTCGGCCTCATAGACCAGAGAAGCGTCATTGAGCTGCAATTTCTCCAAACTATCTCGCAAATCTTCAAAGTCATCGTTGTCAATTGGGAAAATGCCCGCAAAGACCATTGGTTTTACCTCTTCAAATCCCTTAATTGCCTCCGAGCAGGGGTTGTCTACCTGAGTAATGGTATCCCCCACCTTAATTTCCTTTGATTCTTTAATACCGGTAATGATATAGCCTACATTTCCGGCGAGCAATTCTTTTTTGGGCTCCTGCCCCATCCGCAAAACACCAATTTCATCTGCCTCGTAGTCTTTACCCGTATTGACAAACCGAACCTTGTCCCCTTTGCGCATTCTTCCGTTCATAATCCGAAAGTAGGCAATGGCCCCCCGGTAAGCATTAAAAACCGAGTCAAAGATCAAAGCCTGCAATGGTGCCGACTCATCTCCTTTAGGCGCTGGAATCCGAGCGACAATGGCCGCTAAGATATCTTCTACTCCCCGGCCCGTTTTTCCACTGGCCAAGACAATCTCACTGGGGTCGCAACCAATCAAATCAATAATCTGATCAGAGACTTCTTCCACCATAGCACTCTCCATATCCACCTTATTCAAGATGGGAATGATTTCGAGGTCATGCTCTATGGCGAGGTATAGGTTCGAAATGGTTTGGGCCTGAATGCCCTGAGAGGCATCTACCAGTAATAATGCTCCTTCACAGGCAGCGATGGAGCGGGATACCTCGTAGGAAAAATCTACGTGACCCGGAGTATCGATGAGGTTAAACGTATAAGTCTCCCCATCTGTATGCTGATAATACATCTGGATGGCGTGGCTTTTTATCGTAATCCCCCGCTCGCGTTCCAAGTCCATATCGTCAAGCGCCTGATCCTTCATCTCCCGCTCTGATATGGTTTTGGTAAATTCCAAAAGCCGGTCTGAGAGCGTACTCTTACCGTGATCGATATGCGCAATCACGCAAAAATTCCTAATTTTCTTCATATATGTCAATTAGTTACTAATACCACACAAAGATCGCTGGAAATAGCAGTATTGTCAATGGGCGGCAAAGATAAGATTTTTAGTAGAGACGCATGATTATTTAATCGGAATGTGTTTCTTTTAAAACGACAGGTGCTTTCTACTACAGGTAAAACAACATGGCGTAGCAATTGTTGGCAAAAAAAATCGTTATAAACATAGTCATTATTTTTAGTGTGTATGGCAAATAGGCGTCAAAGCGGCCTGGATAACTTTTTCCACCAATGCCCAAGCTTTGCTGGATCGGTAGCATCGTAGGTTTGCTATTGCCCTAGCCCCGTGTTCGGACCATTTCTGCCCTGAGTGCTTCATGCGCTGCTGGATGAGACTACGATGAGCCGCCTCAATAGGTCCTGAACCAAAGAGTAAGCCTTGGTCTCGGTATGTTTTGTATTGCATACGGTCTTTGGGAATTTGTCCGGCACCACTGGAAATCAAACCTGCAGCAAATATGCTCTCAAAAGCACAAATCTATAATAATGACGAAGCATATTAATAGAATCCCATCTGCTCAATCTTTTTTGGGGACAAACCTGACACCCTCCTGCAATTTGTTATACACACACGACTATGCCGACGACTTCTGTTGTCACTTTTCTGAAAAAATCCGTTACCAAAATATGAAAACGATCACTCCCCTATTCTTCTTCCTATTGGTCTTTATTGGCCATGCCCATGCCCAGGAAAGTTTTGACAGCTTGATTGTCCTCCAGAGAGATACGGTATTTTTTGACTTTGCCAAATACGATATTCGCCCCGAGGCGGAGACGGTCATCCAAAGGGTCGCCGCCGAATTTATGGGTAAGCAGGGTCGCCAAATCCGGATTACGGCCCATACTGATGCCATTGGCACGGGTGATGCCAATTTAGCCCTTTCGGAAAATCGAGCCCAAGCCGTCAAAGATAGCCTGGTGGCAAAGGGAATAGCTGCCGACCTGATCACTACCGAGGTCTTTGGTGAAAACGCGCCTATTGCAGACAATGATTCTGAAGCGGGCCGACAACGCAACCGACGGGCCACCATCTCACAAATCAAGTCTGTCAAATTAGTCCGGCTGAAAGGGAGGGTCGTCAATCCAAAGGATAGTATGGGTATTGCCGCAGACATAACGATTAAAACAAAAGGATTTCAGGATTCTTTAAAGACCGATTCCAGCGGCTATTTTGAATATCCGGTGCCTGACCAAACGGTGGTGGGCTTTGATATCTACGCTCCTGGCTTCTTTTTTTCTTCCAAGATGTTGAAAGCAGAAGCAGGCGTCATGAAGCCGCTAACGATTGAATTGAACCCAGCCAAAGCAGGAGAAGTTGTGGACCTGAAGAACCTCTATTTTGTAGGCAACCAGGCTGTTCTTTTAGCTCGTTCTAAACCGGAATTGCCTAAGGTGCTCAAATTCATGCAAATCAATCCAGATATCAAAATCGAAATTGCCGGTCACATCAATCGGCCCAATCACCCACCAGTTCCGCCGGAATCCTGGGATTATCAACTATCCGTGCGTCGTGCAAAATTGGTGTACCAATACCTGCTGGACAACGGTATTTCCGAGGAACGGGTAACCTTCAAAGGGTATGGCAATAGTGAAATGCGCTATCCCACCGCCACCAGCCTAAAGGAGCAGGAATTAAACCGCCGGGTAGAAATACGGGTGCTGGAAACGGGAAAAAAGCTGGGTGAAATTGGAGCAGACGGGTGAGACGGGGAAGGGAGGTTGACGATTGAGGCGGGACATGACTTGCAATTCTAAAACCTAATCCACCTTCCTTTGCAGCAGGCCTCGACATTGATAGGCCAGGACGAGCATTTGAGCGTAGACAACGATTTTTTGGGCGGAAGCCTGTAAAAATAAGGCATTGGGTGAAGTCCAAGCCCGAGGACCAAAAAGCATGATGCAAATCTGGACAAATAATACGACACCGAAAATCAGAAAGCCATAGGCATAACGATTGGGATAACCAGGTTCTCGCAGGATGGCTAGGGTATAAAAGATGCTCATCAATAAAAAAGCAATGAAGCCGGCACGGACAAAAACGGTATGGAGCCGATAATTGACATCTAATGGATTGAGGGCGATGCCCCAATAGCACAGGGCCGATAACATCCCTAAGACCGCGGCAATAGTGGCCCAGCCTTTGGCTTCCTGTCGATCAAAAAAACTGGGAAGGACTGAAAACAGAAGGATCAAACTGGCGCCAGCAAGGGCTAAACCGCCATTAAACAACCAACTGCTTTCGGTATTCGAGCTGCGATTCCAAGCCCGGGTACGCCCCAAATCACTCAAATAATTGTGCCAAAAAGTATACCCTTCCGTAGATCGATCATGGATGGTTCCCCCCGGGTATTCCGTCATTGCCCAGGTGGTGAGTAAGAAGAACAGGACGATGCTCAACAAACTAAAATATAATACCCATTTCCGTTTGCTCATCATTACCATTTAATACGTTTGGTGCCTTGCACAACCTGCCCCGATTTAACATAGGAGAACTTTGTCAAAGGACGATAAGCTTTTGACTGAGTTGACGACGACCGAAGGTCAACTGCACCCAATACACTCCAGTGGGTAAATCACTGATATTCAACTGATAACTACTTCCTCTTATCACAAAATCCCGAAGAACATTTCCGGCAGTATCTACAAGTTTGCAGCGGTAAGGAGCCGTCCCTTTGTCTTCCAACCTCAATTGCAAAACATCCTTCACGGGATTGGGGGCAATAGTAAAATAATCCGTTGGTAATAAGTCCGCTATGCCCGTCGCGTTAGGATCACAAAAGGGGTCTGACCAGCGCTCGTCGGTGAGAAATTCCTCATCCGTTAGGGTTTTCAAGAAGGCCACCAAACCGGCCTTTTCCTCATCGGTCAGATTGAGCAAACGAGGGGGGCTATTGGGACCGGCTACCCGCAACATGGGAGATAAATTGGGATGGTTCTTTACGCCACTATTGTAATGCTCAACTACTTCTTCCAGGGTTTCAAACCGACCATCGTGCATAAATGGGCCGGTGATTTCCACATTGCGCAAGGAGGGCACTTTAAAGAGGGCGCTATCCAGGGGGTTGCCTGTAATTTCGCCAACGCCATTGTCGGTATATTCCAAATCCAGGCCATTATTGCGCGGGGTAGGTGGAACAAAGGCGGTGGTGCCGTGGCAGGAAGCACAATTGCCTCGCTCCGGATCAAAAAAGACCGCTTTGCCAAGGTTCTCCAGGGTCGTAAAATTAGGGAGCGGATCGACTAGAGGCGTTTCCGGTGGAACCATAGTCAGGCCAACATCGTATTTGGACTGGTAGGACACCATCGAGCGGATAAACTGGGCCATGGCCTTTGCGATCCGGTCGGTAGTCACTTCCTCGGTCCCGAAGGCCTCTGCAAAGAGTGGCCCGTAGTAGTCAACCTCCGAAAGCTTGGTAACCAATGCCTCTAAAGTCATGCCCATTTCCAGTGGGTCCTGAATCGGCATCAGGGTTTGTGCTTCTAGGTCAACGGCCCTTTCGTCCCAGAAAAAATGTTCATTTTGATAAAAGCGGGCCATCGATAAGGACATCGAATTGCGGCGGGTAAAATCTCCCTGAAAGCCACGACTAAACTGGCTATCATCGGTAAAGGCGACCTCTTGTTTGTGGCAGGAGGCACAAGATTGAGTATTACTCAAGGAGAGTTTTGGGTCGTAAAAAAGCACCCGTCCCAGGGTAGCCCCAGCATCCGTAATGGGATTATCTGCCGGAGTATTGTCGGCCGCCTGAAGCATTGGTCCGCTTAAATGCGGGGGCAGTTCAATATTGGCATAATTGAAAGGCGTTTCCGGCAGATTCAGGCAATCTTCGGGCGGTAAAATTGGAGCTACCACAGTTCCGGAGATGCAAATCAAGGCTAAAAGTGCCAGGCCAAGGCGTAAGGACTTTCCCATATTGGATCATTTTTGCGCAAAAATAGACAATTATCCCTGGAACAAACAGTCAATGGTCGTCAGGTAGCCTGCATTTATTCGTTTTGATGCACGGTCTTTTCAGCGCCAGCACCCTGCGTGAGGGATAGAAGCGATATTCCGATTTCATCGGGATACAAGCGGATAGCCCGACCCGAGTTTTGCGAGGGGCACGCCTAAAGAAATGCGCTGTTGCGGGTAAGCTATTCTTCGGCTGGCTCTTAGTGGCGCTACGGACGAAAAAACAGCCGAAAAGAGGTTCCAAAACCTGCAATTTCAATTTATACCACAAAGCCGATCAGAATCCGTAGGATTCAAACATTTGTAGACAAAGAATTTGAGATGATATTCGACCCCGATGGGGTCGAACATTATTTTACCACCATAGCGCTAATGATATTTCATCCCTACGGGATAAGGGATTTAGGAACTTATCTGATCGCTTACGGATGAGGAGTGTGATTCGACACAATCCAATTACCCGAATTTAGATTCCGGTTAAGTTATTGATTTTCATAGCGAAACAACTCTAATTTAACGATTCCGCAATCACCCGTACTTTGGTGGTCGTATCAACCCCTTCCAATACTTCGACAAGAATGCCATCAGACAAGCCCAATTTCACGGGCCGTTTTTCAAATTCCCGATCGGCTATCTGAACTTCCACATAGGAGGAATCGTCATCAACGATCACATCTCTTTCCTTGATAGCGATCACTTTTTCCCGACGATCGAGGATGATATCGGCATTGGCGCTATAACCCGCCCGCAGGAATACGTCTTCGGTTTGTTTGATGGCCGCTTTAACCTCAAATTTTACCGTGCCGTCTTCATCTTCCCCTTTCGGAGAAACAAATTCCAGCGTGGCGGGAAATTTGATGTCTTCGATTGCCCCAACGGTCAATTCAAGCGGCATGCCCTCTTTGAGTTTACCCACGTCGGACTCATCCACTTTTCCTTCAAAAACCAACGAATTCATATCGGCGATCACAGCGATGCTGGTTCCTTCATTAAAGTTGTTGCGTTCAATGACACTCGTTCCCTCCTCTGCGGGTAAATCGAGCACCATACCATCGAGGGTAGAAACGACAATATTGGCCACCTGCTTGGAGTTGCGGGAGGCGCCTTCGCGCAATAAAGCAAGGTTGTTGATGGCGGCCTGTAATTCCTGCTGACGAATGTCCAATTCGGTTTCAAATTGTTTGAGTGAATTGCCGGAGCTCACTTTGGCATTTTCGTACTCGGCTTTACGCAATTCCAGATCGACCTTAAAGCGGTTGTATTCCTGTTGAGAGATGACACCGTCTTTGAATAAATTTTCCTGCCGTTCGGCTTCCTGTTTGGCATTTTCGTAATTCACGCGGGCGCTTTCTACATCCAGATTGCGTTTATTGAGGTCCTTCTGTCGTTCCAATTCGCGTTGGGCATCTTGTACGCGCAGCCGACCTAGTTCCACATTAGATTTTGCGGAATTGATGTTCACCTCACTAGGGACCAGCTTGATCTTAGCTAATTTCTGTCCTTTGGCCACCATTTGCCCTTCCTCCACGTACAATTCTTCAACCACGCCGGAGACCTGGGGTTTGATGTTCACTTCGTGACGGGGATTGATGGAACCCGTGGCCACCGTTTTTTTCACTATATCCGTAATAACCGGTTTTTCCGTTTCAAAATTTTCGGTGGCTTTATCACCTTGCTGGCTAAAGTAATAGCCCAAACCAAGCGCGGAGAGCACTAGAAACCCGATAAAGGAAAACAAACAACCTTTGTTCATGTTAAGTCAGTTTAATCAGTGTTTTTCTTAATATTTATGCTTTGTCAGCCAGATTTTATTCGTCTTTGAGCGCAACAACCGGATTGACCTTAGCTGCCTGCAGTGCAGGAATCAACCCGGCAACTACGCCGGCAATGACCAATAGGAAGATGGCCCCCACTCCCACCGCCAGATTGACCTGCGGATTGTAGAAGTTTTGGTTTTCAATGTTATTGGCCAACATGATGTAATTGAGTCCGCCAATGACGAAGGTCCCTGCTACCAATCCAAGGTAGCCGGAGACGGATGTCAGAAATACCGATTCCGTCAAAATCATTCCGATAATTGATCCGGGGGTGGCCCCCAATGCTTTGCGTAGGCCAATTTCTTTGGTTCGTTCTTTAACGATGATGAGCATGATATTGCTCACGCCGACGATGCCCGCCAGGAGGGTTCCTATGCCTACAAACCACAGGAAGATGCGGATGCCTCCAAACAGCAGCTGTATGCTTTGAAACTCTTCTTCGAGGTTGAACCCACCAATACCTTTGGGGTCATCGGGTGCCACATTGTGGCGAGCCTTCAGCAATCCTCTGATTTTGGGTTCCATTTCACTAACCTGCACATCGTCTGCGGCGGAAACGACAAAATAATCCACCTTCCCGGGCCGACCGAAAGTACGATACATGGCAGTAAGCGGAATCACCACTGCCTCCAGGTCTTCTTCATTCCAGGGCTTGATGGAAATCGGTCCAAAGACGCCGACCACCCGAAATTCTACTCCGCGGATACGAATGTAATTGCCGATGCATTCTTCATCGCCAAAAAGTACTTCACGAACCCGATCGCCAATGACCGCTACCTTCCGACTCTCGTCGAGGTCGTATTGATTGATATAGCGCCCCTGATACATCTTTAAGGCCTCAATCTTGATCATGTCTGACATTTCACCGCGCAATGCGTAACTGTCACTTCTATCCTTGTGCGCTACCGGGGCCGTTCCCATATTGAGGCGGGGAGCGATGTATTGCACCTCTGGTACTTCTGATTTGATGGCCAGAATATCGTCGAGGGACAACTGCGGCACCCGTCCGGCCTGAAACCCTTTGTAGGGTTGAGACGTGCGTTGAGTCCACACGTACATGATATTTTTAGCCCGTTTGTCAAAACCGCGATACACCCCGTTTTCCAGGCCTTTTCCCATACCGAGTACAAAAATGAGCATAAAAATACCCCAAAACACACCCAGCGCCGTAAGGGCGGTTCGCATTTTGTGTTTGCGCATGGTGGCGATGATTTCCTGCCAAGTGTCACGGTCTAGCATAGGTTTAGGATTTAGAGGGTTTAGGGAAATTAGTCGGATTTCATAGCGACTACGGGATTAATTTTCGCGGCTTGCATGGCAGGCATTAAACCTGCCAGTGTACCGGAAATGACCAGTACCAAGGTAGCTGCCGCGGCAACTCCTAAATTGACCTCTGGATTTCGAAAATACTCTGATTCGACCGATCCTAAAACGGCAATTAAAGCAATTCCGGCGACCATGCCCAGGTAGCCGGCCAGGGACGTGATCAAAATTGACTCTTGCAAAATCATGGATACGATGGAATAGGGCGTGGCGCCCAATGCCTTGCGAATGCCTATTTCTTTGGTGCGGTCTTTCACGACAATCAACATAATATTGCTCACGCCGATCACGCCCGCAATGATACTGCCAATGCCTACAAACCAGACAAACATCTGAATGGCAAAGAATAAGCTCTGAAAGGTTTCAAATTCTTCGGCCACATTGAAAAAATACAAAGCCCGGCTATCTTTTGGGTCAAATTCATGTATTGATGCCAGATCCTTGCGAATCTTGTTTTCCAACTGCTTCATTTCCGGCACACTCAGGTCTCCACCGGTAAACATCAACTGGTGAATCTGGTCGGTACCGGCGTAAACCGTTTGAGCGGTGGACATCGGGATGTAGATGACCCGCATTTCATTTTCTCCGCCGGAGTCTTGATAAAGTCCCACAATAGTGTAGACAATACCGCCAATCTTGATCTCGGCACCGATGGCTTCCACATCGCCCAGAATTTCTTTTTTTGCGACCTTGCCCATCACCACGACCTTGCGCATATTCTTCAGGTCCGTGTCATTGATAAAACGCCCTTCATAAACTCGGCTATTCTCAATATATTGATGTCCCGGATGGACGCCACGCACCGGAAAAGACAATTTCTTTTCACCAAAGACGACCGTTTGATCTCCAGACAGGTAAAAACGGCCGGAGAGGTTTTCCGCTTCGGGGTACTGCTCTGCTATAAAATCGTAGTCCTGATTGTTAAACTGAATGCGACGGCCTTTCGGCAATCCTTTATATGGCATAGAGGTGGTTCCTCGTCGAACCCAGATACTATTGGTGGCGTCGTCGCGGAATTGGTATTCAATCCCATTGTGCAAACCGTTGCCTGCCCCCAGTAAAAGCACCAGCATAAAAATTCCCCAAAACACCCCCAGTGCAGTCAATACGGTCCGCAGCTTGTGTCGCCTGATGGAGCTGAATATTTCCTGCCATTTATCGAAGTCAATCATAGCTTTTTATTTAGGCGTTTTGACTTTTCTTTTGCACTGTTTCATTGCCGGAGATCAGTCCATCTGTCAGTCGGATGATTCTTTTAGACATATTGGCAATGTCGTTTTCGTGGGTCACCACCACCAAGGTAATGCCCTGTTCATTCACCTCCCGAAAGATCTTCATCACATCGTAAGACGTTTGGGTATCTAATGCTCCGGTGGGTTCATCTGCCAAGATCACTTTGGGCTGAGTGATCAATGCTCTGGCAATGGCCACGCGCTGTTGTTGCCCGCCCGACATCTGATTCGGCAAGTGATCCGCCCAATCACGCAGACCAACGCGGGTCAAGTATTCCAACGCAATTTCCTGGCGTTTTTGACGATCCACCTTTTGGTAATAAAGCGGAAGGGCCACATTTTCAATGGCTGTTTTAAAAGGAAGCAAATTGAAAGACTGGAAAACAAAACCGATGAATTGATTGCGGTAAAGCGCAGCCTGTGTTTGGCTGAGGTTTCGGATCATTTTGCCATCCAACTGGTATTCTCCCTGATCGTAATCATCCAAGATGCCGAGAATATTGAGCAAGGTTGATTTACCAGAGCCAGAGGACCCCATGATGGAGACAAACTCTCCGGCCTCAATGTCTAAATCAATTCCTTTGAGCACCTCTAGGTGGGTATACTCTGTGTGATAGGATTTTCTAATCTGGCGCAATTTTATCATAATCGGGTGTTAAGTGCATGTTTGGAGGTAATCATTCAGTCCCGGTAAAACCGGGGTTTTGGAACCTCACTTCGGCTATTTTTTCGCACTTATAGTATGTTTGGAGCGGATTCTATTTGAAAATCAGCAGATTAGGGTTTTGGCTCAACGCCAGGTTCCTAATATGTTGGTTTTCAGCAGGAGCAAGCTCCAAACATGCTTTGAGGCGCCCCTTCTGGCTCAAAAATGAGCCTTGCGAGAACCCCAAATCTGCAATTTCCGCTGCTAAAGCACCACCTCCAAACATGCACTAAGGCGTTTCTTTTGTGTGAATGAGTCCGAAAACAATCAATATATGATGAATTATTAAAAAACCTTGGACGAACCAGGACATATTTCAGACAAATTCGGGTGATTACTTACTAAGTGGATGCATTTGAGGCATGTTGCCCCCTATCGCCAGGATATTATTTTTTACAACTGAGAAAGAAAAGCCACTACAAAAACTTTTTGGTCATGCCACAACCATTCATACCGTTTATCAGAAAAAAAACTCCGTTGTCTAAACGAGTATTGCTTTTTCGCATCTAAAGTCCCCTTTTTTCGTATATCTTTGAAACACTAGGCAGCATTTCTATCTGCGGTCCGTTCAAATTTTAGAAAGTGTTCTTTAAACAAACGATTCTTTGACCCTTTTCACAACTCAGTGTCAAAGAACAAAACAAACCTTACAAGGCATAGGCTATGCGGATTTTTGGTTACATCTTTATTGTTGGCGTATTAGTACTCAACATTGCCTCCTGTAAGCTAGGGTCGCTGGATGACCCTATCGTCATTTCGGACGTAGAGAAGGAATTTTACATCGACTTACGAGAAACCCTGACCGTCCCAGGCCGACAGTTTTACGTTGATATTCGCACCATTGGCATGGAGCCTTGTCTGAATTCGACTATTGCTACCGAGTTGGACCGAAAAACGGAGGGCTTTGATATTTCCATCAATCAGATCAATGAACCGGCTGATTGTCAGCAAGGAGAGGCGCCCGCTATCGCCGCCATCAATTTGGGTCCGCTCAGCAATCGTTCTTATGATTTTACCATCGATTTGAAAAATACCATCTACAACCTTGGCAAGCTCAGTGTGGACCAGGATCGCATTGTTGTAGAGATGCAAACCGAGGAAGGCATTATATTCTTGCACGATGAATTGCTACGGGTACCAAATCAAACCGTATGGGGTTTTGTGGCCGGCGACGAATCCACGGCCAATGAAGAAAGCCTGAATTTTGTTGAGGATCTGGAAGGTTTGGGTAATGCCCCCTCCTATCTCAAGGGATACTACCATTATTATACGATCAATACAGACGGCAGTGTAGTGGTCAACCACGAAAAGGTTGTGGATCGGAATTTTGTGCATTCCTTCATCTTTAATTACACCGGCGACAAAGCCACGATGGTGGATCAATTAGAGGCATTCCGCGCAGCTCACTCTGATGTAGACGTCTACTTTTTTACGGCACAGGGTGAAGAATGGTAGCGTTGTTTCGCGATAACTTCCTGATAATCAGAGGTCGTACTTTTTCCGGAAATTAATACAATGGCAATAGGTTACAAAGAATAGAAGATGCCTCCGGCGGCCGCTTTGCCTTGATGCAAAGAGACAAAAATCAAGGTTGTACCTGGTTCTTAACGTTGCGAGAACAAGCACTAAGACTCCTGTAGCTTAACCTTTGACGAACCAGCCTTATTGATTCTTTCCTTCTTTTTTCCTTCTTTTAATTCAAAGCTGAAGCCATCAGCGAGGAATTCCTCGTATTTGGATTGATCAAACTGGTAGAGTCGCGCGGGGCGATGAGCGACCCCTTCCTGCGTCTCATTCAAATCGATCAGCAAGTTCATCGATAGGATCTTCTTTCGGAAGTTTCGCTTATCCAAGGGCGTTTCCAGGATCGCCTCATAAAGGTGTTGCAATTCCGTGAGGGTAAATTTCGGGGGCAACAGTTCAAATCCTACCGGACGGGTACGCACCAATCTCTTGAGGCGTTTAAGACAAGATTCCAGGATTTCCGGGTGGTCAAAGGCCAAATTTTTAACTTTGGCTACCGAGTGCCACTTCGCCTTCAAGGCAATGGAAGCCGCTTGTACCGTATAATCACTAATCTTGATCAGAGAACAATAGGCCACGGTGATGACCCGGCCAACCGGGTGGCGGTTCACTGCACCGAAAGTATGGACTTGCTCCAGGAATACATCTTTGATCCCGGTGAGCTGTTCCAATACCCGAACTGCCGCACTATCCAAATCCTCCTGAGGGTCAACAAAATAACCGGGCAGGGCCCACATGCCTTCGTAAGGATCTTCTCCGCGCTTGATTAACAATACTTTAAGGTCTCCCTCATCAAAGCCGAAGATGACATTATCTACAGTGAAGGCCGACTTGAAAAAATTGTCAAAATCCGTCATAGCGTGGAGCTCTTTTTTGTTAAGCTGGGCAAAATAATCAATATTTTTGGATTAAGGAGAACGAAGTAAAAAGATATTAGTGTAAAAGGTACACTACTAGGCTCAGAAATAAAAAAAATTAATTGGCCGCACAAAATTTAGGGTGAAATTTTAGGGCGATTGCAATTATTGAGTAATTTTGTTACTCAATTTATGATAGAAACTCTAATATCCTCGAAGACAAGAATCAAGCTATTGCTGAAATTTTTTCTCAATAGCCAAACAACTTCCTATCTTCGCAGTCTGGAAAGCGAATTTGGAGAATCTTCCAATGCAATCCGGGTAGAGTTAAATCGGTTGGAAAAAGCAGGTATGCTTTCTTCTTCACTCCAGGGTAACAAAAAAATATTCCAGGCCAATACCGGCCATCCCCTTTTCTCAGAAATCCACAATATACTGCTAAAACACATTGGCCTGGACCGGGTCATTGAAAATGTGATTGAACGACTTGGAGATGTTGAGCAGGTATATTTGATTGGTGAGTTTTCAAGGGGCTTGGACAGCCAAATTATCGATTTGGTGTTTATCGGCAACATCAAAAAAGCGTACCTGATCCATTTGATTGAAAGGGTGGAAGATTTGATTCACCGTAAGGTCCGGTACTTGATTTATAGTACGGAGGAATTTGAGGAGATTGACTGGGGTAAACTGGAGACGCAGCCGTTGTTATTGTGGAGTAAGGATTGAGTGGGGAGTGGAGGGTTGAGAGTTTAGAGTTTAGAGGGGAGAGTGGAGGGTTGAGAGTTTAGAGTTTAGAGGGGAGAGTGGAGGGTTGAGAGTTTAGAGGGGAGAGTGGAGGGTTTAGAGTGGAGAGTGGAGGGTTTAGAGGGGAGAGTGGAGGGTTGAGAGTTGAGAGTGGAGAGTTGAGAGTGGAGAGGGGAGGGTTTAAAGGGGAGAGTGGAGGGTTTAGAGGGGAGAGTTGAGGTGGTTTAGAGGACGTATTATCGGTAGACTGTTGAGAGGTGGGCGAGATGAAGGGAAGCAACAACCTGATTAAATACAGCAAATTTTGAAATTCTGATAAACGCTTGAAGGCAGATGTAGTCATAGTGGGAGCAGGGATAGTTGGACTGGCGACGGCCTACCAACTGAGTCGGATAAAGCCGGGTTTGAGCATTTGTATTTTGGAGAAGGAGGCTGGGCCGGCATTTCATCAAAGCAGTCACAATAGTGGCGTGATTCACTCGGGCATCTATTACGAGCCGGGGGGAAGCAAAGCGGTTAATTGCAAAAAAGGATACCGCTATCTGCTGGAATTTTGTGATCAGCATGACCTGGAATACGAGATATGTGGCAAAGTGATCGTAGCTACCCAGGAGGATGAAATTCCGCGATTGCAAAAGATATATCAGCGTGGCATTGCCAATGGTTTGCAAGGGCTAGAAATACTCAATGCTGCAGCCACTCGGGAAAAAGAGCCTCACGTGCGGGCCGTACAATCGATTTGGGTACCGCAGGCAGGCATTGCAAATTATAAAAAAGTCGCCGAAAAGTACCTGGAACTGGTACAACAAGCAGGCGGGCAGGCGCATTTTCAATCGCCTGTCATTGACATCATAAAAGAACACAATAGCCATCGGGTGATCACCCCAAACGTGGAAGTGAATGCCCGATTGACCATTAGTTGCGGAGGACTGTATTCAGATAAGATCACCAAGATGACCCAACCGGAATCACCGATTCAAATTCTTCCGTTTCGGGGAGAATATTACGAATTGGTTCCGGAAAAACAGTACTTGGTGAACAACCTGATTTACCCGGTTCCCAATCCAAATTTTCCTTTTCTGGGGGTACATTATACCCGCATGATCGAAGGGGGAATTGAAGCAGGGCCCAATGCCGTACTGGCCTTCCAACGGGAGGGATACAGTCGCTGGGACATCAACCGGAAGGAACTGTGGGAGACCCTCTCCTACTCCGGCTTTCAAAAGATGGCCCGGAGGTATTGGCGCAATGGTTTAGGGGAGATGTATCGGTCCTTTTCAAAAGCTGCCTTTGTGAAAGCGCTGCAACATCTGATCCCGGAAGTGGGTGACAATGATTTGCAAAGGGGCAGGTCTGGCGTACGTGCCATGGCTTGCGATCCACAAGGTAATTTGCTGGATGACTATCGCATTTTTGAAGGACCGGGTATCTTACACGTGGCCAATACACCTTCTCCTGCGGCAACTGCTTCGCTGGCCATTGGAGAAATGGTGGCAGAGCGGGGAATACGGAATATGGGGGTTGAGGGTTTTTAGGTTAAGGGTTAAGGTTAAAGGTTAAGGGGTAAGGGTTAAAGGTTAAGGGGTAAAGGTTAAAGGGGTAAGGGGTAAGGGGTAAGGGGTAAGGGAAGCTAGAACCTGATTCCTAGAGCCTAATTCCTAGGACATAAAGACTACTTGCGTAAGGGATAGAAGCGGAATGCACGGAGGCGTAGCCGAGTACATTAGAGCGGATAGCCCGGTCTCGGCTTGGCCGAGGATACGCCCAAAATAAAAATTGACATAAATGGATCTTTTTTATGCGTAAAACTTAGTGTATGTTTGGAGGTGGTGCTTTAGTAGCGAAAATTGCAGGTTTTGGGTGCTCGGGAGGCTCATTTTTGAATGCAGCCCGGCTGAGCCGCGACGGACGAAAAAGTAGCCAAAAAGAGGTTCCACTGAATGACTACCTCCAAAAATGCACTTAACCCATTTAGGGTAGTTTTGCATCGAGAAAGGAGCTGTATATTCAAAATAAGATATGGCAAATTCCCGTTAAGCGGGATGGAAGATAGATTTTGATTTAACGAACTGCGGCAAAACGAAACGGCAGGTGCCGAAAGCTGCTAAGAATTATAAACCATGACAACAGTAAGACCAACCATTCAAATGGTGGACTTGAAAAGTCAGTACCTCAAGATTAAGGATGAAGTAGATGCCGCTATGGCGGAAGTGCTCGATTCCTGCGCCTATATTAATGGCCCTAAAGTAAAAAGCTTTCAGGCGAATATGGAGCAATATCTGGGAGTAAAACACGTGGTTCCATGTGCCAATGGTACTGATGCTTTACAAATTGCGCTAATGGCCCTGGATCTGAAGCCAGGTGATGAGGTAATTGTACCGGCCTTTACCTACGTGGCGACGGCCGAAGTGATTGCTTTATTGCAGCTGCAGCCGGTGATGATTGATGTTGATCCACAGACCTTTAATATCACTGCTGAACTGATCGAACCGGCGATTACCGCAAAGACTCGTGCCATTGTACCGGTCAATCTGTTTGGTCAAAGCTGTGACATGGAACCGATTATGGAGTTGGCTGAAAAGCACAATCTATATGTAGTGGAAGATAATGCCCAGGCCATCGGTGCCGATTATACCTTTGCGGATGGGCATGTGCAAAAGACGGGAACCATTGGTCATATTGGTTGTACCTCCTTTTATCCTTCTAAAAACCTCGGCGCTTATGGTGACGGTGGCGCGTTGTATACCAATGACGACGCCCTGGCCGAAAAGTGTTTGATGATTGCCAATCATGGCCAGACCAAGCGATACTACCACGGAATTGTGGGGGTCAATTCTCGGTTGGATTCCCTGCAAGCCGCCATTCTGGATATTAAATTAAAACACCTCGACAACTACGCCGGCGCCCGACAAGCAGCTGCGGCTTATTACGATGCCGCATTCATGGGGGTTGAGGCATTGGAAGTGCCTAAGCGGCAGGAAAATTCCTCTCATGTTTTTCATCAATATACCTTATTGGTAAAAGATGGCCGCCGCGATGAACTGAAGGAATACCTACAGGAAAAGGGCATTCCCAGCATGATCTATTATCCCGTTCCGCTGTATGAGCAAGATGCTTATAAAGATAGTAGGTCGGAGAAAACTGGGAAATTACCCGTAACTGATTATCTTTGCCGCTCGGTAATTTCACTGCCGATGCACACCGAATTGGACGAGGGTACTTTGGCTTATATCACCGGCGAGGTCAAAGCCTTTTTTTCGTCCTAGACAAACCCATCTAT
This sequence comes from uncultured Saprospiraceae bacterium, assembly GCA_964015035.1. Classification (GTDB taxonomy): domain Bacteria; phylum Bacteroidota; class Bacteroidia; order Chitinophagales; family Saprospiraceae; genus BQJU01. Next base: position 20,321 of record CAXHCA010000089.1, read on the forward strand.
AGGAAGAACACCCAATTGTACCCTATATTTCCCAAACCGTTAAAACTATGATGATCCAAAACCTGAATGAAAAAAAGAAAAAAATTTCCGTTGTCGGACTGGGTTATGTTGGCCTGCCGCTGGCGCTGGAGCTCGCCAAAAAGTTCAGTGTCATTGGCTTTGACATCAGTGCGCCACGTGTAGAAATGATGAAAAAAGGCATCGATCCTTCCAACGAACTGGATAGTAGTGCCTTTGAGAATAGAGCTATTGAATTTACCGCTGAGGCTAGCGACTTATCCCGTGCCCATTTCCACATCGTGGCGGTCCCCACTCCAGTAGATGACCACAAAGTGCCCAACCTGCGCCCCTTACTTGGCGCCACAGAATCGGTTGGGAAATACCTAAAAAAAGGCGATTACGTCGTATTTGAATCTACCGTGTACCCCGGTTGTACCGAAGAAGATTGTTTGCCCATTTTGGAAAAACAGTCCGGATTAAAATTGGGTAGAGACTTCAAGATCGGCTATTCGCCGGAGCGGATTAATCCGGGAGACAAAGAACATACCGTAGACAAGATCCTGAAAGTGGTATCGGGATGTGATGACGAGGCGCTGGAAAACATAGCCGCTGTATACGGGGCCGTCATTACAGCCGGCATCTACAAAGCGACTACCATTAAAGTGGCTGAAGCCGCCAAGGTGATTGAAAATACCCAGCGCGATCTCAATATTGCCTTCATGAATGAGTTGTCGATGATTTTCGACAATATGGGCATTGACACCAACGCCGTACTGGATGCAGCAGGAACCAAATGGAATTTCCTGCGCTTTTCTCCGGGACTGGTTGGTGGCCACTGTATTGGTGTAGACCCCTACTACCTTTTGCACAAAGCCACCCAAATGGGATTTAGCGCCCAGGTGATCACTAGCGGTCGCGCCACCAATGATGGCATGCCGGCCTTTATTGCCAAGCGTTTGGTGCAAATGTTGATCAAAAAAGGAAAAAACCCCAGTCAGTGTAAGGTGCTGGTATTGGGTATTACTTTCAAAGAAAATGTGAGTGACATTCGCAATTCGAAGGTAGCCGACTTGATCAAGGAATTGATGAGTTTCTCCGTCAATGTACACGTGAGTGACCCACATGCATCGCCAAACGAGGTAGCCCACGAATATGGTCTGGCCATGGTGGATCAGATTTCAGACAACTACGACGCGGTGATTGCCGCGGTTGCTCATGACGAATATAAAAAGCTGGACCATGACTACTTCGCTTCTATTATGAACGGCACACCGATCTTAATGGATTTGAAGGCGATGTACCCTGAGGACACGAAGAATGGACTGGAAATCTGGAGACTTTGATTAGTGGAGGGTGGAGAGTTTAGAGTGGAGAGTGTAGGGTGGAGAGTTTAGAGTGGAGGGTGGAGGGTGGAGAGTTTAGAGTGTAGAGTGGAGAGTTTAGAGTGTAGAGTGGAGAGTTTAGAGTGTAGAGTTTAGGGTGGAGAGTTTAGAGTTTAGGGTGTAGAGTGTAGAGTGTAGAGTCGATGTTGCAAACACGAGCGGGTGAAGGGAAGCTAATTTCCTAAAACCTAGGCCTTTTTTTGTGTAGTAGTGCATCCTCCTTAAACTTTAAACCCCATTACAGCAGGCTCGACAAAACTACGTAGTTTATAAAATAAAAAAACTGTTTGAAAACACCGCAGCACAACCCTAAACTTTAAACATTAAACTTTAAACTTTAAACATTAAACATTAAACTTTAAACATTAAACATTAAACTAAACAACGATTAGTAAAGAAACAACATACACGAATCATTTGCACGAGAGTGAAGCTCGGTGGTTTGCGGTGTACACCAGGTACAAGCGGGAAAAGGTGGTGCGCAAATGGCTGGAGGAAAAGCAGATAGAATGCTATCTTCCACTACAGGAATATACGCGCCATTATACACGAAAAGTTGTAAAGGTGGAACTGCCGCTAATCAGTTGTTATCTTTTTGTAAAAATCACCAAATCTGAGTACGTTCCAACCTTGGAAGTACCCGATGTGGTTAAATTTGTGCGCTTTTCGCGCAACCTTATCGCGATACCGGAGGAGGAGATTGATCTGATTCGACGCGTGGTAGGCGAAATCACAGATATTGAAGTGACGCCAAGTTCCTTTCAGGTCGGTGATCAAGTGGAGATTATTGGTGGCAACCTGACGGGACTACAAGGAAAGTTGCTGCAACAGTCTGGCAAAAATAACTTCCTGCTGGAGTTGAACAGCCTGGGATATCAAATGCGTATGCATGTAGATCCGAAGTTGTTGCGGAAGATAAGAGGAACGGCGAAGATATGAGGGTGAGAGTGGAGAGTGGAGGGTTGAGAGTGGAGAGTTTAGAGAGGGGGCGCTGTTTTTTTTTAGGTTAAGGGTTAAGGGTTAAAGGTTAAGGGTTAAAGGTTAAGGGTTAAGGAGTAAGGGTTAAGGGTTGAGGAGGGTATGGACTTTTTAGGACCTTGACCTAGATGCTCAACTGGAAAAGAGAAAAAATTGATCAGACGATTTGGGAATTATTAGTCCTGAATGGCTGGTCTTAGCATGAGGCTATATAACATACCGGAAAGACAACTTTTGTCATTGGGGGAAAAATCCACTGCGAATTTTCAGAGGCGAAGCCATATCATTTCTTCAACTAGCCGCTACCTACATGAGTGACTTTTACCAACATCCTAGCGCGATTATCGACGAAGGGGCCCAGATTGGGGACAATACCAAGGTGTGGCATTTTTGTCACATTATGGGGGGAGCTCGAATTGGCAAGGATTGTAGTTTGGGGCAGAATGTATTTATCGCCAATGGGGTGGTTTTGGGGAATAATGTCAAGGTACAAAACAACGTGTCTATCTATGAAGGTGTGGAATGTGAGGATGACGTATTCTTAGGCCCCTCGATGGTTTTCACCAATGTTTTGAATCCACGCAGTGCGGTAAATCGCAAGAATGAATACCGTCGGACCCTGGTGGGAAAAGGCGCCTCCATCGGCGCCAATGCCACCATTGTTTGTGGGCACGATATTGGCGAATACGCCTTCATCGGAGCCGGAGCGGTGGTGACCAAAACGGTACCTGCGTACGCACTGATGGTAGGCAATCCGGCCCGGCAATTGGGATGGATGAGCCAGCACGGCGAGCGACTGGAATTTGACGAGCAAGACCGGGCAATTTGTCCGGGAAGCGGCATGCAGTATGTCCGCAGCGGGGAGGGGATCGCCCCACTTTAGCAGCAGAAAACACCAAATATAAAACCCAATAGAGTTGTTGTGTTGGGGTAGTTTGGAGTGAAAATTAGTTCATTTTCAACCACCCGAAGGCTTTTTGAAGGAGTATAGTCTTAGCTACACGACTGAAAAAAGGCACAGTGTGGGCCGAAAAGGGATAATTTGCACCCGAAATAGCCCCTGCAAAACAACTCTAATAACAAAACCCTATGAAAAACTTTGCCCTGATCGGTGCAGCGGGCTATGTAGCCCCCAGACACATGCAGGCCATTAAGGCCACCAACAACAACCTGATCGCTGCACTTGACCGCAGTGACTCTGTCGGCATCATTGACAGCTATTTTCCAAAAGCAGACTTTTTTGTGGAATTTGAGCGCTTCGACCGCCACCTGGAGAAAATGAAACGCGAGGGGGTATCCACAGACTTTGTCAGTGTATGTTCCCCCAATTATTTACACGACTCCCACATTCGTTTTGGCCTGCGCCAGGGCGCTGATGTCATTTGCGAAAAGCCCCTGGTCCTCAACCCGTGGAATATTGACGCCCTTGAAGAGATTTGTGCCGAGACCGGTGGGCGTGTCTACAATATTTTGCAATTGCGTCTCCATCCCAGCGTGATTGAACTCAAGAAAAAAATTGATGCCGCCCCGGCAGGTAAGGTCTTCGATGTAGAATTGACCTACCTCACCTCGCGGGGGCATTGGTACTATACCAGCTGGAAAGGTGATCTGGCCAAATCAGGTGGTATTGCCACCAATATCGGCGTACACTTTTACGATATGCTGGCCTGGATTTTTGGCAGCGTAAAAGAAAACCGGGTGCACCTACATACCCACGATCGTGCTGCCGGGTACCTGGAACTGGAAAAGGCGCGGGTCAAGTGGTTTCTCAGCATCAACTATGATACCATTCCCGAGGAACGCAAAGCGAAAGGCGCACGTACCTACCGCTCCCTCAAGATTGAAGGGGATGAATTTGAATTCAGTGGTGGTTTCGACGACCTGCATACCCACAGCTACGAGGAAGTCCTCGCCGGCAACGGCTTTGGCATCCAAGAATCCCGAACCGCCATTAACATCGTGCACCAAATCCGCCACGCCAAACCGGTTGGACTGGATGAAAGCGCACACCCATTGGCCAGACTGCCATTGTCACGGCATCCGTTTGATTGAATGGGGGGTAATAAGGGTTAAGGGGTAAGGGTTAAAGGTTAAGGGTTAAAGGTTAAGGGTTAAAGGTTAAGGGTTAAGGGTTAAAGTTTAAGGGGTAAGGGGAACTATCGATCAGGACAAAATATTAAGGGAATTCAATAAACTTCAACGAAAATCTACCAAGTGAAATTTAGGGAATATAGTTTTGAAAAACTTCAAGCTTGGGAAAAATCCAAAGAACTGGCTAAAGTGATTTATGAGTTAACTAAAGTATTCCCTACTGAAGAAAGATATGGCTTCATAAGCCAAATGAGAAGGTCAGCTGTTTCAGTACCTGCAAATTTGGCGGAAGGATCGGCGAGGATTACCAAAAAGGATAAAGCTCACTTTACGACACAAGCCTTCAGTAGTCTGATGGAAGTTTTAAATCATCTGATCATCACTTATGAGTTGGGGTTTGTTGAGAAAGAAAAATATACAACAATCCGAGCTGAAATTGACGGTGTAGCGGCCTTGATAAGCGGTTTAAGATCGTCCTTACTGAAGTAGATATCAATTCTAGATCATGTATAACCCTTAACCCTTAAACTAAAAAAAGCAACACCCCCCTTAACCTTTAACCCCTAACCTTTAACCCTTAAACCCCTACCCCCTAAACTAAAAACTCAAAACTCAAAAAAATGAAAATCCTAATCACCGGTACTGCCGGCTTTATTGGATACCACCTGGCCAAGCGCTTGGTAGCGCGGGGAGATGAAGTCGTCGGGCTAGATTGTATCAATGACTATTATGATGTCAATCTGAAGTATGACCGGCTGGCAGATGCGGGGATTGAAAAGGAGAAGATTGCCTACAATCAACTGGTGCAGAGTGATACCCAGGCCAACTACCGCTTTATCCAACTGAAGCTGGAAGACAAAGATGCATTGCAGGCACTCTTTGCGCAAGAAAAATTTGATGCGGTTTGCAATCTTGCCGCACAGGCAGGAGTACGCTACAGCCTAATCAACCCACAGGCGTATGTGGACAGCAATATTGTTGGTTTTGTCAATATTTTGGAATGTTGCCGACATCACGAGGTGAAGCATCTGGCTTATGCCAGTAGCTCCAGTGTTTACGGATTGAATGAGCAGATGCCCTTTTCTACGTCCGATAATGTGGACCACCCGGTATCGCTCTACGCAGCCAGTAAAAAGAGCAATGAATTGATGGCGCACACCTACAGCCACCTGTTTGGTATACCAACCACCGGATTACGGTTTTTCACCGTTTATGGGCCTTGGGGACGGCCTGATATGGCCCTGTTCCTCTTTACCAAAGCCATCCTGGCTGGCGAACCGATCAAGGTATTCAATTACGGCAAAATGGTGCGCGATTTTACCTATGTGCACGATATCGTGGAGGGCGTGATTCGGGTCATTGATAACCCGCCCACCGGCAATGAAAACTGGAGTGGCAAAACCCCGGATCCATCCACCTCAAAGGCCCCTTATCAGATCTATAATATCGGCAATAACAACCCAATTGAATTGATGGACTTTATCAAGGCCATCGAAACCGCTCTGGGCCGGGAAGCCAAAAAAGACATGCTCCCCATCCAACCCGGGGATGTCTCCGCGACCTACGCTAATGTCGATGATTTGGTCAAAAATCTGGATTATAAACCGGATACTTCTGTACAGGAGGGAATCGATGCGTTTATTGAGTGGTATAGGGGGTATTATGGAGTTGAGCGTTGAGAGTGGAGAGTTTAGAGTGGAGAGTGGAGAGTGGAGAGTTTAGAGTGGAGAGTTTAGAGTGGAGAGTTTAGAGTGGAGAGTTTAGAGTGGAGAGTTTAGAGTG
>CAXHCA010000090.1:0-26527 GCA_964015035.1 uncultured Saprospiraceae bacterium
GGCTGCCTGTTTCATCACCTCACATTGTTTCAAATACCTACCCGTCTGGTAAGTAGTATCCTCCTTTACCCGTACGGGCTTTGGCGGATCATAGCTGTGAGGGAAGGAGTCGAACCTTCACGAAGCGGTTAGTCTGGTTTCATCTGCGAATCCAGATTTATGCCTTATCTTCACCCTCGAGACTGGAGGGCATGGCTGCCTGTTTCATCACCTCACATTGTTTCAAATACCTACCCGTCTGGTAAGTAATATCCTCCTTTACCCATACGGGCTTTGGCGGATCATAGCTGTGAGGGAAGGAGTCGAACCTTCACGAGGAGGTTAGCCGTAGCACAGGATCTTTAGTGGTCAACCCTAGTCCGTGAAGACATTATGCTATGTTTATCCCTTGGTTCCTCACCCTCGAGACAAGAGGGCATGGCTGCCTGTTTCATCACCTCACAGTATTTCAAATGCCTTTCGGCAAATTTGATGACAACGTCCTTTGTCGTTGTTTGATAATACAAATGTAAAAGCGATGGTGTTTTTATGCAAATTTTTCAATAAAAAAATAAAATTTTTACATTCTGTCTAATGAAAACGGTTTTTCTTTTTATGTTTCTAATTTCAGTCAAGATACACCCCTGATTATTAAGAAATCCTAAATTCCAAAAAATCAGGGCATAAATTTCACTAACCTTGGGCTACGGCACGCATCAAAAAGGCACAAATCAAGGCACCATAGGTACCTAAGGCATATCCCAATACCGCCATCAAAACGCCCACCGGAGCCAGGGCCGGACTAAATGCGGAAGCTACCACGGGAGCCGATGCGGCCCCACCGACATTGGCTTGACTACCTACTGCTACAAAGAAAAATGGTGCTCGAATCAACTTTGCTACCAAGAGTAACAGCCCCACGTGAATCAACATCCAAACGATGCCGATAGCAAATAAGCCCAGGTTTTTATACACTTCGCCTAAGTCCATTTTCATGCCAATGGTAGCCACCAGCACATAAATAAACACACTTCCCCAACGTGATGCGCCAACGCCTTCTAATTGTCTTGCTTTGGTAAATGATAGAATCAATCCCAATGTAGTGGCAAAAACCACCAGCCAGAAAAAGCCGGAAAGCAAAGAATGTAACCCGGCATTGGTCAGTCCTGTTTTGAACTGTTTCATAAATGGCACGATGGCATCCGACCCCCAATGCGAAAGGGCTACCCCGCCAAACGCAACGGCCAGCAGAATAAACAAATCTTTGGTACTGGCGATGCGTTCAATCTTGGTGCGATAATTTTGCACCCGTTCCTTCAAATCAGTAATGGCCGTATTGTCGGCTTTGAGCACGCGATCCAAACGATCCGAAATGCTCGCTCCATACAACAGGAAGCCCATCCATATATTGGCCACAACTACATCGACAACGATCATGGAAGCAAAGAGGTTATCACTTACTTTAAAAATCTCTTTCATCGCCGTCTGATTAGCGCCACCACCAATCCAACTACCGGCTATCGTAGCTAATCCCCGCCACAATTGATCGGGGGTTGCGCCCCCAATCAGGTCGGGAGCAACATAGGTGATCACCAATAGCGCTACGGGGCCACCCAATACAATTCCTATCGTGGCCGTCAGAAACATGATCAATGCCTTAGGTCCCAGGTTGATGACCCCTTTAAGGTCAATACTCAAACACAGCAAAATCAAACTCGCAGGTAATAAATATCGGGACGCCATAAAGTAGAGCCCGGAATAAGGGCCGGAAATAATCCCCAAGGAATTAAAGATAGAAGGTAAAAAATAACACAACAACAGGGCCGGTACGTAGCGATAAAATCCCTTAAAAGCGGGTAAACTTTCGGTCCAAAATACCAAAGCCAATAGGATAATCAAAATACCGAGTACCACCGCATCATTCTTTATATAAGGTGTCTTCTCGATCAATTTTAGACCAATACTATTATTTACCCCAGCGCGAAATGGCACTGGATCTCCGGACAAGTTTACCAGTTGGACCTTAATTTCCGGCTCTCCTGGCTTTAGCCCTTTAATATAGATAGGCCCTAATACATCAAAATGAAAAGGTTCTCCACCTACCGTTACATTCATCCCACTCGCCTCTGAAGGCACCAAGGTATTGGGGATTTCAACCAGGAAAGAGTTGGTTTTATCCAAAAATATCTTTGGAGGAGCAGTCACCAAACTCAAACGTTGCATACCTTCGGGTGGATGCTCAATTAAATCCCGATTGGCTACTTCAACTGTGAGGTCATCAGCAGCTTTTAGCGGTTGCCATGCTAAAAAGGCCAGAAAAAGTAGCAAAAGTGTAATGGTCTTTCGTTTCATTAACATCAGTTTTAACTAGATTAGGGTATTCAAGAAAAGGGAGTTCATCTGCTAATATACAATTTTTGACAAATTGGCTATCTTGCCCCAAAATAAGTACAAATGATTAATGAAAATGATGAGTTATTCCTGAGAGAAGCTATTCGCCTTGCCTTGCAGGGGATGCGCAGCAACTTGGGCGGTCCGTTTGGGGCAGTGGTGGTGAAAAACGGGCAAATTGTGGGGAGAGGCAATAATCGAGTGACCTCAAATAATGATCCTACGGCACATGCAGAGATCATGGCCATTCGGGATGCCTGCAAACAATTGGAGAGTCACCAACTGGAAGATTGCACCATTTATACTTCTTGCGAACCCTGTCCGATGTGTCTCGGTGCCATTTATTGGGCGCGACCGAAACGCATTGTATATGCCGCCACCCATGAAGATGCTGATCACATTGCAGGATTTGATGATCAGTTTATTTATAAAGAAATGGCGCTTCCTCATAAGGAACGTAAAATTCCGGCTTATCAGGCCTTGCGAGAAGAAGGTCTGGATGTCTTTAAAGAATGGCAGTCAAAAGCCGATCGTGAAGAATATTAAATAACCATGCAGTCGATTTCCGTCCTCATCACAACAAACAATGAAGCCCATAATATTGAACAGGTCTTGGCATCTGTGCAATGGGCAGACGAGATCATGGTCGTCGATTCTTTTAGTAGTGATGAGACGGTGGCTTTAGCCAAAAAATACACCGACAAGGTATTCCAGCGAGCATACAAAGGCCCCGCCGATCAAAAAAATTGGGCCATTCCGCAACTGAGCCACGAATGGGTCCTTATCCTTGATGCGGATGAACGCATTGGTCCGGAACTCAAGGCGGAAATCCAAACATGGCTTGAGAAACCAGAAATTCCCTTCGATGCCTTTTGGATTCCCCGGCAGAACTACTTTATGGGACAAAAAATTCGGTACAGTGGCTGGCAAGGAGATGCGGTAGTCCGCTTTTTTCACCGCGATAAAGGCCGTTACGACGATAAACAAGTCCACGAAGAAATCATGACGGAAGGGCTTCGCGTAAGCCGGTTGCGTCACAAAATGGACCACTACACCTTTAAAGACCTCAACCATTTTCTGGACAAAACCCGGCGCTATGCCCTTTGGTCGGCACAAGACCACCTTGACAAAACACCGCGGGTGGGCTGGTTTCACCTTTGGGGCAAACCCCTGTTCCGCTTTTTTAAGCATTTTGTCTTGCAAAAAGGGTTTCTGGACGGGAAGGTGGGCTTCATCATTAGTATAATCATGGCTTGGGGCGTGTTTTTACGCTATGTGAGGATTAAAGAGATTCGGTTGAAATTGTAAGAGCATCTGACCGTGAACCATCAGTGCATGTTTGGAGGTGGTGCTTTAGCAGCGAAAATTGCAGACTGAATAGCTTGCCCGAATATACTTCAGGGACTACCTCCAAACAAGCACTCAGTAAATAAAGTTAATTTTGAATAGTATGATGCAAAAAATAGAACACATTGGAATTGCAGTAAAAGACCTGGAGGCCAGTAATGATCTGTTTGCCAAATTATTGGGCAAGCCCCACTATAAGATTGAGGAAGTCGCTTCTGAAAAAGTCAAGACCTCCTTCTTTCAAACGGGCGAAAATAAGGTGGAACTGCTGGAAGCGACCGATCCGGAAAGTCCCATTGCCAAGTTCATTGAAAAAAGAGGCGAAGGTATCCACCATATTGCTTTTGAAGTGGCAGATATTCATGCCGAAATGGAGCGGCTGCAAAATGAAGGTTTCCGCCTGCTCAATGCAGCCCCCAAACGTGGCGCAGATAATAAACTCGTTTGTTTTTTGCATCCTAAAAGTAGTAATGGTGTGCTGGTAGAATTGTGCCAGAGCATCTAGTTTTTAAGCCTTAGAATTTTAGATTTTTCTCAAAGTACGAAATCCTATTCTCTTGGAAATCAGCCATATTCTCATCGCCATTGTAGGTAGTTTTATTGCCGGAGGCATCAACACCCTTGCGGGAAATGGTTCCGCTATTACGCTGACCATTCTCACAGAAATATTGGGGCTTCCGCCCAATTTGGCGAATGGCACAAACCGCGTTGGCGTGGTGGGGCAATCAGCCGCCAGTACCTATGCTTTTTACCGCCACGACAAACTGGATTGGCAACACAGCAAGTTCTACATTATCTTAATGGTCATCGGCGCCGTAATAGGGACTTTTATTGCCACGTGGGTCAGCAATGATCAATTCAAAGCCGTCTTTCGCTTCCTCATGATCTTTATGCTCTTGATTATCCTGGTCAAACCCAGTCGCTGGCTGCGCGAAACCGATCCCAATTATAGCTTGCCTCGCTGGATTACCATTCCTGCATTTTTGGGCCTTGGTTTTTACGGTGGCTTCATTCAAATGGGCATGGGCATCTTCTTCCTGGCCATTATGGTGTTAGGTGCTCGCTACAGCCTGACGGACGCCAATGTAGTTAAAAGCCTGGTTGTTGGTATTTACACTACCGTGGCAGTCATCATTTTCCATTTCTATCACCAAATTCATTGGGGGTATGGCCTCATTATGGCTGCCGGCCAAATGGGCGGCGGTTACCTGGCGGCCCATTTTGCCTCCAAATACCCCAGTGCCAACCTGTGGGCACATCGGCTATTGGTCGTGATGATTATCGTATCCATTTTCTTGCTTTTTGACCTGGAACAATACGTTTGGCCCGCTTAAATTTGCAAAGAATTTTTGCGCTGAAATTGGTTTGATTATCGCGACTTCTAAGCTGCTTTTCTTAATGCGATAAGATAAAATTCTGCCAACTGATCCCGCTACAATTTTTTTGAAATCAAGGCTCAAAACAGATCGAAAAAATACTTAGATTTTTTCTCTCCCCGGGGAAACTTTTCCGGATTTCCAATCGTTCCTCCTACTTGTGATTTGGGACTTTTTCGACCCAGAACAGAATTTTATTTTAAATCAAAAAATCAATAGGGGTAAAACCCAATTTTTGTTTCTCAAAAGAGTGACTATTCACCAAACAATAGTCCAAAGAAAAATTGTAAGACCATGAACATTAAAGATCTGATTTCGGTATCACTGATTTTGTTTTCGGTGATTGACATTGTGGGGAACGTACCGGTGCTGATCGACTTAAAACGCAAGGGCATTAAGATCGAAGCAGGTAAAGCATCTTTGGTTGCCTTGTTCATTATGACGCTGTTCCTCTACGGAGGTGAGGCGCTACTCGGGTTATTTGGCGTGGACGTGCAATCTTTTGCCGTAGCCGGTGCCATCATCATCTTTCTCATTGGCCTGGAAATGATTTTGGGGGTGGATATTTTCCGACACCACGGGGAAGGGGAAGAAGCAAACACCGGAACTATTGTGCCGGTGGCTTTTCCATTGATTGCCGGAGCGGGTACCATGACCACCATCATTGCCTTAAATGCCAAATATGAAGCCATTGACATTCAGGCGGGTATCCTCTTGAATGTGCTTTTTGTCTACCTCGTATTGCGTTCTTCTACCTGGATAAGCAACAAGCTCGGGGACGGAGGTGCTAATGTTTTACGGAAGGTCTTTGGGATCATTCTCTTGGCCATTGCCGTGAAGTTATTTAAAGAAAACTTCCACCTGATCATTACGCCTTCAGAAGGATTGACGTTGGAATCTTTTTTACAGAAAAGTTAAGTTTAATAATCCAATTTTGAATGACCATTCTGGGTGTGATTGTTTCACACCCTTTTTTGTGTCTATTGCCTTCATCAACAAAAAGTCAGAATTACTAACTTTGCGACCATGATCAAAGAACTGACCGCTTACTGTGAAAAGCTATCCGAACAACCGTCACAACTGCTGTATGAGTTGGAACGGGAAACTTACCTCAAAACACTCGCCCCCCAAATGCTTTCTGGTCCGTTGCAAGGGCGATTATTGTCTTTACTCAGCCACTTGGTTCAACCAATGCAGGTACTGGAAATTGGCACTTTCACCGGGTATGCGACCCTTTGCCTGGCCGAAGGTTTGCCCCCCGAGGGCACGATCCACACCATTGAGGCCAATCCGGAAATGGAATACCTCATTCGGAAATACATTAACAAAGCCAATCTGAAAGAACGTATCCAGCTGCACATCGGACAAGCACAAGAGATTATTCCTACCCTTTCGGGAAATTTTGACTTGGTTTTTATTGATGCCGGCAAGCGGGATTACCCTGAATACTACGAACTCGTTGTCGACCGGGTAAATCCCGGCGGACTGATACTGGCCGATAACGTACTCTGGAGTGGAAAAGTCCTCGACCCCAATGACTTAGATTCCAAAGTGTTGCACAATTTTAATCAGATGGTCCGTAGTGATGATCGGGTAGCTCCATTGATCTTACCACTCCGTGATGGCTTGATGATTGCCCGGAAATTGTAGTTTTGTGGTCCATGAAAATTCAGTACCTGCCACAAGCCGAGATCAACCCAGAAAAATGGGACCATTGCATTCAGCATGCAGTCAATGGAAATCCTTATGGTTACAGCTGGTACATCAACTGTATGGCCGATCGCTGGGATGCACTGGTGATGGGCGACTACGAAGCAGTATTCCCTCTCATTTGGAACCGGCGGTGGTTTGGCTTTCGCCGAATGTATCAACCCTACTTCACCCAACAGCATGGAGTATACGCAACCAAGTCTATTTCACCCGAATTATTAAAAGCTTTTCTCCTCGAAGCCGCCCGGCATTTCCCCAGGATTTACATTTGTATCAACGATCAAAACCTTCCCATTGAGCTACCGGGATTCACTTTTGAACCAAGAGCCAATTACCTGTTGTCACTTGATCAGGATTATGAATTAATTCAAAAAGGGTACTCCAAGAGCTTACGCAAAAGATTAAGGCGTTCCTCCGACCGCTACCAATTGATTGAGGGGCCATGTACCGTAATGGAAATGGTAAACCTCTACCGGCAATATCAAGGCGACAAACTCCCCTGCGATGACCAGGATTATCAGCGTGTGGCCGGTATGATGCAAAAAGCGATTGACCACGGAATTGGAAAAATCATGGGGTTAGAAGGGCCGGATGGCCTAGAAGTGGCCGGATTTTTTCTTTTCAGCCACAACCGCATCATCAACCTTTTGGGTACCTCCACGGATACAGGAAGAGAACACTATGCCATGCACTGCTTTTTGGATCAACTCATCCAGCGAAATGCCAATACTCCGCAAATATTTGATTTTGAAGGCTCCTCCATTCCTTCCATTGCCTATTTTTTTAGCAGTTTTGGCAGCAAAAGCCAACCGTATTATCTGCTCGAATACGACCGGTTACCCGGGTGGGTGAAAGGCATCAGATATTTGGTTGAGCGCTGGAAATGATAGCCTTTTCCGATTCTTATAGCCCGACAAAGCCTTTTGCAAAATATTATTCTGAACTGGGTTATACTTCTAATTTGGAGAAGTCTTAATCGAACCATCAAGCGACATTGTTTTCGGAAAAGAAGTGCAAAAAAATGGTCTGCGCATTCAATTTTCTGGCTTTTGCCTGACGATATAATACACTGATAACCATTTGTTTGAAAACAGTCTTGTGTCCAAAGGAAGTTTGCCAAAATAATCAGCAAATTTTATTTTGTCCTCACCAAACTTACCCCATACTTAGGTGTTTTATTTAATGAACACCAATTGATACAATTATGAAAACCATTGCCAACATTCCCAACAATGGGAAAAAGCGCCTAGTCATTGTCGGCGGAGGATTTGCTGGTCTAAAACTCGCACAATCACTCACCAAAAGTGACTTTCAAATTGTGCTGATGGACAAGCACAACTACCATCAATTCCAACCCCTATTTTATCAGGTAGCCACTTCTGGTTTGGAGCCAAGCGCCATTTCGTTTCCACTAAGGAAAGTCTTCCAAGAGCAAAAAGATGTTCACTTTCGCATAGCAACGGTGGAATATGTAGACACCACACAAAAGACAATATATACCGACTTGGGGCTATTGGCATACGATTACCTCGTTTTGGCAATGGGTGGCAACACCAATTTCTTTGGTAATAAAAACATTCAAGAGCATGCCATTCCGATGAAATCGCTGACCGAGGCGATCAATCTACGGAATACCGTCCTAGAAAATTTTGAGCAGGCGCTCAATGAGGTAGATCCGGAAAAGAGAGAAAGTTTGCTGAATATGGTGGTAGTAGGTGGTGGGCCCACTGGCGTGGAATTGGCAGGTGCTCTGGCTGAGATGAAAAAATACATCCTTCCCAAAGACTATCCGGAGCTTGACTTTAGCGAAATGCACATCCATCTTTTGGAGGGTACCGGCCAGGTACTGAATGGCTATTCTGCTAGTTCTTCTAAAAAGGCAAAAGAATACTTGGAACGGTTGGATGTCAAGGTGCAACTCAACACCATGGTCAAAGATTATGATGGTTCGATTGTTGACTTGGGAGAGGGCAATACCCTGCGAACAGAAAATCTTATCTGGGCCGCTGGTATTAAAGCCAATACTGTTGAAGGATTTTCAGATGATGTCATCGGCCGAGGTGGCCGGATGGTCGTGAATGAATTCAACCAGCTCAAAAACCACCCGGAAATTTTTGTTATTGGCGATATGGCCATTATGCAAACGAAGGACTATCCCCAAGGACACCCGCAGGTCGCCCAGGTGGCTATCCAACAAGCCAAAACGCTCAAGAAAAATCTAAGGAGATTGGAAGCAGGAGAAGTCCTAAAACCCTTTAAATATCTTGATAAAGGCTCGCTGGCAACCGTTGGCCGTAATCTGGCTGTAGCGGATTTGCCTGGCTTCAGTTTCCAGGGCTTTTTTGCCTGGGTGCTCTGGCTGTTTGTACACCTCATGGCCATCTTGGGGGTGAGAAATAGATTGGTGGTTTTTATCAATTGGGCATGGAGCTACCTCACCTATGATCAATCCTTGCGGTTGCTGATTAACCCGAAGAAGAAGAAACAGGCGGATATTTTAGCTGATCCCTTAGTGGATTGATGAAAGAATTGATATCAAATATCCAGCATAGTCGGGCTTTCATTAAAAAAAAAATCCGTTATTTCAGCCTACTTCTTAGATCATGAATTTATTTGCTTTAACCTCTCCATTATCGGCCTCAACCGCCTCAACCATAAACCTCATCCCCCTATCTAAACCCTAAACCGCCTCCGCCGCGTCCAAAAAAACAACTACTCAAGAAAATGTCTAATCACCCTCCCAACCTTTCCATTGGCTCAAGCAGTCTTGCTTATCGATCGAGGTCATAATACCTTTGTTCGCTAAATTTTTAATTACGACATTAAAAAGATCACCCATGTTGAAATCAATTTTTTCTCTTTTTTTCACGTTACTTGCTGGCATTGCTGTACATGCGCAATGCGATTTTCCCGTACCTATCAACCCTGCTCCCGAAGTCCCCGATAATGTTTATTGTTCCTACCAAACTGTTGAGTTAAAAACCACCGCCTTTGACAGCTATCAGTGGGAATACAAGTTTTTCGGATCCAGCAGCACCTGGACGGAAATGCCGGGTGAAACAGAACAAATGCTTACTATTAATGCTGGTGAATGGACTGGCACTTATTTCCGGGTAACGGTCACCCAGGATACCTGCACCGTCTCTTCGGATTCGTTGTTGATCAACGGGTGGGTCTTCATTCCCCCCTTCATCATCCAGGACAGTCCGGGCGGTGAATTTTGTACTGGAGACTCCACCAGACTGGAAGCGGGCGGGCCTGCCTTTGACAGTATTCAATGGCTGCGAGACTTTGAACCCATTCCAGGGGCAAATGATCCTATTTATTGGGTCAAAGAAAGTGGATACTATGTATTGACAGGGTACCCCGCCGAGTGTCCAGAACAAATGCTAAACTCAGGCGTGGGGCCGACGTTCACTTTCGGCGGGCCGGACATTCCCACTATTACCTCTTCCGGAGATACGCTATTGGCCTCTTCCGGGCCAAATTATCAGTGGTTGCTCAATGGACAATTAATCGAGGGTGCCATTGATCATTTTTGGGTTCCGCAAATAAGTGGCAATTACACGGTGGAGGTGAGTGACGAGAATGGTTGCACCGCACTTTCTGACTCATTTTCGGTCATTATCAATTGGGTGGAAGACCCTACCCTAGCCTATCACATACGGCTTTCGCCCAATCCAGCTAATCATGTACTGACGTTAGAATCTACGCTTTCGGAAACCCTCGAAGTGAGCATCCTGGATATGTACGGCAGGAAAATGCTCCCCGCTCAATTTCTGGACCATCGCTTGGTGCTGGATATTTCTCCACTCGCCCCAGGCTTATATTTTGCCAAAGTGAAAACGAAAAAGCGGTTTACCGTTTTAAAGATAATGAAGAAGTAAAAAAAAGCCTTCTCCTCACCGGGGAAGGCTTTTTTGTGCATTTGAGGCTACTCCACTACCATTTTTGTAATTCCAACACCGGCCTCCGTCTCTACCTGCAAGACATACACCCCGGCAGCCAAATGTAGTGTTCTAAGATCGATCCCAAATCGGTCTCCCACATTGGCGTAAGCCCTGCTCCAAATCTGGCGGCCTTGCAAATCCAAAATTCTGGTCCGCAAATGCTTATTGGCCTTCTCGGCCAGTACCACTACCAACGTATCTTCTTTACCCACCGGGTTGGGGGAAACCTGAAATGCTAAAGTGGATACCGCCGGAGTAATCGCCGTGTGGGTATTCTCCAAATTAACGCCATTAGCATTATACAAAGCGACCCCACCAAGTGTCGCCAACCAGAGGTTGCCGTTGGCATCCTGGCTGATACTGCCGATATTGCCATCAGGTAATCCTGAATTTTGCAAATCAAAAACATCCTGAATGCCATCGCGATAGCGCACCAAATAATCCAAACTACCCGCCCAAAGATCTCCCACATTGTCTACAAAAAGGGAATAAATACCATAGACCAACTGATTTTGTCCAGTCCCCTCCACCAATTGAAAGACGTTGCCTTCCTGGATATACAAACCAAATTGAGTACCCGCATAAGTGGTACCATCTAAGCCAAAAGCAAAGGCATTTACCGCTGGCTGATTCGGGCTGCCATTACCCTGAAAAGAAAAAGCTTGCCATTGGCTACCATTGTAACGGACTGCTCCGTAGTAGGTGCCAATCCAAAGGTCATTATTGCCGGGATCAAAAGCCACATCAATGTAAATGCCATTGATGATACCGGTTTGGTTTGTACCAAATAGTGTCCAGTCACTACCATTGTAGCGAGCGACACCGGTGTTACCAAAAATCCACAAATTGTCTTCTTGATCAAACGCTACATTTGTAATCCCTTCCAAATCCGGCGCTCCCAGAGCAGCAAAATCTACGGGCTGCCAAATGCCATTTTCCAAAGTTAGAAAAGTGTACTGATCGGAAGAAGCCCACAGCTTTCCCGTTGGATCAACAAATTTTAAACGAATATTGAACTCCGGGTCAAAGACCGTCCATTGTGATCCATTTACTGAAGTAATTGCATTGCCGTATGGCGTATAAATATTGGTACCCAGCCATATTTGCTCTTCCTGACGGATTACCTTAGAGACCTGGTTGCCCGGCAAGGGAGAATTGCTGGTATTGAGCGACGTAAAATCAGTTAAATTAGTGGCAAATAACCCCTTACCATTTGTTCCTAAATAAAATTGTTGAGCGCCCGGAAGAAAAATGGGAATTTGGTAATTATAGGCCAAAGTATCCGGTATGGAAAATGTCGCCCAGTTTTCCCCATCAAACCGGATCAAATCAACCTCAATATCCGGACTCCCCAAAAATTGAGACTGAGCAATCGCCCAAAGGTCTCCGTTGGGTGCCTCTTCAATAGAGGAGACATAAACCCCTTCTTCTATGAGGCCACCAAAATCAATTACTTCCCAAACCTCATCTGAAAATCGATGCAGACTATTCCACGTCCCAACCCAAACCACACCATCTGCTGTAATCGCTATCGAATTGATCGCCGGCGATTCAAAAGGCAGGGTACTGTTGTTGTAATTGTATCTAGTCCAAGTTTCACCATCAAAACGGTCCACTGAAATGCATCCAAAGGTGTAACTGGTTACCCATATTTCATTGTTCAAAGGATTGACCTCCAGGTCTGTCACCTCATAACCACAACTAAAGAATTCACTGATGATCCATTGATTGTCCACCCAGTGATATAACCCTTCGTTAGTTGCCGCTACCACTGAGCCGTCATTCATCAAGGCCAATTGAGCACGCTGTATGGTATCGTGCCGCTGCCATTCATTGCCGTCAAAGGCACCGAGGCCCTTAGTGGTAGCAACCCAGATCCGTCCATCAGCACTTTTTTCGATGTCCATGACCCAATTGCCGGGCATACCGGAGTTGCCCCGGTTAAAAAATTGAGGCACTTCACTATCAGGCGCATAGTAGACCAATCCCCCCCTGGTACCGATCCACAATTCGTCGTCAACCTCCAGAAGCGAGGTAATTTGGTCCCCATTGGTACAGTTTACCCACTGCTGAGCCGATACCACATTGGTGAAAACAAAAAAACAAAGGCAGTAATACAGTCTTTTCATAAGAGTAATTGATTTTCTCCCTAGACGTGTGGTTACTGCCTTGCCGTTGCCTGGTATCAAAAACTATTCCTGATGATCGTCCAATTCGGTATTGGCCACATAATCCATACCACACACCGGACATTGACCAGGTTCTGCACTACCACTACCCTCGCAGTGCATGGGGCAAATGTAGGCTGAGGTATATTCCGGGCCTGTTTTATCTTCCACTGATCCTTCTTCCGTCGTTGCCTCCGTTTGTTCATGTTGATGTCCCTCACCATTGTGCTGGTGCTCTCCACTGCCGCCACATGCGGCCAATGCCAACATCAATACAAATAAAGAGACACTCAACAGATTTACAATTACTTTTTTCATAATTTAAAATTAGTTTTGATGATTAATAAATTGGTTACTTTTCTTTAATTTGAGGAATGGAATCCGTTATATTACCACAAGTCAACATCTGATCTCCGAAGTAGGGATTGCGAATCTCATTTTCATAGCTTAACCAGTCTGCACCGGTCCAGTCTTCCGCCATCGGGCAATGTTGTACATAAACGATTGACGAGCCTCCGCCGAAAGCCTGAATCGTTTGAATCACAGCCTGCGATAAAAAGCTAAATTGAGTGCGCTGCTTAAGCAGTTCTTGTGCGGCAACGATGGCCTCGGTATGCTTACGAATGGCTTTTTCCTGGTCCATCCAAAAATGATGGGCTGGGCCACTCAGCAAGGCCATATCTACTGATTGTAATGCCTGCAATAGCGCCTTACCGGCCGATTGCGCGCTGATGCTATCCGATTCCACCAGCGCATCTTTTAAAGAAATATATACCGATGTCACCCGATCCAACTGATTCCGAAAATCGGCGGGAGTAGTTGCTTTATAATTGGGGAGATTGGTATCTTTTGTTTCTTCTTGTCCCAAACTCACCATCCGATTCATCATACTCCGCTGATTGTTGAGTTGGGCCGCTGCATCTATGGAAAAGGCCCCGTTGGTGACCACTTCTTCCCCGATTTCAAGGCCGGAAAGGACCTGATAGTGCCCCCCGCTGGTCGCCCCTATTTCAACCTCCCGAAACTGAAAAGAAGGAATTAACTCATTGGGCTGTTTCACATACACTACCGACCGCTCCCCCGTCCAAAGCACCGCTGTTTTGGGGATCAATAAGGTTTCCTGCCCCCCCATTTCCGTAGTTTTCAAATGGGCCCGCACCAACATTTCAGGCTTGAGTTTAGCACCGCGGTTGGCAATTTCTCCCCGTACCGCAGCGGTTCGAGTTTGCGCATTGATCAAAGGGTCTATAAAGCTAATGTGAGTGGTAAAGGTCTCCCCTGGTACAGCAGGTGTGGTAAATGTTATACTCTGCCCCATTTTCAAAAAAGGCAAATCCTCTTCATAGGCATCTAAAATCACCCAGAGCCGGTTGAGATCAACCAGATCAAAAAGCGGACTGCCCGTCTGTAAATAATCTCCAACTTCTACATAGCGCTTTGCGACAACCCCACTATTTTCTGCTCGTAAAGTAATGGTTTCCCGGATGGTCTGGTCCGCTTCAAAATCGGCAATCCAGGCATCAGTCACCCTCCAGCGCCGCAGCTTAGTACGGGCGGCCTCCTCCAGGGTAGGATTCGCCAACTTCATAGCCTCCAGTAACTCCCGTTGTGCCGTAATCAATTCTGGTGCATAAATTGTCGCCAATGGCTGTCCTTTTTCCACCTGCTCTCCGGTAAAGGTGACCATCAACTTTTCGATACGCCCCGGGAAGTGGGCCACCAGACTGGACGTACGCCGTTCATCCAGAACAATTTTTCCAGTGAGTTGCCGAACGCCGCTAGCCTGGCCTGTCCCAATTGGGGTCGTTTGAATATCAGCCAAACGCACCGCCGTTTCACTCATCTGTAAAACCAGCGGATCATTGGATGTATTGGCTCCTAACGGAATCAACTCCATCTCACAAATGGGACAAAGCCCGGGTTCGGACTGCCGAATTTGCGGATGCATGGAGCAGGTCCAAATCGTCTCTTCGGATATTTCCTGATGGTCATGCTCATCGGTGGGCCCTTCACTAGTCGCTGCTCCAAAAAGGAAGTATCCCAAGCCCAGGCCAATCAGGGTGGCCAACAAAAGCGGCAGCCATTTTTTTATATTTTCCATAATTTAATGATGATTCTTTGATCGAACATTTTTCTCGTGTTAATTTATTTTCAGATAGCGTTCTACTTCCACCTTCGCCCGATGGCTATCTACAATTGCTTTCAACTGTAGGCTTTCGTAGCGAATTAAATCCCGATATAAATCTAGTAATGCATCAAATCCCGAGGCATCGGCACTATACTGATTGATGGATAAGTCTAAGATGCTGTGAATTTGAGCAATCTGCGCGGTATAGAGTTCTTGATGCAATTGTGCTTGCTCGTATTGGCGATAAGCCTGACGAATATCGGTCATATATCGGCTCAACTCATCGGCTTTCTGGTAATCCAGTGCCGCAATCTTTAACGCCTCCTCCCTAGATTTCGCCCGGTATTTTTCGCGATACAGCGGCACTTTGACCATGAGCCGAGGCATCACCACATCTCGTCCGTTGTTCGTCGGATCGGCATCCGAACGCTGCCCGGTGATCACATAATCAAGCCCCACTCCAAAACTGGGTTTAGCGGCCAATGCATTCAAATCTAGTGCCTGACGGGCCAAATCTTCCTGGTTCTCATACCATCTCAATTGAGGGTGATTGTCCCGAACAAACGCCTCCAGGCTATCCAATGGATAAGGTAAGTCAGCAAATTGCAGGCTATCCACCAATCTCATTGGCGTTTCCGAATCCCGACCCAGCAATTGATTCATTTCAAGCTGCGGCACCTCCTTTTGTGAAGCCATCAATGCCAGTTGTGTCTCTAATTCCCGAATGCGTAATTGAACCGTCAACACCTGACTAAGCAATCCTTTACCGCTTTCCACCTTGCTTAGCGCAATCCGTTCCAACGATCGCAATAGCGGAAGATGTTGGCGAAGAATGTCTTCACTTTTTCGGACCTCATACCAGTTTAGCCAGGCACGCTGCACCCTATACGCCAAAGTCAATCGATACACCTCTGTTTTTTGCCATTGCCCTGAGGCTTGTAGTCGAGCCAATTCCTTCTGGCTTTTTAACATTCCCGGCCAGGGAATCATCTGGGTGGCCCCAAATCGAATCTGTTGTGGCCCCAATCGTGTCTCTACAGGCACAACCCCCACGCCAACACCCAATTCGGGATCAGGTAATTGGCCCACTTGTCCAATGCGTTCCCGGGCAGCTAATTGGCTTTTTTCCAGCCCCAGCAGGTTACGGTTTTGGCTCAGGGCCAATGTGACCAGACTATCCAGCGATTGACTACTTCCGGCAATCGACAGCAATAGGACCACACCAATCAGCCCCGCTTTTCGAAGCGAAAAGTCCAGCGTTCCGCCTCTCTTATGATTTACTCTTTTCATTGAATTTTAATTTTAATTCTTCCCACATCGCAAATAATACCGGTACCGTGAACAGGGTAATGATTTGTACCAACATGCCACCAAACGATGGAATAGCCATCGGCACCATAATATCCGCTCCCCTTCCCGTGGAGGTTAGCACCGGCAACAAGGCCAATAAGGTGGTGGCGGTAGTCATCATGGCTGGCCGTACCCGTCGCAAGCCTCCTTCAATGACCGCCTGTCGGATGGCGTCCCGGCTCTCAGGTCGATTTTCGCGAAAGCTAGATTTCAAAAAAGTAGCCACCAACACCCCGTCATCCGTTGCAATACCGAAAAGGGCCAGAAAACCAACCCCTACCGCTACACTAAAATTGATGGTCCGCATTTGAAAAAGATCGCGCATATTGCTGCCAAAAAGATCAAAGTCCATAAACCCGGGATGACCGTAGAGGTCCAGCAAAATGAACCCTCCGGCAAAAGCCACAAAGACCCCACTAAAGACCATCAGCGCAATGGGAATTGATCGAAATTGGAAATAAAGGATTAGAAAAATCAACCCCAAAGCGATGCTCCCCACCAGCATCAACCGCCGATTGGCACGCACCTGCTGTTCGTAATTGCCCGCAAATCGATAGCTGATACCGGGTGGCACCACCAGTTCTCCACTGGCAATTTTCCCCTCCAGATAAGCCTGAGCATTATTCACCACACTCACTTCCGCATATTCCGGCAGGCGATCAAATAAGACAAACCCCTGTAAAAAACCATCTTCACTGCGAATCGCTTGAGGGCCTTGTTCGTAGCGAATTTTCACTAAATCCCCCAATGGAATTTGGGTGCCGGTTGCCGTAGTGATGAGCATGTTTTTTAAAGCTTCCGGATCATTGCGCAATTCCCGGGGATACCGCACCCGAATGGCGTAACGCTCTCTGCCCTCCACCGTGGTGGTCATATTCATACCTCCGATCGCCGCCTGGATATTCCGTTGCACCTCACCAATGGTCAACCCATAGCGGCCAATGGCCTTTCGGTCAATATCGAGTAGCAAATAGGGCTTCCCAACAATACGCTCGGCAAAAACCGCACTCACTTTGACGCCTTCCACTGCCTGGAGGTGTTTTTCCAATTCCAAGCCAAAGGATTCAATCGTCTGTAAATCAGGACCACTGACCTTGATGCCCATCGGTGCCCGCATGCCCGTTTGCAACATGATCAACCTGGTTTCAATGGGTTGCAATTTTGGCGCAGAAGTCAGGCCTGGAAGGCGGGAAACACGAATGATTTCATTCCAAATATCATCAGGACTTTGGATGTGATCCCGCCATTGACGATAGTATAACCCCTTGGGGTCGGGAATCAATTCTCCTGCCTCATCACGCACATAATTCCCGATACTATCAACCCGAAAACGCAACCGATGGCCGTCCTCATCCGTTCGATATTCCGATTTGTAAAGGATGACATTTTCGTACATCGAAGTGGGTGCCGGATCGAGCGGACTATCCACGCGCCCCAATTTACCAACCACCGTTTCTACCTCCGGAATTGCAGTCACGGCCATGTCTAACAATTGTAGGTTTTTTATATTTTCCTGCATGCCTGCATGAGGCATGGCGCTGGGCATTAACAAAAAAGCACCTTCATTGAGCGCGGGCATAAACTCCCGACCGATCGTTTGAAAAATGGTAATACCCCGAAAGATGAGTAGTCCTACCAGCAGTAGAAAAAGCCATTTAAACCGCAATAGAAAGCCTAAGATGGACGCGTAGTAGCGGATTATTGCAGAGAAAAACAGGATGAGGATAGCTGTGGTCCCTCCCACAAACAAGAAGTTGGTCAATAGACTTTTATTCACCCCCAATGGCATCCATATTTGTGTCAATAAAAAAGCCACAATGCCGGCGTAGAGGATATTTTTTCCCAAGGTCAATGCATGGTGCTGTCGCTCCGACAAATGGTTTTGTGTCCAGGTCGTCAACAATCCCAGCAAGCCAATCAAGATTGCGATCCAGAGCAATGGCTGCTGCCAAATAATGAGCAAAATCCCCCCCATCAAAGTGAGCAATACATGACCCAAGTACCGCCACCAACCCCGTCGAGGCCTTAGGCCAAAAAAGGTGTGGGCCAATGGTGGGATAATGAACAAACTCAGTAAAATTGCGGCGATCAATGCAAAAGTCTTGGTAAAAGCCAATGGGCGGAATAATTTGCCCTCAGCGGCAATCATGGTAAATACCGGTAAAAAACTAATAATCGTTGTGGCTACTGCCGTGATGACTGCCGAAGCAACTTCCGTAGTAGCTTCATAGATGATGGTCATCAAAGGGGTGTCGTCATCCGCTTTCTCCAATCGCTGTAGCATACTTTCCACCAATACGATGCCCATATCCACCATCGTACCAATTGCAATGGCTATCCCGGAAAGGGCAACGATGTTGGCGTCAATCCCAAAATATCGCATGGCAATGAAACACATCAATACCGCCACCGGCAAAGTGCCCGAAACCAATATCGATGCCTTGAGATTAAACAATAGCAAAATGACTACCATAATGGTAATCAGCACCTCCAATGTCAGCGCTTCTTGCAACGTACCAATGGTTTCCTTAATCAACTGGGTACGGTCGTAGAAAGGAATGATCTTAACCTGAGAGACCGTGCCGTCAGCCAAGGTTTTGGTTGGTAAGCCCGGTTCGATTTCTTTGATTTTTTCCTTTACCTGATCAATGACCGCCAAGGGATTTGCGCCGTAACGAGCCACAACAACTCCACCAACCGCCTCCGCTCCGGATTTATCGAGTACACCTCTGCGAGTAGCCGGACCAATATTGACTTTCCCCAAGTCGCTGATGCGAATGGGAACATTATTGCGCACCGCCACCACACTCTGCTCGATATCTTCAATATTTTCTACATAGCCAAGTCCTCGCACAAAATACTCTACCAGATTGATTTCAATGGTTTGGGCACCAATATCCAGGTTGCTATTGCGAGTGGCTTGCATGATTTGATCCAGAGAAAT
Organism: uncultured Saprospiraceae bacterium; assembly: GCA_964015035.1. GTDB lineage: Bacteria > Bacteroidota > Bacteroidia > Chitinophagales > Saprospiraceae > BQJU01. The sequence goes on from CAXHCA010000090.1 coordinate 19,344, forward strand.
ACCGTAGGCCTTCATCGCATCCGGATCTACATCGATCTGGTATTCCTTTACAAAACCGCCCACAGAAGCCACTTCTGAAACACCTTCGGCACTGGCCAGTCCGAAACGCACATAGAAATCCTGAATGGAACGCAGTTCGTGTAAATCCCAACCGCCGGTAGGTTGACCATTTTTATCACGCCCTTCCAGCGTATACCAAAAAATTTGCCCCAGCGCAGTAGCATCTGGCCCTAGGGCCGGTTGTACCCCCTCTGGCAGCAAATTGGCGGATAGCGAATTGAGCTTTTCCAGAATGCGGGAACGGCTCCAATAAAATTCTACCTGTTCGTCAAAAATGACGTAAATAGAAGAAAAGCCAAACATGGAGCTACTTCGGATATTCTTTACCCCGGGTACTCCTAGCAAAGCCGTAGTCAACGGGTAGGTGATCTGATCTTCAACATCCTGCGGCGACCGCCCCGCCCAACGGGTAAAGACGATTTGCTGGTTTTCACCAATATCGGGTATGGCATCTACCGCTACGGGATCACGAGGCAAATGGGTAAGCCCAAAGTCAAAGGGGGCCGTTACCAGTCCCCAACCGGTAAAAAAGACGACCAGTAACCAAACCACCAGTTTATTCTCCAGAAAAAACCGGATCAATGAGTTAAGCATAGTGCTTTAATATTTGTGGTAAGACAAAGCTGTAGGTTGCAATAATTCACCAAAAGGCATCTCGTCCTGACAAATCAGTTGATCAGCTCAGCGTTTTGAGGATGGTCTCTTTGAGTGTCAACAAATGCAATGCTGCATTCAACGGAATGAATGATCAGGAATCACAACCGCCAGAAGAACTTGGCGAAGTGGGAATGGCTAACAGCGGAAGGTTTGTAGAAGAACGGGAAGATCCTCGTCCAACAAGGGTGGTCTGTAATGCAGGTAGGCCACTTGCTGAAGGTCAGCTTGTGGCAGTTTCCAGTTTTGCAATAGGAAAGTACTCGCCAACACCGGCTTCAAATCAAGGAGATGGGAGGCGCCAAAGTCAAATTGTTGCTCGTGATCAACCTTTAAAAATTCAGCGTGATCATCACAACATTTCTTTTTGTCTTCTTGAGGTGATTGGTGGTGTGGGCAGGCTGGTTTGGCTGCGTGCATTGGGCAGCTTTTCGCCGTGCTGCGATGACAACTCTCCGGTTGTACAAAAAAAGTGGTGTTCTTCAACTGATCCTGGCAATAATGCTTGCGCAGCACCACGCCTGTGGAACTGACAAAGACCAAAATCGCCAGCTGTAAATGAATCAGTTTCGATAACATGCCTCAAAAATACGAAGAATCTGCCATTATTGGTGTATCCAATAAATGTTTAACGGTTTATTAAAAAGATGAAAGACCTTATTTAAACCTCCAAACATGCACTAACGCTATCACTGTGCTCCGCGTCTCGAAAAAGGACTACTCCCCCCTGACCGCAGTAGCCGCCTCACCGCACCATTTCCAGCATTGCGAGATAATGACCTGCGCTGCCGCCTATCACAAATAAGTGCCAGATGGCATGGCTATAGGGCAACTTCCTCCATTGATAAAAAATAACCCCTACAGAATATGAAATTCCACCTGCAATAATCCACCACAGGCAATCAAAGCTCATATTATCCAACATATGTGGGATGGTAAAAATGGCCATCCAGCCCATTCCGATGTAGAAAATCAGGGAAAACCACGGCAATTTACCAAAGAAGAAGAGTTTGTACAAAGTACCAACCAGTACCATTCCCCACAGCACAGCCAGATAAAACCACCCCGTGGCATTATTGAGGTAATACAATAAAAAGGGGGTATGGGTGCCGGCAATCAGGAAATAAATCGAGATGTGGTCCAATACCTGAAGGTTGTATTTCAGGCGTGGCCTGCGAGCACTGTGGTACAAAGTAGAAGACAAATAAACCAAAAACATCGACCCTCCAAAAACAGACAATCCAAATAACTGCTGATGGTCTACGGTAAACGAGGCTTGCCAAAGTAAAATAGGTACTGCAATCAAACAAAGCAGGGCTCCAAAGCCGTGTGTCAATACATTCGGCACTTCGTAATGGTCAATATATCGGGTAATGGTGGTTGGCATATTAATCGATTCCTTTTTGAGTGCATGTTTGGAGGTGGTGCTTTAGCAGCGAAAATTGCAGTCTGAATAGCTTGCCCGAATATACTTCAGGGACTACCTCCAAACATGCACTGAAACACTAATTACATTAAACGCAAAATGGTCATTTTGTTTTACACCACTCCATCCTTTTTTCAAAAATATCATCTTTCCATAAAGATATTGCTCCTTTAAATGAACAGCAACTAAAAAAAAGGGGGGTATTACTACCTGAAATCTGCAAATTGCATGACTTTAGTCACCTTCCTATTTCACCTAATGTAAAATTACTTTACTTTTGTGTTGAGATGAAAAAAATACTTTCCATATCCCTCTTATTCATTTTCCTCTGCCAGGTGTCTTACCTGACCGTGTTAAGTGGCTATTTGCAATGGGAAAGGGCTTTTATCATCGAAAATTATTGTGTCAACAAGGATAAGCCGCAATTGCTATGTAGCGGTCGATGTTACATCAGCGAGGTACTCGGTGAAGAACTGGAAAATAGTCAGGATGAAAATTCTACTGCTCCTACTGTGGTAGAACGCCCCTCACTTACGCTATTCTGTGAGGCCTTCGCCCAGTGCGAAATTCCAGTTACTACCAATGCAAATACGTTAATCAGCGAGTACCACTACGCCTATTTTTACCAACCTGTTTCCTCCATTTTCCAGCCACCCAAGGCTTCCTCCCTCGTTCTTTTTGGATAAGAAGCGTCTTGCTGTGCCTTTATTAATGAGTTGATTTTCAACACATTAATACATCAAGACGATTGATCTGATTAGCATTCTAGCCTGAAGACAGTCCTGTTTTAGCCCATTGTGGCGCGCTAAATTGGTGTCTGACAAAGGCTGGTTGCTACGCAAATTCTAAAAAAATGTGGAAGAAAAGTCTACTCATTCTGGCCTTTATTGGCTTGATAAACACCTATAGCAAAGCCTGTGATGCCTGTGGTTGTGGCATCGGATCAGTTTATTGGGGAATATTACCCAACAACAACTTGCATTATCTTGGCCTTTGGTGGCAACATCAGCGCTTTAAGACCCACCTCGATCACGATGATGCACTGCATCCTGAATCACTGGAGTATTTTAATACCCTGGAGTTACGAGGCCGCTTTTACCTCTCCGACCGATTCTCCATAACGGCCTTAGTTCCCGTGGGGTTCCACCGGCGTCAGCAGCTAGGAGAGTGGGTAGATTTACGAGGCTTAGGAGATGTCAGCCTTCTGGGCAATTTCCGCTTATTCGACTCTTCAGACAGTCTTTCTCGGCGCATCCGGCATCGGTTTGAATTGGGGGCGGGGGTAAAATTACCCACCGGTACCTTCCGGCACCTGGATGCAGAGAACGAGGTCAATCCCAATTTTCAGCTCGGCTCCGGTACCTGGGATTTGCTGTTTAGTGCCAACTACACTGCCCTTTTGGGGAAACTTGGCATGCAAACCAACCTAACCTACAAATGGAATACCACCAATGCCGATGACTACCGTTTTGGGCACCGCTTAAACGGCACCCTAATGCTCTTCTACCGCCAAGGTAATCCATCTCTGGAATGGATGCCCAATCTGGGCCTTTATGGAGAATGGGGCGGGCAGGATGTGCAATACGGTTATTGGCAAACCAATACCGGGGGACATTTAATGATGGCTAATGCCGGCGTAGAATTCTATGCAGGTCGCTGCAATTGGGGCGTGAGTTATTTGCACCCCTTAGCACAGCATTGGTCAGCCGGACAGGTCAATGCTCGGAGCCGTGCCTCGGCGCATTTCAGTGTTTATTTCTAATATCATTACCATGAAATCTATCATCACCTTAATCATACTCTGTGGGGTGCTTGTGAGCTGTTCAAAAGATGGTGGCCCACAATTGGATGAAGAAGCACCAACGATTGCCATTTTTGCTCCTGTAACGGGAACGATTCTTACTTCCGGCCAAGCATTTCACCTCCAGGTTGACCTGGAAGAAAACCAGGAGATTCATCAATATGCAGTGAATTTACGAACCGCATCTATGGGCTTCGAAGTCACCCTGCTAAATGAACATTTGGATACCCGAACCTTCAAAATTGATCAGATGGTGACGGTACCTAACCTTCCTGACGGCATCTACGATCTGGTGGTTACCGCCAGCGATCACAATGGAAACAGTCACCAATCAACGGTGGAAGTTGTCCTAGAATAAGATCTGACAAATCAGTAATCCCAACAATACACTTTATTGAAAAACATTCATTTTAAAATAACTATTTAAATCTTGCAGACCATGAAATTATTAAGCAAAATTTCTTTTTTATTTTTAACGGCAGCACTGGTTTTTGCATCCTCCGGATGTAAAGATGACAGCGATCCTCAACTGGCTAATCTGGCATTTCAGTTTGATTATACCATTGATGGGCAAGCATTTTCCTATGGCACTGATTTTAAGATAAACGGCGTTACCGTCAATCTGGAAACAGCAATGTTTTACGTCAGTGGTATTTCACTCGAGCCAGAAGAGGGAGACGAGATTTCCGTTGAAGGAAAACACCTGCTAGTTTCTCCGGATGCCGGAAGCCAAGAAGTGACCGTGGACCTGAAACCAGAGCATTACCACATGGTGAAATTTGACATTGGCGTGCAGCCAGAAGCCAATAGCCAAACAGAAGAAGACTATACCTCTCGCGATGCTAGTGATCCTCTTGCTGCGCAAAATCCTTCCATGCACTGGAATTGGAACTCTGGCTACAGATTTTTGAGAATTGATGGTCAGGTAGATACTGATGGAGATGATGTCGTAGACACTCCACTAGCTTTTCACTTGGGCACAGATGCACTGCTAACGCCTTTGTCTTACACTTTGCATCACGACTTCGAGCCTGGTGATAACACACTAGCATTTGAATTTGACATCGCCAAGTTTTTTGCAGGTGTGGACTTGAGCACAGAAGTAGACACACACACCGGCAACAATTTGCCATTGGCTGAAAAAGTGGCAAGCAACTTATCATCAGCTATTTCAGTTAAGCAATAATGACTATTTTGAAAACAAATATTCTCGGACTCGCCAGCATTCTGCTGGCGAGTCTATTCTTCGCTTCCTGTGAAAAAGAACCCTCTAGCCCGATCCGGCTAGATGCTTATCCGATGGTTTGGCCTACCGATGCGGAAATGCCTAATATTCCGGTTGATAATGAATTGACCAAGGCTCGCGTTGCATTGGGCAAGAAACTCTTTTATGACCCGATCCTCTCCATTGATTCTACCATTTCCTGCAATTCTTGCCATAAACAGGAGTTGGCCTTTGCCGACAACAAGGCGGTTAGCCCCGGAATTGAAAATCGACTGGGTTTTCGCAATGCGCCTTCACTGGCAAACCTCGCTTGGCTGGACCTCGTCAACAGGGATGGAGGAGTAGTCAAACTTGATTTACAGGCCTCCGTTCCTATTGAAGATGAAAATGAAATGGGTTTCACCTTACTGGAAGCCGCCGCACGACTCAATAAACACACGGACTATTACGAACTTTCTTTACAGGCTTATGGCAAACCTGTCGATCCATTTGTGATCACTCGTGCGCTGGGCGCTTTTCAGCGAATATTGGTCAGTAGTGATTCTCCCTATGATCAATATGTCTACCACAATCAGACCGATGCTTTGACCGAAAGTCAAATTAGGGGAATGGAATTATTTTTTAGTGACAAAACCGGCTGCGTCAATTGTCATGCTGGCTTTAACCTGACCAACAACCAGTTTGAGAACAATGGGTTATATGAAGATTATACTGCCGACCTTGGTCGGCGACGAGTTACTTTCTTGCCTGAAGACGAGGGCAAATTTAGAGTGCCCGGCTTACGCAACGTAGCCTTAACTGCCCCCTATATGCACGATGGCTCGCTCATCTCTCTTGAGGCGGTCATTGAGCACTACAATAGCGGTGGTAGCAATCACCCCGTGAAGAATGAGCACATCAAGCCATTATACCTAACGGATATGGAAAAACAAGACCTGCTCCACTTTCTGGAAAGTCTGACCGATAGCACCTTTATCAACAACCCTGAATACCGGCGCTAAGGCCTTACGACCACCAACCGCTTGGTCATGATCGTTTTGCCTTTTTCATTGCTCAGGCTATAAAGGTAGGTTCCCTTGCTTAGGGAAGAAATATCTACTTTTTCGGTCAAACTGCCATTGACTTCATAGCGCTTGCGCCATACTTCAACACCCAGAATATTGTAAATCTTTAAGTCGTATTTTCCTCGTGACAAATTGGAAAATTCAAAACGTACATTGACAATTGCCGGATTTGGAATAGCGTAAACTCCCGGCTTCAACCGGCCCAAATCCTGTACATTGCTGACCACATCATTGGCCTTATATTCCACGGAAGTAACATTTTGACCATCTGCATCAGCCGAAACGACCGCTATGGCTTCTTTGGCTTCATTACTCCAAAAGTAATAGGTGGTGGTGGTATCTTGGCCTAGTTGTTCTGTCAATGCAGGCAAATTAACCAGCTCAATCACAATATCGGTCACATCATTCCATCCTACAAAAGGTAGTTTAGCATCAATGCGTGTTTCTCTAATTTCTCTACGCTTTTCGCGCAACACATCATAAATTCCCCCTGGAATGGTCAAGGTGCCATATCCATCTACCACATCCAACCGATCAATAGCCACCCGAACGCGGAGGGAATCGGGGGTAATGGGCAATTGATCAAAGACATCAACCGGTAAATCATCCGGATTGAAGGTAAAAAGCAAAGCGGATTCAGATTGATTGACATCAAAAAAATTGAGTGGGGCACGGCGCTCCACATAAGCGGGGCTAAAGGGCGTGGCCACTTCAAATCCCAAGCCTAAGGGATCTGTACCGGAAAAACCAATCAGTTCAAACCGCCCATTTGATACATTGTAATAACCATCTCCGGTAGCGCCCGTTTCCATAGTCAATTCTGCTCCGGGAAAAAGTGCAAAAGCCGGCCCTTCGCTCGCCTGTCGCACTACTCGCCGACGGGTAAAAGGTGCTTGCAGGCTGGAAAAATCCCAACTGTGTTGCCCCTGCATGGGCTGTAAATCAATATTGACT
>CAXHCA010000091.1:0-26314 GCA_964015035.1 uncultured Saprospiraceae bacterium
AAGGGACCGCCGGAGGCATCTGGTCAGATAAAAAGCACAAATCTATAATAATGACGAAGCAAATTAATAGAATCCCACCTGCTCAATCTTTTTTTGGGGACAAACCTGAACTGCACCCGCTTTCCAACCTCATCCATTGCTTCCAGTCTATCCCAATTCTCCACTACATTTCTTCCAACATTCCCCTATCTTTGCCGGATGTCAACCACACTACATACACGGATGATTCGAGAGGAGGCCGAGCGGCTTGGCTTTGACTTTATCGGCTTTGCCAAGGCGGAGCAGATGCAGGAAGAGGCCCGGCGACTGGAAGCGTGGCTCAATCAGGGGATGCATGGACAAATGGGTTATATGGCCAATCATTTTGACAAGCGCACCGATCCGAGAAAATTGGTAGAAGGCGCCAAATCTGTGGTGAGTTTGATGTACAACTATTTTCCAGAGGAAGTACAACAAGCCCCCGATGCTCCGAAAATATCGCGCTATGCCTATGGCAAAGACTACCATTTTGTGCTCAAGCACAAGTTGAAATCATTGCTAAATTATATACAGGAAGAAATCGGAGAAGTAAACGGCCGTTGTTTTGTGGACTCTGCTCCTGTATTGGAAAGAGATTGGGCTAAACGCAGTGGAATTGGGTGGGTGGGCAAAAACACCTTGATGATCAACCCCAAAGCAGGGTCCTACTTTTTTCTGGCGGAACTAATCCTGGACCTGGAGCTCGTCTATGATCACCCAATAAAGGACTATTGCGGTACCTGCACGCGCTGCATTGAGGCCTGTCCTACCGAGGCCATTTCTCCTGGAGGTTATGTTGTTGACGGTAGCAAATGTATTTCATATTTCACTATTGAACTCAAGGAAGCCATTCCCGAATCCTATAAAGGAAAGTTTGAAAACTGGATGTTTGGTTGTGACATTTGTCAGGAAGTATGCCCTTGGAATCGCTTTGCTCAAGCCCATCAAGAGCCGGAGTTTGCACCACATCCAGACCTATTAACGATGAGCAAGCAGGATTGGGAAGAAATAACGGAAGAAGTCTTTCGGGAAATATTCAGAAAATCTGCCGTAAAACGCACTAAATATAGCGGCCTCAAGCGCAATATCAAATTTTTGGAACCTTAACTTAAAGACAGTCAATTAATGCTCTAAAGGATTGACATTGTGTTCTTGCCAAAAGAGGAGAATTGCTTCAATGCTACGGCTGAAGTCATCAAATTCTACCGGTTTGGTTACAAAAGCATTTGCCCCCAATTTGTAGCAATTTTCTATATCTTGATGGGAACGGGAGCTGGTCAAAATAACCACCGGTAAGTACTTTCCATTTTTATCAATTCGCAGTGCTTGCAAGACTTCTATTCCGGTCATTACCGGCATATTCAAATCAAGTAATACAACAGCTATATCCTCCAGAGAATGGTCTTTAATATAGTCGAGAAAAGCTTTTCCGTGATCGAAGTGGAGGAGTTCTGGACGAATGGGCAAACTAGATAGAACAAACTCAATCAGTTTGACATCACCAATATTATCTTCAACCAGCACTATTTTTTTTGTCTTGTTCATGCAGTTAGCGGCGTGCTAAAGAATTTTTCAAATAATAAAATGGATTTGGGTATAAGTGCTGCACCTTTGGAAGCTGAAAGTTAGCGCAAAAGTAGTTAATTTTGGCATTTTCCTCAATAATTTATATCAATGAAGGTAATATTTCAATCAATAATAATTCTGGCACTCCTCTTTTCGTGTTCAAATACGCAAGATTCCCAACAACAAGAATCAAGTGAGATAGAAGAAGAGGTATCCCACATTCCCCCCTCTAAAAAATCAAGTCAACGAATTGTTTTTTTGGGCAATAGCCTCACTGCAGCCTATGGCTTAGATCCTAACCAAGGCTTTCCGGCATTAATTCAACAAAAAATTGATTCGTTGGGATTAGATTACGAAGTGATCAATGCCGGTCTAAGTGGGGAGACAACTGCCGGTGGTGCCGAACGCATCGACTGGATTTTGAAACAACCGGTAGCTATTTTCGTACTTGAATTGGGCGGTAACGATGGCTTGCGTGGCATCCAACCCGAAGCCTCCTACCAAAACCTTAAATCGATCGTGGACAAAGTCCAGGCAGCATATCCCGAAGCCAAGATTGTTTTGGCCGGCATGCAAGCTCCTCCTAATATGGGCCCGGAGTTTACTACAGCCTTTCGCGACATGTACCCCCGTTTAGCCGAGGAGGAACAACTCACTTTAATTCCTTTCCTTTTGGAAAATGTTGGTGGTATTCCGGCCCTCAACCTCCCCGATGGCATTCACCCCAATGTGGAGGGTCAAAAAATTGTGGCAGAAAATGTTTGGGAAGCTTTAGCCCCTCTTTTATAACCTCCCCAATGCAGCAAATTTTATTTACAGATAACAATAGATTCAACCCGGGCCAGCGTACTGCTGAGACATTGCCAATGCGATCCGCCGTCTTCTGATAAATAAAGATTACCGGTGGTTGTACCAAATACCAGCGTATCCTCAATATTGGCAAAGGAATGCCGGAATACGATATCAAAACAGTTTTCCTGAGGTAATCCATTTCTTAAATCTTGCCAGGATTGGCCGCCATCTTCGGTACGGCAAACACAAAGTGCCAAATCTGTGGCTACCCGTACCTCATCACTTACCGCCGGAATAACCCAGGCCCGTTCCGGATTGTGGTGATCGATCGCTAAAGCAAAACCGTAGCTCGGAAAGTCCTCCTCCCCTGAAATGTCTATCCACTTTTTGCCTCCATCTATAGAACGATAGATGCCGCAGTGGTTCTGTTGCCATAGCACATCAGGATTCGCATGACAAGCAAACATGCGGTGAGGGTCGTGCCCAATTTCAGCCTGTGGATTCGGCAAATAAGCCGCTACCAACCCTCGATTGCAGGCCGCCCAGTTGTGCCCGCCATCCTTAGATTCAAAGACTCCAGCACAGCTCACTGCAATGTAGATATGATCGCTATCCCGCGGGTCAACAACAATGGAATGAATGAAGGGATGATCGCGGCCGGCTCCAAACCACTGGCTTTTGCGGGAAGGGTGATTCCACAAGGAGGTGACCAATTCAAAGGAATCCCCCCCGTTACTACTGTAAAACAACCCGCCCGGTTCTGTTCCCAAATAAAGGCCTCCGGGACGGTCGTGGCCGGCATGTTGCATGATCCAAACTTTCTTTAGCGTTGCGGGCTGTCCGGAGTGTAACTTAGCATCATCGGGATATTTTGGCAAAGTAACCGCCTCCCAGTTTCTGCCCTGATCAAAGGAACGATGAAGTTTGAGCCCCCAATGACGGTGTGCCAGGCAAATCCACCAGGTTCCATCTCGCTCATCTACATATACCATCGACACCGGAAACCCCACAAATTGAGGTTTTCCAGCACTCCATCCATTGATGCCTCGTTGATAGACCAATAACCCCTTACTGGTTCCTACTAGTATTTTTTCATTCATGAAAATTCAATTCATATCGATAAGTTGTCGTCACCAAAGAGCTTACCTTATCCCCCTGACAGGGCCTGAAAAACAAAAACCTGATCGGATTCCGCAACGGCATCGCTGAGGGCCTCTCCATCGGTGATCAGTTCTTCCCCAATAAAGATATTGACGTGTTTGCGCAAGCGGCCTCTTTCATCTACCAAGTAGTCTTTCATGCCCGGAAATTCCTTTTCGATTTGGTCCAGAATTTCAGCGACTGTGGTTCCTTCGACCTCAATCGTGTCTAGTTTTGGAAAAAATCGCCGGAGTGCAGAAGTAAAATTTACCGTTGCCATGAATCAATGATTTTAGAAAAGCAAGTTAAAAAAATCGCCTAGAAACTTAAGAAACAGACCATAGCGTTTTTCTAAAAGCATGTTCGGAGGTCGGATTTGCTGGCGAAAAGCATCATTTTTTTGGTAAAAAAAGGCGTTTTTTGAGGTTCCAAAATGCCGGTATTACCGGGACTGAATGGCTACCTCCAAACATGCACTAAGTACATGCTTGGAGGTGGTGCTTTAGCAGCCCAAAGGTTGCCCCAAACATGCTCTCTAAAAGAAGGGAATCTAGGCCCTTATATTATGGAACGTCAATGGGCCTACCTAAGTTTTTTAGTTTTTTCAAATATATTTGGCTCCTAAATCTCGACAATTATGAAAAATCATCTCTCTGTTTGTGTTGCTCTAATGATGCTCTTGTGCATGATGTCCACCTCCGCTAACGCTCAATTACAGCTGGGCGTCAAAGCAGGCATCAATGTAGCCACCTTTCGAACGACTGAAAACAACTTTTTCTTTTTTGATGAAGGTAGTGCTATCGCAGGCCCTACGGTTGGGGCCTTTGCGCTAATTGAGGGGAAAGATTCTCCATTTGCTTTGCGCCTGGAATTACTCTATTCGGAAAAAGGTGGTAATACAAGATCCTCATTCGACAACATAACCTTATTCAGCAAAATCAACCTCCATTACCTTTCCCTTCCAGTGCTCTTTAACCTTAAAAAGGGCCCGATACACCTGGAGATTGGTCCAGAAATCAGCTATTTATTAGCCGCCAGAGCTAAAATACAGGGTGGGGATCAGCAAAATATCGCCGATGATTTAGATAGCCGTTCCGATATTAGCCTAGCCCTGGGGATGTACTACAAATTCAAAAAAATCCAGGCTGGTTTTCGCTACTTACATGGATTTTCCAGGATCATTTCCATTCAAGGTGTAGACTTTAACGGATTTCCAATCGATTCGGGCTTTATCAAAAATAAGAGTGTCCAGTTTTGGATTGGCTTCCAATTTTTTGAGAAATAAAAATCCACCTTCTTCAATTATCAACAGTATTTTATTGCTATATTGTCACAGCCAAAAGGACAAATCCGGCGGAAGTTTTTTTGTAAACAGTTGATTATTGGGTTCATTGAACCTATTCCTTCGGTTGTTCTCCCCTTCATGCCTTGACCAAATTTTATTTCATTTTTTAAATTACGGGGTTAATCCTTTTTGTTATGCCCATTTCTCAAGGCGACTTGCTGTTTTCGTTGATTAAATCGCTGACCAAAGCGGAAAAAAGAAACTTCACCCTCTATGTTCGACGCATTCAGAGTGAGGGTGATGTCAAGTTTTTTCAGCTTTTTGAAATCCTGGAAAAACAAGCAAATTTGGACGAGCGTGCCGCTATGAATAAGCTTGAAGAACCAAGCAAAAGCAAATTTTCTAATCTGAAACGGCATCTGTATCAACACATTCTAACCTGCCTTCGGCTCATTCATATTAGCAAACAAATTGACATACAAGTTCGGGAACTGATAGATTATGCACAGGTGCTATACGGGCGTGGGCTCTACATTCAGGCGCTAAAAATTCTTAGTCGAACCAAATCCATGGCGCGCAGCCACAATCTGGATTTACTGCATTTGGAAATTGTGGAGTTTGAAAAAAAAATCGAATCCAGACACATTACCCGGAGTACCACGGAGCGGATCGAGCAACTACAGGATGAGGCCAAAAGCCGATCGGCCATTACCGAACGCAGTATAGAATGGTCCAACCTGAAATTGCACCTGCAACGATTATTCATCCTGGAAGGCCATGCCAATAATGAAGCGGATCGGCAAAAAATCAAAGCCGCTTACGAACATAAATTCCTGCCAACTTCAATTAGTGAGCATACCTTCTTTGAAAAAATATACTTCTACCAGTCCCTCTATTGGTACCATTATATCCTACTCAATATCGAACAGTGCCATCTGTATGCACAAAGATGGACCGACCTGTATAGTGAAAACCCCAATATGATTGCTGAAGATGTAGATATTTACATGATGGGGTTGAATCACCTACTTTCTACCTCTTTCTTCCTGCGAGACTACAATACCTTTTCAGATACCTTAAGCCGCTTGGAGGCCTTCCGAAAGGAAACCTATCCGCGATTTAATCCCAATTCCAAGATTTTTTCCTTCCTATATGTACATCAAGGGCGGCTCAATAAATGTTTTATGAACGGTCAATTTGAGCAGGGATTGGACGTCATCCCGCGTACCTTAATGCGCATCAAGCGGTACGGCTCCCGCATTGACCCCCATAAATTGCAAATATTGTATTACAAAATTGCGTGGATGTATATGGGAGCCGGACAACCAGGAAAAGCGATTGAGTATCTCAACAAGATCATTCACTCCGATTCCCCCCACCTGCGGGAAGATATCAAGGCTTTCGCCGAATTGGTCATGTTGATGGCTCATTTCGACTTAAACAACCTCGATATTCTAGGATACCTGGTGACTTCCACTACCCGAAAGTTTGCTCAGCTCAAAGCCCCAAGTCCGTTGCTCCTTCAAACCTTGGAGTTCTTTCGGCAAATTGCCAAACTCGACTGGCAAAAGACCCGCCTGAAAATGCAAGATTTCCACGCCCATCTGGTCCTGATGGAAGCAGACCCGTTCCAACGCCGAGCTTTCACCTATTTGGATGTGACCTCCTGGCTGGAAGGTAAGATTAAGCAAAGGCCCCTGCAGGAGATTGTCCAGCAAAAGTTTGATCAAAGAGAATCAGTAAAAAGTTGAATTCCGCTTTTTCCTCCCGCGCAATCCTCTTCCACGCTTCCTCAACATCCACTCGCGGGTTTCTCAGGTGCCAGATATAGCCAGGATCCCGGGCATAGGGATCGGTAATGCTATTTTTAAACGCCATAATTTCGTCGTATAGTCATACAGCAAGAAACTAAAATCACTACATTTGCGCTCATTTTAAAATAGAGAGGGTAGATATTGCGGCCACCATCTGATAAGCCCCGACAAAAATGATCATTGGCATTTACGACATTACGCCTGAGCAAGAAAATATTTAAAAAAAAATGCTACACAAAGAGTTTACGCCAAAGTTATTCACACTCCTAAAAGAAGGAATTAGTAAAAAACAATTGGCCAAGGACATCCTCGCTGGCGTCATCGTCGGTATAGTGGCCTTACCATTGGCCATTGCTTTTGCGATTGCCTCCGGAGTCTCACCAGAAAAAGGGTTAGTTACAGCCATCGTTGCAGGCTTAATCATTTCGGTTTTGAGCGGAAGCCGGGTACAGATCGGCGGGCCTACCGGTGCATTTATTGTCATTGTCTTTGGTATTGTTCAAGAACACGGTATAGCGGGCCTTACCCTCGCCACCTTTATGGCTGGATTTATCATTATTGGCTTAGGGTTATCCCGCTTGGGCAATTATTTAAAATTTATCCCTTACCCCTTAATCGTAGGATTTACAAGTGGGATTGCTGTGATCATATTTTCTTCACAAATCAAAGATTTTTTTGGCTTAAAAATGCAAGACGTTCCCGCTGATTTCCTTGAAAAGTGGATCGCTTATGCCTCCAATTTTCAAGAAATCAACTGGATTGCCGTTGCCATTGCCCTATCCACCGTCATTATTTCACTCTCTTTCGGAAAGGTATCCCGCAAAATACCCGGCTCCATCGTGGCTATCTTTTTAAGTACCGGTATCGTCTACCTCTTTGACCTTCCGGTAGATACTATTGGCAGTCGGTTTGGCTCCATTCCAAACAGTATTTCACTACCCCAATTTCCGGATATCAATTTTGGATCCATTCAAGCGCTCATCCAGCCGGCAATTGCCATTGCCCTATTAGGCAGTATCGAATCGCTACTCTCCGCAGTGGTAGCAGATGGGATGATAGGAGGGCGACATCGCTCCAATATGGAATTGGTGGCTCAGGGTGTGGCTAACATTTTTTCCAGCCTATTTGGAGGGATTCCGGCCACCGGTGCCATTGCCAGAACAGCTACCAATATTAAAAATGGCGGTCGAACCCCCATTGCAGGCATCGTACATGCCATTGTACTGTTGTTTATCATGCTATTATTTGCGCCTATTGCCAAACTGATTCCATTGTCCTGCCTGGCAGGCATCCTTATGGTAGTGGCCTGGCACATGGGGGAATGGCATCATTTTTTCAATTTAATGAAAAGCAATCGCCTAGATGTAATTGTACTTCTGGCCACCTTCTTTCTTACTGTTTTCTTTGATCTGATCATTGCCATCGAAGTGGGTATGATTCTCTCAAGTTTTATCTTCATGAAACGAATGAGCGAAGCTACGATTATCGAAAATGCCCAAAATATATTTAAAGCCGATGAAGAAAATGGGGAAACCCTTTTTGAGGAAGAAATTCCCAACCTTTCCAAGGAAATCATTTTATATGAGATCAATGGACCATTATTTTTTGGAGCGTCTCAAAAGTTTCAGGAAGTCCTTATTGATGTACTTCCTCCTCCCAAAATTCTAATCTTAAGAATGAGACATGTCCCTTTCATTGATGCTACCGGGGTGGCAAGGTTGAAAGAATTTTGCACTCAACTCATACAAAGTGGAACGGCCATCATCATCTCTGGAGCCAATAGCCAGGTGAAAGAGGAATTGGAGAAGGCAAACTTGTACACCATTCTTGACGAAGAAAATATCCAGGACAATATTAAAAATGCACTGCTCCGGGCAGAAAAAATACTACAGCAAAAAAACTAATGCGGCCATCAGATATTCTCTATGAGTGAGGTTCTGTCCCTCCAGTAATATGACAATGGGGAAGGACAACATTAGTCGTCCCTCCCCACGAGAAAAATGAACACCCAAAGTTATTTTTATGCTTCAACCGGCTGAAGCACTTCTTTTTCTTTCCGGTTGGTCCGCCATTGCTCGATTCTTTCTTTCATACTATCGGCCAACCGATACATCACCGGTACAATGATCATGGTTAAAATCATGGAACTGGTCAATCCTCCTATCAGTACCCAAGCCAGGCCATTTTTCCATTCAGACCCCGCACCCGTGGCCACCGCAATCGGGATCATGGCAATGACCATCGCAATGGTGGTCATCAAAATCGGGCGAAAACGCTCCAGCGTTCCCTCTATGACGGCCTGCACAGGGTCCATGCCTTCGGCTTTCAATTGATTGACAAAATCTACAATCAAAATGGCATTTTTAACCACTAGCCCAACCAACATGATGAGCCCGAGCATGCCAAAAATGCTCATATTTTCCATGGCCATAGCCAGGGCCAACAAGGCACCAATCAGCGCCACGGGAATAGAAAACATCACCACAAAAGGATAAACATAACTATCGTACAGGGCTACCATAATCAGGTAAACCAAAAGGATGGAGGTAAACAGTGCCGTAAACAAGCTTCCGAAGGCTTCGGCCTGGTTTTCCAGGTCGCCACCTGTGGAGACGGAAATTCCCGTGGGAATATCCAACTGGGCGATGCCATCCTGGATCTCCTGCCCCACCGTACCAACCGGACGGCCTACAACCTGAGATTCGACAGTCAGTGAGGTGATCTTATCTTTTCTTTCCAATCGCGCTGCACCGGTACTCGAAGTGACATTGGCAAACTGGCTCAACTTGATCAATTGTCCCTTATCATTCTGAAAGGTCAATTCCTCGATATCATGAATATTCCGCCGATCAAATGCGTCGATCTGTACGCGGATATCATATTCGTATTCTCCATCCTTAAATCGGGTGTCCGTATTACCGGTGAATGCATTTTGCATGGTCGCACCTACCCGATCCAGGGTCAAGCCCAAATCGGCCATGCGTTCGCGATTGATATCTACGCTGATCTCAGGGTTTCCTCCCTCCACCGTGCTCTCCACCTCGGTGGTGCCCGGTACATTTTTCATCAATTCCTGTACCTTTTCGCTAAAAGCCAATAATTCGTCGAGATCTGATCCTTGCAGGATGATCTGCACCGGAGCCGTAGAACCGTTTGCAACCATACTCACTGCCGCAGCCGACAATTTTACACCGGGCACCTTTTTCTGCAAGGCCAGTTTGGTGCTGTTGGCAAATTCTTTAGAATCTAAATCTCGCTCTTCTGCCGGAACCAACTTGACGTTGATGGTCCCCAGGTATGAGGCCGAAGTATTCCCGTCACTACCCTGCCCTACCGTGGTAAAAACATTCACTACTGCCGGATCATTCAACAAATATTCCTCGATTTGTTGAGATACGTAGTTGGTTTGTTCCAAGGGAGTTTCTTTCGGCAATTCCACTTCAATCAAAAACTCACCATTGTCTCCCGAGGAAGCAAATTCCGCACCAATAAAACCACCCGTCAATAAGGAAAAGGAAGCAAACACCATTGCAAAAATACCGATGATGGTGATCAATTTGTGTCGCAACGACCAATTCAATACCAAACGGTAACCTTCTTTAAAACTATTGATCATGCTTTCAAATTGGATTAAAACCCAATCCAGCGGCTTCTTGCGATCCAGGTGACTCAATTTGGTAAAACGGGAAGCCAGTAGAGGCGTTAAGGTGAAAGAAACCAACAAACTAATGATCGTTGCCGCCACAACTACCAGGGAAAACTGGCGCAGCAAATCCGCGACAATCCCCGATACCAACCCGATGGGCAAGAATACCACTACAATCACCAGGGTAATGGACAAAACCGAGAGTCCAATTTCTCTCCAGGTATCCTTTGCAGCCTCCATGGCACTACTGCCCTTCTCCATCCGGGCATGGATATTTTCCAAGACCACAATACTATCATCTACCAGAATCCCCACCACCAGCGATAGCGCAAGCAGCGTCATCAGGTTAAGCGTAAATCCGGCCAGACTCATCACGGCAAAGGTGGACACAATGGACACGGGGATTGCCACCATCACAATGAAAGCGTTGCGCAAACTGTGCAAAAAGAACAACATGATCAAAGCCACCAGAATAACCGCCAGAAAAAGGTCGTGTATCACTGAGTCGGCGGCTTCCAGAGTAAAAACGGAGCTATCCTGGGCAATCTCAAATTTCAGATTCTGATCGGCATAGCGCTCCTGCAAATCCGCAATTTTTTTCTGCACCTGGGCACTCACCTCTACGGTATTGCCATCGCCCTGCTTGGTAATGGTGATCCCCAAGGAATTGCGGCCATTAATGCGGTTGATCGTTTCGGTTTCCTTTTTAGTATCGTAAACCTCTGCCACATCTTTCAAATAAACGGCCGATCCATCGGGCATCGTTTTGATCACGAGGTTTCTCATTTCATTGAGGCCCTTAATCTTTCCAGACAAACGGACCAGGATGTCTTGCTCTTCATTTTGCACACTACCCGTTGGGAAATCGAGGTTGGCTTTTGAAATCGCCTGGGATACTTCCAGGATGGAAAGGCCGTAATAACTCAGCATATTGCCATCCACATTCACCGCGATCTCTCTCTTTTGGGCACCGATAATGCTCACTTCCGCCACCCCTTCAATTCTGGCCAGCTCCGGCTGAATCCGATTTTCAAAAAGGTCGGTAAAGGCTACCTCATCCATATCGGAGGTCGCACCAAGACGCATGATTGGCATTTCATCAAAAGAGAACTTTCCAATACTCGGATCTTTAACATCTTCCGGCAGATCGGCGATAATGGCGTCTATCTTTCGTTGAGCATCCTGCATGGCCAGGTCAATGTTGGCGCCATATTTGAGCTCTATAATGACCGTAGAAAAGCTTTCCTGGGAAATGGCCTGTGTCCCCTCTATATTTTCGAGAGAAGACACCGCATCTTCAATTTTTTTCGTCACGGAGTTTTCCACCTCAGCGGGTGAAGCGCCGGGATAAACCGTAGAAATGGTCAGCACCGGGGCATTGATTTCAGGCAACAATTCGTAGGTCAGGGTTTGATACCCCACCAGCCCGAAAAAACAAAATATGGTGAATAAGACGACCACCAATGTGGGCCGTTTTACAGATAATTCTGTGATTGACATTATTAGAATATTTTTTGGGTAAGAAACCCCTCTTTCTTTCAGAGGAAAGTAAGGGGAATGCTCTGGCAGGCAGAGAGGTTTCAAATTTAATGTTGAACCGGAAAAACTTTGGTACTATTGATTTTGAGTGATCGGCGCGCCAGCCTCTTGAATCACTTTGATTCTTTTACCGTCTTCCAGGTTAATCTGACCGGTGACCACAATCTGGTCGCCTTCCTGCAACCCTTCCAGGATAATCACTTTGTCGTCAGCAATTGCTCCAACCTGAACCGGCTTCAGTCTCACGTAATCCCCTTCTACCAGGTAAACCTGCGGATTTTTCACACTGCCCTCAATACTTTTTCTAGGCACAAAAAGGGCAAATTCTTTTTGCGCTTCGGGGGCAATATTGACCGTTCCGTACATACCTGCTTTCAATGGGAACGAAGCTTCATTGGGCAATTCAATCTCCACCTCATACTTTCTCCCAGCATCCGCCTGCACACTAATCAAACTGACCTTTCCGGTGAAGGTATGATCAGGGTAAACTTCGGTTTGAATGGCCACTTTTTGCCCCTTTTTGATTTTGATAATCTCCGTTTCAGGAACTTTGACCACCATTTTTAGCAAACTCACATCAACTACAGTCGCTAATGGCGCACCTGGCGTGGCAAAGCTGCCTTCCTCCACATTGATCTCTTTTATGATACCCGTCATCGGAGATTTAACGGTGGTGTATTTCAGTTGCTGCTCAAGCGCCGTCACATTGGTTTTGGCATTTTCCATACTCAATTTGATGTCTTCAAATTGCAACTGACTAACCGCTCCGGCCTTGACCAATCGCTCATAACGTTCTACATCTTTTTGCGCCTTTTGCAAGGAGGCATTGGCTGTAGCCAATTGAGATTGAAGCCCCGTATCATCAATTTTGGCAATGATTTGTCCTTTGGAAATATGTTGGCCTTCTACCACGGCCAAACGGGTGATCCTTCCCTGAGCTTCGGCGATGATATCCAGTTCTTTACGCGCCTCAAAATTTCCCGTTAAGCTGAGGGTATTGTCAACGACTAGTTTCTCCACAGTCGCTACTTTAACGGGTACCTCCGTTAAGACCTCCTCCTTCTCGGCGGCATTTTCCTCAATGATTGCTTTATTGTGTTTGAGTGTCGAAAAGATCCAAAAGGCAATGCCCCCAATGGCTAAAACTGCGATGACTGGTTTTATATATTTCATTAGATTATTTTTGTAATGGTTAAAAAGGATGATTTCAATTATTGAATAAGCGTGGATAGTTTACCACTGGCTTTGAGGTGGTCCAGCTCGGCTAAATGCAGTTGCAACAAGGCCGTCAAATACTGCGTTTGCGCCTCTTTCAAACTGGTTTCTGCATTGAGCAGCTCGGTGAGAGGAGCAACGCCTTCCTGATAGGACAATAGGGTAACACCGTAAAGTTCTTCGGCCAATTCCATATTGGCATTTTGCTGGCGAATCAGTGCCTGATTGAGGTTTACTTTATCATTGGCATTGATAAAATTCATCTGCGCAGCCATCGTCGCCTGTCTGACATCCAAGCGCAACTGGTCTTGTCTGATCAGGTTTTGTTGAACTTGATTTTTCTTTTGAAATCCATCAAAAATTGGCACCGCTAAGGTCACCCCCCAAGAGCCGTTCCAGAAACCGTTGGCACTTTCCTGACTGCTAAACAATTTATCCGTTTGCGATTGATAGCCGTACCGGGCAAATGCCGTTAAGCTGGGGTAATAACCGGCTTTGATGTTTTCCTGTTCCAGCAAACTCAACTCGCGCTGCTTTTCCAAAAGCCTTAAATCTGTATTTTCTGACAACTGCAATTGAGTGCTCAATTCGTATTGTTGGCCCTCTTCCACAAATTCCGCCACCTGCAGGTCCTTATTCATATCCATACCGATGTAAAATTTCAGCAGGTTCAGTTGTTGATCATAATTCAACTCCGCATTCTGCTTCTCTGTCAACAAGTTGGTCCGGTTTACCTTGAGCTGATCTACATCGATCTTTTTCACTATACCTTCTTCATATTGTATCTCCGTAATCTCCAACAACTGATTGATGCGCTCCAAATTGGCATTCAAAATGTCTTTTTGACGGTTGGTAATTTGCAATTGTAAATAAAGCTGAGACACGTTGTAAATGAGGTCTTCCTTGTTTTTAAATGTGGCCAGTTGGTAGAGCTCCCGGCTGGTCTTTGCAGCCCTGAGTCCGGTAAAAAAAGACTTGTTGTAGAGCATTTGCGTCAATTCAATCGTTCCGCTACTATTGTAGCGTGTACCAAACGTTACGGCAATGTTCTCCCCCGGTTGCCCAAAGAAATCACCCGGTAATATCTGACTAGGCAGGGCAAAATTATCCGTAAATTGACCAGTAGCAGAGATCTGTGGTAAACCACTCGCTTTGACTTCCTTGATCTGGTATTCGCCGGCCAATTCATCCATCCTCGCCTGCTGTAATCCTGGATTATTTTTTAGGGCAAAATCAAGACAATCCTCCAACCTCATCGGCTCCTCTGGCGCATATTGGGCATAAATTGTATTCGTTAGTAGACTCAAAAGGACGAAGCTCCCTATCAATCCTTTTCGAAAAATCATTTTCATCTTTTGTTTTTTAAATTTTTGGATGTTTTTAAATCAGTAATAATCGCATCTTTAAAGGTGCTTCATACCCTATTATTATTATTTGTTCTTAACAATTTAGTTTGTTCTTAAATAAAAGAACCAACTGGGCAAAAAAAAATCAACTTTTTAAATGTGTTTCCTCAAATTCCTTGATCAATTCAGGTAACTTATCCGCTAAAAATCGATGAAATTCCAGAATGCGTTGTACCTCTTCATTAAATTCAAGATACTTGGAGTCTGCCCGCAAGGCCAAAGCTTTTTCCAAAAACAGTTCTACTTCTCGAATTTTAAATAGATCACGCTTGGCATGCTCCAACCACTTTTCCAAATTAATGCGAAAATACCTTTTCCGGTCTCCACTGAAGGTTATATACCCCACAATGCCTGATTCCATCAACTTATGTAAGGAATTACTAATCGCACTTTTACTGGCTGATAAAAACTCCTGTATTTCATAAAAAGAACGGTATGGAGGCTCTGACAGTAACAGGTAAGCGAGTACCCGACCTGGCATTGGAGACATTCCTCTTTGTTCCATCACCACCCCCACCTCTTCAACCATTTTCTTTATTTCCTTTATATTTGTTTGCCCTTCTGCCATTTTTTAGTATTTATGACGCAAAGATAAGCGACTTTTTTTAGTTCTGCAAGTAGAGAACTAAAAAAACAATAAAATTCCTTTAATGCGGCAAGTTGCAAAATTTATCCCTCCTCAACAACCACTTCCAAAACATCTCCTTGGGGGCGCCGATGGTCAAAAAGACGAGAAGAATCTACCCCTACACTGATGATGGTGCGCAGCGCGGTATCAATATTGACATCAACGTAGGTGATCCGTTCTTTGGGAACATGGTAGATACAACCATTCGCAGGGTTGGGGCCGGTAGGGACAAAAACGGTAATGACACCACTTGAGTGCTCATCAGTTACAAAACCGGTCATTAAAACTCCGGTATTGTAACAGTCGACCAATACCACCTCTGTAAAGGGGCTTTTTGTTGACCCCACAAAGGCTTGTAAACTGTCGCGGATGGTACTGTAAAAAGGCAGCATACTGAAGTAATCTCGCTCGATGTGGTTGAGGAAACGACTACCTTTCGCAGAACGCAAAACCAACCCTAACAGGAAAAAGAAGAAGAGAATAATGAAAAAGGAGACCGCACCTCCCAACCAACTTCCGGTTCCCAGATCCAATCCAAAAATACCGGAAAAAGGAGTAATGACCCGGGCGGCTAAATTAAAAATCATATACAAAGCAATGACCAATAAGGCGATGGGAAGGACCCCCAACAAACCCATGGTAACGGTCTTAATAAAAAATTGCTGGAAAGAAATAGATGGGGTGTCTACTTTTGCAGGAGTTGGCTTCATATAGTTGTTCTATCTTTAAAACGCTAGAACAGCGAAGCCCTCCCAAACGTTTGGTCTGCCAATAAAAATTCAAGGACCAGATCAAGACCATTTAAAAACTGGTCGCCAAATCTTGGCAGCCAACCATTTCATCCATGCACGTGGCAATACATTCCAGATCGATCCGAGCAAAAAGAAGCCCACCGCAACATACATTAAGCTGTAAATTTCTGTCCATTGAAACAAGCCCAGACAAATGCCGCCCACCAGACTAATCGCAAAGGGGCCATACCCATTTCTCGATCTGGCACGGTATAATAATGCGGCAAAATAAAGCAATAATGATCCAATCAATACCGGATACAGCCAAGGCTGATAGGCTACATTGCTAAGGCCAATGGAGCCAAACAGTCCCATATAAGCCGCCCAGCAGATGGGACACTTGGGAAATAAAGCAATAGCCAGCACCTGGACAAACGTAATAAACGGAGAAAAGAAGCGGTACCATTTGCCTTTGGGTTTTGCCTCCACCTTTTCCAAGCGGGGCTCTTGCGGGTGGCAGGAACAACCAATGGTCGGAACGTGCTCAGTGTAGTGCTTTTGCATGATGGTTGATTTAAGTGTTTTGAAATAAAATCCGTTGCCGTTTTTGCCAGAAGGGATGATCAGGCCAACGCTGTTCCTCCTCATAAAAAGAAGCCTTTGTTTCCAAATATTCCTGATAGGTTTCTCGCATCCACCGGTCATATTTTTCCAGACTACCCGACTTCCCTCTAAAGAAATCGAGGATAGCGTAAGCGCCGAAAATTCCGGTTTGTAGCGCATGCATGATACCCTGAGAAGATAATGGGTCTAAGGTAGCCGCAGCATCTCCGACTGCAAGCCAGCGGTTTCCACTGGCCCGGTTGAGTCGTTGCGTAGCTGCAGGCCAGACCTCTAACTGGCCAGTGGGAATCGCTTCGGAAAGTCGCTTGCTAGTATACTGGCTTTTGGCCAATAATTGGTTCCAGCCAACCTCCTCCTTGAGTTGATATTGCCCCGACAGTTCCGCATCCGTCATCACCGCTACCACCATCTTTTGATTAGGCAATAAAGCAGAATACCACCAGCCATTTTCCCAGGATTCGACCAGCGCGTAGCTATCTTTTGCAACCTGC
The DNA here is from genome assembly GCA_964015035.1 of uncultured Saprospiraceae bacterium. GTDB lineage: Bacteria > Bacteroidota > Bacteroidia > Chitinophagales > Saprospiraceae > BQJU01. The sequence goes on from CAXHCA010000091.1 coordinate 16,896, forward strand.
TTCGGTAGTTGAAAAAATCGACAAAACCCAATCAAACGATCTTCTTTGATGCGCCCTACTTTTTGCCGTTTGGCCCACCAGCCGCAACGACCACTGGCATCGACCAGAAAGCGGGTTTTCACCCCAATGGGTTCCGTCTCATTTTGAAGGGTCAGGTGATAATGAGTTCCTTCCTCTTTATAATTCAACACCTTACTTCGCCTGAATAAGATTGCGCCCTTTTTCTGCGCCTCATCGGCCATAAAGGCATCAAACCGACTGCGATCCAGGTGCCAGCCACGATTGTTGGTCTGAAAGATAAATTCATTGGCATACACTTCATCCGATCCCCAGGCCGCAGCGGTGCCATAAGCAGGCAAATGTGGCTGTTGCAAAAAAGAGGGCGCAATGCCCAGAGGGTAAAGCAGGTCCAGCGCAGCCGGAGGCAACGACTCCCCGACTCGCTGCTGTTCATAATTTCCCTTTTCTACGATCATCACCTTCAAATCGGGCTGATCTCGGAGCAAGGTGAGGGCCACGGCACTACCCGCTGGCCCACCGCCAATGATTAAAACATCGACTTTCATGGCTAAATCGTACTTTCTTTCTGCTTAACGGCATACCAGGATGCCACCACCCCGGCCGGATGCAAACCACCATCACCACCAGGATGAGGAATCACTCTGACAATGGACCCGACGATGGCAGGCACTTGATTGATGCCATTGATCCAGGGATTGACCATATATCCTACATAATTGTAAATCCACTCATTGCCGCCGATCACTCCCTTACCCTGAAATCGAAGGCAAAAGGGGTCGCCGTAATTAATGGAACCTTTCAAGTCCAATTCCCAACCGGGACCAAAGATCAAGCCACTAAATTCATTCAACGGGCTGGAATCAATGCGAATGGTTCCCTGACCAAATTCCAGGTCGTTAAACGAAGTACTCAAATTAGGATCATTGTTTAGACTGCGGTATGACCACATGCCTTCGAGAATCGTATGCATATTTGTTGCTGACATTTTGTTGGGTTTTAGGTTTTAGGAAGCTGTCACCAGCTATTATTTCACGCAGAATACATCAGGTGATTTTTGGTGTATCTGCGTAAGAGCATGTTTGGAGGTTGGATTTGCTGGCGAAAAGCATCATTTTTTTGATAAAACAAGGCGTTTTTTGAAATGCCTCTCGGCCGAGCCGAGACGGATAAAAAAAAGAACGATGTGTCATCGAAAAAGTGTTGTTTTTCAGCCCAAAGGTTGACCTCCAAACCTGCTCTAAAACAATTGATTTGGAGTTTACTCTTCAGCTTCGGTTTCTACATAAGCCGGGCCGTTGGGGTCCACATCTTGTTTCACTACGAAGCCTAGTTTTGACCATTCCGTGACCATTTTGTAGTCACCGGCCTTAGTCGCTGGAATACCCCGTGCCCAATCCACCTGATCGTAGCTGTAGGTAATGACATTTTTACCCTTTTCTTTGGTGTGATTGGCAAATTGCTGCCATACCTGCATCGGCCGGTGAGAAGGCCACCACAGTGTTTGTTTGGTCTTCTGACGCCGCTTGAGCGGCCCATCCGGCGGAGTATCGGGATAAAGGTTATTCCAAATATCGTAAGTCACGTCAATGTTCTGATCGGAGCACTCATTAAAGTCCGATTGCCACGGCAATGCACTGTATTTTGTCAAATCTCCGGGTTGCATCCCCTGGTCTAATCCATTGTCAGTTGATAGATCAGGTGGTGAAAACAAGGCCGTCACGCCCGGAGTTGTTTTTACGGTACGGGAAGTCAAGTTTGGGGTATAGGCATGATCTATTTTGATGCGATAAGGTTTGCTATAGATTGCCGGATTGCGCACGATCCACGCCACTTCAGCCCCCGGACAAAAAGCGCCGCCCAATCCATTGGACAGGACGCCACGGTCGAGCAAAGTGCCCTTCTCCACCGGTTGCTCCACCTGGCTGTCCTGAATATCTTCATCTTTTTCATTGATAAACTTACCTTCCGCCCATTGCTTCAACAAAAACAATTGGGTATCGGTCAACCGCAAAAACTTAGAAGGCAAAGTATTGGTCAGCGGATTGTCACCACATAACAAAGGCATGAGTTCCTTCAAATAATTGGCTTCTGATTGGCCACCGCCGGGTCTTTGCCGACGTGGAGAAAGGTTGTAATCGGGTCTAGTGACCAACAATTGATTTTCTTCTCCTGGCCGCCGCAGGGCTTCATAAATGAAGACTCTCATCGATTTATATTTATCTGGCTGTCCATGCTTCGGCGGCTGAGAGACTAACGTTTCGTCAAAATCGCCGCGGGCACCAATCTCGTGGGCATCGTTGGAAGTCGCCAGGACAGAGGTCGTGTACTGCATGTAATAAGGCCTCGTCAAGATCGGCCAAATTTCTTTATAGAAATAAGGGTAATAATCTTGATTGTAGGTTTTGGGAGAATCCCGCCAAAAGTCCAGATCAGCCGTATCTTCTGGATCTATTTTTTCGGGATTATCAAAATTTCCGGTACCATATAGGTAAGTATTATAAGCAAATTCCCTTACGGAAAGATCGTAAATCAGATCATCCAGTGTCACCATATCCACAATCTGTGGCGCAAAGGACGGATACCCCACGATGACCCAGGCCGGATCATGCACCACTTGATAGCGCAATTGGTGATCCAGGTTGTCCTGGTAGATTAACTTGGCAGTCACCGGCCCGTCCGAGATGTCATCAAACCAACCTTCATTATTGGCATAGTGCGTAATTTTGGGTTGTGGAAATTCTTGTTTGTAAGACCCCGAATTGCCAAAGCCTCCCCTCACAATCAGGCGAATGTTTTGATCCTGAGTTTGAATGGTATTGATATCACCGAGGCTTTCTATAGAATTGGGAATCAATGGCGGTGGAAAATTCTGGCTTTGCATAGCATTTTCGCCCTTGGAAAAACTAGCAGAGGTCTGCCCTTGCTTCATCCCGTACACGGTTTGTGAGCCCGGGTCAATGATCAATTGCTGGCGATCCGGTCCCGTCACATCGGCATTGCGCAATGGGTGATCGGGGGCATAGCCATGTTCTCCCTGCAATTGCTCAAATTGATACCAACTGGCCTTTTTGTTGGCCATCCATACCGTCCATTCAATGTCGACCAGCTTGCCGGAAGTACCCTCTCCCTGGACCACATCTCCTATTTTAATCTCTCTGCCGTGAGGATGGTCTGCATCGTAAACATAGATTTGAAATCGAGCCGCTTGCCGCTTCACACGACCACTGCTATCTTTAAAATTGGTCGTCGTTTTTTCCTGCCCATTGGCATCTAGTTTGGCATTCCCTTGTGCATCACAATCAATGGGTAGCCCTCCTTCCGTCTCAGGAGCCAGATAAATATCCGTGGGGCTATCCCCTACCCTGGCGATCCCGATGGCGGGATGGATTTTATATCGAGTGGTTAAATCATTCGCTTGCATATAAAATAGAGTTTACAGGTTGTTTAATGTTGATAAATTGAGGGTTAATCCATAAAATTCATAGAAACGCCATCCAGTTGTAGCAACTTGGGTGCGGATTCTGCCCCCGGGCCAATCACGACCAAGGTAATTTGCAGCCCTTTATCTCCTTTTTCGACCAATTTTTTCACCGTATCGGTTACATCCAACTTGACATTGCGCGGCGTATTGTGGTGCATGGTACGGATGTCAAAACGACCGGGAGCTTTCTTTGGTGGATCACAGTGCCCTGGTCCGCCAATGCACTCGCCGTGACCAAAGAAACTGACAAACCCAGCGTAGTTGTCATTGCCCTCCTGAGGCGTTTGGGCCGTGGCATTCGGTTGGTTGATAAACACCCGCAATCCGTAAGAAATCGAAGGTTGAACAATATTATGCAACCGCAATTCAGCCTTAAAGCGATCGGACAACATCAACATTGTGGTATCCATTTTTTCTGAGTTGAACTTCGACATTCTGAGCTGGCGATCCGTCTCCACATAATGGCTGCCAATCACATATTCATACCCCAATCGTTTGATACTCAAAGCATCCTTTACCATATAGTCTAGTCCGGAAAGAGAGGACGTCAATCCCACCGGATCTTGCCCGGGATGCAACTCCTGCCACCGGTTAAAAAGTCGATCTACTTGGGAATGGTGTGGCCAAAAGATAGGATCAAAACCAGCAGTGAGGTTATTGAGCATATCGCCAACCGCTGGTTCGTTGGTAGGGTCGGCCGGATCCGCATTGGGGTTAAACCCGCCCGACCAGATGTGGCCGGTATTGTGAGGATTCATATCCAACGCCCCGTATGAGGTATCGTATTGCGGTCCCCCGCCAAAATCAGTCCAGTTGCTGATCTGCAAAATCTGATCTACATCCTTTTGACGTGGATAGTGGTGGTTGAATTTGGATTGCATGCCTTTTTCGCCCAACGCCTTTCCGTTGCTGTCATAAAAATTGGCCGGATAGCGGTAGGGATACCACAGCGGATTGGCCTTTCTCAACTCGGCGCGAATGGCCAGCTTATTTTTAGCCAATGCTTCTTTGCCGATCAATTGCTCCACGCCCCAAAAAAATTCCAGGCCGGAATTGTATTCAAAGCCAACCATATCGGCAATGCTTGCCGGAACCCCCTGATTGATCAGGCGCTGAGCAGCTTCCTTTGTCAGATAACACCGAAGAATAGTGGGGATTACCCCACTCACCATCTCTCGTGGAATTTTCTTTTTGATACTTTTGGGAAAGCGCTTCATCACCTCCTTTTGTGGAGGCAAAAAACCCATCAGGTACATATCCATTGGCCAATCCCAATAGGGCAAGGTGACATCCGGCACGACCTCCTGCAAACGCTTTTCAAATTCGTACAAAAACATGCGGTGCCACGGCAGGAACTGTTCCCAGCCATGCTGACACTCATCACCGTGCATGCGCCCCCAATAAGTGTAATTCCTGTTATCCAGTGGGTATTTGTCTAAACTCAATAACTCCTGAATCGCATAGCGGTATTTACAAATCTCGTCTTCTGTTAGGAATTCGATGTTTTTCCGTTGTTTCAAGCCATTGGATTCTTCCTTAATTTCATTGGTGGGCCGATCAGAAATGAGATGCACTTCCTGTCCGGTGGCCAAGCGCTCTTGCTGTTGTTGCCCCAAGGCCGTCTGATGATCATCCTCCGGGCAACCATCATCAATCCACCTGGAAATATAATTAATGTCTTCTTCCGACACGCGGGTCCCGCCCCAGGGTAAAGGAGGAAAATGACTGCCGTCAAATGGAAATTCGCCCTTCAGGCCAATGATTAACCCCGATTTTGCGCCCCGCCCGGGGGTAGAAGTGGTTGGCGTATCGGCTTCACCACAACAATCGGACTTTGGTTTTTCTGGAGTCTTAGAGGCAGAATTGCCACAGCATCCGCTACTTTCTGCAGGTGCATTGGAGGTCGGTTGCTCCATACCAAAATCAGCACAATCGATCGGAACAGGGGCCTCGGCAATCATGCGAATATTATAAAGGACGACCTCCATGAATTCCTTCAGCGGAAGGTCCCAGAATCGGCCATAGCCCTGATAATCAGCGGTAGAATCCCCCGCCGCCTTATTGAGAATAGCTCTTACATGATCCAGGCGGCTTTTGGGGATACCTGGTTTCTTTTTGCTTGGTTTGGTTGCCATAGATTAATGGGTTGTAGGTTTCAGACCATAAAGTTAGGTCATCCATCAAGCGGCAAACAGGGCAATAGTACCCAATAAAATAAAGGGGAAATTACACCTACCCCAGTGGGTATTTTTACCGGATTTTGCATAAGCGTACAAATTCGCTTACGTCATGACTTAAAAACTTCCAATTTGCAACAAATACCTAAATCCTCTACAAAATGAAAAAATCAATGCAAAAGTCCTTTCTCGGCCTTAGCCGAATTCTGTTGTTTCTATCTATTGTTTCTGCCTTTTGGTTTTGTGAACAAAAGGACCAACCGGCCGAAGAAACTGACCTGGTAGAAACCGAAACCCCGTACATCAACATCAGTGCTACCGTACCACAAGACATCGCCCGTACTTCCAATGCCGAAGACATTGCAAAATTCGCATGGGAAGAGCTGCTGGCTATGAGTTGGAAATCTACCTATGGAGAGCCGGGTACCCCCACACAACGCGGCGTGGGTGATAGCAATTGGTCCTATGCCAATGCCGGCGCCTACCCCGATCTGGTGGTCTGGGAAACTTATGCCCATCGCACGGAATTGCGCCCCTATTATGGCAAACTAGCGCCATTTGACACCGTTCCTCACTACAGCTTTGGCGACACGACGGACATCAAGCCTGCTCCCGGAGAGAATCCAAGCTTTGAGTTATTCAACAATCTGGATGAAAACAATGAAATCGGTTCTTGTGATATCTATGCTTATAAGGACCGGGAACAAATGGTCCTCTATCAGGCCAAGGTCAATCGGGATGAGTACGACTATTTTAAGAATAATTTGCAAGATACAACCGTCCTGAAAGCTGCCATCAACAATACCTTTAATAACCTGATCAAGTACAAAGCATACTATGAGGGAGCTACCAGTAGCTGCAATTGCCCACCCGACAGCAACGTGATCTGCTTACCCTGCGGTGGTGCAACGATCCCCGGCGGGAGTGGCACTTATGAAGGGGCTATCGAAATTAAAACCGCCTGGCGCAAACTCGATCCCACCAAGGATGACACCACGCGCTTTTTCCGCAGAAATGTGTTGTATTACACCCAGGGCTCCGGTAATACCATCTATTACCACAACGGCGTATTCGGGTTGGTCGGCATGCATATTATTCACAAAACTCAGAGTTTCCCGGATTTTATTTTTGCTTCCTGGGAACAAGTGGATGACCGAAGCGCTGACATGAATTATGTCTTGTTAAATGGAGAGAAAGAAATCGGGGGCATGAAACCCGTGTTACCCGATCAGCATGTGGTTCCTGCTTATTTAGACTCTGTCACCCAAAAGGTTTGGGATCAGTTGACCGGCATCAATAAAGAAAGCATCTGGCAGTATTACCGACTGATCGGCGTGCAATCCATTCCTTACAATAGTCTGGCCGAAGATCCGACCAAGAATTATTATATGGCCAATTTTGTGATCGAATCTGACTCCTTTCTTTCGGTCTTTAGCGGTCCGGGGTTTGGTAAGGATTCTTTTAATGGCAATAACGTAATCTACGATCAAGAGCTATTTAACATGGGCGGTTGTAAAGGCTGTCACGGGGTAGCCCAAACCAGCTTTGGTACCGATTTTAGCTTCTTACTCGACCTGGGCAATGGCAAGCCAACGGCAAAACCTGACGTATTAAAAGCCGCTGCACCGGCCGATGCCGCCATGCTCGAAGCACAAAAGAAATACTTATTGGGAACGAATATTGAGTTGAAATAAAAATGGGCCGGGTAGTAGCAAGTGCATTCTACCTAACCGACAAACAGCCTTTTCATCTTTTAGTATTATGACCAATACTGAAAAATGGAAAGGCTTTTTCTTTGGGCGTATCCCCTACACCCGGTTTAGCCGGGTTCCGGGGTCGCTATGCTTCGGGGCTCTCTACGTTCGGCCCCTCCTCCTATCGTCGGGTCCCCTGCGGGCCCCTGTGCAGCGCTTACGCAGGCGACCGTCGATTCTTCAACGGCTATAAAAAAGAACGGCCCCCGTCACATTGCATGACAGGAGCCCAGGGTGTTTTAAAACAGATAAGCAATTGCTTAAAATTTCTTTCTGACCGAATAATTGGACCGATGGCTATCGAATCACAATCCGTTCGAGGTATTGCTGATCACCATTGGTCAACAACAAAGCATAAAGTCCGGCTGGTCGGTTGGACACCTCCAACATCACTTGTTCAAGAGAACCACTTAGGAGCAAGACTTCCAGTATTCTCCCCTGTGCATCAATCAGTTGCAACTGAGCTTTCCCCGAAAGTAGTGCCCCCACTTTTACAAACAATTGATCACTCGCCGGATTGGGATACACTTGAAATACAGAGCGGTTCATCGCCACTTCCTCGTTAGCTACCGTTGGACTAAGTAGCCCGCTGCGCTCATTTTCCAATACACTGCGCATAATGCCAATTTGTTGAACCGTGAAACTATTCATACACTCATCGCTGGCGTAATCCATAAAGTTCTCGAACATATCGGGCAAGTCTCCCGGCATACCTTCCTCACAGGTATTCTGGCTTTCATCACACTGAAATTGGCTCGACACGCCTTGTTGCGGAGTATCGGCTACCCCGTCATCGGCCTCGCAATCGGGGATGCCCAAAATGGATAGCAATCCATCGCCCCAGATGTGGCGCAACCCCAGATAATGAGCCACCTCATGGGTAACCGCTCTTCCCCGAACCGGAATCGTCGTTTCGCCTCCGCCTAATAAGCCATTGGCGGTAAAAGTGCCGGTGCGTTTAAATACCGGATAATGAATCACCACGCCGTCCAGTTCCGGACTTGGCGCATTGGCACCAGCCGGCCAGTGATCCAGATCAGCAGGAGGATAAGCATACCCCAGTAGAGCGCCTCCCTCAATATTACAAACCCAAATATTGAGGTATTGCTCGGTATCCCAGGCATCACTGCCCCCTTCTGCTCCGATTTTGACATTGTCGGGCAGACTATTACCCAGTAAATCCAGTTCAAAGGTCGCCTCGGTTTGCACCCGTTCGATGGCCACCAATTCAAATTCAATAAATGGATCTTCCACGATATCGCTAAACTCCGAACGGATCAAGTTCGCATCGGCATTTAGGCGGCGGTAGTCTTCATTCAACACTGCAAGCACCTGTTCCACCAAGCTATCCGCCAGGTTTTGCTCCTCATTTTGCCAAACGATGTGAACAACGACAGGAATGGTCAGCACCTCCAAATCACGAGTAGAAACCCCATCTTTGTTCCGTTGGAAAACTGCGTCAGCAGACGCTTTAAAACCAGGGTAAGCCTGGTCCATAAAATGTACATAATGATCATAACCACATCCCTGTGGCGCAGGCAGTTGCTGGGCTTCCACATAAGAAAACAACCCCAATACCACCAAAAGCGTGCATACAAAACGAATCATAGGTAGACGTTTAAAATTCTTCTGTCAAAGGGCCAGACAGAAAGTTTAACAATAAATAACCTAGGGTACAGTGGAGATTGTAGAAAAGTTGCGGTAACGAAGATAAGTGAAGTCACGGGGATTTACAAATTATTTGGTATCCACAAATAGAGGTGGTGCTTTAGCCGCGAAGATTGCAGACTGAATAGCTTGCCCGAATATACTTCAGGGACTACCTCCAAACATGCACTTACACAAGGGGGCCAAATCCCAACTGCACTCGACCGACTTTGAGAAACAGGCAGCAACTGCGCCTACGATGGGTGCAGTTCAGGTTTGTCCCCAAAAAAAGATTGAGCAGATGGGATTCTATTAATATGCTTCGTCATTATTTTAGAT